>CAMNTM010000004.1 GCA_946558465.1 uncultured Lachnospiraceae bacterium
CACCTGTTGCTATAATCGCGTACATATGGCACCTCCTATTATCATTACTCGCCAACTTCGGTGTCTGCATAAAAATGCAGAGCTTAAACCTTATTGTGCGGCACACTTAAATATAATAGCATATGCTTTTTATGAAATCAAGCTGTTTTCGGGCTTTTTTTCATTTTTATTCTGCCGTTTTTATTCTGTCTGGGAAAGCCCCAGCAGACGACAGGCATTCTCTCCAAATACAGCTTCTTTCATATTTTCCTCAAGAGGCATCTCTTTAAGAATTCGAATAAATTCCTTTTGCCCGCTCCAAGGAGAATCAGTGGCAAATAAAATCCGGTCTGCTCCGTGATTTTTTAGGATACGCAGAAATTGTTCCTCAGACATCCGATTAAGTACCACGCCTGTATCAAAATAGACATCTTTTCCTACAAGATGCTCTTCCACCTCATCCCACTGTGCATTGCCGCCCATATGGGCCAGAATAAGCTTCGGCGGTTTTACCTCATCAAGAATCTCTGCAGACATTCTGGGCGTACAGTGGATATTGTCCGGGCATTTAGGGTCGGCCCCTGCATGTACGCTGATAATAAGGTCAAGCTCCGAAGCATACGATACGATTCTTTTATAGCGGATATCGTTAAAATAAACCTCCTGATAATCTGGATGAAGCTTGATTCCTTTTAATCCAAGCTCTTTAATATATCGAAGCTGTTCCTTATAATTCTCGGCTTCCGGATATATGCTTCCAAAGGAAATAATCGGAGCTTCCTGGTAATGAGAAGCAAATTCATTGACAGATTGAAACTGCCTGGGATTTGTCACAATCGGAAGCGCTACCGAGATATCCACGCCGGAGGAGACGGTTTCTTTTTTCAAACCTTCATAGGTTCCGTCTGTAAAAGGAACCGTTCTGCAGACTCCAGATAAAAAGTCTATGGTTCTTCCGGCAATCTTATCCGGGAACATGTGAGTATGGAAATCAACAATCATTCTTTATCACTATCCTTTATTTTATCATAACAGTATCCTATAATATCACGTCTTGTGATAATACCGATGAAATGCTGTTCATCATCTACCACCGGGACGAAGTTCTGTTCCATCGCCTTGCCTATCAAATCTTCCATGTCCGATTCTGCACTTACACACTGGTAATCATGACGGCGCTCAATCTTAAGAATACTGACTTCCTCTGCATCCTTAAGGTTTAGAAGATTTCGTCCCTTCAATCCCCATAAAAGATCTCCCTCTGTAATCGTACCTGCATATTTTCCTTCTTTATTCAAAATCGGAACTGAGGAATATTTGTGGTATTCCATAATCTCCATCACCTGACGCAGCGTGTGGTAATCATGAATGTATGCTGTCTCACTTTTGGGATGGAGGAAAAATAAAATATTCATCTTTCATTTCTCCTATATCTGTGTTGTAACAAAAATATCATAAAGAGCTTTAACCGCCGCTTCGAAATCGTGATTCCGCACGCCGATAATGATATTCAGCTCGCTGGAGCCCTGATCAATCATTTTTACATTGACATTTGCGTGGGCAAGTGCAGAAAAAATCCGTCCGGAGGTTCCCCGCGTTGCCTTCATTCCCCGTCCCACGACTGCTATTAACGCCAGGTCCGATTCCAGCTCAAGAAAATCCGGCGATACAGCACGGTGGATTCCGGCAATTACCTTCTGCTCCTTCTCCTCAAATTCATCCTGATGCACAAAAATCGTCATAGTGTCAATACCCGACGGCATATGCTCGATGGAGATGTCATTGTTTTCGAATACTTCCAGTACACGTTTACAAAAGCCCACCTCGGAATTCATCATTGCTTTTTCTACAGTAATAGAGGCGAAATCCTTCTTTCCGGCTATTCCGGTAATTGTGAACCGCGGTTTCTGGCATGTAGCTTCTACAATTAAAGTCCCTTTGTCCTCCGGTGCATTGGTATTACGGATATTAATGGGGATTCCTTCCTTTCTTACAGGAAAGATGGCATCCTCATGTAGTACGGTGGCGCCCATGTAGGAAAGCTCCCGAAGCTCTCTGTATGTAATCACATCGATCGCTTTTGGATTCTTAATGATTCTTGGATCTGCAACTAGAAATCCCGATACATCTGTCCAATTTTCATATAAATCCGCCTGTACGGCCTTTGCTGTAATGGATCCGGTAATATCAGAGCCTCCGCGGGAAAAGGTCCTTATTTTCCCGTCCGGCATAGAACCATAGAAGCCGGGAATGACTGCCCTCGAAGTGTGCATAAGACGTTCGGACAAAACTGCGTCTGTCTTCTGGGCGTCAAAATTACCTTCCTCATCAAAAAAGATGACTTCTGCAGCATCAATAAATTCGTAACCGAGATATTCTGCCATAATCCGGCCGTTCAAATACTCTCCGCGGGAAGCAGCATAATCTCTTCCGGCCTTTTTACTGAAATTCTCCCGGATAATTTTGAACTCCTTTTCCAGAGACAAACTCAGCTTGAGACCGGCGATAATCAAATCAAAGCGGTTTTGAATCTTCTTCAGCATCTCTTCAAAATTGACGCTGTCCTTCTCGTCAGAATCCTCATCCATATCCTCGTCAAGAATCGCCTGACGATAGCAGCTGTACAGCATATCTGTTACTTTCGTATCATTCGCATCACGTTTTCCTGGTGCAGATGGAATCACATAGCGCCGGGCTTTATCCTTGCGGATAATGGAGCCGGCCTTTTGAAACTGCTCTGCACTTGCAAGTGAGCTTCCGCCGAATTTTACTACTTTTATCATCTGTTTTGTAATCCTCCAAACTGCTCTTTCTTTTGTTCTATCCTATCTTACTCCATTTTTTTCATCTCTGCAACGAAAATTACTCACATCCCCATAGACTGCGTTTGAAGCGCGGCGGAGATCTTCAGGTGCCAAAGTAAGCTGCATGCCCAGTTTCCCGGCGCTTACATGAATCAAGGGAAGCTTTTGCGCTTCCTGTTGAATCACGGTTGGGAATTGCTTCTTCATGCCTACAGCAGTACAGCCGCCCCGGACATAGCCGGTTATTTTTGTAAGCTCCTTTAATGGAAGCATTTCTATAGATTTTTCACCTACTGCACGTGCTGCTTTTTTTAAATCTATCTCAGATTCAACAGGTATGACAAATACATAATAGCCGCCGCTCTTCCCGGTAGTTACCAGCGTCTTATAGACAAGTTTATGGTCATATCCCAGCTTATCAGCTATTTGAATTCCATCGATAAATTCTCCGCACTCATATTCGGCGTAAGTGTAGGGAATTTTCTGACGCTCCAGTATACGCATGGCATTGGTCTTTATCTCTTTTTTACTCATTTGACTTATACTCCTGTATCAGACAGAGAAATAAATGCTTTCGTATTTTTTTCTTCTGCATAAAGATCGATTCTATGATAATGAAACGGAGGCATCTTTTCATGAAAATCTATGCCCATGTAGCTAAGAAAGGCACGCATCACTAAATCTGGCTTCAGATTCTGCCCGCTTCCGGCAGCGAGAAATAAAAATATGCTTTCCTCATCTGCTCTCATATCATAAATTAATGGACGGATATCCACCTCTTTTTCGCTTTTTTTTGTTTTTTTCCACATGAAGATTTCCTTTTCCTCAAGAAAATGTGGACAACTCTCTCTCCATTTTACAGGAATGTGGATACGGTTATCTG
The DNA here is from genome assembly GCA_946558465.1 of uncultured Lachnospiraceae bacterium. Classification (GTDB taxonomy): domain Bacteria; phylum Bacillota; class Clostridia; order Lachnospirales; family Lachnospiraceae; genus CAPEBR01. The sequence goes on from CAMNTM010000004.1 coordinate 3,667, forward strand.
AATTCTCTCCAGAAGCCAGCAAAAAAACCTTGTACGATGCTGCCGCAGTAATCGTCATACCGCTTGATTTTTTATCGTCCGAAATTTCGGTAAAGTCTGTAACTTCCATTCCTTCCACCATAACCTGATTCATCTGCTTTATCGCCTTTTCCCTCGACACAGGACTGCTCAGCTCAATATCCAGATACTCTCCATCACTGGTAAGCCCTACGCCAAGCGGCTGGGCAAAGGACATAATCATATGGGGGCTGCAGCCGCCGGTAAATGCGATGGGAATTTCTGCCCTGCGCATTACCTTCTGGAAGTAACGCATTACGTCCAGGTGGCCGATGAATTTCATCACACCATATTTTCGGAATTTAATTCTTGCTTTCAATACAGATGCCTCCCTTCCATTTTCCGGCGCCGCAGCCTGCGCATTTCCTTTTGCAGTTCGGGGTAATCTCTGCTTTTTTCGCACGTTCCCATTCACGCTTTAAAAATTCTTTGGAGACACCGATATCAATAAAATCCCAGGGAAGCCTCTCATCAAGTGAACGCTCTCTCAGATTGTAAAATGCCATATCAATCCCTGTGTTTTTAAAAGCCTGAAGCCATTTTTCATAATCAAAATAATCACTCCAGGAATCATAAATACAGCCCAGCCGGTAGGCCTCCAAAATGACGGCACCGCTCCTTCGGTCTCCTCTTGCAAATATGCCCTCCAGCACAGTCACTTCCGCATCATGCCAGTGGTACTTAAGGCTCTTTTTATTCAGCTGCTCCTGAAAGGCATGCTTTACATCAGCCGCGTAGGAAATGTATTCTTCATTGGTATACATTCTTGCCCACTGAAATGGTGTAAAGGGCTTGGGGATAAAAAAGGAGGTACTGGAAGTAATCTGGCATTTTCCGTTCCGCTGTTCTTTCGGAATCTCATAGTAGCGTCTTGCCACCTTATCTGCAAGCTCTGCGACGGCCCGGCGGTCTTCCTTTGTCTCATAGGGAAGTCCAAGCATAAAATAAAGCTTAACCTTGTTCCAGCCTCCCTCAAAGGCTTCGCCTGCACCTGCAAGAATTTCGTCTTCGGTCAGACCCTTATTTATCACATCCCTCATGCGCTGTGAGCCTGCTTCCGGTGCAAAGGTAAGACTGCTTTTTCGAACATCCTGCACCTTTTCCATCACATCTAAAGAAAATGCGTCTATTCGAAGAGAAGGAAGGGAAATGTTGATCCCTTTCCCCTTAAATTCTTCAATCAGGAAGGTGACAAGCTCCTTTAGGCTGCTGTAATCGCTGGAGCTTAAGGAACTGAGTGAAATTTCCTCATGTCCTGTATTCTTCAGCATCTGAGAGGCATAGTGCTTCAGCATCTTGACATTCCGCTCCCTTAAAGGGCGATACAGCATCCCTGCCTGGCAGAAACGGCACCCGCGGATACAGCCTCTTTGAATCTCCAATACAACTCTGTCCTGCGTCACTTTAATGAACGGAACTACCGGAGCCTCCGGATAGTAAGTATTTGAAACATCTAGTACCAGCTGTTTTTTTATGGTCTCTGCCGCATGTGGATTTACAGGATAAAAATCCTCTATCGTTCCATCCTCATGATAGCTGACTTCATAAAAGGAAGGAACGTAGATACCTTCAATTCCGGCGGCCATCTCTAAGTAGTCCCTTCTAGAACCACCTTGTTTTCTGCATAATTTAAAAGCATCCAGAAGTTCTCCGTATACGGTTTCTCCTTCACCGATGTAAAATAGATCAAAATAGTCTGCCAGCGGTTCCGGATTATATGTGCAGGGACCTCCGCCTATTACAATCGGGTCATTTTCACTTCTGTCAGCCGCCATTATCGGAATACCGCTTAGATCTAAAATCTGAAGAATATTCGTATAACACATCTCGTACTGAATTGTAATGCCCAGAAAATCGAATTCTTTTATCGGATCCTGAGATTCCAGAGCGAACAGAGGAATCTGTTTTTCTCTCATTACCTTGTCCAGATCAATCCACGGAGAGTAGACCCGCTCACACCACACATCCTGGCGCCGGTTGAACATATCATATAAAATCTGAATACCCAGATGGGACATGCCGATTTCGTATACGTCGGGAAAACACATGGCGAAGCGGATATCCACCTTTTCCGGGTCTTTCATGACGCTGTTGACCTCGTTCCCGATGTAGCGGGCAGGCTTCTCGATATTTAGTAATATTTCATCATTTAAGGCTAGTTTTCTCATAAGCTTCCTTTCTATCCACAAGATGCAGACTGCCAATATTATATACATTTTAAGAAAGAACTTCAAGCAAATATCCTTCTATAATTTCTTTAATTAAAAGGCAGCAGCATTATTAATCAGAAAAACGGCATCTAAACGCTTTATTTAGACGCCGCATTTCGATAAATTTATATACTAAATATAATGCTCTCTTTCATCAGCTATTTTATCATCATTCCCATAATATAAAGGTCATAATATTTTCCATCTAAAAGAGTCTGATTCTTACAGCAGCCCTCTACAACAAATCCAAATTTCAAATACAGCGAAACTGCCATTGTATTGTCTGTTCTTGTGTCCAGACGGATTCTTGTGGTTACTCCATTTCCTTTACACCAGTCAATCAGCATCTGAATTAATTTACTTCCGATTCCCTGTCCCTGGTATTTTTTTGCAACAACAATCCCAAGCTCTCCTTCGTGGCGGGATTTGATTTTATGACTGGAATGAATGGTTGCGATCCCCACGATTTCTTCTCCGTCAAGTGCAAGGAGCATTGTATTATTTGCATTGCCCTCAAGTCCTTTAATATCCTCTTTTTGTCCTTTTACATCAAGTGGATATTCATCCTTCTCGAAGCTTAGATAACTCGTCTCTCCTCCAACATAATTATAAAAAGCTACGATTTTTTCTGCATCCTCTGGTACCGGGTTACGATATGTAATTTCATTCATAACGACTTCCTCCTTTTTGTTAAATCCACCCTGGCGGGCTGCCCTGTTTACATATTATCATTTCCTCTATGCAAAAACAATTCAATTTGTAGAAGTTTTTCTACAATTTACCATGAGTTTCAAAAAAAAATGCTTATCAAATACTTAAGAGGGGTCGATATTATTACTAAAATGTCGTATTTATATCTATAATTAGGAGGAGCAGAGTATTCTATCTGATATAAACGGCAGTTTGTGTACATGAAAAAGTAAAAGGAGATTAGAAATATGATAAACTTCATACGGAATTTAAGAATCAGATTAAAGCTCTACATTCTTATAGGTGTCGCGTTGATCGGCATGCTCGTTATAGGGGGAATGTCATTCCTTTTAATGGGCAGGTTAAATGAAAAGACAGATGATATCTCAACAAGCTGGCTTCCAAGCGTAGACACCGGCAGAGATATGGCCGCTACACTCTCTAATGTCCGCCTCAATGAACTGGGATATCTTACCGCCATCTCTGATGAAACAGCAGAGTCCAGTCTTCAATATATTGAGAAAGAAAAAAGTGAAATGGATACTCTTCTGGCAAAATATGAAAGCTTAATTGATGCTGAAGAAGAAGAGTTTTACAATACTGCTATGGATATCTGGACGCAATACCGGCAGGCAGATGAAGAACTGACGGCATTAGCAAAACAAGGAAGGGTTGACGAAGCGCGTGCCGTCCTGGAGGGCGAATGTGTAGAACTTTATAACTCCTTAAACAGCGCTTTTGACGAAATTATTACATACAATACAAAAGGCAGCGCCGCGGAAACAGAAGAAAGTGCCAGACTCTACAGAAATGCTACTATAATTTTGGCAGCGATTATTCTTGTTATCATTTTAATCGGAGTCTTTTTCTCATTTGTGGTTATCCGCCTGATTAAAATGCCGATATCTGAGATTGAAAATGCGGCCCTAAAGATGGCGGAGGGAGATTTGGACATAGAGATTTCCTATACTTCCAAAGACGAGCTGGGTGTTCTTTCTGCACAGATGCGTAAACTGGTCCGTAAACTTCAGGTTATTATTGATGATGAAAATAAATTCCTTGCTAAAATGGCATCTGGAGATTTTACAGTAGATTCTGTTTGCGAAGAAGAATATACCGGAGGATTCTACCCTCTTCTCGTATCCTTCCGGTCAATTGCCGCAAAGCTTAATGATACACTGCTCCAAATCAGTGAAAGCTCTGTTCAGGTAGCAAACAGTTCTGACCAGGTGTCCAGCGGCGCACAGGCACTTTCTCAGGGTGCAACAGAGCAGGCAAGCTCTGTTGAAGAGCTTGCAGCTACAATTAATGAAATATCCGAGAAAGTCAAACAAAATGCAGAAAGCGCACATCAGGCTAACACAATGGCAGACACTGTCAGCGCTGAAATGAATACGAGCAACGAAAAAATGCAGCATATGATACAGGCTATGAACGATATCAGCAGCAGCTCCAGCGAGATCGGAAAGATTATCAAGACGATTGAAGACATTGCGTTCCAGACGAATATACTTGCACTCAACGCGGCTGTTGAGGCCGCACGGGCAGGCGCCGCCGGAAAGGGCTTTGCAGTCGTGGCAGACGAGGTACGTAATCTGGCCAGCAAAAGTGCAGAGGCCTCCAAGAGTACTTCTGCTCTGATAGAAAACTCGCTGAAAGCAGTAGAAAATGGAACGCAGATTGCCGACGAAACAGCACAGTCTCTGCTTCAGGCTGTAAATGGAGTCAACGAAATGACCGGCATTATCAGCCAGATTTCAGAAGCCAGCAGTAATCAGGCATCTGCTGTTTCTCAGATTACAATGGGAATTGATCAGATTTCAAGTGTTGTTCAGACTAACTCTGCGACAGCTCAGGAAAGTGCTGCTGCAAGCGAGGAATTATCCAGTCAGTCACAACTTATGAAGAATCTGGTAGAAAGGTTCAAACTGAAAGGAAATCTCTCAAGACATTAACCCTTTTTAAATAAGAATAAAACTAAAAGCAGTCATCAGGGCAATTTGTCCTGTGACTGCTTTTTTACAGCTTCTTCCATACCTCGGCTACGTCAAGATCGGTTGTAATCTCTTTTACAATCCGTCTGCTGTCAACCTTGTCAAGTACCTTATAGTTCTGCTTATCCATCGTCACAAATGCAGCAAACAGCAGCATACACAAAAACACCCGGATTCCAAAGGTTCCCGCAGGGACTGGCTCTTCTTCATTTCTTCCGTACAGGTGTCCATATACCGCACCGTACCGCGGATGTACAGCCGGCGGGTCATAGCTGTCTCTATATCTTCTCCTTGTCTGTTCCAGAAGTTCCTTTCTCCTCTTCTCAGATGAATTCATATTTCTACAGCTCCTTCGAATAAAAATAAAGAGAGGCTATCTGTTTTTCTCCTCTCTTTACTCTATGCCTGTATATTGTCAGATATGCTTACCTGTCCTCTGTTTTTGCATGCGATATCCATACCTTTATCTGTCCGCCATCTCTTTAATAATGTCCTCCCAGCTGATTCCCTTTTCCACCATCAGCACCATCGCATGATAAAGAAAATCTGCCATTTCATACTTGATTTCCTCCGGGTTCGGATTTTTTGCGGCGATAATAATCTCTGCCGCCTCCTCTCCTACCTTTTTCAAAATCTTGTCAATTCCTTTTTCAAATAAATAATTAGTATAGGACCCTTCCTTCGGATGCTTCTGTCTGTCAGAAATTGTATCGTATACCGTCTCAAATATCTGCAGCGGATTTTTTTCATCAGAATCAGTCCCTGCAAGCGGCTGGTAGAAGCAGGTGGGATTGCCTGTGTGACAGGCGGCTCCTATCTGATCAACACAGGCGAGCAATGTATCATAATCACAGTCAATGGTCAGAGATTTTACGTATTGATAATGTCCGCTCGTTTCTCCCTTTACCCAAAGGGTCTGACGGCTCCTGCTGTAATAGGTCATCCGCCCGCTTTTAATTGTATGATAAAATGCCTCCTCATTCATGTAGGCAAGCATCAATACTTTCCTTGTTCTGTAATGCTGGACGATAACCGGAATCAAGCCCTCATCATTTGTTTTGAACTGTGAAAAGTCCATCATACTTTCAAAGGAGGTCATTTTAATCCCTTCCGACGTGCATTGCTCCTTGAACGCGGCAATATCCATGTCTGTCTGGCTTACAAATTTTCCGGAAAGTCCCTTCACACCCGGACACTTCAGAATTTCAAAGAGCTCAGATATATCCATTGCATCCGTCAGAATTACACAGGGAATATCCGTAACATTCATTACGGAATTCAAATCCAGACGATGCATAAATACAATCTCGCTGGTATAATCCCGGATTACATGCTGATGCTTGAACAATGCGTCAAAATCGTTTAAAGATACGGCAATCTTCTCCCTTCCAAAACGCTTTGCCGCTTCCTCTGTCATCCCCCAGCTGTCCGGCTTTGAAAAATTAATCAGCGCACGTTTGGCGCCCGCATACAAAATTTTTTTTACATCCTCAAGTTTTCTTATATTTCCTCCGGCAATCATAGGAATCCGGATAACCCGGCTGATCTTACGCATCAGGTCAATCGCTTCCTCATGTTCCTCATCCGTATCAGACAAGTCAAAAATCAACAGCTCATCGGCGCCGTTATCACTATAGGTTTTTGCAAGCTCTATCACATCCTCACACAGAACCTCTCTGTCATGAAACCATTTTACCGCCTTTTGTCCTGCGATAAATATGCAGGAAATAATCCTCTTGTAACCCATATCTATAGTCTCTTCTCCTTTTGTATTTTACAGACTTCCTTTTGTCGTCCACGCTCCGTCAATACGTTCTTCCCTCATAACAGCCATATCAAGCGCCTTTCCGAAACCTTTAAAAAGTGCCTCCGCCATATGGTGGTTATTTCCGTCGGACAGAATCTTAAGATGAAGATTCATTCTGGCGCTGTAGGATACTGCATAGAAAAATTCCCGTATCATCTCTGTATCCATTGTCCCAAGCACCGGTACAGTAAATACGGCATCATATCTCAAATAGGGCCTTCCGGAAAGATCAACTGCACATAACGCGAGCGTCTCATCCATTGGAAGAATCATGTGTCCATACCGCTTAAGCCCTGCTTTATTTCCCACTGCCTCAAGAATAGCCCGGCCAAATACAATTCCTGTATCTTCGATAGTATGATGGCAGTCTACAGGGAGATCCCCTTCTGCTTTCACAGTTAAGTCAAAAAGTCCATGTCTTGCCATACCGTCAAGCATATGATCAAAAAAACCGATGCCTGTATCAATCTTTGTTTTTCCTGAACCGTCCAGATTTAGTGTTATAGTAATCCGGGTTTCTTTTGTCGTCCTTTCACAGGTTACTGTTCTTCCCATACCGGCCCCTCCTCTACCGACTACATATAAAATAAAATATTATTCCTCAAATCTTACTTTAATAGAATTCGCATGTGCAGTCAGATATTCTGCTTCTGCAAATGCTTCAATATCTCTGTGAACTGCACAAAGCGCCTCCTTAGAATAAGCGATAATACTTGATTTTTTTATAAAATCATCCACCGAAAGCGGAGAAAAGAATTTAGCAGTGCCATTTGTCGGAAGCACATGATTCGGCCCCGCAAAATAATCTCCCAGAGGCTCGCTGGAATACTCTCCGATAAAAATGGCCCCTGCATTCTTAATTTTCATCATCACATCGTAGGGATTCTTTGTCTGAATCTCCAAGTGCTCGGAGGCAATCTCATTGGCTGTGCGTATCGCCTCATCCATAGTTTCTGCAATTAATATATATCCATAGTTATCCAGCGATTTTTGTATAATCTCTCCTCTGGACAGCCGGGCAGTAAATCGTTCGGCTTCCTCAGATACCTTTCTTGCCAGCTCTTCACTTGTGGTAACAAGAATCGCCGATGCTAGTTCATCATGCTCTGCCTGAGACAAAAGATCTGCAGCAACAAATTTTGGATTTGCAGTCTCATCCGCGAGCACCAGGATCTCACTGGGGCCTGCAACGGCATCAATGCTTACATGCCCATATACAGCCTTTTTTGCAAGGGCAACATAGATATTCCCCGGTCCTACAATCTTATCCACCTTTGGAATACTCTCGGTTCCATAAGCGAGAGCTGCGACTGCCTGGGCTCCGCCTGCCTTATAAATGACATGGACCCCCGCCTCATGAGCCGCCACAAGAGTTGTAGGCGTGATGCGTCCGTCCTTTCCCGGAGGTGTTGTCATGACGATCTCTTCTACGCCTGCAGCCTTTGCAGGCAGCACGTTCATAAGCACAGAGGACGGGTAAGCCGCCTTTCCTCCCGGTACATAGACACCTACCCTCTGAAGGGGAGTGATTTTTTGTCCCAGCATGGTACCGTCCGGCTTACTGTCAAACCAGCTGTACTGCCGCTGCTTTTCATGGTATATCCGGATGTTTTCAAGGGCTTTTCTCAGAACAGACAAAAACTTTGGCTCTGCCAGTTCATAAGCCTCCTGTATCTCCTCTTCTGTCACTCGAATATTCGAAGCATTGATTTCTGCCCCGTCAAATCTCTTCGTATAGGAGAATAAGGCCTCATCTCCCTTTTCCTTCACTTCCGCAAGAATTGCCGCCACACGTTTTTCATACTCGGTATATTGGCTGGGGCTCCGCCTTAGAAGCTCCTCCAGCAGATTTTTCCTCGTATCCTGATTAAGTCTCTGTATTCTCATCTTTTTGCCACCTCTGTCTGCTCTTAATTTATCTCCGTATAGATATACTCCGCCCTCATCTTTAAGCTGTATTTTTAAAGCTGAGCCTGAAGCCTTGAGAGCAGGTCGTTGATACGTTCACTTTCCATGCGCATGCTTACCGGATTTACGATCATCCGGGCAGAAAGCGGACATACCTCCTCCAGTACATCGAGTCCGTTTTCCCGCAGAGTTGAGCCGGTTTCCACAATATCTACAATCACCTCTGAAAGTCCTACGATAGGCGCCAGCTCAATAGAGCCGTTCAGCTTGATAAGCTCCACGGTCTGATGTCTTGTATTATAAAAATAATCCTTCGCAATATGAGGATATTTTGTGGCGACCCGTATCAGCTCACGATGCTTTAGATAGGAAGCAGCCTGCCGGTATCCGCAGACACACATACGGCATTTTCCAAACCCCAGGTCCAAAACCTCATGAACCTTGCGTCCCTCCTCAAGTATCGTATCTTTTCCCGCAACACCGATGTCCGCCGCACCATATTCCACATAGGTAGGCACGTCCGGTCCCTTAGAAAGGAAAAATCTAAGCTTTAATTCCTCATTGGTAAATATCAGCTTCCTGGAATCCTTGTCGTGCATCTCTTCACAAGTAACTCCAATCTTCTCAAAAAGCTCCAGAGTCTGATTTGCAAGACGTCCTTTTCCCAGGGCAAATGTCAGATATCTCATATTTCTGCTCCCATCTTACCGGCAGGCTGTTCTGCCTCTTTACTTATCTCTTTTTCTTCTCCGGTTATTAGATTAATCATCCGGATATTTCCGCTCTTTCGTATATAAATCAGTGTTCCGGCATAATATTCCTTTCCATATTCTACATAATCCTCTAAGGATTTGTCCTCAGCTTTCTTGATCAGCTCTGTATTTTTAGCTTTGCTTCTGAAATCCTTCGCAAGAGCAACCGCTTTTTTAGTTTTCTCCCCGTCATACAAAATGATTGTATTCTTCCGGGTATAGATAATACGGATTTTCTGCCGCACCAGTGCATTCATCAGCTCATCAATGACGATGGCAAAGCCGATGGACGGCGAACTCTTCCCGAATTTCTCCAGAAGTCTGTCATAACGTCCGCCCTTTACAACGGCATCCCCTGTTCCGAATGTATAACCGCGGAAGATAATTCCTGTATAATATCCATAAACACCTGTCATACTCAAATCAAACGTTATATATTTCTCTACACCGTACATCCGCAGTGTATGGTAAATCTTTTCCAGGCGTTTCACCGCTTTAAGCCCCTTTGAATTCGGCGCAATATTTTTTGCCCGGACAAGAACCTCTATACCGCCCACAAGAGAACCAAGTGCGGCAAATGCTTCCCTAGAGCTTCTTTTTACCAGGATGCTGTCCAGATATTCTCCCGCTCCATAATAATTCCGGTTATTAATCAGCTCGATGACGCGCTCCGCAGACTCCTCGTCTAAGTCCGCATCCTCCAGAAGACTCTCGAAAAATTCCAGGTTTCCCACATTAAGCTGGAATTCCTTAAGTCCTACGGCAAGCATGGCCTCAACTGCCATTGACAGCATCTCTGCATCTGCTTCTACAGAGGCGTCTCCAATCATCTCTGCACCCATCTGTGTTACTTCTCTTAAACGACCCTGATAACTAGAATGGTTGACAAAGGTATTTCCGGTATAGCACAGACGGATAGGAAGCGTCTCATCTCCGAACAAAGTTGCCGCCGCTCTTGCAACAGACGGCGTGATATCCGGACGCAGCGCAAGGGTATTTCCCTCCTTGTCAAAAAATTTATACAAATCCTTTGACGGAATCGTTCCTATTTCCTTTCGAAACACATCAAAATATTCAAAGGTAGGTGTCTGAATATCATGATATCCATATAAATGAAGGGTTTTCTTAAGCCTTCCTTCCAGCGCCTGCTTTTTTCCGCATTCTACATTATATATATCTCTGACCCCTTCCGGAGTGTGAAGCAATTTTTTCATGCTTTTTCATGCCTCCTATTCCTTTTGAATACAATTTCGGAATCCGCACTTTATCGTGCTACTGTGGCAAATCCTATTGAATTATACGCAGTTTCTCTTGATTTGTCAAGAGCCGGAGCACTTCTGTACCGGCTTCCTTTTATTCCCGTATTTCCAGATCCAGATTCATTGCATCCAGATAAGGAACCTGACAGCCATTTTTCAGTTTCATAAAAAATCTTGGATCAAGCTCCGTAAAACGAATACTTTTCCTTCCGCCTGCCGCCGCCCGCTGCCAGAACTTAAGAAGCTCCTCAAACCGCATATAATACAGTTCATCCCGGTGGGAAAAATAGATGAGAAGAAATGCTACGCCCTCCTGGCGTTCAAATGCCTTCATAAAATTTACCTGATGCTCATGGACATTCTGAAGGGGAAAGGTATCTGCAACACACTCCTTTGCGTCAAAGCATACCGGAATTCCCTGTACAGCGCCGATATAATCTACCGTACTCCTTTTTTCAAAATAAGCCAGTGTAATCTGCCGGTGCTCTTTGTCCATTTTTACCGGTGTAATCGGCGTCGGTATCTTTTGAATCAGAGCCAGTCCCCGTTCCAGATAATACTCATTTGTCCGGTTTACAATCTCCTCTAGTGTAGAACCTCTAAGGCCTCTTGAATTCCATGTTCCCATGTCTGCTCCTTAATCATCCTGTAAAATATGTCCGGCACCTTTGCAAAAAAGGTTTTTCCGGATACTCCGTCAAGCGGTCCTGCAAGCTTTGGAAATACCATTTCATATGCATGAAGAAGCTGAGACGAAATCCCGTACCTGCTTTTATAACCGTCGTTCCACTTACGGTCACCGTATTTATAATCACCCAGAACCGGATGCCGTTCTGATGCGAGATGTGCCCGAATCTGATGCGGACGTCCGGTAATCAGATGAACCTTCAAAAGCGTCATGTCTCTTGCGTATGCCACTGGAATATATTCCGTCTCAATAAACATACATTTTTCCGGTCCGCCGGCAGGTGCTTCTACGATCCGTACCTGGTTTGTCTGTACATCCTTTTTTAAGTATCCCTGGACGCAGGAGGGTTTTGTAATTCTTCCTTTCACAAAACAAAGATAATATTTCTTCAATGCTCTGTCATGAAAAAGAGACGACATGGCCTGCAGCCCGGCCAGACTCTTTCCGGCAGTAATCAGCCCGCTTGTATTGCGGTCCAGACGGTTGCAGACAGAGGGACGAAAGGTAGAGAGCTCTTCTCTGGTAAGTTTTCCGCCTTCCAGGAGATATCCAATTACATATTCCACAGCCGAATTCTCGCCGGTTTCTGCCTTTTGGGACAGCATACCGGCCGGTTTATTTAAAATCAATACATGCCTGTCCTCATAGACTATCTTAAGACTGTCTGAGGATACATAGCGCTCCTCTTTTATTCTTTTCCCTGAAAATGCAGTAATGGTTTCCTCAGACAGAAAAAATTTTACACGGTCCCCTGTACTTAACTTTTCTGAACCAGAAACCTTTTTTCCGTTGAGAACAATGTTTTTTTTACGCAGCATCTTATATAAAAAGCCTGCGGGCGCATGCGGCATATATTTTTTCAGATATTTGTCAAAGCGCTGTCCGGATTCATTTTCTTTTATCACAATTTCCTTCATATATCAAATCCCCTCATGGAGCTTTTTATAAAAACTAAAGGTTCCGGCCGGACAAAAGACCTTCCCGTTACATGGACAGGGTAAGAATCAGAGCCTTCATGTTCGTCTCTCTTTTTCCCGGCTCCTTTTTTTCGACGGAAGCCATGCTGTTCAGTCCGTCTACCCTTGCCAGAAATGCTTTGTAATCGTGAAAAATCTTTACTGTCACCTTATCATAATGATTATTTTCGAGCGTTTCCTTTATATGCTCTGCACATTTAACCTCATTGGTCTTCGGATTCTCGGTGTATCCGCAGACCATATGCCCTGTTATGATAACGGCGCTAACCGGCATGACCTTTTCGCTACTTGTAATAATCAGATCATAGATGTCTATAAGAAGCGGTGCATGTGCTTTGATTTCTTCATATTTTTCCGGCAGAATTCCCTTATGAGGCGCCATCGTTATAAATTCTGCAAGCATCTTTGATGCCGGCAGACATCCTAAAATCGCAAAAAGTGTAAAAAGGTTCAGCTTTGTCTTCGTCTGCACATACCCGAAGACAAGCAGTCCGATTACAATTCCGAATTCTGCCAGCGCACCTGCAAGATATCGGTTTTTTTGAGCTTTTATATGTCCGGGACGGCCCTTTTCGATCTTGTTCATTTCTCTAACCTCGCTTTTTTGCTTCAAAGCCGCTTAAGCCTGTCTCTTCCTACACGGTTCTGTTGATTCTGTACATCAGACGGGAAGAAAGACTGCAGGGAATAAGCTTCGCCCCGATCCATGCTGCTTTCATAGCCCTTCCATATATAGAGACACTTTTTCCCTTTACACTGTCTAAAAGAGCCTGTTTCACTACAGCGCCTGTTTCTGCCCGGAACGCTTTCTTCGTACTTCCGGAATTTCCTCCTGTGTGCTTGAAAAATTCCGTATCCACCGGACCGGGACAAACGGAGGTCACAAAGCTCCCCTTCACTCCAAGCTCACACCTGAGTGCATGAGAAAAACTGTATACATACGCCTTTGAGGCTGCATAGACTGTGAATCCCGGCTGCGGGCAGAATGCTGCCGCTGAGGCCACCTGAATAATCCGGCTTCCCGACGATAAATACGGCAGACAGATGCAGGTAAGTCTTGTCAGAGCCCGGCAGTTTAGATCAATCATGCCAAGCTGGTCTGATACCGCAGTTTCTTCGATGCTTCCTATACGTCCGCAGCCGGCGGCATTGACAAGCATACGCACATCGGGACGGCTTGCCTCCAATTCTCTTGTGACACGCTCATAAACATAATCCCGCTTCAAATCACTGTCAAAGATACGTACGGGAACCGTAAGCTCTTCTTTAAGTTTTTCCAGTCTTTCGGTCCTTCTGGAAATCACCCACAGCTCGTCAAGATTCCGATACAGCCTGGGAATCTGTCTGGCAAATTCCCTTCCGATTCCGGAAGAGGCACCTGTTACAACCGCAATTTTCATATATTCATCTCCTATTCTCCTGTCTCTGTCCTGTTTTATTTATCTTTTCCTTTTATGTACATTTCGAATCGTCTTTTTCTTCTCTTTCGATTTTCCTCTGTCCAAAAAATCTCTTTCCTTTTTACCCTTTTCTTCAGACCTCCGCGGCGGAATCAGACACTGCTTCCCATATCCGACCAGATCCATCCTTTTGCATTTTTTCAATGCCTCCAGAACCAGGTCATAGTTTTTCGGATCGCGGTACTGAATTAAGGCTCTCTGCATTGCCTTTTCATGCGGGTTCTTCGGCACATAGACAGGGCTTAAATTTCTCGGATCGACTCCCGTATAATACATGCAGGTAGATATCGTAGAAGGGGTCGGATAAAAATCCTGTACCTGCTCCGGCATGTATCCAAAACCTCTCAGATATTCCGCCAGCATGACGGCCTCCTTAAGAGAAGAACCAGGATGCGAGGACATCAGATAGGGCACCAGATACTGGTCCTTACGGAGCTTTTCATTCATTGATTTATATTTTTTAACAAATGCCTGATAGACTTTATTTTCAGGCTTTCCCATATATTGTAATACTCTGTCTGAAACGTGCTCCGGCGCCACCTTAAGCTGGCCGCTTACATGGTGCTCGCACAGCTCTTTTAAAAAAGTATCATCCGCATCTGCCATTACATAGTCAAAACGGATGCCGGAACGGATAAAAACTTTTTTTACTCCGGGAATTTTCCGAAGCTTTCTCAAAAGCTCTATGTAATCCCGGTGGTCAGCCCTTAGATTTTTACAGGGTCTTGGGAACAAACACTGACGGTTTCTGCAGACCCCTTCCTTAAGTTGTTTTCTGCAGGCAGGATGCCGGAAATCTGCTGTCGGGCCTCCTACATCATGGATATACCCTTTAAAGTCTTTATCATACACCATCTTCTTAGCTTCGGCAAGCAGAGATTCGTGGCTCCTTGCCTGTACGATTCTTCCCTGGTGAAAGGTAAGCGCACAGAAACTGCAGCCTCCAAAACAGCCCCGGCTGCTGGTCAGGCTGAAACGGACCTCCTGGAGAGCCGGAACACCTCCCGCTGTTTCATAGGAAGGATGGTAAGTCCGCATATAAGGGTAGCTGTAGACTTCATCCATCTCTGCCTGAGTAAGCGGTCTCTGAGGCGGATTCTGCACAACATAAAGATGCTCCCCGTAACGCTCTGCAAGGCATTTTCCCGAAAACGGGTCCGTATTGCAGTACTGTGTATAAAAGCTTCTGGCATAATTCAGCTTGTCCTCCTGAAGCTCTTCAAAAGAAGGCAGAACCACCGGATCATAAACACAGTCCAGATTTTTTGTGCGAAAAACCGTTCCAGGAACAAAGGTAATATCCTGTACCAAAATTCCGCTTTCCAGCGCCTCGGCAATTTCAACAACCGACTTCTCCCCCATGCCGTAGGAAATTAGATCTGCCCCTGAGTCCAGAAGAATCGAGCGTTTCAGCCTGTCTGACCAGTAATCATAGTGGGCAAGGCGTCTTAGGCTGGCTTCTATTCCTCCCAGAATAACCGGCGTTTTTTTATATACTCTGCGAATCAAATTCCCATATACGACAGCTGCATAGTCCGGTCTTTTTCCCATCTCTCCGCCTGGTGTGAAGGCATCCGTCCTTCTTCGCTTTTTTGAGACAGAATAGTGGTTTACCATAGAATCCATATTGCCTGCCGATACAAGAAAGCCCAGCCTGGGTTCTCCATACTCTGCAATGCTTCCGGAATCTTTCCAGTTCGGCTGAGAGATCATACAGACTTTGTATCCGCGGGCCGAAAGTGTCCGGGTGATAACCGCTGCTCCAAAAGACGGATGATCCACATATGCATCTCCCGATACATAGACAAAATCTGCCCTGTCCCAGCCGCGGGCTTCCATATCCTCTCTGCACAGCGGTAAAAATCCTCCAGCCTCTGCCATCACAATACCTCGTAAGTTTCTTTTTCAATATCATAATAATCCTGTATGTAATAATCCGCCAACGCCCGCTTCTTTTCCTTTAGTAGTACTGAATAGGAATCCTCAACGGCACAGACCTTCATGCCTGCATTTTTTCCTGCCAAGATTCCCATCGGGACATCCTCAAATACAAGACATCTTTCCGGCGGCACCTCAATTTCTTTAGATACCATAAGATACACATCCGGTGCAGGCTTCCCTGCTCCTGCTTCGCAGGAGGTCTTAATAGAATCAAAAAGCTGCCGGATGCCAAGTGCATTCAGAGTGTCCTCCACAAGCTCCCTTGTATTGCTTGTAGCGATACCTACCTTCCTGCCCTGTGCCCTTACTGTCTCGATAAATTCTCTGACTCCAGGTTTTAACGGCACATCGTTCATGTATTTGCTGTGAGCCATGTCCATCCACTCGGCCATAATATCCTCAAGTGTCTGATTCAAATCCGGAAAGGCTTTCATATAATACCGGGCGACCTCTGTGTAGCTCATACCTTCCATATCATCATGAAAATTCTCAGGCTCCGTCAGATGATATTTTTTTAGATAATCCTTGTCTATAGACACCCAGACCCACATAGAATCCACCAGTGTCCCATCCATATCAAAAATTACTGCATCTATATCCTTCAGCATATTTGTCATAGTCTTTCCAATTCCTCCTTTGTAAGAGCCCGGTATTGTCCCGGCTTTAGGCTGTCGTCAAGAGTCAGCGTTCCCATCCGCTCCCGCTTAAGGTAACGTACCTCCCTGCCGGACACTCGAAACATCCGCTTTATCTGGTGATACCTGCCCTCTTGAATTGTCAGGCGTATCCGGGAAATATTTCCGCTTTCTATAATCTTAAGCTCTGCCGGCCTTGTCCATTCTTCGTCATCTAAGGTTCCGATATTTATACCTTCCCTGAAAGCCTTCACATCTGCCTCGGTTACCCTTCCGTCAATCACAGCATAATAGCATTTGTCCACATGCTTTTTGGGCGAGAGCAGCCTGTGGCACAGCTTTCCGTCATTGGTGATCAAAAGAAGTCCCTCTGTATCCTTATCCAGTCTTCCGACCGGGAATAAATCATTGCGCTTCCTGCTTTTTATCAGATCAACTACTGTTTTGTCACGGGGATCCTCTGTTGCAGACACTACTCCTGCCGGTTTATTCAACATATAATACTCATAAGAGACATATTCGATAGTAGTATTATCAAGTACCACTTTTTGAATTTCTTCATCTACTTTCATTTCAGGGCATTTTACTGTAAGCCCATCCACTTTAATGCGTCCCTGGCGGATATACCTTTTTACCTCCTGCCTTGTACCGGCTCCCATCTCCGCAAGATATTTATCCAGTCTTATCATGCATTCATCCTCCATCCGGGAAGATACTTATTTTTCAGCGTACCTCCGGCAAGTTTTCCCCAGCCCAGCGGATACCCGTTTACACAGACAAGATACCAGCCGGAGGCTTCATCAGGCACAATATCATCTACAATAAGCGTTTCTCCCTTCAAGTAGCGGGTAACACGTTCATCCTCTGCGGTCAAATCAATACAGTATTTATATTCCCCCTTCTTTAGATACATGGCCAGTGCCTGGCTGGGCTCAAAACGCTTCTTTTTAAGCTCTCCCATAAGAAGTCCGCTTCTTAAAAAGCGAAGCCCCCGTATATTAAAAATTCCTTCCGGCATATAATATACCCGCTCTCCCTGCTGAACAATACGCTGCTCGTCAAAGACTTTTGTGACTGTTTTCAGAAAATGCTGCAGCTCATCCGGCAGTCTGCTGCTCTTTTTTATTTCCGTTCTTGTCTGTCCTGCATTTTCCGGCCTGCATTTTCCTTCCCGTCCGCATTTTCCGGTCTGTGCATTGTCTGCCTGTCCGCCTTTTCTTATAAGTGCCAAATAATGGCCTTCCCCCTGCATGCGGTGCGGAAAGATACGAACCGTCTTTTCAAGCTCCGTATTCCGGCTCTCTGTGAGCTCCGGAACTCCTTGGCAGAAGCCGTTATAGGACTCCATTTCCTCTATCCGAAACTCCGGACAGGTTTTTATCAGATGTTCTATCACCTGTTCGTTTTCCCGCACATCAAAGGTACAGGTAGAATAAAGCATAAGTCCTCCCGGTTTCAGCATGCGTGCCGCCTGAAGAAGGATACTCTTCTGAATGTTCGAGAAATATTCCGGTCCATGCTCCTCCCAGGCCTTTACCATCTTCTTATCCTTGCGGAACATCCCTTCTCCTGAACAAGGAGCGTCGATAAGAATTTTATCAAAATACTCTGTAAAATACTCCTCCAGACGTCCCGGCTCTTCACTCAGTACCAGCATGTTGCCGATTCCAAATACCTCAAGATTCTTTAATAATCCTTTTGCCCTGGAACTGCTGACGTCATTTGCTATAAGAACTCCCGAATCGTGAAGCCTGGCTCCCAGCTCAGTCGCCTTGCCTCCGGGTGCAGCACACACATCCAGTACCCGTTCACCCGGTTTTACAGGGAGACGGTTTGCAGGAGTCATAGCACTTGGCTCCTGCAGATAATAAAGTCCTGCAAAATAATAAGGATTCCTAGACGGAACCACTACTTCTCCATCATAATAAAAGCCATTCTCAATCCAGGGAATCGGCTGAATTTCAAAGGGGCAAATTTTCTTAAATTCTTCTACTGAAATTTTATTTGTATTTACACGCAGTCCATAATATCTGGGTTCTTTATAGCATGCAATGTAGTCTGGATATTCTTCCTTCAGAAGGTATTTCATCTTCTCGGAAAATTCTTCTGGCAGCTTCATAGTTTCCTCCAGTATCACTATATGAATTCTTTATATAGGATATTTTTTAGTATAACACATCTGCAGGTAGAACTCTAGTATTAAGAATATTCATATTTTAATTTTCTGCTTTCCAATGCCTGCAGTACATAATAGGGATTCAGGCTGATTTCTTCCCCATCAAGATAAAGGTAAATTCCCATATGAAGATGTACTGCAAACTGCCCCTTTGTCCCTTCCGGCCCATATCCTGAATCTCCCATATAGCCAAGAAGCTGTCCTGCTTCTACCTCATCCCCCTCCGACACATCCGCATAAGAGTCCAAGTGTGCGTAGTAATAATAAGTACCACTATTTGAAGTTATCCCGATTCTGTATCCTCCTTTGTCAAGCCAGCCAATATTGACCACTGTTCCGTCTGTCATACTGACAACGGGATATAGTCCCCTTATATTTTCAGATGCCATAATATCTGTTCCTTCGTGTCCTCTTTTTCCCTTATAGTTCCTTTCAGCCTGCCACGTATCAACAAAGGAAGTTGTAAGCGAAGGTTTTTTGGCAGATTCGGGAACCGGAAAATATGTAATTTCTCGTTCTACATTTCTTAACAATGCTTTTGCCCTTTCCGGCAGCCAATCGCTCACTTCTCGCATTTCTTCTGAAAAAAACTTGGCCCGAAACCAGGAATCTGTAAACTTTATATGTCGAAATTCGTTGTATTTCCCCATTTTTTCCATATTATTACTTAACAGTACTACTAATAGTGCACATAAAAACAAAACCAGAATTTGTTGTCCAGTTCTTTTTTTCCACATATAAAATTTCCTTTTTCTTGTACTATATGCAAAAGAGCTGTACCCTTATGCCATTTTCAAAACGGACAAAAAGGATGCAGCTCTTAAAAATTTTAAATTTATTTATTGTATGTATTGGATTAATAATTATTTCAATCTTGCAAGTACTTCTGTCAAATAGTTCCACATACGCTCGGTAGAAGCGATGCTCAGAGCTTCATTAAATGAATGTATATTTAAGATGTCTGGTCCAAAGGATACACAATCAAGATCCGGAAGCTTTCCTATAAACAATCCGCACTCCAATCCTGCATGAACTGCAGATACAACAGGCTCTTTTCCAAACATCTCCTTGTATGTTTCTTCCATCACCTTCCGCAGCTTTGAATCAGGATCATACTGCCATGCAGGATACTCATTAAGTACCTTTCCTTCTGCACCCACAAATCTTCCGCATGCATCGAGCTGCTCTTTAAGCTCTGTCTTTTTACTTTCCACAGAGCTTCTTACAAGAAATACTGCCTTCACATAATTCTCTCCTGTCGTAAGAATTCCCAGATTCAGAGAGGTTTCTGTAAGTCCCTCAATTTTACGGCTGAACCCTTGAGCACCGCACGGACATGCTGTCAGATAGGAAAGAATACGGCTTGTGCCGTCTGCGTCAAAAACATCTGTCTCTTCTGATGCAGCTGCACTCACATCCATAGCCAGTCCCGGCTCATCGTCCATAAATTCATATGCCCACACTTTCTTCATCGCTTCTGCTTCTGATTTCACTTTATCGACATCTGATTCAGAAATTACAATCCGTGCTGTACATTCCATTGCAATTACATTATCCTTGCTTCCACCGGATATATCTGCCAGATGGAAGGAAACCTCTGATGCAATGTGGTTTAAAAATCTGGCCATCAACTTATGGGCATTTCCCCTCTGTTTGTGAATCTCGGTTCCAGAGTGTCCGCCGGAAAGTCCGTGTATCCGAATCTCTACAGTCGCACCATTTCCCTTTACCCTTTCTGCCGGAATCACAGCCTCATACCGATATCCCCCGGCACAGCCTGTCGTAAGAATTCCCTCCACATCAGAATCAATGTTAAAAAGCCTTCTTCCCTTTAATACAGACAGATCGATTGCATTGGCGCCCCCCATACCCTCTTCTTCGTCCGAGGTAAAGACTGCTTCAATCGGCGGATGTGCAAGATCACTGCTGTCCAGCACAGCAAGCGCTATAGCCACAGCAATGCCGTCATCACCGCCCAGCGTGGTATCTTCAGTCTTTACATAACCATCTTCGACAACAAGCTTGAGGCCATCCTTCTTAAAATCGTGATCCGAACCGGGACGCTTCTCACATACCATATCAAGATGTCCCTGAATAATGACCGGCTCGCTGTCTTCATATCCGGCACTTCCAGGCTTCTTGATAATCACATTGTCAGCAGAGTCCTGTATGTACTCCAGCCCTCTTTCCTTCGCAAATGCTGCACAGTAGTCACTGATTCTCTTAGTGTCAAATGTTCCGTGAGGAATTGCACACATCTCCTCAAAAAATCGAAACACTTCTTTTGGTTCGATTTGATCTAATACTGCCATTTTGCTTCCCTCGCTTTTCTAAATATATACTTCTTGTCTTTCATTATCCAACACTTATCATAAAAAAGCAACCTGTTCCATACAATTAAATGAAAGAGTTACCGGAGTCCTCACATATGAAACGATATTTTGTACACGGATCTGCAATTTTTGTATTTTTTCTTATGCTGTTTTTTCCAAAACAAACCTTTGAAGGAGCATGCACCGGACTTCTTCTATGGTTCAATCAAGTACTTCCGACTCTTCTCCCATTTATTATTCTGTCAAACCTTTTACTGAGGAGTCATGCGGCAGATTTGCTTGCGCGCCTGACAAGCCCTCTTCTGGGACCTTTTTTCGGAGTATCCTCATATGGCTCTTTTGCTGTTCTTACAGGTTTTTTGTGCGGCTATCCCATGGGCAGCAAAGTAACCTCTGATCTCCTCCGTGAAAATCGGATTTCTCTGGCGGAGGCATCTTATCTGCTGTCCTTTTGCAATAATGCAAGTCCTGCATTTATCGTAAGCTACCTTGTGCTGCAGAACCTTAAATACGAAAGTTATACTGTCCCTGCACTTTTTATACTCATATTATCCCCTATCCTGTCAAGCTTCCTGTTCCGCATCTATAATTACCGGTGCAGGCGCTTGTCAGCCGTTTCGAAATCCGGAGGCACGGGAACCATTTTATCTGACATGTCCTTCTCTGACGGAGGAAGTGGAAGTCTTTTGGATGGCTGTATTATGGATGGTTTTGAGACAATTACCAAAGTGGGCGGATACATTATGCTTTTCTCTATTCTTTTATCCATAACCCGTACATTTCAGATCTCTAACCCTGTTTTTCAGTATATTCTTCTTCCTTCCCTGGAAATTACAAGCGGTATTTCTCTTTTGTGTGCAAGCCCGCTTCTGCCTGCACAGCGCTTCTTTCTCTGTATGGTGTGCACCTCCTTCGGAGGACTGTGCGCGGCAGCACAGACTCGATGTATGATTGCAGGAACCAGGCTGTCTATCCGGCCCTACATAGTAGAAAAGCTGATTACCGCAATGGTAACCAGCCTTCTTTCCATTCTGTATCTGAATTTTTTGTAACCGCAGCTTTCTCTTTTTTAATTTCTATACCAATTCATCGTCATCCAACATATATTCTTCTTCCTGAGGCACATCATAAGCCGGCTGGACTGCCTGCGCCGCCGGCTCAGGAATCTCGAGCTCAGTCCGGTTATTGCGCACCATATCATAACACTCCTGAAGAGAATTCACCAGCCCGTCATATTTGGTCGTATAGCTGTCAAGCGTATGTCCGATGATGCTCTCTGCATTGGCAAGAAGATCATCCGTATACTGAATCGCTCCGATACGGATCTCATTTGCATCGTTGGTCGCATTATCCAGTATCTCTTGAGCCTGTTCTGTCGCAGCCGTCACAATCTCATTTGCCTGAGCATATGCCTGCTGCATAATCTCGTGCTCGCTTACAAGCTCATTGGTATGAATCTGTGCTTCCTCAATCATGCTGTCTGCCTTTGACTGAGCATCGGCAAGAATCGCATCCTTGTTTGCAATAATCTTCTGATAACGCTTAATCTCATCCGGAGTCTTCATGCGGAGCTCCCGAAGAAGCTCATCCATCTGATCTTTATTTACAATAATCTTTGTGGTAGACAACGGCTGAAACTTACAATTGTCAATGTACTCCTCAATTTCTTCAATAATCTGCTCAATACGGCTGCTCATTACTTACACTCTCCTTTTTAAATTATTTTCTCCTGTATTTTTCCTGAATCCTATCTATTACATTTTTCGGCACGAACTGGGAAATATCTCCGCCAAAAGCGGCAACCTCTTTCACAGTTGTAGAGCTTAGATAAGAATATTCCAAACTGGTCGTAAGAAAAGCCGTCTCAATCTTTGAATCCAGCTTGTGATTCGTCTGTGACATCTGAAGCTCATATTCAAAATCTGTGATCGCCCTAAGTCCCCGGATTACCATGCATGCATCCACCCCTCTGGCGAAATCTACTAAAAGTCCTTCAAAAGAAAGCACCCTTACCTTAGGCATGCCTTCCGTCACTTCCTCTAACATTTTAACACGTTCCCCAACAGAAAACAACGGACTTTTTGCGTTATTATTCAATACTCCGACAATTAATTCGTCAACCAGCCCTGACGAGCGTCTGATAATGTCCAGATGTCCGAAGGTAACCGGGTCAAAGCTTCCCGGATATACTGCTCTAATCATACTGCTTCCCTCCCCGCCGGCTTAAGAAATACATGTTTGTTGGTTTTATATACTTTATCTCTTATTATATTCCAGCCAAGCTCCCCGGCAAAATCAAAAGCTGTCTCTTTGGAAGCTTCCACTATCACGATCCCCTCCTCAGAAAGAAGGTCAGAATCCGTCAGATATTCAAGGGTCCTTCGCTCCCACTCCATTTGATAGGGAGGATCCATAAATATATAATCAAATTTTTTTCCTCCATCCAGGCGGCTAAGAGCGCTCAATACATCCATACGCAGAAAAGAGCCTTTCGCGTCCAGTCTGGTAAGCTTTAAATTTTCCTTTATACAGGCCGCTGCTTTTGGAGAATTATCCACAAACACCGCCTCCGCCGCTCCCCGACTCAGCGCCTCGATTCCGATTCCTCCGCTTCCTGCAAACAAATCAAGAAAACGACAGCCATATAGATCCGGCGCTAAAATATTAAACAAAGTTTCCTTTATTCTGTCCGTTGTCGGTCTCGTATCCATGCCCTCCGGAGTTTTTAAATTCAGCCTTCTGGCTGTTCCCGCAATCACCCTCATCGTTAATTCTCCTAGTATTTATAGTATATAAGCTTATCCCGTATATTATAAGTATGCGCTCAGGAAATGTCAATTGGGGACGGGGTATTTCTAGAAATACCCCGTCCCCAATTAAAAAAGCCCTGTCCCTATTTAGCATTTATCGGCAATTACATACAGCATATCTCCCGGCTCTACCCCGCCGTGAACTACCATATTTGTCATAAGGCCGTCGCACGGGCAGATATCCCGCGAGATTATCTCGCCATCCCAGCCGACCGTATAGCCCAGCTCCTGTCCCTTATGAACCAAATCTCCGCTGTTAATATTGATATAGTGAAGACCGCCGCACTGGGCAAACAAAACATTTCCGCCGGAATATACTGTCGGCTCTACATGTACTGCCTCCCCTTCCAGCATCCCTACGCACATCATCATATTCCTGAGCGCATCACAGGCCTGGTCTACCTGTCCTTTTCGAAGCCTTCCTTCTCCTCCAATCTCAAAGAAACAGGACGGAATCCCCATATGATTTGCCTCTGCTACTGCTGAGCCCCGTCCTGGGTAATTCGGCATCTGGGGTATCGTTCCCTGAGGCACCTCCCAGATCTTTTCGGATTTGAACATGCGGGCCAGGGCTCTTGTCTTCTCGTCCACCGGCTCCCCAATCGGAAGAATCTCAATGTTAAAATCCAAATCCTCAAACAACTCTCCTCCGTGCATATCTACGTGCCAGTCTGCAAGGCTGATAAATGTTTTGAAGATTCTGTCCGCTGCCTGTTTTGTAGGAGAAATCCCCAGATGCAGGCTGTCCCGTCCCATGTCTTCCCCCTTCTCCAGGCCGGTTGGAAATACGGAATTCATATTCACATTGTCAAGCGGCGAGCGGTTGGCATATTTAAACTGCAGTCCCATAGGATTTTCTATATGCACAAAAATCAGTGTTCCCGCAATCTCAGAAGGCTCTAATTCCTTCGCCAGGCGGACCGTAGAAGCCTGTCCGATCAGCTCATTTGGGTGAACCCCTGCGGTAATAACTACTGTAGGTCCTTCTTTTACACCATTTATTACCGTCACCGGAACCTCAATTTTATTTACCGTCATTTCAGCTGCCAGAAAATTCCATCTTACCTTACTTCCTTTTGGAATATCACGGTTATCAATTCTCATTTTCACTCCTCCTTTTTATCTAAACATATCATAAATCTCTAAGCGCCAAACAAAGTCCCCATCAATATACCGAAAAAGTTTCCAATTACATTTCCAAGCGTTCCGACTAAAAGTCCTGGTATAATAAGAGCAGTCCAGTTCTTTGCAATTGCAAGAGCCATTGCCGTGGAGCCTCCTCCGATATTTGCGTTGGAGCATACCATCGCTTCCTCGATTCCAAAATGGAGAAGCTTGGCACCGGCCAGCACGAATACGATATTAATAATAACAATAATCATGCATGCCACGAAAAACCACGGCGCATCTCCTACGAGAAGACGAATGGATACCGGCGCACTCATAGTTGCAAAAAACAGATAGATAAAATACGTCCCCATCTCCTGTGCTCCGCCGATTTTTGAAAGCTTATCGCTGAACGCAGTGGCTACAGCAACCGAGAGAAGTGTAATAATCAAATATTTGCTTCCAAGAAGCGCATTGAAAAAGTTTAATACAAAATTACTGGTCGGAATCACTGTAGCGAAAAACTCTGAAATCGGCGCCGCAACGGCTACGATTACAAGAGATAAGCCAATTTCAAACGCGATATCAAACAGAGAGATCTCCCGCTTCCCCCAGTAAGCAGCCGCACTTGTCGCCGCCTCGCCTTTGTCTTCTCCTGCCGCATTCACTGCTTCTATCCTGTCTTCGTGAGGGTGGAGCCAATGCTTTCTGAAAAACTGAATAGACGGAATTACCATAAGTGCAAAGAAGAAAAACATCATTGTGAGTGCATCTGCTACGTTTGCCGTCGCCACGGTTGTTCCGGACGCCCCGTAATTATCTGCCATCGCAACAAAGTTAATTCCGCCTCCGATGTAAGAGCCTGTAATCATAGCAATAAACTTCGGCGCTTCCTGTATCTGACCCGATACAACGAAAAATGCAATAACAGAGCCGGCGCAGGTTCCAATCGCTCCGATGAGAAATAAAACCGTCAGCCTTCCGCTGTCCTTCAAAATGGATTTGATATCCGCCTTGAATAATAAAAGCGGCAGCGCCATCGGTACTAGATACGCTCCTACAAAATCATACGCCGCAGCGCTTTCTGGTATTACCTTCAGATTGGACAATAACAATGTAATTAAAAGTACCATAATACATCCTGTAATTTTTGCCGCCCAGGCATATTTCTGCTCCAGATAGATCACAAGCGCACAGATCGCACACAGCAGTGCAAATAATGCAATATGGTTTTCAGCTGCAATTAATGTTGTCATAAGAAACCCTCCTCCTTAGAATAAAATAATAATTTCAAACAATAGACCTCTCTTTCGCAAGCTGCGTAAGCGCCTCCTTAATACGCATAAGCCTTCTTACTGCATCCTGCTCCTTTTTAAAACATGCGGTGACAATCCGGATATGATTTTCTCCCTGCTCTCCATATGGTGTTCCCTGATTTACAAGCACTTTTGCATGCTTTGCAATGTAATCGGCAACCTCCTGCGAGGAGCCAAGCTCTCCTACATCAAGCCAGGACAATATACCGCTCTCACTCATCCTCATATGCACCCCCGGCGCACTGCCTAAAATATCAAAGGCAACTCTTCTGCGCCTTTCCAGAATCTCTGTATAAGCAGGAAGAATCGTATCATCCTTTAATGCAGCAATTGCCCCATATGTAGAAATCGTACAGGGAGCTCCAACCACATTTACCGCACTCCCGTAAAACACATCCATAATCTGGTCATCTGCATACAGATAGGCAATCCGATAACCGCTCAGTCCGTATCCTTTAGAAAGCGAACATACGGTTACTGTTCTCTCCCACATTCCAGGAAGCGTACATGGACTCATAAATTCAATCCCGTCAAAAATATGATCCTCAAAGGCCTGGTCACAAACTAAAATCAGATCATTGCCGACAATAAACTCTGCCAGCTTCTTAAGGTTTTCCTTCCTGTAAACTACCGTTGTCGGATTGTTCGGATGAGTGATTACAACCATTTTCGTCTTTTTTGTCAGCCGTTTTTCCATTTCTTCCATACGGATCTGATAATTGTCCTCCGGATAAGTAGGTACATGGACTGCATGGGCGCCTAATAATTCTGCATTCAGAAAATTATTAGGATAGCCCGGATCCGGCACAAGGACCTCATCTCCGAAATCCAGGAAAGGCATCATTGCAAACAAAAGTCCGGAATCGGATCCAGGCGTAACCACTATATTTCTGGCCGGATCTATCTTAAGCCCGTCCTTTTTTTCAATATGCGCTGCAATTGCTTTTCGAAGCTCCGGTAGGCCTACCGGAAGTGTGTAGTGAGACGGAAACCCGCCTGACACTGCTTCCAGAGTCGCCAGTCTGACAGATTCCGGGATAGACGGATCCGGATAAAACATATCGGCCCAGGCCATATTATCTCCGCCATCCTTCTGAAACTGATTTGCTCCTTCTCCTACGTCAGCCTTTTTGCTTTCCAAAAACAAACCGCCCTGCAGACCGCGAAAGCCTGCAGTCATCTTCTTTCTGATAGAATTCACGATTTCTCCCTTTCCTCTCCAGACATACTATTGATACGCAACAGCCTCAATTTCAATTTTTGCTCCCTTCGGCAATGCCGCCGCCTGCACGCAGGCTCTTGCCGGTGCAGTTTTTCCAAAGTACTCCGCATATACTTCGTTTACTTTTGCAAAATCATTCAGGTCCTGCAGATAGATTGTCGTTTTCAATACCTTGCTGATATCACTTCCCGCCTCTTCAAGAATCGCCGAAATATTTTCAATAGACTGTCTTGTCAGCTCAGCGATCCCTCCCTCGGCAAATTCTCCTTTGGCAGGAACTATCGGAAGCTGTCCCGATACATAGATGATTCCCTCATGCTCTACAGCCTGTGAATATGGCCCGATAGCTGCCGGTGCCTTTTGAGTGTTAATTTTTTTCATCCTTTCTCTCCCTTCTCTTAAATAAAATTTATTTCATTCAATAAACTAATTTTCATTATATACATTTTTAAAAAGTTGTCAATACATTTATAAAAAATATCTGTTACTTTACAAAAAAAATATCTTATGTTAATATTTTTTTGTTATATCTAATATTTTTTTAGGAAAGGTTTGGAAAAACGAAAATGAATTGTACTTTAACTGAAACAGACAAAATGATTCTGAATTCATACAAGAATCTGATAAAAGGACTTGCCGATTATCTCGGTCCCGGATATGAGCTGATTCTCCACAATCTGGAATCCTACGATAAATCTGTAATCGCAATTGCCAACGGCCATTACACCGGGCGAAAGGTCGGCGCCCCTATTACAAATATGGCATTAAATATTTTGAAAGATATCGAAAATAATGTTTCTGAAGACAATGTCACCTACTTTACGACAAATAAAAATAATAAGCCTATGAAATCTACCACCATTACCATTCGGGGTGAAAAGAATAAAATTATCGGCCTGCTCTGCATTAACTTTTATCTGGATGTACCGTTTTCAAGTATTTTAGACAGCTTTAACAGCGGTACAACTCAATCGCAGACAGACTCCTCCACAAAAATTACCGGAATGGTAAACGAAGAATTCTTCGAAGATTCCTACGAGCTGATGTCCCATCTGGTTGAAACGACAAAGAAAAAAATTATGGAGGATAACTCTATCGTATCCTCCAATAAGAATAAAGCAATTATTCTAAAGCTCCACGAAAAGGGCGTGTTTAATTTTAAAGATTCCGTTCAGTTTGTGGCGGATGCCCTGAACATATCAAAAAATACTGTTTATCTTCATCTGCGTAAATTGTAGTCGGGGACGGGGTATTTCTAGAAATACCCCGTCCCCAATTGAAATCGAGGCGTAGTATTTTAAGATACCACGCCTCTGATTTCATTTCATTCCTTGTTATTTACCAGCCATCTGCTTTTCCTGCTGCTCGATCATTTTCTTAACCATATAACCGCCAACAGAACCATTCTGTCTGGAAGTAAGGTCTCCGTTGTAACCGTCAGATAACGGTACTCCTAATTCGCTTGCAA
Source organism: uncultured Lachnospiraceae bacterium (assembly GCA_946558465.1). GTDB lineage: Bacteria > Bacillota > Clostridia > Lachnospirales > Lachnospiraceae > CAPEBR01. Next base: position 32,477 of record CAMNTM010000004.1, read on the forward strand.
CCTCGTATTTGAATTTGTCAAGTGCACCCTTTGCTTCAGGTACGGCTGCTCTGTTAGATGAACGATTTGCCATTGTTATACTCCTCCTTTTTGTAACTTTGTAACTTTATCTTTGTTACACCGATAGTATATGGAGGTTTTAAATAATTACACTAGAAGTTCTTTCAAAATCTGGAATTTTATGTAAGCTTACATTTTCATGATCTAAATACCAGTCTGCTGCTTCATCTGCCATCTGAAGAAGCTTCGCATCCTGAAAAATATCTCCCAGTCTGAAATTGAGAATTCCGCTCTGCCGGATGCCGAAGAGATCGCCCGGTCCCCGAAGTCTCAAGTCTTCACTTGCAATTTTAAATCCGTCGTTTGTTTTATTCAGTATTTCCAGACGCTCCTTTGTCTCTTTTGATTTTGAGCTGCTCATAAATATACAGTAGGATTGATGTTTTCCCCGTCCTACACGTCCTCTCAGCTGGTGAAGCTGCGCAAGGCCGAACCGCTCCGCATTTTCTATCATCATAACCGTGGCATTGGGTACGTCTATACCTACCTCGATGACTGTCGTAGACACAAGAATCTGAATTTCATTGTTCCCAAACTGCTCCATAACCATATCCTTTTCTGTCTGCCTCATTTTTCCGTGAAGACAGGATACGGCAATACTGCCTCCGAGTTCCTCCTTAAGTGCCGAGGCATAATCCACCACATTTTCTGCCTCCAGATGTTCGCTTTCCTCCACCATCGGGCAGATAATATAACACTGCCGGCCCTCTGCAATCTGTTGTTTCATAAAATGATATGCTGTTTTTCGGTAGCCTGTATCCACCACACAATTCTTAATCGGAAGACGATTCGAAGGAAGCTCATCAATAACTGAAATGTCCAAATCACCGTAAAGAATAATCGCAAGTGTTCTGGGAATCGGCGTGGCACTCATGACAAGTACATGCGGAGCTGTGCCCTTTCCTGCAAATATCTCGCGCTGCTTTACGCCAAATCTATGCTGCTCATCTGTGACGACAAGTGCCAGATTATCATAAAACACCTGGTTCTGAATGAGAGCATGTGTTCCTACAATAATTTTTGCAAGCCCGCATTCAATCCGGTCATATACCCTGCGTTTCTCTTTTGCCGTCATGGAGCCTGTCAGAAGCACAACCTTAATCGAAATTCCGTATTCTGAAAATAATCCCGTAATAGATTCATAGTGCTGTCTTGCCAGAACCTCTGTAGGCGCCATAATTGCTCCCTGATAACCATTAAAAGCCGCATTCATAAGTGCAAGCACCGCAACAATTGTTTTGCCTGATCCCACATCTCCCTGCACCAGCCTTGACATGACAGTTTTTCCTGCCATATTCTCTGCAATCTCATCCCAGACCTTTCTTTGAGCGCTGGTGAGCATATAAGGAAGCTTCTTAATAAATGCTTCTACCTCTTCGCTTTTCGGAATCACATATTCATTTTCTTGTCTGTCATTTTTGTCCTTAAGCTTTCGAAGCGACAAGATAAATTCCAAAAATTCCTCAAATACAAGCCGGTCTCTTGCATGAAAAAACACTTCTTTATCTTCGGGAAAATGAATTCCTCTGACCGCATAATTATATTCTGCAAGTCCATACTTTAACCGCAGCTTGTCCGGAAGCGTCTCCTTGCTTAAATCCAGCCCATCGAGCACCTGTTTCACTGTTTTAGAGACAATATTATTGGAAAGCCCTGCCGTAAGACCATAAACAGGCTGAAGGGTATGAAGCTTACCTTCATATTTTTCACTGGGATAAAAAATTTCAGGATGCTCCATTATCAAGCCGCCTCTCCTGGATACTACCCGTCCCCGGAGTGTAATCAGGCCGCCCTTTGCCAATGTATTACGGAGAAACGGCATATTAAACCAGACGGCACGGACTGTTCCTGTAATATCCTTGACATGAAGCGTTGTGATCTGCATCCGTTTAGTTCCTGACACCTGGACCCGTCCGAATACGGCCCCGGTCACCGTCATAATTCTGCCTTCCTCCAGCTCGCTTATCGGTACAGCTTCCTCATACACATCATATCCCTTCGGATAATATCGAAGCAGATCTCCTACTGTATAAACACCAAGCTTCTCAAACAACTTTTCCGTCTTTTCTCCCACACCCTTTAACTCACGAATCCGACTCTTTTCTATCATCCTGTTCTATTCCTTCTTTTAAAAATATGACCAGACTCCGCACAGTTAATGGAATCTGGTCATCCTATATCTAATCTTTAAACCCGCCGCCGGTACATCCTGGTTTCTTACTCTACCGCCAGCACATAATAGTAAATCGGCTGTCCTCCAAAATGTACATCAATATCAAGATCCGGATACAGACCTTCCAGCTCTTTTGTAAAATCACCGGCTGTCTCCTCCGAAACCTCCTCGCCATAATACAGGCTGATCAGCTCGGAATCCTCATCCACAAGCTGGGACAGCATTTCCTTCGTCGTCTCCTCCACACTCTTTCCGACAGACAGAATCCCGCTGTCACCGATACCCATGATATCACCCTCATGAATCTCCTTATCGTCAATGTGAGTGTCACGCACTGCATAGGTCACCTGCCCGGATTTTACATGCTTTATCTCCTCAAGCATCGTCTCCTCATTAACCTTAGCACTTTCATCCGGCATAAAATTAATAACTGCGGTAATCCCCTGCGGAACTGTTTTTGTCGGTATTACAATGATCTTTTTTTCTTCCACAAGATCCTTTGCCTGATTTGCGGCAAGAACAATGTTTTTATTGTTAGGAAGGATAAAAATATGCTCCGCATTCACCTGCTCTATGGCATTCAGCATATCCTCCGTACTTGGATTCATCGTCTGTCCGCCTTCAATAATATAGTCCACGCCAAGCTCTCGGAAAATCTCATTCATACCCTCTCCGATAGATACTGCTATAAAGCCCATAGATTTTGCCGGTTTTGATGACTTTTCCTTTGTGGCATCTGCCTGTTTTTTTCCATCTGCCTGTTCTGCCGCTGCCTTCTGTGCATCCCGGATTAACTTTTCCTGATGCTCTTCCCTCATATTGTCGATTTTCATCCGGGACAGCTGGCCGTATTCAAGCGCCTTTTGGATTGCAAGGCCGGGATCATTTGTGTGCACATGCACTTTTACTACATCATCATCTGCCACACATACAATGGAATCGCCGATAGAAGATAAATATTCCTTAAAGTGCTGCTCTTCCTTTTCGGAAAATTCCTTTTCGGTTAATATGATAAATTCCGTACAATATCCAAACTTAATATCGGCTGTGTCTTCAACGCCGGCCTTTGTCTCAGCCGTACCCGGTCTTTTCACGCCTGCTTCATATAAGATCTCCTTGCCGAGAAATGCATCATAGGCTCCCCGGATAACCTCCAAAAGGCCCTGTCCTCCGGAATCTACAACCCCTGCCTCCTTAAGTACCGGAAGCATATCCGGCGTTCTCTCCAGCACTTCCTCCGCGTAATTGATGACAGCCGGAATAAACTCTTCCAGATCCTCCGTCATCTCTGCCATCTCTGCTGCTTTCTCGGCAATCCCGCTGGCCACTGTCAGGATCGTTCCCTCCTTCGGCTTCATAACTGCCTTATATGCCGTATCGCGCGCTCTCTGACAGGCTGCTGCAAGGCCCGGTACATCAATCTCCTGCACCTCTCGCACAGATTTGGTAAATCCTCTCAGAAGCTGAGAAAGAATAACGCCGGAATTTCCTCTGGCACCTCTCAGCGAACCGGAAGAAATTGCCTTTGCAAGCTCCTTCATGCCCGGATTCTCAAGTGCGGACACTTCTTTTGCCGCTGCCATAATAGTAAGAGACATATTCGTACCCGTATCTCCGTCCGGAACAGGAAATACATTTAATTCATTAATTATCTCTTTCTTTGCTTCAATATTCTGGGCACCTGCAAGAAACATCTTTGCAAGCATATCCACATTAATTGTTTTCGTAGCCACTTCTTATGTCCTCCTTAACTAATCGATGACTCTTACGCCTTCAATATAGATATTAATCTTATCCACCGGCATTCCCGAAAATTCTTCCACACGGTATTTTACATTGCTGATTAAGTTATCCGTCACTGCAGAAATGCTGACTCCGTAAGCTACAATAATGTGGAAACTCAAAGTCACATGATTGTCCTCCGTAATGCTGACCTGTATTCCGCGGGTCAGACTCTCGCGCTTTAGAAGATGAACCAGTCCATCCTTCACATTCACTGCAGCCATTCCCACAATACCAAAGCACTCCACTGCTACTGATCCGGCATATTTTGCGACAACCTCCGGGTCAATGGTAATAATGCCGAGATCTGTACTCATACAACCTTTCATATCCGAAACCCTCCCATTCTTCTATCCTAAAAATTTATTTCCGTCTCGTAAAAGTATATTAACACCAATATTATACTCTGTTTTCTTCTATATTACAAATATAAATTGAAATCTCTTTCATCTCCCTTGCAGCTGGTAGAAAAGAAACCTGCCGGAAATCCTCAGATCCTTATTTTCTTAATTATAGAAAAAACTCAGATTCCACAATCAGAATCTGAGTTTCACAGCTTTTCCATTATGCACGCTCAACTTTTCCTGACTTTAAACAGGAAGTACATACATACATTTTCTTTGTACCGCCGTTCTCTGTCTTCACGCGTACGGATTTAACATTAGATTTCCACATCTTTGGTGTTTTTCTATGAGAGTGGCTTACATTATTTCCAAAGTGAGCACCCTTTTCACAAATAGCACATTTAGCCATGACTGCACCTCCTAACGCTCATAATAAGCTCGATTACACGAACTCGTAACAATAATATATTAGCAGAAGATGGGAGTAAATGCAAGCAGTATTTCTCATTTTATATACATTTTCTGTCATTTTCACAGCTTTTATATTTTATTCTTACGTATCTTTTGTTCTTATCCCTCTCCTGCCGGCATCCGGCACCCGTCTCAATCAAAAGCAGCATCGTTCGTCACATTACCGTCTCCGCTTACCGGAATCACTTCACCTAAGCATGCCGGAGAAGGCTTAAAAATCGAAAATCCCACATCCTTAACCCGTGCGGCTGCTTCCCGAAGCTTCCTATATTTATCACCGGCGTAGACTGCCGTATCACAGGCAATTCCCTTCACCTGAAGCCCCATGGCTTCTGCATCATAAACAGCACGGTAAAGATGGTATTTCTGTGTGATCACAATAATGTTTTCCGCCTGAAAGACTGCTTTTGCCCTGTACATGCTTTCATAAGTTGAAAACCCTGCGTGATCCATAAAAATGTGCTCCGAAGGCACTCCCCGGTCTACCGCATAGTCCTTCATCGCATTTACTTCATCGTAATTATCCTGACCATGATCCCCGCTGACAATAATCCGCTCTGCAAGTCCCGCTTCGTAAGCACTGATTCCCGTGTCAAGACGCTCCTTCAGCATCTTGCTTGGAGTCCCGTCTGACCTTACTTGAGCTCCAAGTATAACAACTGCATCTGCCTGCGTTCCTGACTCCTGAAGCTCTTCTATCGTTACAATCTGCTTTTCTGCCGACAACACTACAAAACCGTTAATTGCCAGAAGCACTGCAATTCCTGCCAGACCTGCTATAATACAATATCGTATTCCCTTTTTTACTGCCTTCATATCTTTACCAGCACCATCCGTTCTTTTGCTGTTCTTTCAGCATAGATTCTAAGTATATTCTTAATGAACCGGCTGCTTACGCAAATAAATCTTCTCCTGACGGTTCATAAATCCAGTATATACAACAGAATCTCCCCGGACAATATATTTAAGCAAATACTAAGAAAAGCTTAAGTAATTAAAATCAGAGGCACCGTCTGTTATATGCTGCTGGTGCAGCTTATATTTTGAAAAAAGAATTCCGAAGAGACAGGTGCTATTCACTTGTCTCTCCGGCTTCTTCTCATTAAAGCTGTTCAGTTCATGTGTTAACAGCAAAATAGATTATATCCTGCAAGTACACACAGTATAATACACAGCACCTCAACAAAAGTATTCGGCAGAATAAGTGCCAGTATAATCCCTACCGCTACCCAAAATAAAGCAAATCCGATAATACGCTTCAACGTATCCCTCCGGCTCATTCCTTTAAAACTATTGTATGCTGTAATATGCAGAATATCACTTTTCCACTGTATAGCTGCTGTTATCCTGAATAATTATTTTATTCTTCTTCATTCAGGATATCCATCACGTCATCCTCTGTCATCTTATTCTCTTTTCCTGCCGTAAACTTGTCCACTACATCTGGAACCATATCTAATATCTTTGTAATCGTGTCCTGATTTTTTACATTCACAAGCCTGGTCTGGCCGTTTTGTATAACCAACACTGCGCACGGAGTCATCTTGCCTCCCAGGCCTCCGGCCCCTTTTTCCTTTTTATCTGCGTTCCACGCTCCCGCCCCTACGGCAAAAGATACATCCACCAGCGGAAGAATAATTGTATCTCCGATATGAATAGCGTCTCCCACCACTGTTTTGGAAGTAATCACCCCGTCAATTCCACGGAAAAGCGCCTCCACAGTTCCCTTAAAATTATTGTCTGCCATACCCGGTTCCTCCTATATTTGAAAATTTTTAATATGCCTGTACGTCTTACGGACATTCCCGCACCAGATTAAATTCCAGCAAACTTCCGCAAAATGCCACGCGTAAAGCTTTCCTGCTATATAACATTTTCCCTTAAGTATACGCTCCTCAAAATCCGGCGTGATGTCCACATGATCACCCATAAAGGGATACAGCACACTAATCCCTGCCAGAACCTGCCCTGTCAGGCAGGGATCTTCAAATCCATAGACAAGACGAACCTCAAGCTTTTTCGGATTCAGTCTTCGAAGAAGACGGAACGCTTCTTTTTTTACTTTATGAAAGGCTGCCGTATGCACTTCATCCTGAATGAAGATAGTAAGCTTTTCCTTTTTTTCCAACAGTGCCTTTATCCTGTCACAAAAGCTTTTGAAAATACCTTTTATTTTTTGAAAGATTTTTTGAATTTTTTCATAAAATCCTGACCTTTTCTCAGCATGATCTTCCGGTTCTTCAGAGACTTCAGATACTTTCGAAGCTTCGGATTCTTCTTCAGGAATTTCTTCCACGCCCTCTGTCTCTTTCTGCTGTTTTTTGACAGGGATTTTAAGCTCTTCCCTGCTTTCTTCGCACTCTTTAGATACTTCGTCATATTCTTCCCCTGTTTCTTCAATTTTTTTGTCCTCCTTTATTTCATTTTCTATATCCGTTTTTCTTTCCTTCTCAATTTCAGCTTTCTGTGTTTCTCTGTACATTTTATCATGAGGCGGCGTCTCCTGCTCTTTCCCGCGGCCTTTGTTTTCTCTTTTAAGCCAAGCGGCACGAACCCTCCAGCAAAACCCTTTCCGCTTATACACTACGTCCGCACGAATCAGGTGCAGAAGCCATGTAATCCGAATCCTCATCTTCAGAGAATCCAGATTCCTGCCGCAGCCTGCTTTAATCTCATACCGGACCGGAACAAAAAGCAGCACACAAATCATCAATACTAATATTCCCATTATTACGGCTAATATAATTCCTATTATTTTCAAAATAAAAAGTAGTATATGAAGCATATTTAACCTTCCTGCTCTTTTTTTAATATATAGGAACGAATATCAGCTCCCTTTGTCTCATTATACACCTCTTTTGCAATTTCTTCCACTAATTCTACCGCATCTTCGTAGCCGCCTGCAATCCCTACCACAAAAAAATCTTCATAAGGAAAATCCGGCTGCAGAAAAAGATTCGACTGATATATTTCCAGATGATTTTTTTCGTTTCCTGCAAGCGTTATAACATAAATATTAAGCTGAAACCTTTTCTCTTCCAGTTTCCGGATTATCTTCTCTTTCTTCTTTTCTAAGCTGCCGCTCAGATAAAGATACCTGTAATATCTCATAATTGTCCTCACATCATTTCTTCCGAAATCTCCTTCTGCGGTTTCTCTCATCCGTTTATCAAATGCCAGACAGCACCATGCGCAGCCTTGTATCTTAATAATAAGTGTCGAACACCTGCTTTGCAATATTTACGGCACTTGCCGCACCGTCTGATGACTCGATAATTACACTTATCACGAGCTCCGGATTATCCACATTAGCCAGTCCTACAAACCAGGAATGATCTTTTTCCTTATCTGAGCTGTACTCTGCTGTTCCGGTTTTTCCCGCCGCAGTATAGCTCTGCCCGCTCAGCACGGAGGCTGTTCCATAGTCCACCACAGACGTCATATAGTCTTTAAGCTGTGCCGCCTCCTCTGACGTCATAAGTGAACGATACTTTTCCGGTTTTGTCTTTTCTATTACATTTCCGGTATAGTTTGTAACTGAATCCACCAGATACGGCTTCATAAGTGTTCCCCCGTTTGCCGCTGCCGACATAATCAGCGCCATGTGGTAAGGGCTGACCTGGGTCTGTCCCTGCCCCATAGCAGTCATCATTCGGTCCGCATCATCAGCTCCTTTTTTAAGTGTAAACTTACTTTGGCTGTAAGGAAGATCACAAGGAAGCTTAGAGTCAAAAAGCAGCTCCTTTGATGTTTTACGGAAGGACTCTATATCCAGAGAAAGCCCGATATTACAAAACGACGTATTGCAGGAATAGGCCAGGCTGTCCCGAAAATCCTCACTTCCATGAGTACGCCCGCCGTAACAGTGAATCGTAGTTCCGGATGCTTCAATCTCTCCAAAACAGTCATAGCTGTAGGTATCTGTATCGTTACTCTCCCGCATATATTCTAACGCCGTCACGATTTTAAAGGTAGAGCCCGGTGCATACTGCCCCTGAGTTGCCCTGTTCAAAAGCGCACTGTTTTCACTGTCTGTGCTTAAGCTCTCCCAATTTTCCGCCACTGTGTTCGGATCAAAATCAGGCTTTGACACCATCGCAAGAATCTTTCCTGTACTGGGTTCCATAACAACCACTGCTCCCCGGTAACTCCCAAGCGCATCATAGGCGGCCTCCTGAAGCTCCGTATCCAGAGTTGTCACAACATTATCTCCGATATTTTTTTCGTCCTGAAATTCCTGCTTGATCTTCTCAAGAAAAAACGCATTGGAAGTAAGCAGTTCAAAATTTTCCAGCGATTCCAGGCCTGTTTTTCCGTTTGCCGTGTATCCCACTACATGAGCAAACATATTGCCGTACGGATATTCCCTTGTCTCCGTACCGTCTTCTGCCACATTCGTCTGTGCCAGCACCTTCCCGTTCCTGTCCAGAATCTTTCCTCTGACCACGCGCTCCGCAAAGGAATCCTGCCTGACATTATAAGGACTCCTTATCATATCCCTGCTCTCTACCACATTAAAATAGGCGATATATCCCATCATAGCAATAAAAAGTGCTACAAACACATACGTAACTCTAGCGAATTCTTTGTTTCGGGCGCGCTTTTGCTTTTCCTGCTTCCTGTCCGACCGGTTTGCTTCTTTTCGGTCTCTGCGGGGCATCTCCCGTTTTTCCTGGTCTCGTTTTATTCTCCTGTCCGCTTCTCTTTGCTCGTAGCCTTTCTTTCTTCCTTCTCTCAATATCTTCTTCCTCGTCTTCCCTTAATATATAAAGTCCCTGGATAATCGCAAACATAATCAGCGTGCTAAGAAGCGAGCTTCCTCCATAGCTGACTAACGGCAGCGTAACTCCTGTATGCGGAATAAATTTGGTTACGCCTCCTACGGTGAGAAATACCTGAAAGATATAACAGGTTCCAAGCCCCAGCGCCACCAGCTTGTAAAATAATGCGTGAAGCTCCATCGCAATATTCAGAAACATGATATAGCAGCTGACACAAATCATTATGATACACAAAGCAAAAATAAGACCCATCTCTTCCGCAATTGCAGGAAAAATCAAATCTGATTCCACCACAGGAATCGTATCCGGCATACCCTGATAAAGTCCCATTCCAAACCAGCTTCCTGTCCCTATGGCAAAAAGTGACTGCGCTACCTGATAGCCCGCACTGTCATAAGAGGCAATTGGATCCTGCCATGCCAGTACCCGTACCCGCACATGATTAAATATGTAGTACGCTGCCACCGACGCCGCACTTCCTGCGGCAAGCCCTGCCGCCATATAAAGCGGCTGTCTTGTGGCTACGTACAGCATTACCAGGTAAACCACAAAAATAATCAGCGCCGCGCCCAGATCCTTTGATGCCACCAGAATTAATACATGAAACGCTGCAATCGCCGTCGTCACTACAATATTTTTAAACGCCAGTGATTCCTTAAAGCTCGCCGCCGCGAAAAATACAAACACAATCTTCACAAGTTCCGAAGGCTGTATGTTAATTCCGCCAAGCTCAAAACCGAGCTTGGCTCCCCCGGATACCCGGCCTAATATCACAACAGCCGCCAAAGATACAATACCCGCCAGCGCATAAAACTTCTTCCACTCCGACAACATTTTAAACCTTCGAATAACAACCGGAACTGCAAGACTTAATCCAATCGCAGCAGCAGCAATCACAAACTGCTTCACCGCATTGGAATAGCTCAGTCTAGTCAGCATAATAAGACCGGCGCACAAGAGCATACACATATTATTGATGACAAGCCGTGATACCTTTGGGTAAATATTTATATACAAAAGAATTGTTGCGGCAAATAAGACCACCTGCATCAGATATAATCCTAAAAGCTTTATATCCTCTGTTTTAAGATACATAACCAGATATGCAGTCAGATGTATCATAAACATCAATACATTCTGTCTAAAAAGCATGCTCTTTTTTCTGTCTGGATCCCGATATCCAAAAATGCTGAAGCATAGATACGTATACATGGTAATCAATATGATCATCAGATATTTGGACAATTCTACAATAATATTTATCAAAATTCCACCTACTTTACTCCCCGTTTAAAATGTCCCCTTGTATATTCCATCTCCGGTACAGCCTGTGGCTTTCCTTCAAGAAATGCCTTCTGATACAGCACTGTAAGCTGCCGTACCGTTTTACTGTCCTCATCTGTAAAGTCCAGCCTGATACCCGCAGGATCCACCTTTTTAATCTCCTCTGTCTGGTCAAGCAGCATAAGAGGAACACAATTATACATGATATTATAACAATATCTGCAGCAATTTTTAACCCCGAATTTTTTCTTCTGCCGATCCAAAAGATAGGAAATGCCCTCTTCTCCTTTACACCTGCCCGCTGTTTTCCGAATACAGTTTGCAGAAATCATCACCGGCTGACAGCCATATACAATAAGAACACCTCCGCCGCCAAGCCCTGCAAGCTCATGTGCATGAAGCTCCTGAGGAAGAGTATACTGCGCAAATGCGGTCTGTCTCATAAAGTCTTTACTGTACTGATTAAATACATACAGATTTGTATCAGAAATCATATTTTTTGTGTAGCCTTTTTTCAAAAGCCATATATAGCTTTCCCAGTTCCGTATCAGAACACCGTCATAAACCTGCACAAGCTCTTTATAAATATCCTCATAACGGATGACCGCCCTCTCTCGAAAAATATACGGCATAGAAAGATAAATCTGTCTCCCGTCTTCCTGAAGCCTTCGAATCTGGCAGACCACATCCCTTCGAAAACCAATGCTGTCGTCTATATAAACTGTGTCCACTCCTGTCAGATAAAAAAGCGCTTTCAGCTGTTCCTCACTCTGTACCGATACCGTCAGGTGCAGTCTCTTTTCTTCCGCCGTCTCACTCTGAGGCAGTCCGCCTCTCTGCATTTTCACAATCCGGGACGCTTCCTTAACCGTATTTTTCCCTGCTTCTTTTTCCATCGTCCGTGCACATGTCTGATCACGGCGGAAATCAGAAAGAATTTCCTCCTCAAGCGCAGAAATTCCCCCGCGCCTCAGCTCGTTTAAAGTCTGCATCGGAAGAAATACCCGGCCCTCAAGAAAAACTTCCAGTCTGTCAAACTCAAACTCTGTATTTCCGGTCTTTTTCATCTGCCTTTTGACTCGTTCCTCCTCAAGCGGCTGCCGAAGTGCAGTCTGTACCACCGGCCCCTCATATTCTGCATATATTTTCCTGGAAGCTCCTGTATATTCCATACACAGTTTAGCATGATTTCCCTCGGAAAGTATTAACTTACCATTAATTTTTTCTTTAATTTTATATTCCGTATTTTCTAAAGCCTTATCCTGACATGACACGGCCTGCTCTCTGCCTGAGAAAAGCGCGCCGGGACGCTTCAGCGAAATCATATGCTTCCCGTTCTGGTTTTGATAATATCCGCTGCAATAGCCTCTCCGCCTGTACACATTTTCCAGAGCATTCTTATCCTCCCTGGATACCTGAAAACACCCTGCTCCTTTTTCATAATATAAATCTATATACTTCCGATACATACCGGTAACTGCATATACATATTCCGGACGTTTCATCCGGCCTTCAATTTTAAAGGAATCCACTCCGGCCTTCACAAGCTCCGGTATCAATTCGACTGCATCCATATCCTTAAGACTGAGCATATCTTCCGGCTTTCCGCCGTCTGCACTGTAGGGCAGGCGGCATGGCTGTGCACACTGCCCCCGGTTCCCGCTTCTGCTTCCGATCATACTGCTTAACAGACACTGTCCGGAATAACAGTAGCACATTGCTCCATGTACAAAACACTCAATCTCCAGCCCGCTCTTTTGCTTCATGTCCCGTATCTCATCAAGAGACAGCTCTCTTGCCGGCACAATCCGGTCTGCTCCAAGCCCTGCAAAAAATTCGGCGCCCAGCGCATGAGTCACCGCAGCCTGCGTACTTATGTGAAGAGACAAACCCGGAAACTGTTCCCTGATACAGCACACAGCTCCGATATCCTGTACAATCACTGCGTCAAGCCCCTCCCGGTAATAGGGCTGCAGATAAGAATACAGCTCTTCAATTTCCCGGTCCTTAAGCAGAGTATTTACTGTCATATATATCTTACGTCCATGCAGGTGTACATAGTCAATTGCCCGGAGCATTTCCTCCTTCTCCAGATTATCCGCATAATACCTTGCTCCAAATCTGCTCCCGCCGATGTAGACTGCGTCTGCTCCCGCCTTTATGCCCGCATCCAGACTCGCCCGGGATCCGGCAGGCGCCAGAAGCTCCACTTGATTCCCCATATCATATTTCCTTTCTGAAACTCCCGTATGATTAAAAAGGCTGTCAACCTGACAGCCTCGTAAGTATCCTTCTTAACTTTTATTTTTTCTTATTTTTCATTTCCGTTTCCAGCTGGACAATCTTCATCTGAAGCTCCTTATTCTCCTCTTTCAGCTTGTCCAGCGCTTTATCTGCATTCTCAAGCTTTATCTGTACAGAGATAAGCTCATGCTTTAGATCATACATCTCCTTATCCTTAGCCTCAATGTCGCTCTCCAGAGTTCCGCCCTGCTTCCTGGCCTTAAAGTAATCATCCGCGATATTAAGTGCAAGAAGTACACTTCTTGTCTCCGCACTCTGTTTGCGGTAGCCTTCACTGCTTGAACACTCCTCAATTTTATGATTCAGATAAGTAGATACTTTCTGCAGATAATCCTCACTCTCAAATCCACTTAAGGTAAATACCTTGCCTCCTATTAAAACTTCCGTATAGTTTTTTGATGATGCCATAGAAGCCTCCCTTAAACTTTCCTCTTTCCTGCTTATACCAGTATTATAAACGAAATCCGTACAAAAACCAACTATTTTTCATTATTTTCGTGAGAAATTCCTAAATGTGTATAAGCCATATCTGTCACAATCCTTCCCCGCGGGGTTCTCTGAAGAAACCCGTTCTTCAAAAGATACGGTTCATATACGTCCTCAATAGTCCCTGTATCCTCACTGATGGCTGCCGCAAGTGTATCTAGCCCCACCGGTCCTCCCCCGAACTTATCAATGATAGTCATAAGAAGTGTTCTGTCTGTCTGGTCCAGTCCTTCCTTGTCCACATCCAGAAGATCCAGCGCATAATCCGCCACAGCTTCCGTGATGTATCCGTTATACTTCACCTGGGCAAAATCACGGACACGCTTAAGCAGCCGGTTGGCCAGTCTTGGCGTTCCCCGTGACCGTTTTGCAAGCGCACGGGCCCCCTCCTTATCTATACCTACACCGAGAACATGAGCCGAGCGCAGGATAATAGTCGTCAGTTCCTCCACCGTATAGAATTCCAGGCGGTGAACCACACCAAATCTGTCTCGTAAGGGAGCCGTAAGCATCCCGGCACGAGTCGTTGCTCCCACCAGGGTAAATTTCGGAAGATCCAGCCTGATAGAACGTGCACTTGCCCCTTTTCCAATCATAATATCAATGGCGTAATCCTCCATTGCTGGATACAGCACCTCTTCCACCTGGCGGTTCAGCCTGTGGATCTCATCTACAAAAAGTACATCTCCTTCCTGCAGATTATTCAGAATTGCTGCCATCTCCCCAGGCTTTTCGATTGCAGGACCAGACGTAATCTTGATATTTACCTTCATTTCATTGGCTATGATACCAGCAAGCGTCGTCTTGCCAAGCCCCGGAGGACCATAAAACAACACATGATCCAGTGCTTCTTTCCGCTCTTTTGCCGCCTCAATATAAATCTTAAGCGTCTCCTTCGCCTTCTCCTGTCCTATGTAATCCTCCAGAAGCTGCGGCCGGAGCGACCCTTCTATCTTAATATCCTCTTCCAGATTTTCCGTTGTAATAATCCTTCTGCCCATACAATCCCCTTAATCAGAACATCATATATTTCAGCGCCTGCTTCAGCACTGCTTCTACTTCCATGCCCTCTGTAATCTCCACCTGCTTTACCGCCTTTAAAGCTTCCGTGCTTCCATATCCAAGCGCTGTCAATGCCTGAACCGCATCGCCGGACACGCTGCCGGACTGTATCTGCCCCGGTAAGCTTTCAGCACCGGACGCCGCATGCTCCAGTGCATCCTCAATACTCAGCTTATCCTTAAGCTCTATGATAAGCTTTTCCGCTGTCTTTTTCCCGATTCCGGGCGCCGCCGAGATAGCCTTTACATCCCCTGACATCACTGCAAACCGCAGATCATCCGGCGTCAAAACCGATAAAATAGATTGTCCGCCCTTCGGTCCGATTCCACTGACACCGATTAAAAGCCGGAATACCTGCAGGTCATCTCTTGTAAGAAAGCCGAAAAGCTGCATGGCATCTTCCTTCACATTCAGAAAAGTGTGAAGCTTCACTTCATTTCCCACCGGAGGCAGAAGACTTATAGTCTGTACAGACGTAAAAACACTATATCCCACTCCGCCTACATCTACAACTACTCTGTCCTCATAAACCGCTGCCAGCTCACCTCTTACATACGTTATCATAACTTCACCTCTTTTTCGCCAAATTACTGTCTCGCCGTTATTCAACTCTTCTTCACAATTTTTTTAAGGAAATATTTCAAAAAACATTTATCAATCTCTTCAGTACCTCTCCTGCAGTAATTCCAATCAAAAATCCTGTCACAACTCCGGACACCAGAAGTACCGGAATATAATAGGCTGCATGAAAGGTCTCCACAACCGCCATCGCAATCAAAAGCTGCCCTATATTATGGAACACACCTCCGGCAATACTGACCCCCGTCACACTAAAGGATTTCTTCCACCTCTTTCCCCGGCTCAAAAGCGCCATTGCCGTAAGACTTAAAAGCCCTCCTGCAAGGCTGTACAATATACTGAAATAATTTCCAAAAATAAATCCCGACAGAAGCACCCGCACCACTGACAGGAGATACACCTCGCCAAGCTTCATCTTATACAGCGCAATGACAATCACCAGATTCGCAAGTCCAAGCTTTACACCCGGAATCCCGAAAGATATTGGAATCAGCGTCTCTACATAGCTGAAGATCAGCGCTAAAGCCGTAAATACACCAAAATACGCCGCCCTTCCCTTCACCGGAAATGCCTCCTAATTTGACACTGCATCAAACTCGCTGTTTTCACTGCTGTCCACCTCTACAATCACTTTATTCGGAAGGCAGATGATACTCTCACGATTCTTTGAAACTGCCTTCTGATTCACACACAGCTTATCCGGGCAGTCTGCCTCTGTCATATCTGCCCTGCCGTTTTTAATCACAAGATGATTGGTCCCTCCATTAATCTCAATCTCCTGATCCTCTCCCAGACTATAAACTCCTTCTATCCTGCCGTTTACCTTTACGGTGATGCAGTTCGCTCCTTTTGTACCTATCTTCTCATGCAGCCAATATGCAGAGCCCGCAACTGCCAGTATAATTATAATTAAAAGTACATCATTCTTCTTTAAACCTGTTTTCATGATACCATACCTCTTTCTATGCTATATTCTAACACAAGAAAACCATTCATGCAATCACATGTTCGATTGCATATCTGTTTTTTTATGATATAATTGTAACAGTTCAGACAGGTCTGCGCATCTGTTTTGTTGACTGTTACATCTAAATAAATTTCTGAGGTGCTTTATGAAACGAAAAAAATGGACCGCATTTTTATGTGCTGCAGTGCTTTTTCTGTCCGGCTGCTCCAGACTTCCTGCAAAGGAGGATTTGATTTATACAGACACTCTGTTTGACACCGTCATACGCGTGGAGATTCGGGACCCTGTAGACCGGGAAGTTTTAGAGGGCTGCGAAAAATTATGTAAAAAATACGACACCCTGTTTTCAAAAACAGATGAAAACAGTGATATTGTCCGAATCAACACTGCCGCCGGCGCTGCCGTTGAGGTTTCCGAAGATACAATCGAGCTTATCAAAAAGGGGCTTTACTACTGTGAATTATCCGGAGGACTTTTTGATATAACTATCGGAAGTGTCTCCGCTCTCTGGGATTTTAAGGCAGAAGAACCGGCTGTTCCCTCTCAGGATGCCATAACCGGAGCCTTAAGCCATGTGAATTATAAAAATGTTATCGTACAAGACAACACCGTACGGCTGGCTGATCCTAATGCTGCTCTCGACGTAGGCGCCATTGCCAAAGGTTATATCGCTGACAGAATCAAGGAGTACTTAAAAGACCAGGATGTATCTCATGCCGTTATCAATCTGGGCGGAAATGTTCTGACCCTGGGCACAAAAACCGACGGCTCTAAATATAACATCGGAATCCAAAGGCCTTTTGATGAGACCGGCGCTGCCATTACCTCTGTAAGGATTGCCGACCAGTCTGTTGTAACAACCGGAATCTACGAACGTTATTTTGAAGTGAACGGCACGGTTTATCATCATGTGCTTGCTCCTTCTACAGGATATCCCTGTGAGAATACTCTGCACAGCGTTACTATTATCACAGATTCCTCTCTGACCGCAGATGCCTTAAGTACGGTCTGTTTTCTTCTCGGATATGACAGAGGAATGAATATGGTCAAACAGCTGGACAATGTAGACGCTGTATTTATCACAGATGACGATGAAATTCACTATTCCGACAATTTTTTAAAATAATACATCTAAAGATTTACTATTTCTGTCCCGTCACTTAAAACATGATAACAGGACTGCCGCACCAGCCGGAGGATCCGGCTGGTGCGGCAGTCCATATTTTATTCATTCAGATATTACATAGCTTTTTAATAGTAATAATAACCGCCGATTCCGCCTGCAACTGCAATAATAATAACGGCAATGATAGCAATTACATAGCCTATCGCTGCCAAAATCAATCCTGCACGGCAGTAATTTCTGCGATTTACATTACCGTTTTTACCAAATGCCCATACAATATACAATACAATATTCAGACATGGAATTGCCAGAAGAATTAAAGTTAACAGCCATTCTCCCATCGACAGCGGCGTCGTGTCCTGGCCATCCTGACTCTGATTATAGCTTGGAGTATTCACATTATAGTTATAATTGTCCTGATACTGCTGCTGGTAATTCGCATAGCTCTGTTCATTCTGCTGATAGCCGTAAGACTGATTCTGATTATAATTTCCGGAATTTGCGCTTGTATACTGAGAATATCCCCCGGTTCCTGCACTCGTATACTGGTTGTAGGGCTGCTGATAAGATGTCCCTGCATTCGGATCTGTATACTGGCTGGAAGCCGACCCTGTATCTACGTTATTTTCTGTATTCTGTGCAGCACTCTCAGAGGATGTTTTTTCCGACTCAAAAGTAAATGTACCGCTTTGTGTCCCTTCTGCAGAATTCTGTCCTGTCTGTTTCTGCTCCTCCGGCATGTTATCAAAATTATTTTCCATCTCGTAATTCCTCCTATTCACATTCCAATAATTAACTCATATTCTAACATGCTGCGCCGGCAAATGCAATAAGAGACGCTCACAAACTCCGCCCCGTAACCTGTGATATTATATGAAGTATCCTCTGTATTACATTATGCCGGTAATAGCTCATCGGTGGTTCTCCGGGAAAATACCGGTACATTCTCCATATATAAAAAAGAATCATCGCTGTTAATATGATAAATGCAATTCTGCGAAGCTTTCTGCCTTTCCTTCCATATAGAAAATACCGGTTAACAAAAAACAAGAAAATCAAAAAAATGATTGGATAGATAAAAGGATGCATTCTCCACGCCCCGTCAAAATCGAACCTCAGAACAGCAAAACCTGCTCTCGTAAGACCACATGCCGGACACGGGAAACCGGTAAAAGAAACCATCGGACATATACTGTAAAAAAAACTTCTTGACAACACAAAATAGGCGATAACAGCTGCAATCGCCCATTTTGAATTCCTTATATCATTTGTAAACAACCGAAATGCATCAGCCGCTGTCTGTTTCAAGCTGCGTCTTTCCATCTGCACACTTCCACTTTGTTTTTCACGATTACTGAATAATCTTTTTCGGACACTTTTCTGCACATGCGCCGCAGCCCGTACATTTTTCCGGATCTATATGTGCGATATTGTCTATGACCTTTACTGCATCATATTCACATACCCGCTCACACATCTTACAGCCGATACAGCCTACAGAACATGCCTTCATAACATCTTTTCCCTTATCTCTGGAATTACACTGAACCAGATGCTTCTGCTCATAAGGAACCAGCTCAATCAGATGCTTCGGACAGGCAGAAACACATTTTCCACAGGCCTTACACGCCTCTTTATCCACTACGGCAACACCATCCACAATGTGAATGGCGTCAAACGGACAGACAGAAACACAGGTCCCCTCTCCGAGACAGCCGTAATTACAGGTTTTCGGTCCGCCGTTCTGCATCATGTTTACCATAATGCAGTCATGGAGTCCGTAATATTCATAATCCTTCCCGGCCTTATCGCAGGTCCCGGCACATTTCACAAATGCGGTCTTACGTATCTGTTCTCCTGCCTCCTGCCCCATGATCTCACCGATCTGGGCCGCAACCGGCGCTCCTCCTACCGGACAGGCACCTATTTCCGCCTCTCCTGCCACGATCGCCGCAGCAAGTCCTGAGCAGCCTGCATATCCGCATCCGCCGCAGTTGTTGCCCGGAAGAACTCCCAGAATTGCCTCTTCTCTTTCATCCACCTCTACTGCAAATTTTTTGCCGGCAAATCCAAGAAACACACCAATGAATAATCCGGTGCCGCCCACGATTGCCGCAGCAACTATAATTCCTGCTATACTCATAGTCTGCTCCCTCCTATATCAGTCCTGAGAATCCAAAAAACGCAATTGCCATAAGACTGGCTGTGATCAGCACAATCGGCGTTCCCTTAAAAGATTCGGACACATCATTATATTCCATTTTCTCACGAATACCCGCCAGAATCACAATAGCAATCAGGAATCCCACAGAAGTACCCAGACCATTGATAACTCCGGTCAGAATGGAATATTCCTTCTGGACATTTGTAAGTGCAACTCCCAGAACTGCACAGTTTGTTGTAATCAGAGGAAGGTATACACCAAGCGCCTGGTAAAGAGACGGCATGGATTTTTGGAGAAACATCTCTACAAACTGAACAAGGCAGGCAATTACAAGTATGAATACAATCGTCTGAAGATAAACAAGCTTCCCGTTAAGAATCGCCTTATTTGCCAGGATAAACTTATAAACCAGGCCTGTAACAAAGGATGCAATCGTAATGACAAACACTACTGCTCCTCCCATGCCCGCTGCAGTTTGTACCTTTTTGGAAACACCCAGGAACGGACAGATTCCCAGGAACTGGCTGAGTACAACGTTATTTACAAGCGCTGAACCAATCGCAATAATCAATAATTCTTTCATCTATGTACTCCTCCTATTCTTTCTCATTTCCTGTCGGAAAAACCTTGCCGCTGCACGCACTGTTTCCGCAGGATGCACATCCCTCACCGCAGCCTGCAGACTCCGGAACCTTTTTCCCCTTCTTCGCCGCCGAACGCTTAAACCGGTTCTGAAGTGCAGTTAGACCTGCCAGCACAAGAAATGCTCCCGGTGCTAAAATAAAAATCGTAACCGGAACATAACCGGCCTGGCCTGTAGATATATCTGCAATCGGAAGAACCTGAAATCCAAACACTGCTCCTGCTCCGATCAGCTCACGCACAACGCCGATACAGGTAAGGCCTGCTGTAAATCCAAGTCCCATTCCGATTCCGTCAAAGATGGAAGGAAGTACCGGATTCTTGGAAGCATAGCTCTCTGCGCGGCCAAGTATGATACAGTTTACAACGATAAGAGGAATATAAAGTCCAAGTGATGCATATAAGCTTGGAACAAAGCCCTGGAGAAGAAACTGTACAATCGTTACAAAGGATGCCACGACTACGATAAATGCCGGGATTCTAAGAGAATCCGGTATAATTTTGCGTAGCATGGATATCAGCATATTTGATAATACCAATACAACTGTTGTAGAAAGCCCCATACCTAAACCATTGACTGCTGAGGTTGTGACCGCCAGTGTCGGACACATACCCAGCATCAGCACGAAGGTAGGATTTTCTTTAATAATACCGTTATATAATCTTTCGGTGCAATTACTCATCTTCACTACCTCCTAAAATGCATTTTGATAATACGCAAGTGCCGTATTGACTGCCCCGGTTACCGCTCTTGAGGTAATTGTTGCTCCGCTTAACGCGTCAATCGGTTCACCCTCGCCGCCGTCTTTTGCTACTGCAAACCGTTCCGTCTGCTTACCCTGATACTGCTCATAGAATTTCGGCTCCTTAGCCTTCATGCCAAGTCCCGCAGTCTCGCTGATTGACAGAATCGAGATACCGCTGACCGTTCCGTCTGAAGTGATGCCTACCGTGATCTGAATATCTCCGCCGTAGCCTTCTTTATCCGTTGTAGTAACAACATAGCCTTTATCTCCTACCATACATACCTCATCGACCGTTGCTTTTACACCCAGATCTGAAACTGCCTTTTCGGCTGCCGCCTCGTCTACCTCGACCGCCTCAAATTCATTTATATCTGCATCTGGAAATACCTTCTGCCAGGCTTCCTTCTTTTCTTTTTCCTGCGCCTGTGCAATCGGCTCCTTTGTAATCTCGTACACAAATCCGAGTCCGATGCCGGCAGCAAGTGTAATAATCGTAAGAATAATGGTATTTCTCATAATCTTATTCATTATTTTTCTCCTCCTTTACCAAATGGTTTTGGAAGAGTAACCTTCTCAATCAGCGGAACCAGAAGGTTACTGATGATAATTGCATAGGATACTCCCTCTGCCGATCCTCCAAAAAGACGAAAAAGACCTGTAAGAATTCCAATCAACGCACCGTACACATACTGTCCCTTCTTTGTAATCGGAGACGTTACATAATCTGTAGCCATAAACCAGGCTCCCAGCATCAATCCGCCGCCGCACAGATGCGCCGTAATATACTGAGGATCAAAATATCCGACAGCCGGATTCTGTACGTGTCCGAAAATTCCGATAAAAATCACAAAGGTTACAATATATGTACCCGGAATCCGAAGATCAATCACACCTGTAAGAATCAGGAAGATTGCTCCGATAATAATAGCTATTACGGAAGTCTCTCCGATGACGCCCGGAACCGTACCGATCAGCATATCCATCGTATCTACTGCTTTTCCAGATTTTAACAGGGCAAGCGGTGTAGGGCCTGATACGCCGTCATAGATAAAGGTAGTCATCTGGCCGGTAAAGGAAATCAAAAGAAAACATCTTGCTCCAAGTGCCGGATTCATAATATTCTGCCCCAATCCGCCAAACAGCTGCTTTACAATTAAAATTCCGAATACACTTCCCAGAGCGCCCATCCACCAGGGTGCAGTCGGCGGCATATTAAGTCCCAGAAGCAGTCCTGTCACTGCCGCACTAAAATCACCGATTGTAATCCTTTTATGCATCAGCTTCTCGTAAATATACTCCGTCAAAACCGCAGATACCGTTGTGCTGATCAGCATGATCAATGCCGGCAGCTTAAAATTATATACGCCGAAAGCTGCCGCCGGCAAAAGCGCGATAACCACCATAAGCATAATATTGCCGGAGGTTGTCTTAGAACGTATATGCGGCGAAGATGATATTTTTAATTTATTTTCACTCAACGCTTATTCACCTCTTCCTCTCATTCTCGTTATTTTTTCTTGCGGTTGGCAAGCGCAATTTTTCTCATGGATCCGATTGCCTGCTTAAGCGGCCTCTTTGCCGGACATACGTAGCTGCAGGAGCCGCACTCCATACATTCCAGACCCTCATGACTCGTAAACAACGCCTCATCCTGATGCTCCGCATAGTCTGCAAGCCTTGACGGAATCAGCCGGCTCGGACAGGCATCCACACAGCGGCCGCAGTTAATGCATGCTGTAGGCTCAAATTTTGCTACTTCATCCTTTGTAAAACAGAGAATCGACGAAGAAGTTTTTGTAACCGGCGTATCAAGTGTAGACATAGCAAAGCCCATCATCGGCCCTCCGGATATAATCTTTTCCGGCTCCTCCTTAAATCCGCCTGCCGCCTCTACAAGCTCTGCCTGATTTGTCCCGAATAATACTTTAAAGTTCCCCGGTTCATTTACTGAATCTCCGCTTACAGTTACGATTCGTTCCATCGAAGGCCTGCCCTGCGTAAGTGCACGGTTGATGGTTATCATGGTTTCTACATTGTCTACTACACACCCTGCATCTGCCGGAAGCATCGCTGAGTTGATCGCTCTTCCTGTACAGGCATAAATCAACTGGCGCTCACCGCCCTGTGGATACTTTGTCTTAAGGGCCGCCACCTCCATACGGGGCTCATCCTTAATAAGCTCCTGAAGCTTAGCAATACAATCCGGTTTGTTATCCTCTACTCCGAAAATTCCTTTCGCATTGTCAAAAAGCTTAAGAACAGCACGCATCCCTCCGATAAGCTCCTCCGGATTTTCCATCATACGCCGGTAATCTGCCGTGATATACGGCTCGCACTCTGCACAGTTTGCAATAACATACTCAATCTTATCCGGTTCCTTTGGAGACAGCTTTACTCTTGTCGGAAAACCGGCGCCGCCCATACCTACAATCCCGGCTTCACCGATCGCGTTTAATATCTCCTCCTTTGACATCTCGTCAAGAGGTTTTACCGGCGGATATTCCGCCTCTTCATATTTTTCGTCATTCTCAATCACAATACAGTTTACCATGGCTCCTGTTGGATTCAGACGCGGCTCAATCGCCTTTACGGTTCCTGACACAGATGAATATACTGGTGCAGATACAAAGCCTCCTGCCGCCGCGATTTTCTGTCCGCAAAGCACATGGTCCCCTACAGCTACAACCGGGCTTGCGGGAGCGCCAATATGCTGGGACACAGGAAATACAAGATTTCCCTTTGGTTTCACTTCGACAACAGCCTTGTCTTTTGCCAGGCTCTTGCCGTCATTCGGGTGAACGCCGCCCTTAAATGTTAACAATGCCATCCCTTTATCCTTCCTTCCTTTACTTCTCTTTCTATAACTATACAGGAAATTATCCGTTTAATCCAGTAGACAGGGGACAATTCCTTGTATATTTCCAAGTACAGCTTGACGTTTTTTTAACACAAAAAGGATAGAGACCGAAAGGCCTCTATCCTGGTATAGTATATCTATTCAGTTCTGCGCAAATGCTATTCCTCTGTCTCCGTGACATCCTCATCCACACTTTCCTCTTCCCCTGAATTCGCCGATTCTAATGCCTTCATGCTCAGGCTGATCTTTTTCTCGTCTTCATTCAAATCAACAATCTTCGCCGTAATCTCCTGTCCTACAGACAATACATCCGACGGTTTTTCAACATGAGCCCTTGAAATCTGCGACACATGAAGCAGAGCATCCACGCCGGGAGCCAGCTCAACAAACGCACCAAAGTCTGTCATTCTTGCAACTCTTCCGGTTATCTCTCTTCCGACTCTGTAACTCTCGGCCGCATTTGCCCACGGATTCGTCTCCGGGAACTTAAAGCTCAGCGCAATCTTTGTATCCCGGATATCCTTAATCAGTACCTTCACGGTCTCGCCGACCTTAAATACCTTCTTCGGATTTTCTACACGGCCCCAGGACATCTCGGAAATATGGAGAAGCCCGTCTACACCGCCCAAGTCAATAAATGCACCAAAATCTGTCACATTCTTAACCGTTCCTTCCACGACATCGCCGATATTCAGCTTTTCAAATAACTCCTTCTGTTTCTCTGCACGCTCTGCCACAAGAAGCTGTCTTCTGTCTCCGATAACACGATTTCTTCTCGGATTAAATTCGCTGATTACAAACTCTATCTCCTGCCCCTGATACTTGCTTAAATCCTTCTCATAAGTATCGGATACAAGACTTGCCGGAATAAACACTCTGGCCTCCTCGATTACAACACTCAGTCCGCCGCCGAGAATCTGCGCTACCGGAGCCCTAAGCACTTCATGATTCTCATAAGCCTCCCGCAGTCTTTCATTTCCCTTTTCCGCTGCCAGTCTCTTATAAGTCAACAACACCTGACCTTCTCCGTCATTCACCTTTAAGACCTTTGCTGTCATACTGTCCCCTACGGATACCATCGCAGTAAGATCGGCATTCGGCTCATTCGTATACTCATTCCTTGCTATGATGCCGTCTGCTTTATAACCTATATTCAAGACGATCTCATCAGGCTTCACGTCAATAACTGTACCGTCCACAACTTCTCCGTTTCTGATTGTCTTAAAAGACTCTTCCAACATCTGTTCAAAAGTTAATTCTGACATTATTTTGAACCTCCTCAATTATATTCTTGGGCGTGGATGCCCCTGCTGTAATACCTACTGTTTCCACGGACCTTAATTGATTCATATCCAAATCGTCAAGTGTCTGTATATAGTACGTATCCGCACATGCATTGCTGCATATTTCAAATAGCTTCTGGGTATTCGAGCTTCTCTTGTCACCGATGACAAGCATCGCGTCAACCCTCTCTGCAATACTACGCGCTTCCTGCTGTCGTTCCTTCGTCGCACTGCAAATCGTATTTAAAACAACTATATCATACCCCTTTTCAGAGATAATTTCAACCAATTCTTTAAATTTATTGTAATTAAATGTCGTCTGAGCGACAGCACAGACCTTTTTGTACCTATCCAGAATCTGAAATTCTTCCGCTTCCTGAACGTTTTGAATTACCGTTGTCTCGTCGCCGGCCCAGCCTCTGATGCCTTCCACTTCCGGATGGGAATTATTTCCTATTATAATAATGTGTGCGCCTTCTCCACTTTTTTCTGAGACAATCCGGTGAATCTTTTTAACAAACGGACATGTTGCATCTATAATCGTGATATTCTTTTGTTCCAAAAATGTGTAAATACTCCTCGGAACACCATGTGAACGTATGATAACGATTCCCTTCTCAAGCCTCTCAAGCTCTTCCTTCGTGTGAAGAACCCGGACACCAAGACGCTCTATATCCTTTATCACTTCTTCATTGTGGATAATCGGACCATACGTGTAAATATCCTCTCCTTTATGTGCCCTAATTTGTTCATATACAGTATCTACAGCGCGCTTAACGCCAAAGCAGAAGCCGGCGGTCCCGGCAAGTTCGATTTTCATCTGTGCTTTTTCCTTCCGATTCCATTTATTTAAAACATTATTTACAGAGGGCGGTTATCGCCGCAGCAACCTCATCAATTGTCATATCAGAGCTGTCTATAAGCACTGCATCCTCGGCCCTCTTAAGAGGTGCAATCTCTCTTGTGGAGTCTCTTTCATCACGCTCACGGATATCCTTTTCGATTTCCTTTAAATCACAGGAGAGCCCCTTTTCTTTAAGCTCACCGTAACGGCGCATAGCTCTCGTCTCTACACTGGCAGTTAAAAAAACCTTTACGTCGGCGTCAGGAAGCACACAGGTGCCGATATCCCTTCCATCCATAATTACATCCTGCTCTCTGGCCAGCTTTTTCTGCAGCTGTAAAAGCTTTTCCCGGACTTCCGGAACAGATGATGTAAGAGAGGCCATATTGCCTACCGCTTCTTCTCTGAGTCTCGCGGTAATGTTTTCTCCGTTCAGATAAATCTGCTGTACCCCTCCCTCATAACCGATTTCCACATCCGCATCCTTCACTGCCTCCGCCACGGAAAGCTTATCCTCAGGCAAAATTCCTTTATTCAAAAAATGAATGGCAAGACCGCGGTACATGGCGCCTGTATCTACGTAAATATATCCCTTTTCCTTTGCCACCTGTTTTGCTATTGTACTTTTTCCTGCTCCGGCAGGGCCGTCGATTGCTACATTATATCCCATCTTTTCTCTCCTTCCTTACTCATATACACAGCTCTTCTACTTTCTGTCTTATCTGCATGCTTATACTGCTGTTACACAATCCCCTTCCCGGCCGCATACGCTGTGGACCAGGCAATCTGCAGATTAAAGCCTCCCGTCAGTCCGTCAAGATCCAGCACCTCTCCGGCAAAATAAATTCCCTTTACAAGCTTTGATTCCATCGTTCCGGGATCAATCTCTCTCGTCGCCACTCCGCCCTTTGTAATAATGGCTTCGTCATAGCCTCTCAGCCCTGTAAGAGTCAAAGGCAGATGCTTAATTTTGCGGACAAATCTCTCTCTTTCCTCCCTAGAAATAATATTGACCTTTTTCTCCGGTGCAATGCCGCCAAGCTTCAGCATCACCGGAGTAAGCTTCGATGGAAACAGTCTTCCGACAGCATTTTTAAACTGACGGTTCTGATTTTCCTCAAATTCCCGTAAAACTCTCTGACTAAGCTGCTCCATACTAAGGACCGGCTTTAAATCAATCTCCAGCTTCAATGGAATTTCTCTGAGTCTTTCTCCCACATGACTGCTGGCGCTTAAAATCACCGGACCGCTTACCCCGTAATGCGTAAATAATAATTCACCGAATTCCTGATATAGTCTTTTCTTTCCGTCATAGATCGTAATCTCGATATTGCGCAGAGACAGGCCCTGAAGCTGAGGGACCCAAGACTCCTCTGCCTCCATCGGCACCAATGCCGGAAGACGGGGAATTGTGCTGTGTCCCATCTCTTCGGCGAAGCGGTATCCGTCTCCTGTGGAGCCTGTAGACGGATAGGAAAGCCCTCCCGTCGCTATGATACATGCGTCTCCGTTGTGTGTCGTCTTGTCCGCAAGCATCAGGCGGCTGAATCTGCCGTTCTCTGTAATGATATTCTTTACCTCTGTAAATAGAAAAATCTGCACTCCCAAAGACCGCATCCTTTTCTCAAGACTGCGGATAACATCTGAAGAATGATCTGACGCAGGGAAGACTCTGTCTCCCCGCTCTATTTTTGTCTTCACACCGATTCCCTCAAAAAAATCAATGGCATCCTGATTTGTAAAGCCATAGAAGCTGCTGTATAAAAATTTGCGGCTGCTTAAAACAGAGGAAAACAAGGTATCCATGTCACAGGCATTGGTCAGATTACAGCGTCCCTTTCCCGTGATAAAGAGCTTCTTTCCAAGCTTCTCATTTTTCTCGAACACACACACCTCATGTCCGTTTTCGGCGGCCGCCGCGGCCGCAAACATTCCGGCTGCTCCGCCTCCTATAATCAACACTTTACTCATCTTTTTCTGCTTCGTCCCCCATCGGATCCGTCAGCTCAACCTCACTTCCAACCATATTCAGCTCATCCTTACTGTACACCTGATATTCATCCCATATATCCTCAAGCGTCTCAAGCGTCTCGATAACCTCGCCCTGCTTCTTCATACAGAGCGCAACCACGAGAGCATTTACGACACTTAAGGGCGCCACCAGTGAATCTACAATAGAAGCCATATCACTTCTGGCAATCAGATTACAGGAAGAATAAAGATTCATCGGAGAATGAATACTGTCTGTAAGCGTAATTACCTTCGCTTTCCGATTACTTGCAAATTCCAGCGCCTTAAGCGTACGCATAGAATACCTGGGAAAGCTGATGCCGACAACTACATCCTCCTCTCCCAGACGGATCATCTGTTCAAAAATCTCACTGGAACTGTTCGTATTCACTGCAATTACATTCTCACAGATGAGATTCAGATAAAAAGCCAGAAAGCTGGCTAAAGGCGCACAGCTTCTGATTCCTATGACATAGATTTTTCTGGCATCCAGAATCGTATCTACTGCAAGCTCAAATGCCTCGTGGTCGATTGAACCCATCGTAAGCTTAATCTTATCAATATCAGACTGAAGAACCGAGGCAAGAATCTCACTCTGACTGATGCGGCCATAAGTCACCTCCATACGCTGAATAGAATTAAGCTTTGTACGTACCAGCTCTCCCAGCGCCTTCTGAAATTCCGGATACCCTTCATATCCAAGCGCCATTGCAAACCGCACCACCGTCGATTCACTGACGCCTACCTCATCCCCCATCTTCGCTGCAGTAAGAAACGCTGCTTTATCATAATCCTTACGAATAAATTCAGCAAGCTTCTTCTGTCCTTTACTGAATTTACCGTAGCCTGCCTCCAGCTTCTGCAGCAATTCATTTTTATTTCCCATATGTTTTTTCAATCCTTTTCTAAAGCATTTCATCGTTTCTATTATAGAAGGGAATGAAAAAATATTCAATGGGAAATCGCCTCAAAGATACCAGATAGATGACCGGTCCCTTAAAATAACGGAACACAGGCGCACAAATGCCCAGAGAAATTGTATTATCCACATCCATTGCTTTGCCTTCTCGGCTCTTTTGAACAATACAGCTTCTCTGGGCTGACCCTTCAGCTCTGTTTTCATATTTCTGTAACGGCTGTCAGTGTTTCAATGACGATATCCGCCCGGCTCTGGTCAATCAGAAACCGTTCTTCTTTTTTCGCTGCCACATACATGCCTGCCGCTTTGGCAGCAGCAATTCCTGCCTCAGAATCTTCAACTACCATGCATTCCTTTGGAGAGACTCCCAGCCTATTTGCGGTGTACAGATAGATTTCGGGGTTGGGTTTGCTTTCCTTAAACTGCTCTCCGCTTACAACCGTAAGAAAATATTCATTCAGTCCGCAGTCCTTCAGCACCTTCTTTATCTCTGGAAGGGCGGAAGAAGAAGCAAGCGCCAGCCTCTTTCCCTTTTTCTCCAGACAGGAAAGCGTCTCCTTCACGCCATCATTTAATATCGTGCTGTAGTCCATAGTCTGGATTTCAGGAGCACTGTAATATACATCACGGAGAGCCTTAAAGTTCTCTTTTCTTCCATATGCCTTCCAGATTTTTTCTAAGGCTCTTTCCACCTCTATATCGGAGCGTCCAAGCGTCTCTTTGTAGGTCTCGTCAGAAAGCTCTATTCCATACTGTCTGAAAAACGCTTTTTCCCATTTCATATAGACAATCTCACTATCTATAAGAACTCCATCCATATCAAAAATAACTGCCTTAATTTCCATTTTTCCAACTCCCTGAAATTTCTCTCTAACGCCTTATCAATACTCAAATTTTCTGTAGTACCTGCGGAAGCTTAAATCATGCCCCGTCCTGACAGACAGATACCTTGCCAGCAGATATGTAACCTCTGAAAGCACCGCCGGAGCCAGCAGAATCTGAAATTCCTCTCCGATACCCTCAATCTTATACTCTTTCAGGTCGAAAGTATAAAATTTTCCGGCATACTTTTCGGCAAATTTCTCTACCCGCTCATCTAAAGGACGATATTCATCAATTCCCTTTACCAAAAACATCAAGAGTGTTTCATCTAAAAGCTCAAAGGGACCGTGAAAAAATTCTCCGCTTGTCACCGCTGTTGTTCTTTTCCACTGCATTTCCTCCAGTACACAGCTTGTGAATACATGAATTTCCCCCCACAGTGTCCCGCATCCGGCCCACAGGCTGAAATCATGCCGGTCAAGCTCTCCCGCCATCTCAGAAAGCTCTTCTCCATGCATCTTCATGCATTCAGCCAGGCCTCTATGAAAGCCTGCCATCTCTTCAATCCATTTTGGATAGAGAGGAAACTCTCCTCTGAGAAATAAAAGCCTCAGCAAAAAGGTATAAGCCATAAAGTACACATCCTCCTGAGGCATCAGAACATGACTGTCTGACAGCCGGGCTATATCCGAATTCTCCTTCTCCGTGAAAGAAACAATGTAACAGCCTTTCTTTTTCCCGATATCCAGCGCACCCTTTGTTTCCTTTGTATCTCCCGTGACAGACGCTGTAAGAATCAACGTCTTTTCCTTCAGATAAGGCTTATACTCCTTTACGCAGAACTCTGCAGCTTCCTCCACATAGAGAGGAAGCGCAGTTTCCTTCTGAAGAATCTGAGACATGCATAGAAATTCTCCCCATGTGCCTCCGATACCGATCATGACAATATTTTCTATCCCTCTTTGAAAGGCAGCATCTGCAGCCGCTTCCAGTTTCTTTCGCTGTCCGTACACAGCTGTGCCTCCCTCAAGGTATTCTCTAAAATCAAATACATCCTTCATATTCTCCCGTCTTCCTCTCTATGCAAAACTTAAACTGTCAAAATCCCGAAATATGCGCCGGCAATTGAAACGGCAAACAGAATCAATAACACATACATCGGCTTAAGCTTCTTCTTCAAAAGATAATAAGTAAAGCCAAAGATACCAAGCGGTATCAATCCCGGAATAATGCTGTCCAAAAGCTCAACCAGCGTAGTAGCCTCATCTCCTTGTCCAAATGCTATCGGTATCTCCGCATAGATCATCTCTCCGACCATCGCCCCCGCAACCATCAGTCCGATGATCGAAACAGCAAATGTAACAATCTTCATAAGACCGCTTTTTTCTACCTTGTCCAGAAAATTAATTCCAAAATCATATCCAATAAAGGTCAGAATATACCGAAGAACAAAATGAGGGACATTATAAATCAACAGAAATAAAATTGGTCCCAGAATATTTCCCTGCAGAGCAAGCGATGTGCCGATTCCTGTCGCAAATATTTTAAGCGCACCCCAATAGATGGAATCTCCGATTCCGGCAAGCGGCCCCATAAGAG
Organism: uncultured Lachnospiraceae bacterium; assembly: GCA_946558465.1. Lineage (GTDB taxonomy): Bacteria > Bacillota > Clostridia > Lachnospirales > Lachnospiraceae > CAPEBR01. Next base: position 63,782 of record CAMNTM010000004.1, read on the forward strand.
CAGTTTTTACATTCGTAATTGTATCTGTATCAAAGGTTTCCTTTTCCTGCGCTCTCTTTTCCTCCATCGCCACACTGATTCCAAGCGGCAGTGTTACGACGTGCGGCGTCGTATTATAGAACTCCAGATGCCGTACCATACTTTCTCTGAACTCCTTCTCGTCATCCTTGTAGATTTTTCTAAGAGCCGGAATCATGGCATAGCAGTAGCCCACATTCAGCATACGTTCCGCATTGTAGCTGTTCTCATTTGGAATAGATCTGTAAAATACCCGTTTTAAATCTTTTTTCTCGATTGTTCCGTTATACTCCTGGTTTTTCTTAAAAATCATCAAATCCACCTCCGTCTTCTTCCTCTGATGCACTGGGCGCCGGCGCCGCCTGCTTTGCATTAAGTATATAGATTGCTGCAATAATTGCTGCAAATACTGCAACTCCTGTCGTTGTCAATCCGAAATATTGAATCATAAAATATCCCAGGAAAAAGAACGGCGCTACATTTTTCTTCTCCTCCTTTAGAATTTCTTGAGTGCGTTTCTTAAGCTTACTGCTTTCTGAGAGGGAAGTCCCTGGATTTCGATTTTGACTCCAGTATCCATTGTCTCAGTCAGAAGCTTTTTTTCCTCCTCATTTATAAACACGTTTGTTGAAACCGCCTTTCTTCCCTCTGAGGCACGTGTCTCTCCAAGATTGATATAGTCTATCCCTAATTCTCCCGCCAGCCTGCACGAATCTGCAATATTTCCACAGACAATAAACAGCTTATATTTATCTGTCACACCGCTTTTTATTGCCTCAATACTGTCCTCAATCGTCTTTGCCACAACCTTAACCCCCTGCGGCTTTGCCAGCTTTACAGATGTCATCATAAGAGGATCCTTAAGAAGTGCATCATTTGCCAGCAGAATACAGTCGATTCCCAGATATGAGCTCCAGGATACCGCCACCTGGCCATGCAGCAGTCTGTGATCCACTCTTAATAATTTTATCATGCTCTTTATTCCTCCTTTAAAAATCATCCAGGGAGGTCTCGCCGGAAACCTCCGAAAGGGCCTGATTACAAAATTTCATATTCTCTCTTGCACTCTGTATACATTCCGCAATGATGCTTCCTGTATCGGCCGTATCCTCTGCACGGATCAGAAGCTCTACTACAAGAGCCAGATTCATCCCGCTGACCAGATACACATCTCTTTTATCCATCAGACTGAGGAGCTCATTATTTACACTTCCCCCGAAAATATCTGTCAGAATAACCGTTTCTGTGCCCTCACGGAAGCTTTCCATCTGTCTTAGAACCTCCTGCTTAACACAGGTGTTTCCTTCCACATATGCACAGATATAGGAAATATCCTTTCGAGCTCCCAGAATCATTTCCACCGAGCTTGCCATCCCTTTTGCCAGATAGCCGTGGCTCATTAATATAAAATGTCTCATCCTTCCTCCTTCATACTATGTAACCAAACCTGCCTGGTACATTTTTTCATAAGTCTCTGTCTTAGAGTGGACCAGCGCGTCAAACTGGTCATATTCCTTTCCATTATCATCCCATCTGTCTGTCTCCTCGGTAATCTTATAGGACAGATACTGAAAATATACGACATTGAACAATGGAGAAATCAAATCAAACCACTCCATATCCTCCTTTTTTATTCCAAGCTCCCGGCTGATGAATGTACCGGACAGCCCGTAGACATTGGGTGTTAAGCATCTGCTCGCCTCCCGTATCTGGCAGATTCTCTCCTTAACCTCTGTAAAGCTGTCAAGAAAGAAAAGCGTATAGTCCTTTTTCACCTGAATATTCGGCCCATGTATGTATTCCTCTGTCTCATAAGCGCCGCACATACAGTGGACAGTCTCGCTGATCTTTAGCGCTCCCTCCAGAGCTGTCCCCATATTTGCACCGCTTCCCATAATATAGACCTTTTCCATCCGGTTCAAAAGCTCTTTGTTTTCTTCGTAAAACCGTTTCACCTCCCTGTAGACAATTTGGTGTGCCTGCGCTGCTTTTCTGAATAAAGCCTCCAGTCTTTTATACTCTGCTTCGTTCAGTTTTTTCTGAGCGGCCGCTGCCTCTAACGCAAACAGCATCAGAAATTCCATCAAAATAACAGCGCCCTTTGTCGTGTAGCCGACAGTCTCCAGTCCCATGCCGTAATCAATAAGCAGACTGCATGTTTCCTTTATGTCGCTGTCCGAATCCCCGGTCAGCGCAATCACCGCCCTTCCCAGCTCTTTTACCCTCCGGGCTGCCTGAATTGCATTGGTGCTATGGCCGCTCTGAGATATTACCAGCGGCAGTGTATCTGCCGGCAGGGCATCCACATAATGACAGAAATAAAATGGAGTCAGAACGCGGATTTGAATTCCCAGGAGCTTTTCCATAAACGGAACTGCACAGCAGGCACTATTATTCGACGAACCTGATGCAATAATAAAAATATTCTGATATCCTCCTTTCACAAATTCATTCACAATTTTCTCCAGAAGCTTTTTTCGGTTTTCAAGATTTTTCAAAAAGACCTCCGGTGTCTCCTGAATGTAAAAATCCATTGTCACTTGTTCTTTCATACTTGCTCCTTTGGTGGTTTATTTATAATACCAATTTTAAATTATAATACACCAAAACAATCCACTTGTCAATTATTATTGTACAAACAATTTTTGCCACCAAAGGCAATAGCCGTAACAAAAAAGCTCTCAGGTATTATTTCCTGAAAGCTTTTTTTACAGCCGTTCAAATACATTTACATACTGTTGTTAATTTTTCTATATTTTACATACTGACTGACTACAATAACATCCGGATTCAGAAGCTCCTCGGTATATTCCACAATATTTTTTTCCGAATCCATCGAGCTGTTGCTGTAAGAATATACGACCTTTCCTTCCGGTATTCCAAGAAGCTTTGCTTCCTTCTCTCCGCAGCTTTGAAGATTCAAATTTACATTAAACTTAACGGGAAGATGACCCTTTGACTCCATATACCGATATAAAGACAATTTGGAAAAGTCAAATTGTTCTATATCGGGAAACATAGCAAAGGGTACGTATACATATTGAACCATCACCGGATTATCCTTCTCATACCGCACTCTTCCCAATGCATAGATCTTATCCCCGCTTCCGATTTTAAGCTTTTCTGCTATATACCTGTCATTTTCGATAATCTGGGAAAAAAGCACCTTATTTCCTGCCTCGCTGCCCAAAAACTCCATCAGAGAGGTAAAGCCAAGCTCTCTGATATTTTCCTCCTCGCTCATATCCAGCTTTTTACTGTTTAATTCATTTACAAAGGTCCCTTTTCCTTGCTGCCGGTACAGAAGTCCTTTCTCCACAAGGCCTTCTATGGCTTTTTTTACAGTAATGCGGCTCACTCCGTATGTCTGCGCCAGCTTACGCTCGCTCGGAATCCTCATTCCGGCAAAATATTCTCCGCTCTCTATCTTCTTTAAAATAATGTCCTGTATCTGTATATACAGATGCATCCTGTAATCAACCGGGTTATTCCCATTCATAAAGCATAATCTCCATTTTCTCTATCGGGGCAGTTATATACGCATAAGCAGCAAAACGATTCTCTTTATCTACGAGAGACAATTCTTCCTTGACTAGTGGTGCTGACAGCGGTATATCAAAAATGTTTTTTTCCGTTTCATTTGCATAAATAATATTTGTCGTAAAAAGACTTTTCTGTATTTCAATATTTCGATCATCAAAAACGGAAAAAACAGATTCTCCGGACAACATCTCTCCCATCATATCGGGAAACATCTCTTCTTGAACATAAAATCCCTCCAGCCCGATAACAATTCCTTCCTTCTCATAGATTCTGCGTATTTCATGAAGCTTTGTTCCAAGAGGAAGCCGGAACTTCTCACTCAGCCGCTTATTTGTCTCCAGAAGACTATAGGAAAAAAGCTTAGCCTTTAAGTGCTCCTCCTTTGACAGGCACAGCCGCCAGCCGATGGAATCTTCACTCACTCGAAGCTGGCACCGGGGCGGCATAATATAATAACCGCTCCTGTCCCTTGCCATAATGATTTTTTCATTCACCAGATGAGAAAGTGCCAGGCGTATTGTTCTTCTCTGTACACCGAAACGCTCTGCCAGCTCCCGCTCTGGAGGGAGCGCCATGCCGGGCTTATAGTCCATATGGAGTATACTATATTTTAACTCATGTGCAATTTTTCTATCTAACGTATATGTTCCCATATCTCGGAATCTCCTTACTGCCTGCATCTTAAAGCCAGACTGCCTCTATCTCCTCTTTCAGCGCACTGATCTCCATGTACCTTAAGAAGCTCTTTCATAACCTTCCAGGACTGTTCAAAGCAAATCCTGCACACCAAGAGAATCTTTAAGCTATGTAGTTCCATTATACAACCGAAAACTTTATCTGTCATTTCTTTTTCATGCAAATGCTTACTTATTTCGTAAAGTATATAGTAAATTCAGACAGGAAGCGATCCTGCGGCATTCAAAAACAGCTGCTCCTTCTGACACTGATTAAAGTACAGTCAAGAACAGCTGTTTATAATAATTGCAATTTTATTTTATCGAACCAGACAACCTTATTATACCGGATAGCTTCCGTTCTCCGTATCGGCAACAAAGGAATCCACCTTTGTCTGCTGAGCCTCACGGTATTTGAAGTAATCAGTTGCTACCTGCGGGAACAGCGCATAGGACAATACATCCTCATCCTGCTGGCTCCAGCGCTCGCATTCCTTACGAAGAGTATCCAGCTCATCTGGAATCAAGTCTGCCGGACGACAGGTGATAATCTCTGCATCCGCATCCAGTACCTTTTTCTTTACCTCCTCATTAAACGGCTTTACGGTTGCCCCGTATTTTCCGCTTAAGATGTCCTTGGTTTCTTTTGTGGCCATCTTATAACGCTCACCCATCAGCACATTAAATACTGCCTGTGTTCCGACAATCTGTGAAGACGGCGTTACAAGCGGCGGCTCGCCCAAATCCTTTCTTACCCTCGGTACCTCCTCCAATACCTCATAGTACTTATCCTCTGCATTCTGCTCCTTTAACTGAGAAGTCAGATTTGACAGCATACCGCCGGGTACCTGATAAAGCAGGGTTTTGATATTAACCCCCATATTCTTCGGATTCAAAAGACCGCTTTCCAGCGCATCGTCACGAATCGGGCGGAAGTAATCTGCAATCTCCGCCAGAAGATTCTGGTCAAAGCCTGTATCATACGGTGTACCCTTAAAGGTCTCTACCATAACCTCCGTAGCCGGCTGAGAGGTTCCCAGCGCAAACGGAGACATTGCCGTATCAATGACATCCACACCTGCTTCTACCGCTTTTAAGTAGGTCATGGAAGCAACACCGGACGTATAATGTGTATGAAGCTGAATCGGAAGACTTACCGCATTTTTCAGCGCCTCAACAAGCTCTGTAGCCTTATACGGTACAAGAAGACCTGCCATATCCTTGATACAGATGGAATTTGCACCCATATCCTCAATCTTTTTCGCTACATCTACCCAATAATCCAGCGTATAAGCATCACCAAGTGTATAGGACAGCGCTACCTGAGCTTCACCCTTTTCCTTATTTGCCGCTGTGACAGCAGTCTGCAGGTTGCGCAGGTCATTCAGACAATCAAAGATACGGATAATATCAATTCCGTTTGCCACGGATTTTTGTACAAAATACTCTACTACATCATCTGCATATGGACGATATCCGAGAATATTCTGTCCGCGGAAGAGCATCTGAAGCTTTGTGTTTTTGAAACCGTTACGGAATTTGCGAAGTCTGTCCCACGGGTCTTCCTTCAAAAATCTAAGAGAAGCATCAAATGTCGCACCGCCCCAGCATTCTACAGAATGATAGCCTACCTTATCCATCTTATCAACAATCGGAAGCATCTGCTCTGTTGTCATACGTGTGGCAATCAGGGACTGGTGCGCATCACGCAGAACGGTTTCGGTTATTTTAATTGGTTTTTTCTCCATTTCTACCATGATAATTTCCTCCATTATTTATTTACATAATGCTTTTACATTACTCCAAAGATTGCCATAAATGTCCCGGCTGCTACCGCTGTTCCGATAACACCGGCCACATTTGGACCCATCGCATGCATCAGAAGGAAGTTGGTCGGGTCTTCCTCAGCGCCCACCTTCTGGGATACACGGGCCGCCATAGGCACTGCCGATACACCGGCAGAACCGATAAGCGGATTTACCTTGCCGTGGGTAGCAATACACATAAGCTTTCCAAAGACAACTCCGGCTGCCGTACCGAACATAAACGCCACTAAACCAAGAGCAACAATATAAAGCGTCTGCCTGTTCAGAAACGCTTCCGCGCTGGTCGTAGCTCCGACAGACGTACCAAGCAGAATAACTACAATATACATCAGTGCATTGGACGCCGTCTCTGTCAGCTGTCTTACCACTCCTGATTCACGGAAAAGATTTCCAAGCATCAGCATACCGACAAGCGGCGCTGTTGTAGGAAGAATCACACATACGACAATAGTAACTATAATCGGGAAGAGAATCCGCTCAAGCTTAGAAACAGGTCTTAACTGCTCCATCTTAATTTTCCGCTCCTTCTCCGTTGTAAGAAGCTTCATAATCGGCGGCTGAATAATCGGCACGAGCGACATATAGGAATACGCTGCAACGGCAATCGGTCCCATGATTGCGGTCTGCTGCAGTTTCCCTGCCAGGAAGATGGATGTCGGTCCGTCCGCACCTCCGATAATTGAAATTGCCGCCGCCGCTTTGTCGGAAAACCCAAGCGCCATTGCCCCAAGATAAGCTGCAAAGATACCAAACTGTGCCGCAGCTCCAAGAAGAAAGCTCTTCGGATTGGCAATCAGAGGTCCGAAATCTGTCATCGCACCTACACCCAGGAAAATAAGTGACGGCAGAATCGCCCATTCATCCAGCATGAAAAAGTAATAGAGAAGTCCTCCGGTTCCATTTGCTGAATCTTCTGCATGGAGCATAATATCCGGATAGATATTTACAAGCAGCATACCGAATGCAATCGGTACGAGAAGCAGAGGCTCGAACTCATGTCTGATTGCCAGGTACAAGAAAAAGCACGCCACGGCAATCATAATCAGATTTCCCCATGTAAGACTAAAAAAAGCGGTCTGCTGCACGAGGTTTCCTAATGTTGTTGTTATATATTCCATTTTTTAACCTCCAGTCGTATTCATGTAGGAACAATATTAGCTAAGAGTTGCTAATACCGCACCGGATTCGATTGCATCGCCAACGGCTACGTCAATACTAGCTACAGTTCCGTCTTCCGGTGCTACAACTGGAATCTCCATCTTCATTGCTTCAATAATAACGACCGCATCACCCTTTTTCACTGCCTGGCCTACGCTTGCCTCAAGCTTGAATACCTTGCCTGCCGCTCCTGCTTTTACCTCAATGGAACCTGCTCCTCCTGCCGGTTTTGCTGCCGGTGCCGGTGCTGCCTTAGGCGCTGCTGCTGGTCTCGCTGCCGGTCTTGCTGCCGGTGCTGATCCTGATCCTGCTTCCTCTACCGTTACATCATATACATTTCCATTTACTGTGATGGTATAATTTTTCATCTTCTTATATCCTCCTTATTCCTTTCCTTATGAATTCCACATATTTGCCGGACGTCGTCTGATGCTGCGGACAACAAATCCATCTGTGCTCGTTCCCTCCGCTGCTGCAATTGCTGCAGAAATAACGGCAATTAATTCCAAATCATCTGTCTCTTCCACGATTTCCTCCACTGCCGGCGCCGGTGCTGCCTGAGGCGCCTTCTTCTTCGATGCATCAGCCGAAGAAATAAACCTGAATAAGGAAATCACAATAGATATAAATATCAGTACTGCAAATACAGTACCCATTCCAAGCAGGGTATTCATGCCTGCTTTTTCAAGAATCTCACCCTTGCTGTACTGGGCATTGACATTTACACTCTCCAGATAAAGCTTTTCATCAAACTCAAATACAACGTCTGCCTCACGGTCTTTATATTCTACTCTGGTAGTAACCTTAAGTGAATCCGCTGACGCCTCATACACAAAATCACCGTGTCCCACATATGCACCGCACTCCTCTACTCCTGCCTTCCAGCTGTCAACTGCAGCCGAAAAGCTCTCTGGCTCAAACCGGAGTCCTGTCTGCAGAAACTCAAAATTCTGCGCATATTCTGAAAGCTTGTTCCACTCCTCAAGGGACGCATCATCTACATTTTCACAGTACTGTATCAGAAACTCTATCATCTGATCGACAGTCGTCTCATCATATTCAACTGCTTCTTCTGTCTTAGCGCATCCGGTAAAGCAGAAAACCGTAAGCAGCAGACAGAGCAGTAAGCTAATCTTTTTTTTCACTTTGCCTCACCTCTCTAAACTGTTCCATGCTTCTTCATCGGACGGTCCTCTCTCTTTGTGAACAACATCTCAAACGCGCCGATAACATGTTTTCTTGTAGCGGAAGGCTCAATGACGGCATCTACATATCCTCTTCTGGCCGCAGACATCGGACTTCCCTGAAGCTCCTTATATTCAAGAGCCTTCGTCTTCATCGTGTCTGCATCTTTGTCCGCATACATAATCTTAGCTGCAAGATCAGCGTCCATCATTCCAATCTCTGCCGACGGCCATGCAAATACCATATCTGCTCCGATAGACTTGCTGTTCATGGTTACATAAGCGCTTCCGAAGGCTTTTCCAATTATTACATTTACCTTCGGTACGGTTGCATTAGCAAATGCATAAGTAAGCTTCGCAGCTGCTCTCGGCAGGTGCTTTTCTGCATACTTGCAGGCAGCAAATCCAGACACGTTGGTAAGCGTCAGTACCGGAATACCAAATGCATCACAGAACTCTACAAACTCAGCTGCCTTCTGTGCACCGTCCGCCGAAAGAGAACCGTCAAATTCCGCGGCCACCTCGGCATTTTCATTATACACTTTTAAGCGGTTTGCAGCTGCTCCGACCGTCATGCCGTTAAGCCGCATAAAACCGGTAACCATATCCTGTGCATAATGCTTCTTCGTCTCAAAGAAAATATGATCGTCTGCAATCTGTGCAAGAGCAATACCTGTATCCTCTGCCGCATTCTCAATATCTGCGCAGACACGGTTCAGATCGTCCATACATTCATCATAAGCTCCATTATCTTCATTATTACATGGAAGCAGACTTACAAGCGCGCGGATGTTCTCAAGAATCTCTGCCTCTGTTCCTATATCATCTACAAGTCCGCTTTCTCTGCTCTGATACTCTGCAGAAGAAGTATCACACTTGGAAATCTCATTTCCAGGAAGTGCATTTGGTGAATTCACGAACAGCCTGCCCTTTGTTCCTTCCATAAAGGTAAAATCTGTCAGCGCCGGAACCACTGCCAAACCGCCGCCGCATGTCCCGAAAATCGCCGTAATCTGAGGAATCACGCCGGAAGCAAGCGTCTGCTGCATATAAAGCTTTCCAAACGCATCAAGCGCGTCTGTCGCTTCCTGGAGCCTTAAGCCTGCACAATCCACCAGTCCGATAACCGGTGCACCCATCTTAAGCGCCATACCATAGAGATTCGCAATCTTCTTCGCATGCATCTCACCGATTGCTCCATTTAACACGGAAGCATCCTGGCTGTACACATACACCAAATTCCCGTCGATAACTCCATATCCGGTGATAACACCATCTGCCGGAGTATCCTTTTCCTGCAGGTTGAAATCTGTAGCTCTGGCAGTTACTGCCCCGCCGATTTCAACAAAGCTTCCTGCATCAAGCAGTTCCGCTATGCGGCTGCCCGCTGCATTTTCTGTTGCTATGTTGCTCATAGTCTAGCCCTCCATTTTTCCTACATATTTAAAAGTAAAACCAAATTTCTGCCAATTATATTATATCCCCTTTTCCGGGAATCCGCAACATATTTTCTACATATTTGTTAATATATTGACACACCGTTTTATGAGTAAAAGAAGACGCAGGCGTACTTTTCACATAAACAAAAAACTCCAAACCGACAATCCATCAGTTCAGAGCTTTCAGCAGCCCATATCATAATTTCTTTATCTTACTTTTTACTCCCGGACACCGTTCCAGCAAAAACTTTTTCAGCTCTTCTATGTCTCCTTCCAAAAGTGCCTCTTTCGGGAATCCAATCATAACCCGGACACTGCCCCTTACATCCTTGTCCTTTTTTACAACCAGGCCGAAGCCGCGTTCTGTCTCCAGAAGCTTTACAACCTGTACGTATTCAAATGCACGGGTTTTGATCTTTGTTACACTTTCAAAATGCTCCTCATAAAAATCTATCTGTCCGGTAATATTCGTACCTTCCTTTGTCTTTCTGAGTTTATACATCTCCTCAGCATCTCCGGCCGCTGTCGCCTGAACCGCTTTTCTCCAAGCAGTTCGGTTAATAATAAGCGCAGTTATTCCCAGTGCTGCCCAGGCTGCCAGATATTTCAGAAAAAAAAGCGCCAGGCCCGGCATCGTCCCCCCGCCTGGTTCTCCGTAGATAAACATCATCACCAGCACAACAATACCTGCTGCTCCAATTACAAATTTTATTGTGATATCACTGTTATCTATATCAAACAGCTCACAGACGGTTTCCAGTGTTTTTATCGTCTCTTTATATGTTACACGATACTTATATGCCATATAAACTTCCTCTTTCTAAACAGCAAAAATATTTTATAAGCCTGCAGCGGACCAAATATCCCGCAAAATACGGCTCCGCAGGAATAAAACAAGAGCGCCGCAAATAGCTAAGCACTAACTATCCCACAACGCTCCTGCTTATCTAACTTATGTAAGTGTAATAAGAATCAGGATTATTCCCCTTCAACCATTCTGTCAACCTTGCCTGAGAACACAAGCATAACAAGTCCACATGCAATAACTACAACCGCAACTCCGCCGTAAGCCTTGATGAAATCAAACTTAGACAGCCAGTTGTAAAGGACTGCATTTCCTTTACCAGCAAAGAAAATAACCAGCGGCCATATACCAAGAAGCGTTCCAAGAAGCTTCTTCGGAGCATACTTGTTAATAAATGAGTTTCCAAGAGGTGAGAAGATAACCTCACCGACAGTCATAAAGATTGCTGTCAAAACGATAATCCAGATACCTACCGGCTCCTTCGTGCCTGATCCGGCAAGAACTGCTGCAAGTACCATGGTTGCCGGAGTCAGACCCAGAATAGTAATTCCAAGAGCCGTCTTCTTAAACATACCCATATCGCCCTGCGGCCTCTGACGCAGCTTTGCCCAGATTCCTGCAAATACCGGACATAAACCGATACAGAGCAGACCATTCATGGAATCAAACCAAGCTGTCGGCATAGTAAATGAACCGATATTCCAGTTTGCCCATCCAAGTCCGGCCTCGCTCGTAGGACCGAATTCGAAATATACCGGATTGTATACCATATACCAGATTAGCCAGAAAATACCGGAAAATGCTGTTACAATCAGGATCGCGATTACACGGTTCTTTTCAAGCTTCGTAAGCGGAGCCGTATCCTTCTCGGCTTTGTTGATATCCTCTACACGGTTATCAATAAGGAACGGCTTCTTGCCGGCATCGCCGAAGAATTTCATTCCGAACATCCACCATGCACAGTCAACGAACAGCGCAATACCGCAGGCAAGGAACAGCATACGATATCCTGCAGATTTTGCCAGAAGCGGGAGAAATGTTGTTCCGCAGAAGGAACCGATGTTTACGAAAGAATACTGAAGACTGAAAACAGTGTCCAGCTCATCCTCATCTGCAAGCGGGAACAAACGTCCGTTAATACCAGACACATTTCCTTTAAAGAAACCTGTACCAACCGCAACAAGAATAACCATAGCCCAGAGCATCCCGAGGCTGTTTGCTTTCCATGCACACAGATAGCCGGCTCCCATCAGAATTTCTCCAAGAGGAACAAGAAGACGCGGACTTACCCAGCGGTCTGCAATATAGCCGCCGATAATCGGTGTAATGTAGGTAAGAGCTACCAGGTTCGCAGACATTGAAGCTGCTACGGATTTGTCAAGTCCGAGTCCGCCCTTCACTACCTCTGCAGCGATAAAGATTGTGAGTCCCCATTTTGCAGCATAATATGCGAGTCTCTCAAATGTAAAAGACAAACTACATACATAAAAGCCGAATGGAAAACCTTTTTTTGTTTTTCCCATGAGTTTTAACCCTCCAGATAATAAAATTTGCTTTTATTTAGCTAAAAATAACAAACAAAAGCATTTGACATTACGTATGATAACACAATGTAACCAAAAATACAATATAATCTTTTAAGAAAAACTTAAGTTTTGGGATTGTTAAATTTATAATTATTTTATAATTAGTTCCTTTCTGCCGATAAATCATTTCAAAACCGGACATCTTTGTCCATTTTTTGATTTATTTTTTCTTGTAAATTATTTTCTATATTTTGTAAATTATTCCCTCAAAAATCTATATTTTGTGTTACAATATGAATGGATATAGTACTATACTATTTTAAGGAGGTTTTTCATTATGAATGTAGCAGAAAGAGTTGCAAAGCTCCGCTCTCTCATGAGCGAAAGGGGAATTGACGCCTACGTCGTTCCGACAGCGGATTTCCACCAGAGTGAATATGTCGGGGAGCACTTTAAGGCTCGGAAATTTATTACCGGCTTTTCCGGCTCCTACGGGACGGCAGTCATCACAAAGGATGACGGAGGTCTTTGGACAGACGGAAGATATTTTTTTCAGGCAGAAAATGAACTGAAAGGAAGCGGCATCCGCTTAATGAAGCTTTTTGTCGGGGATACTCCTTCTATCTCGGAATATCTGCAGGAAAATATCCCATCCGGCGGCACAGTTGCCTGCGACGGACGTGTGCTTTCCGTTGATGAAGGAAAAGAATTCGAGGAAGCTCTGTGCGGAAAAAATATTACACTTGACTATGAAGAGGATTTAATTGACCTTGTGTGGGAGGATCGTCCTTTGCTGTCTAAAAAACCTGCCTTCTTCCTGGAGGAAAAGTACAGCGGCGAAAGTACCTCTTCCAAGCTTGCGCGCGTACGCACGGCTATGAAGGAGCATGGTGCAGACACTCATATTATTGCATCCTTAGATGATATCGGCTGGCTTTTGAATATCCGCGGCGACGACATCGAATTCTTCCCGCTTCTTCTCTCCTATGCCATTGTTACTATGGATACAGTAGAGCTTTATGTGGATGATTCCAAGCTTAATGAGCAGATCCTTGAAGAATTCAAGAAGAACAATGTAAAGCTTCACCCGTACAATGACATTTACACAGATATCAAGGGATTAAATCCCGACAGTACTACCTTGATTGACCCAATGATGATGAATTACGCCCTCTATAAGAGTATTCCGTGCAGGATTACAGAAGCACCGAATCCGACGATTCTTATGAAGGCTATGAAAAACCCGGTAGAGCTTGATAATATAAGGGAGGCACATATTAAGGACGGCACTGCCATCACAAAATTTATGTACTGGATAAAGACACGCTATGACAAAGAGACTATTACAGAGCTCAGCTCGGCGGACAAGCTTACAAGCCTTAGAAAAGAACAGGAAGGCTACATACAGGACAGCTTTGAGCCTCTGTGCGCATTTGCAGACCATGCAGCCATGATGCACTACTCTCCTTCTGAGGAGTCTGATGTAAGGCTTACCTCCGGCGCATTTTTCTTAAACGACACAGGCGGCGGCTACTATGAGGGCTCCAGTGATATTACAAGAACCTTCGTTCTTGGCTCTGTAGACAGCCAGATGAAAAAGTACTTTACCGCTGTTGTCCGTGCCATGATGCGTCTCTCCCGTGCACGGTTCCTTTACGGATGCTACGGCTATAATCTTGACGTACTCGCAAGAGGTCCTATCTGGGATCTGGATCTGGATTATCAATGCGGCACCGGCCACGGCGTCGGCTATCTCGGCAACGTCCACGAATCACCGACCGGATTCCGCTGGTATGTAGTCCCAAGCAAAAATGAGCACCATCAGCTGGAAGAAGGCATGGTAATCACCGATGAACCAGGTATCTATGAGGACGGCAAGTTCGGTATCCGGATTGAAAATGAATTCGTAGTAAAGAAGGGGACGAAAAACAAATACGGACAGTTCATGCACTTTGAGACAATTACCTTTGCCCCGATTGACTTAGATGGTATTGACCCGGAAGAAATGAGCCGGGATGAGCGTGAATGGCTTAACAATTACCATAAGGAGGTATATGAAAAGATCGGTCCGCGTCTGACGGATGAGGAAAGAGAATGGCTTAAAGAATATACGCGGGCGATTTAAGGAAGCTGCGCAGCCGGAGACGGGGTATTTCTGGAAATACCCCGTCCCCGATTTCAGTCACATGAACATATTCCCGGTCCCAACGTACCGGATTCCGTCTTCAAATACCCGCCTTCCGCCGAGTGTTACCAGCTTCACATCATTCAGGCAGGTAATATCTTTACTCAAATCCCCGCCTACTACCAGAAGATCCGCATCAAGCCCTTCCTCCACGAGTCCACGCTCTCCCTCTACACCCAGTACCATTGCCGGATTGCTGGTTGCCGTCTGGATTGCCTGTGCGGGAGTAATTCCGTATTCTACCATATACTCAAGCTCTCTCGGAAGAGGCATAAGCGGCGACTGGTACATAACCATATCTGTTCCTGCTATGACCGTCACTCCTGTATCATAAAATTCCTTGAAATGATCTCGATAAGCTTTATAGGCAGGCTCAAAATACTGATAATCCTTCATTTCTTTTTGCATCACCGGGTCATTGACCGGTGCGCCTGTATGCTTTTCCATATTGTCCCTGCATATCTCATAAAGCAGCGTATATGCCATAATCGTCGGCGTCCATGCAATCCCCTTTTCCGCCATCTGCCTCGCATGATCTATATTCATGAAGGTTGCATGCTCAATCGTATCAAAGCCCGCGTCTATGCACATCTGAATCCCCGGATTGGTTCCTGCGTGCACTCCGCATTTGATTCCTCTCCTATGACACTCGTCAACTGCCGCGTTAAGCTCCTCCTGGGTAAGCTCCGGTATATGAGAACGATGGGTAGTCATAACCTTTACCCATTCTGCGCCGTCTCTGACCTGCCTGCGAATTTCCTTTCTTACCTCCCAGGGACCGTCTACCTGCTCAATCTCATCCCATGCATGCCCTCCGGTCATACAGATACCTGTATCTGTGTGCGTAATTCTGGGAATGGTTACAAAACCCTTTTCTGCCGCCAGCTTCAGGTTCCTGCATACGCCGTGAGCCGAAGACATATCCCGCACGGACGTAATCCCTCTTTCGAATGCCGCCTGCGCGTGCTGCAATGCATACATCATAATCAGCTGCGGGCCATAGTTGAAGCTGTCCGGCTGAGAATACCAGTAGCCAAGATGGACATGCATATCACACAAACCCGGAAGAATTGTGGCATCGCCGTATTCTTTAACCTCTTCCTCCTGATACTCCCCTTTAAGTTCCTCCTTCGCGGCAATCTTCTGAATCTTTCCATCCGTACCGATGAGTACTGCCTGATTCTTAAGTACGGTTTTTCCGTCTCCTGTCATCAAATATTTTGCACTGATAATCATTTTTCGCTGCCTCCTTTTTACTGTATCTTTATTATTTCTGATTGCGGAACTGCATCGGAGTCATATCATAAGTCTTTTTAAAAAGCCTGTTAAAATGCTCCACATTCTGATAGCCCACCGTCAGTGCAATATTTTCCACTGTCATACTGCTGCTCTTTAGAAGCGCCCTTGCTTTTTTCATACGGATTTTTTTCACCAAATCTCCGAAAGTCATTCCGGACTTTTCCTTAATGTATTTAGAAATGTACGGCTTTGACAGGAAAAAGTGCTCTGCCAGGTCATCTAAGGTAATGTCGATATAATTTGCCTGCACATAATTCATGATCTCAATCATCCTGGCATCTTTGCAGCCGCCCGCACTTCCAATCTCATCAATCTTATTGACAGCAACGGTCAGCGCCTCGATAGAGGACTTAATAATATCTGCATCAATTCCCACTCCCCAGAAGGTTTTCCCGCTGCAGATAATCCCCACATAGGAAACCGCCTTAGAGGATGAACCTCTTGTTAAAGAGTGCTCTTCATAATATCTCAGCTCATAGCTGATATTAAAATACTGCTTAATCGCATTGCTTACCGCATCCAGACGTCCGTTTCCGATTGCGGTAATTACTCTGCTGTCTCCGCCGTGATTAATTGTTGCCTCTGCCGTAATTCCATCCACCTGTCTGAAATGACATTCATCAATATGAAATACCGGCTTTGTATTAATATAATTATCGGAGAAAATCTGGTATACCCAATCCGGAGTCAGCTCTTTGTGGGCTTTATCGGACACATCCTTAACCATATAACCTACTTCCTCACGCATCTTCTGAGGAAGATTAATTCCGTGGCTCTGCTTTAAAATATAATTTACTCCGCCTTTTCCAGACTGGCTGTTGATCCGGATCACATCCGAATCATATTTTCTCCCCACATCCTGCGGGTCAATCGGAAGATACGGAACTGTCCATTTATCACGGCTTTTCTCCTCTCTCCAGCTCATGCCCTTTGCAATCGCATCCTGATGCGATCCGGAAAATGCCGTAAATACCAAGTCACCGCCATAGGGCTGACGCTCATACACATGCATCCTGGTAAGTCTTTCATAAGTCTCTCGAATATGCGCCATATTAGAAAAATCCAGCCCCGGATCGACTCCGTGGGAATACATGTTCATGCCAAGCGTGATGATATCCACGTTACCGGTACGTTCTCCATTTCCAAACAGCGTGCCCTCAATCCTGTCTGCACCGGCCAGTATGCCAAGCTCTGCTGTTGCGACTCCACATCCCCTGTCATTGTGCGGATGCAGACAGAGAATCACATTTTCCCTGTAGCTCAAATGCTTATGTACATATTCTAACTGACTCGCAAATACATGTGGCATCGCATTTTCCACGGTGGTAGGAATATTGATGATTGCCTTGCTCTCCGGCGCCGGCTTCCACACATCGAGTACTGCATTACACACCTCTACCGCATAGTCCACCTCCGTCCCGGGAAAGCTCTCAGGACTGTACTGGAAGGTAAAGTTTCCATCCGTCTCAGAGGCAAGCTCTAAAAGAAGCTTCGCCCCGTCAACCGCAATCTTCTTAATCTCCTCCCTGCTTTTCTTAAATACCTGCTCTCTCTGTGCCACAGAGGTAGAATTATACAGATGGACGACCGCGTGCGGAGCACCCTTTACAGCCTCAAAGGTTTTCTTAATAATATGCTCCCTTGCCTGCGTCAGCACCTGAACCGTGACATCATCTGGTATCATATTTTTCTCAATCAGTGTTCTCATAAACTGATACTCCGTCTCAGAGGCGGCCGGAAATCCCACCTCTATCTCCTTGAAACCTATGTCTACCAGCATCTGGAAAAACTCCAGCTTTTCTTCCAGACTCATCGGCTCAATCAGTGCCTGATTCCCGTCACGAAGATCTACGCTGCACCAGATCGGCGGCTTGTCAATATAATCCCTTTTTGCCCAGTCGTAAGTCACCTCCGGAGGCATAAAATAAGTCCTTTCATATTTCTGATAGTTTTTCATGCTGCAAACCTCCCTAAATTAATATTCATCAATTTTATTGTCGTATTTTAACACTTCTTCATACTAACATATATATATGAAAAAGGAAAGTGTTAAATTTAATCACTTCCCTTGATGTATTTTATGGTTTTTATGACAGGATGCCCGGTTCTGCATCTGGTCCCTGTCTGATTGTCTGATATACGTCTGGCCGGAGTTTGTCCGCCGTCGAATCTGCATACATTGATATTTTTATTAGTTTGCTTCCAGTGAGCGTTTTTTGGTGATGGTTACTTTTTCTTCATAGCATTTGAAGATTTCATCTACCTTTTCTTTATTCTGCTTTGGCGTAATAAAGCTTACTACAGGGACAATAATGAGTCCGGCAATCATGGCAATGGCGCCTGCGTTAATAGGAGAAGCTATGTAGTGCAGAAACATGTTCGATACGGTAATGCCGATTCCCGCTGCAAAGCTTGCCCAGACAGCGCATTTTGTCACACCCTTCCAGTAAAGACCGTACATAAACGGCGCCAGAAAGGCTCCCGCAAGGGCACCCCAGGAAATTCCCATAAGCTGTGCGATGAAAGTGGGCGGATCAAGAGCAATCACCAGAGACAATACGATAAAAAATACAACCAACGCCTGCATAACCTTCACCTGCTTCTTCTCACTCATATCCTTAATAAAATTATCCTTCAAAAAATCAAGTGTCAGCGTCGAGCTTGAGGTCAGCACCAGAGAAGCCAGCGTAGACATAGAAGCTGACAGCACCAGCACCACTACAATTCCGATCAAAATATCCGGAAGTGTTGAAAGCATGTAAGGAACAATTCCGTCAAATGCCATATTTCCCGCATCATCATAAAGTCCTGGATTGTCAAACAGACGTCCGAATCCGCCCAGGAAATAACAGCCGCCGGATATCACAACCGCAAACAAAGTCGAAATAACAGTTCCTGTATTAATAGACTTTTCATCCTTAATCGCATAAAACTTTCCAACCATCTGCGGAAGTCCCCAGGTTCCCAGCGATGTGAGAATAACTACACCAAGAAGATTCAGAGGATCCGGTCCGAAAAAGGAGGTAAATGCTCCCGGCTGTCCCATCGTAACCGGAATATCACTTGGAATCTCCGCCATCTTCCGTACAGCTGCGATAAATCCGCCCTGTCCGCTAAGCACTGCCCCGATAACGGCAATAATACCGCCCAGCATTATAATGCCCTGAATAAAATCATTAATCGCCGTCGCCATATATCCGCCTAAGATAACATATACAGCTGTAAATACTGCCATCCCGATTACACAGTATGTATACGGAATGTTGAACGCCATCCCAAAAAGCCTGGATAATCCATTATAAACCGAGGCCGTGTAAGGCACTAAAAATACAAACACAACTGCGGAAGCCGCAATCTTAAGTGCTTTACTTTCGTACCTGGCTCCAAAGAAATCCGGCATTGTCTTAGAATTCAGATGCTGCGTCATAACCTTTGTGCGTCTTCCAAGAACTACCCATGCCATCAGGCTTCCGATAACCGCATTTCCAATACCAATCCAGGTGCTGGAAAGCCCGTATTTCCAGCCAAACTGTCCTGCATAGCCCACAAACACAACCGCTGAAAAATACGATGTACCATACGCAAAGGCCGTAAGCCACGGACCTACGGAACGTCCTCCCAATACATATCCGTCTACGCTTGTTGCATGTTTTCTGGCGTAAAGCCCCACAGCCACCATCACTGCAAAAAACACAATCAGCAAGACTAACTTAACTGCCATAAATATTCCCTCATCTTTCCTCTAGTTTTTCCATTCAGGTGAATACACTTTTACTTTAAACCGTTGCGCTTTAAAGTGTTGAAGTAACCTTTGAATAGAATACCATCTAAAAGATAAAGTGTCAAGTATTTATTCTTCATAATAACAGGATTTTTACTGATATGATTGACTTTTTCCGCAAATAAATATATGATATTTGTAATATATTCATTACAATTGTCGTATTGTAAAAACTTATGAAAAGGAGTGTGAAACTTATGAATTCTACGAACACTGCACAAAGACGTGTTGTGCGCATGACTGCTGCAAAAAAGCTTGAGGTCTTTACAGAGCCCCTGCCAGAGCCGGGCCCTCATGAAATTGTACTGCGCATCACAATTGCGGGCATCTGCCGCAGTGAGATGCCGACCTATGAAGGCGAGGGTTCTATGGTTAAGAAAGGTCCGCTCGGATTCTCCTGCATTATCGACTCCGTCCCTTACCCTGCTTCCTTCGGTCATGAACCTACCGGAATTGTAGAAAGGATAGGCAGCGAGGTTACCCGTTTTAAACCCGGCGACAGAGTGTCCGGTGCAGGAGGCGGTGCTTTTGCCTCTCACATTATTTCCAGTGAATTCGCACCTTTGATTAAACTGCCTGACAGTGTCTCCGAATATGACTGCTTAGCTGAGCCTGTCATGTGCTGCTGCAATATCGTCCGCGCAGTCACGCCGCCTGAGGGAGGCTACATCGCAATTGTCGGCTGCGGCTATATGGGACAGGTCTGCTTAAGTCTTCTGAAAGCACACCATGTAAAAAACATAGCCGCTTTTGATCCACTTCCAGAACGCCGCCAGCGTGCCCTTGAGCTGGGTGCAGATTACGTCTTTGATCCCAGTGACCCAAACGCGGTCCCGGAGGCATTAAAGCTGACAGGAGGCGTTGGATTCGACAGGGCGATTGAGCTTTCTAAAGGACTTGACGGACTCCAGCTGGCTGTATCTCTTATGAAGATGCCGGAGGCGGAAGACCGGGGTATTATCGCGGCTTCATCCGTCTATGACAAGCATGAGATGTGGCCGACTGCACTTGGCTTCGAGCTTATGTGCCGCTGTCCCGAACTGCATTTTGTACATCCAGACTTTATTCCCGATACAGAGGGGCTTATGAAAGAAGCTGTAGAAGCATATGAAAAGGGATATATTCCAAAGGATGGATTCATTACCCACCGCTTCAAGCCGGAGGAAATGCATAAGGCATACGAAATGATGGAAGATGGGGATACAAGCTATCTGAAGGGTGTCGTAGTATTCGATTAATCTACATATACAGCCTGAGCTGCTCTTGCAGCTATGGTAATAACCGATTTCCCTTACTTTATCGTGACACAATATGGGAGCCGGATGTAATACCCGGCTCCCGCTTTTTTATTTTCCGGCTGCTTTTACATGTCTACCCTTCCTGACACTCCATTCTGCGCCGCTTAAGCCATATAACCAGCCACATAATCACTACAGGAAACGCCAAAAACGAGAGAAAAAATGCTGCCGCCGCTATTGAAAACAAAGCGGTATTCTGAAGTGCGGCAGCACGGAAAACTCCACCTGCAAGGCTAAAAAGTCCGCACATAAATAAAAATATATCAAAGGAAAACCAGAGCCAGAAAGCACGTCTGCTCTGAGAGGCAGTTGCCGGCTCTTTTACCGCCCCTTTTACCCTCTCTGTTTTTTCCTTCAGCTCCTGACTTATCCTTCGTTCTGACTCTTCTGCCGCATAATCTCCTATACGATTTGCATATTCAGCCATAAAAAAATGATATATCTGCCATTCCTGTGTTGTAACTGCCCGTTCTTTCAGCTTTCGCGCTTCCTTTTCAAACTCACCGTATTTTAGCTGCTCAAGGAGCGCGCTGAGCAGGTTTACCGTCATCGAATCTTTCGAATAGCTGGTAACAGTCCATCGCCTCCACTTCTCAAATCCCTTTTTTAATTTTTCAATATCATGGTCCTCTTCATATGCCCGAATATAGGGATTAATCTTACTGGCAAGCCAGGCATTATACTTCACATAAAAAACCAGAAACAGAAAAAAAAGTACGATAACTCCAATCCCTATAATCCAAAACAGCCCATATGTTAAATAGGTGTCAAAAAGAACAAGCACCGCCGCTGTTATGGCAAGAACCGTAAAAAGCGGCCACGGATTTCTCATATTTTATCATCTCCTTGTTATATTGCTGTCAAATTTCTTTCATTTTACATTATCTTTATCGGAAATGCAAATAAAATGGCCATGCAGCGTTTTTTCCTAATTTTTTCGCTGCACGGCTGTCTTAATACTCCTCAATTATTATGAAAATACTGTATGCTGGCGTCTATAAGTATCGTTATCCTTTTGCTTCAGCTCATTTTCAACCTGCATCAGCTTTTTTTCAAGCTCTTTTATCTTTGTTTCATCTGTCTCAGAACTTATCTTCTGCTCCAATTCCTCCTTTTTTCTTTTCAGCTTTTCAATCTCACGGTCAACTTTATCTGTGCTGGCGGTACATTTCTCTTCTTTACCTCCGGAGGTTTTCTTCTCCGGGGTCTTCTCAGCCCGCTTAGCAGAATTCTCCTTTGAAACATTCTCATCCAAAGCATCCTGATAAATTTTAGGAGCTCCCTCCTCATCCTTTCCCAGCCAGTAACGCCCGGACTTCTCCTGCTTCTCTTCAGGTACATATTCATCCATCACAGGTTTTAACGGACCATTCTCTGGCTTATCACCACAGTCCTCTGCTCCCAGCTTTCCAGACTCCTTCACATCAAAAATTGTTCCGGCTTGATGCGATGCACTAAAATCTACACCCGTAATCATTTTCATGGTCTTCCCTCCAGTTTTATGTGAAAATAACAACTCTGTCATGGCCTTAGTTTAATATTCTTCCGCAGAATTTCAATTCTTTTGAAGTGAAATGCTTTCTTAAAGCAATAAAATGTTTAAAAATACATTCTGCAGCCTGCCCGGCCATCCACAAAAAGGAAATCATCAGGTCTATATTTTATAAAAAACAGCAATTCCACCTATATTCGTCTAATAAGGGGTGACATTTTACAAGCTAAACTGATATACTTATCCCGAAAAACAAATGGAGGTACTTATTCATGGATCAAATTGCAACAGGAAAATTTATCACCCAAAAGCGAAAAAAACAAAATTTGACACAAGAACAGCTTGCCGGACGGTTAGGCGTTTCAAATAAAACAATTTCAAAATGGGAAACGGGAAAATGTATGCCCGACTATTCCATAATTGAATTGCTATGTAAAGAATTAAATACGACACTTCCCGAACTGATAAACGGCAAAGAAAATGAAAAAAACATACCTGCATATGACAATAAGCAGATTGTGGAAATGATTAAGGAAATTCAAAGCTTAAAAAACACCAAAATATTGTTTATCGGATTTATTTTATTGATTATGGGCGGCATTATGCTGGCACTTTCACAAATGTTCGGGGGAACAGATATTCAAGATTTTCTTTCAGGCTTTATGCTGGGAATATCTATTTCAGAAATGCTGATAGGTGTACTTTTTCTCAGCCTTTATCTGGCACACAATAAAAGAAAAAAATGAAGGAAATGTTTTCAATATAAACCAGCCCTCCTTCTCCGCCTTTTGAAGCCTGGAGGGCTTTCTTTAACAGAATTACTAAGACTGGCGGAAATATCTCCAAAAACGCACCCGTCTATCCCCACATATCCGCAATTTTCATCAGATGCTCTGTAATCTTGATTTTCTGAGGACAATGCTTCTCACACTGCCGGCAGGTGATGCAGTCAGAGGCTTTTCCGTATGTATCCCCCAGACCGTGATATAAGGGTTCCAATTTCCAGCCGTCTTCAGGGAACCTTTTTGCGCTGTTGTAAAGGGCAAAATAATCCGGAATACAGATATTTTTCGGACAGGACTTTACACAATACCGGCAGGCGGTACATGGTACTGTAGTGTTTTTTGTAATCATGTCGGCGGCCATCTTCAAAAGTTCAAGTTCTTCTGTTCCCAGCTGATAATTCTCTGCTGTTTTCATATTGTCCAGAATCTGTTCCTCCTCGTTCATACCGCTTAAAACCACCTCTACCTCCGGCTGAGAAAGTGCAAAGCGAACAGCCCATGCCGCCGGAGACCAATCCGGATGCCGCTTACGCATCAGAGCTTCCACCTCCTCAGGAACATTTGCCAGGGTTCCGCCTTTTACCGGCTCCATTACATACACTTTTTTCCCATATTTTACAGCCGTATCATAGCAGGCCTTAGCCTGTATCTCCGGGCTCTCCCAGTCCAGATAATTAAGCTGCAGCTGTACAACCTCCACACTTGGATTTTCCCTTAGAATCTCTTCCAGCACTGCTGCGTCATCGTGATAGGAAAAACCGATATGCCGGATTTTCCCTTCCCGCTTTTTTTCCTCTAAGAATCCAAAGAAATCCCGATCCTTCGCATGCTGATAATGGGAACGGTTCAGCCAGTGCAGGAAAAAATAATCAAAATACTCTGCCCCGCACCGCTCAAGCTGCACCTGAAAATACTCTTCACACGCTTCCCTTGACGGGACCTGCCATGTAGGAAGCTTATCTGTGACGATAATCTCCTCTCTCGGATACCGTTCCATCACTGCTTTTTTCAACACTTCCTCACTCTTCTGTCCATGATAGGTGTAAGCGGTATCAAAGTAGTTTCCGCCCTTTGAGATATAAAGGTCTATAAGCTTTTTCGTCTTCTCCATATCAATAGACGCGTCATCTTTCGGATTTGTAAGCGGAAGCCTTAACATTCCGTAACCTAACTGTTTCATCTTCGTCCTCCTTGTAATTGCCCTTTGTCCTGTGTTACATGGGGACGGGGTATTTCTAGAAATACCCCGTCCCCAACGAGGGATAGCCCTGTCCCAAATTTATTTTACATCGCCAAGCAAGTTAAGTTTTTCATGTTGTTTAGAAAAACTCCGGCTCAGTAATATCCGTGGACACCGCCTTAAGCGCGCGCTCCATGAAATCTCGCCTCATCTTCTTCTGCTCGTCAAGGGTAAGCTCCACATCACTGCAGGGGTGCTTAATCGCAGTCCCCGGTATAATACGATTGCTTCCGGTCACTTTGGCAACCGGCGTCATATTCGTAATATGTGCGGTCGGAATCCCGGCCTTTTCCAGTTCTTTTACCATCGTTGCACCGCAACGCGTACAGCTTCCTCATGTGGATACAAAAATAACCGCATCTACATCTCTTGCCCTTACCTCCTGCGCAATCTCCTCTCCCATACGGTGCGCTTCTTTAAGGGCAGTAAGATTTCCTGTTGTTGTAAAAAGATAGGGATAGAGACTTCCGAATGCCCCTTCTCTTTCCAGCTCCTTAATGGTAGATAAGGGTACTAAAACCTCCGGGTCTGCATTGACATCATTGGTACTGTAGCCTCCGTGGACACTGAAGAACTCGCCCGGCCTAAGTGCATCCAGCTCTCCCACCGGATAAGTTTTCCAGATAGATGCCGTTCCTGACGGCATGTGGTCCGGATTACCAACCGGGACCAGTCCGCCGGTTGTGACGACTGCAACCTTGCTGTGTCTGATGTTTTCTACCGCCCTTGCCGGAGCCACTGCGTCGTGCGTCTCAATCACATATTCCGTCTCATAATCTTCTCCGGCAATCTTCGTAAGCAGCATATCAACGGCGCGGTCAGCCGCCGTTTTTTCTACAAAAACCTCTTTCCTTATCCCGTGTCCAAAATAGCCCTCGGCGTCTGCCCAGAGGATTTCCTCTCCGGCAATGATTTTATTTGCAAGGCGGGCTATCTGTCCGGCATCTTTACGCATTTTTACAGAACTTTTATTACCCTTCATGATATAGATTCCTGAATTTCCTCTGTATGCGTCAAGCCCCGGATTTTCCTCATGCATACAGGTAACCGCTGGAACATGATAAAATTCATTTATGTATTTGCACATAGCCCCGCAGCTCATGCCGTAGCGGCCGGACTGAAATGCCGGACCTGCCAGAAACAGATCAAACTCTATATTCTCCAAAAAACCCCGAATCGCCTCAACCGCCTTCTCCTGATTGGTATTCATATAATTATCTCCGCACACAACCGTATGGGTAATCTCAGCACCCTTTAACGCCTGCTGCAGCGCCAGTCCGGGACCCACCGGGCCTTCATGGACTGCCGGCTCATAATCAGCCTGATCCTCACCCCCGACTCCGGCAAAAAACTGATTGATATATAAAATCACACGTTTCATTTTTTTCTATGCCTCCTGTCTTTAATATTCCTTCACCGTTTTTGCAAGAAACCCTGTACTGTTGCCTCCGTCTGCCATCATATACATATTGACAACAAGAGAACCATCCGGGCGCAGGCTTGGCCCATAGGTATCGTGCACCGGCCAGGAGCCGTAAAAATAATCTCTCACGGTAGATTCCAAATCCCCGATCACCAAATCCATCGGTGGAAGCTCATACACCTCATTGGTATCTCCACCTGAGACAATAGCATCCCCCTTCGGGTCCTGCATCATCTTGCCGCCATGCTCAGACATAATTCCTACGGTTTTAATTCCCCGGTCTTCAAGCTCCGCCAGCTGGTAAAATAAATCCACATCCACATTGCTTCCTCCGCCCCACTCGGCCACAATGGCAGCGTCAAGCATAAGCGCAGAAGCCAATTCTCCGCTTATGCTCCGCACCCGGAGCTTCATATCATTGGTCACATCTCCCGGAAACAGCACCACACCCACGAAATTAATTGTCTTTCCGTGCTCCTTATACAGCCTTTTGATAACCGGATTATTCTGGAATCCGTAAGCTGTCGTCGTCTGCCCCATAAGGCCAAACTGAGAAGCCAGTGCGCCATCTAATATCTCATTTGGGTGCATATACATGGAAAGCATATTGTGGCAGTCTGCGCCGTAGACCATCTCATTACAGCCATTTGCCAGCTGGCTGATAATCGTCATGTAGTATGCCACTCTCGGCAAGCCCTTCCTTTCAGCCTCCGCGGCCCCTGTTTCCAGCTCGTACTGCTCCCACTCCTCCGGCTCCTGCTCTGCAACGGATTTTGCCACATATTCAGCCAGGAGATGCGCTGCTTTCCTCTGCTCGTCCTCCACACGGATAGACAGATCCAGATCCTTTTCTACTGCCCGCTCTGCATAGACTACCAGATTAATCAACTGTGAATAAATGCTGTGCTTCGCCGCCGGACCGGACATATCAACCATCCCATCCACCATATTTCCATATTTTCCGCAGCAGATAACGCTCATATTTTTCAGTGCATACACAATCCCCTCACCGGCTGTCTTCACCGGTCCTGTATACCCTGGAAATACCGCCCGGCCATCCGGACGGAAGCGCGGCTCCACCGCCGCCTTTGCCGGAACCAGACGCGTGCTGTCCCCCGGCCTCACTATATACAGCTTGATATTCGTAAGCTTCCCATCTGCGTTCAGACAGGCGATGGCTTCTTCCTCATTGACAGTAAGTACTCCTTCATGAAATGAAGTTTTACTGCCAAATCGAATATCCTTCACATAAAAATTCCCAATTTCCAGTTTTTTCATGCCAGATACCTCTCCCTTCGCTACTTGACTGATTTTTCTTAATTTTTCAATAATTATATAGTTTTTATCTATGTTTATTATATCGTTCCACTGACGACTGTACCATGTATGGATTCCACATTTCTACACTTCTCATCCTTGACAGATTTCACAATGACCTATTGCTCTGTCCACATTGACTACACAGTCTCTGTATGTAATACTGTCAATGTTGCTATATTCTTAATCAACCAAATAACAGAAGATTTTTGCTCTCAAAAAGAGAAGTGACAGCGCAGACTAAATTGTGCTGTCACTTCTCTTTTTGAGTTCTCTTTCTATCAAAATCCAGTAAAATACGTTTGTCCGGTTCCCCTATCTCTTCTTCATAATCCTGACAAGCTCGATTCCTTCCGTCTTTCCCAGGTTACGGCTGTACATCTTTTCCACGGAATTATTCCAGTGCTCATGGACGCCAAGATTTTCCACTTTTTCGCCGTTTCCGTTATAATATACCGTCCCGGAAGGCGCCTGGCCTGCCAGAGCGTCCTCGTGCAGATAATTCTCTACATTCGGGTTCCCTTTTAATACTCCGTTATTTTCCGTAACCGCAGGTTCATTGATTAGAAAATCTGCTCCAACGGAATCAATCGCCACTGGGTCCTGAGAAACAAATATACTGGAAGTATAATTTCCGTCAAAAGGCATCTGCCGCCATCTGGCTGTCTCCTCCGTAATAGAAGCGCCCTCCGACGGAGCGCAGATCAACGCATCCAGCAGATACAGAACGGTCTTTCCTCCAAGCATCTCATTTGCAGTCAAATCTGTAAGCGGGCTATAGGTATTCCTCTCATTCTTTGTCAAAAACTGATGCAGATTCGCCCCTTCCGGAGGCCGCATAACATTTCCGTTGATAAAGGAGCCAAAATGATTCTTTCCGCAAAGCGTGATGCCATAGCTGTGTCCTTTCAGATTCGCCAGGTTAATCAGATATTCTGCTTCCGTCACACAAGTCGGAAGATAGTTGACTGCCCCGCTAAACTCATAAGACCAGTCGATTGGCGCGGCTTCATCCGCCACACCGTTCCTTCTGTCTACAAAATGAATCCCCTCCAGGCTTCCTTCTGTACACATGCGGACCATATAATCCGGGAACAGCCGGGATACATCATATACGGTGATATCCGACGGCACTGCGCCGGCTTCTTCCACCAGGGATAATAACAACGCCTTCAAAAGGACAGAATTGGTATAGCTTAGCTGTGTTTCTCCGGAGGTATCGTCGTCAAATACGCCTGAACCGTTGATGTTCGCCTTAATGGCAATCTTCTCTCCGGCCTTGTATTCTGTATTGTCTTTCCCTCTGTCTTTATTATGCGCCTGGAATAACTCTTCCCAGCTCTCCCGGGCGGTCTCTTTTCCTCCAAGAGCGACGATACTGTCATCTACCATATCCTGAACAGCCGATTCATCAAAATTCTCCGGCCGCCACCAGAAATCCTCGCCAGTCCACCTCACTGAATCCGTATCGTATACCCATACCACACGGCCCGGCAAGGCTCCGACTCCCTTTCCATAAGGCTCATGCTGCGGAAAAACAGAATCATATGGATACTGAGACTTATATTCAGACTTAGTTACAGACTCAGGCGCAGATACAGACTCTTCCTCTGTCTTGAAAATTTCCTTTTCTTTTCCGCATGCGGCCAGTAAACTTATGAAAATAATACCTGTTAGAATACACACTACTTTTTTCATATTCCGGCTACCTGTATGACTTATCAAAAATGCCTGCACACTCCTCATCGGACATCTCGCATGGATTTGCAAGGAACAGCCCGCCCATCGTTTCTCTGGCATTCACTGCCAGCGTCATGGATTCTTCCGGCTTAAAACCATAATCACTCATTCTCAAATCATCTACGCCGCATTCCTTCTGCAAATTCACAAGGGCGGTGATGAAATCCTCCGGCTTATCAGACTTCGGAATTCCCATTACTTTTGCCATCTTGATAAACTGCTCATCGCAGGCATGCTTCTCAATGAAAAATTCAGCAAAGGCTTTAGATATCATAATCAATCCTGCGCCGTGGGGCAGATCGTGATGATAAGCGCTCATGGCATGCTCCATTGAATGCTGCGCCGTTGTGCTGGTAAGCTGCATCGTAATCCCGGCAATCGTGCTTCCGTAAGCCACATGCTCACGCGCCTCCAAATCGTTTCCGTCCTTTACCGCACGGGGCAGATATTTTACGATACTCTCAATCGCGGAAAGCGCAATGGCTTCGCTGAGAATATTGACGCCGGCTGACATCATAACCTCCGTATTATGGAATAACGCGTCAAAGCCCTGATAAGCCGTATACTTTGCAGGTACGGTTTTCATCAGCTCCGGGTCCACAACTGCGAGCACCGGCACGATGGACGGGTCACCGAAACCAATCTTTTCATTTGTCTGGTGGTTGGAAATTACGCCCCAGCAGTTAATCTCTGAGCCGGTTCCCGAGCTTGTGGCAATCGTTACAATAGGCAGCGCCGGATTCACAAGCGGCTGCGCCTTGCCGGTCCCCCCATTTACATAGTCCCACAAATCCCCCGGATTTGTCGCCATAGCCGCAACTGCAACAGAAGAATCCAGGACTGCTCCGCCGCCTAGTGCCACGATAAAATCACACTGGTTTTCCTTTGCAAACGCGGCTGCCTCCATCACAACTTCCTTTGATGGATTTTCATGGATATTAGCGCAAATCACATACTCCGTCCCTGCTTCCTTAAGCTGGTTTTCTACACGCTCCAGAGTTCCGTATTTCTTTACGGAAGCTCCCCTTGAAATTAACAAAAGCGCCTTTTTCCCCGGCATTTTCTGCTTTCCAAGCTCGCTCAGTTTCCCGCTTCCGAAAATTAAGTTTGTGGGATTATTAAAGTTAAAATTCATGTTCATCACAGATACCTCCATTATCCTTCATTTTTCATTGTTCTTTTTTCATTGTATAGACCAGATAGTCCAGGCACTCTATCCTGTTCTGGCTGACATGCAGCTTCTCCAGAAGCTCCTTCCTGTGCAGAGCAAGAAGCCGGAACTGTTCCTTTCGTTTTCCTTCTTTCTCCAGATGAAGAAATCTTTGAATGATATCCGAATTGCAGCCAGCATCCTTTAGATTGCGGAGAAGCTTTTCTTTTTCTGTCATCTTATCCGACCACCTCCTCTTGACAGACTCAGTGTACCACGATATATTTAAGAATAGCAAATACTTAGTTTTTATATCACTTTATGCCTTTTAGGCATGTTAAAAGGAGGGATTCTTATGGAAATCAGAGTACTTCGTTATTTTTTAGCAGTCGCAAGAGAGGAAACCATCACAGGAGCCGCCAATTATCTTCATATGACCCAGCCGACCCTCTCCAGGCAGATTAAGGATCTGGAAGAAGAGCTGGGACAGAAGCTGCTTGTAAGAGGAAGCCGCCGGGTAAAATTAACGCCGGAAGGGATGCTGTTTCGCAGGCGTGCGGAAGAAATCATCTCTATGGTGGACAAGACGGAAGCAGAGTTTAACTCTATGGAGAATACGGTAAGCGGCGATATCTATATCGGCGGCGGCGAGACAGATGCTATCCGGCTGATAGCAAACGTCATAAAGGATATCCAGCACAGCTATCCGGATATCCACTACCATCTGTACAGTGGAAATGCGGAAGACGTAACGGAACGTCTAGACAAAGGCCTTCTGGATTTTGGCATTCTGATTCAGCCCGCCGATTTGTCTAAATATGATTTCATCGATATCCCGGCCAAAGACAAATGGGGCGTTATTATGCGAAAAGACAGCCCTCTTGCCAGGAAAACTTCTATCCGTAAAGAGGACCTGTGGAATCTGCCGCTTATCTGCTCCCGGCAAGCCATACAGCACGGACAGATGGGCGAATTTGCAAAATGGTTCGGGGAGGGCCTGGAAAAGGCGGACGTTGTATCGACCTTCAATCTGGTTTACAATGCGTCGATTATGGTAGATGCCGGAATCGGCTGTGCCGTCACCATCGACAAGCTGGTGAATACGTCACAGTTCAGCAGTCTCTGCTTCCGGCCTCTGGAGCCTGAGCTGGAATCGGGACTGAATCTTGTGTGGAAGAAGTATCAGATATTTTCTCCAGCGGCCTCCTTATTTCTGGAACGGCTTAAGGAGGCCTTTGGCAGAATCTGAACAGTACATCCAAAGCACCGTTAATTAATGGAAGTGCCTTATTGCCCAGTGCCTGCGCCGCAATTGTAATTCTACACCGGCACCTTCCAGAATTCCGGGTCGGAAAGTGCTTCTACTATATTGTCACTGTAGGCTTCCACAAGCTGAATACCCTTTTCCTTCGTAGCAGTCGCTGCATTTCCCATAATACCATTTTCCGTATGAGATTCCATATAGTGGAATGTTCCTATTACTCCCGTATCTTCATATTTGCTGCAGCCGCCTTCATAACCGCTCATCTCTTTATAGCTTGGATCTACCAGACTTTCGTCATAAGCAAGGACAATGGAGGTCTCAACCTCTCCGGAATGTATCATAAATTTCTGTGACTCTAAGAACTGTGACTCATCTATGCCCGCGGTGCAGGGAACATTATAAACCGGAAAGCCAAGCTCTCTATTAATTTCGATCAACGCCACATCAATCGGCGCCATATTTCCGCCGTGTCCGTTCACCAGTGCAATTTTTCTAAATCCCTGAGATGCAATCGCCTTACACTGCTCCTTAAGAACCTGAATAAAGGTACGCGGCTCAATGCTAAGACTTCCCGGAAAATTCATATGGTGCATAGAATTTGCAATGACAAAGGACGGTGCGATTACAGCAGATATCCCTTTCTTTTCAAGTTTCTCCGCCGCAAGCTGGCTTACCCAGCTTGCGCTGATTAAATCCGTAGCCACCGGAAGGTGCGAACCATGCTGCTCAATAGCTCCTATCGGCATAAACACAATGGCCTGCTCCTCTGATAATTTTTTTAATTCGGGAGCTGATAAATCCTCCCACTTAAATTTGTTCTTCATGAAAAATCCTCCTGTCTTAATTGTTCTTCTTTTTCCAAATATTTTCTCAATCTAATTCCTGACGCTCTTGTTTTTAGAGCTTCTGCCCTTAAAGCCCTTATCCTGAAACTTAACCAAAAGCTTTCCCGCAAATATCCAGAGCACCAAAAGGCTGCAGGAAATCAGTGTTACAATTCGAAACCCCCAGACCGGATATGCATCCAGCACCCGGCCGGATACTGTCTGAAGCCCCATATTCACAAAACATGTACAGACCGAATAAAATCCAATCATGGTTCCGGTCAGATGTCCCGGCGGTGCCAGCTCAGTTACTGCCACGTTAGCAGCATTTGAATTCAGATAATAGCTGAAAAATAATACAACGCTTACAAAAACCACTGCCGGCAGATATTTCGGTTTTTCCGGCATCAGCAAAAGAATCATATAGCAGATGAGTGTAAATACACAGGCTATTCCCATGCTCTTTCCCACGCTGCCTATCCGGTCTCGGATGCTTCCGCCCAGATAGGCGGCCGCAGACCTGACAAAAAATCTGTCCGCCACAATCAACACGGTCGTCCACGCCAACGGGAACAAGTATACCTGATTCATATAGGCGCTGATGTAGGTCATCTCTGTCATCACACCGTAATAGCAGGTGTTAATCAATAGAAGAATCCAGGTCTCCGGCATCTTCGCTACCAATGTTATATTTTTGATTGACGCTGCCGACGATGTCAAGCCTCCGCCTTTTTCCGCCAACGCGTCATAATCCAGAAAAAGCGCAAGTGCGATTCCCTCCGCCAGCACAACACAGGCGAATATCAGAATCAGGCGGCTGAAATTCTCCCTCACGGCAATCCGGCCGCCCATCCATACTACCGGTACAAAAAACAGAACTCCTGAGACGGCGGCTTCAATCATAGCCGCTGTTCCAAAGGTACGGCCGGAGCCAATCTCTGCGCTCAGCATCCGCATACATTTAATATACGGTGCCCAGACAAAATTCACGCTGATCAGCAGTACAAATATAATTTTCAGTGCGCCGTAGTCCGGCATAGACGCCATCCAAAATGCAGTCAGGCTGCTTGCTAATACCGAAATCACCAGACATTTCTTCGGTGAAAATCTGTCACAAAGCCATCCGCTTACGATATGGCAGGCTATGCTCGCGCCCGAATTAATGGCCAGAAGACTTCCAATCTGGGTATTTGTCAAATCAAAAGCCTTCTGAAACGGAACATACAGTACAGTAGCCAGATATATAATATCATAGGCCATAATAGAAAGCCCCAGAAGAATCAGATTCCGTGCCGTCTTTCCTGAAAACACCGACTTTTTCATACCATTTTATTCCTCTGTTCCTCCGCTTACCGCTTCCTTTGCTTTCCTTCGCTTCTGCATATTATAAGCAAAAATGATAGCTCCGAAAATCGGCAGCAGCATCTCTATCAGATAAACTCCGTCAAACGGAATCCAATTCAGTACGCCGGTATTTCCGATAAGAAGAATTCCGATACCGATTGCCATACAAAATCCCGCCGTTGGAAGGTCCTCTCCCATGAACTGTGCAAAAATACATCCAAACAGCGCCGGCAGCATCAAACTTAAGCTGTTCGTCACAGAATCTGGCAGCATATTCAAAATCGTCTGACCACCGATAACAAAAATGGCTAATATTCCTATACTCACAAAACAGGTAGCTGATATTGCTATGGTAGATACCAGCGTCCCTTGCTGAGTTCCCGGCTTGACTCCGGCAGCTTTCTGGGCAGTCAACGCGCACGGAATTCTCATGTTAGAAGAATTACCCGCAAGTGAACAAACCAGCATTCCCGTAACGCCCTGTATTGGGAAATATGCAATCGGCTCCGAAATATACCAGGGCAGCTGTATCATCAACCAGACAGCAGACGCTCCGGCTATCTCCTTCCACTGAGGTTCTATTCCCTTACCAAACCAGGTCCAAAGAAATGGAACGAAAAAATAAAACATAGCCAGCGACAATATAATTCGTCCTATCAGTACCAGCGACGGCATATATTTACTATTAAAATAATCCTTTTCCTGTGCATTTTTATTCATTTTCCTCACTCCTTTCCTTATCCTACAAGCGCTCCGGCCAGCATTCCACAAAGCATAGATAGCAGAAGGTTCCACTGAAGTAATGCCTTCTTTCCTGTCCTCTTTACAAACTGCTGCACAGCCAGCGTTACGACAAACCCTACAATAAGCGCTACCGTAGAATTATCCATCCTCAAAATATATGGAGCATCTACATAAGCGTAGCAGCCGAGAATCGCTGCATTACATATAACCATCATCATGGTCATATCCTTTCCGCCCACCTTCTGAATCACTTTATCAAACTTTGTCACAAAAAGCACCGGGACAATCAGATACCCAATACACCCAAGCGCCGCAATAAATACTGCCGTCTGGAAAATTTCTCCAGTAAGAGAGGCTGCTGTTCCGTCTACACCGAACTGTCCGGCCGCAACTCCTACCGCCTGTACCTCATAACCTACATTCCCACATACCGACAGACGAAGCAGTGCAGTAGGAGCGCCGGCTACTACCAATAATGAAATCATACCAACTGCAATAACAACAGACGGCCCAATTGCCGATACGCAGGCAGTCTTAAGCGTTGTATTTACCTGTTCCTTTGTGACACCGACATGCGGCGCCGCTTTAATACTCCGAATGATAAAAAGCAGCGCTAATCCAAAGACAAGACATAACCCCCCTATTGTGATAACCCATAAAAATGGGCTGTTTACCAATTCTTTCAGTTCCGCTGACATAATTCTCTCCTTCCGCAAATTACAAATAACTCGTTAATAGTATCTCTCCTGCATATATACAGGTTTCCTATAAGCTTATAGTAAATATTTATGCAGATTATTATATAATCTCATAATTTTCTATACAATGTAAATGCATCACACTTTTGGGGATTAAATTGTGTAAATTTTCACATTTTGACTAATTGGGGACGGGGTATTTCTAGAAATACCCCGTCCCCAATTACGCAGATCTAGAAAAACTGCTGCTCCGCGACTTCTGTTGAAAGTGCTGTAATTGCTCTTCTTACATAGTTTTTACGCATTTTAATCTGCTCCGGCATCGGAAGATCCACGTCGCTGCATGGGTTTGTGATTGCCACACCTGGTATAATTCTCGGACTCCCAATTCCTCTGGCTACCGCCGTCATATTGGTAATATGTGCGGTAGGTATATGTTCCTTTTCAAGTTCTTTTACCATCGTTGCACCGCAACGTGTACAGCTTCCTCATGTGCTGACGAAGATTGCCCCGTCCATCTTGTCCTCTTTGAGCTTTGCCGCAATCTCCTTTCCCATCTTTTTGGCTTCCTTTAGAATGGTAAGATTGCCTGTGGTTACGTAGTAATAGTCATCCAGTGTACCGATTAATCCTTCTCTTTCAGCCTCTTTAATCTCGGAAAGAGGAACCTGTACCTCCGGGTCTTCGTTTACCTTATCGGTACTGAACCCTCCATGTACGCTGTAGAATTCATTTTTCCGAAATGCATCAAGCCTCGTAATATCGTAGCGCTTCCAGATAGACGCCGTACCTGACGGAATCCTGTCCGGATTCCCGGCCGGCACAAGACCGCCGGTAGTTATAATCGCAATTCTGGAACTACTTACATCTATAGCGGAAGCTGGTGTCACCGTATCCGAGCTCTCAATGGGAAACTCCGTCACATAGGGTGCTCCTTTAAGCTTGGCAAGCATCATATTTACGGCACGGTCTGCCGGTGCCTCATCACAGGGTACGTCTGCCCGGATTCCATGTGGGAAATATCCTTCCTCCGAAGCCCAGAGGATCTCCTCCCCTCTCAAAAGCTTTAGAGCCATTCTCACCATCGCCGCAGTATCTTTTCGCATCTTTACCGCACTCTTATTCCCACGCATGACATATATGCCTGGTGTTTTTGCAAAAGAAGCAACACCCGGATTTTCCTCATGCATACAGGTAATTGCCGTCACATGATATTTTTCCGCCATATGTTTGCAGATATCTCCGCAGCTCATGCCATAACGCCCGGACTGAAACGCCGGGCCGGCCAGAAAAAGCTCAAACTCTGTCCCTTCCAGATATTTATCTATCCTTGCGATTGCCTCGTCTCTGTGACTGGTCATAAAGTTATCCCCGCACACAATCGTACGGGTAATCTCTGCCTCATCCGCAAGCTCCGTCTGAACTGCCATTCCTGGCCCCATCGGCCCCTCGAATATCCGGGGTTCATAATCCGCCTGTTCTTCACCGCCGGCTCCGCCGAAAAACTGATTAATATACATGACAATTTTTTTCATAACAGTCTCCTCTCCTAATACTCCTTCACGGTCCGATTCAGCCATGCGGTGCTGTTCCCCCCGCATGCTAAGGCAAACGTATTCACTATCACCGAATGATCTTCTCTCAGGCTGGGTCCCAGCTCCGCATGCTCCGACCAGGCTCCAAAATAATAATCCCTGACAATCGACCTGTCATCTCCGATTACCTTATCCATTGCCGGAAGCTCAATGATGGTTGAAGTATCTCCCAGCGATACAACCGCGTCTGCCCTCACGTCGGTATACATCTTTCCCACATGCTCTGTCATAATGCCGACAGTCTTGATTCCTTTCTGTTCCAGAAAACCCAGCAGGTAGAAGGTATCTACATCTACATTGCTTCCGCCGCCCCACTCGTGCACAAATGCACCGTCAAGCTTCAATCTCTCAGCAATTTCTGCAGTGCTTATGGCATTTCGAAGCTTCATGGCATCGGAGACATCCGACGGACTTAAAATAACTCCTGCAAAATTGATGGTTTTTCCATGCTCCTTATAGAGTCTTTTTATCATTGGCAGATTCTGGCTGTCATAAGTGGTCAGCGCCTGTCCGGCAAGCCCCTCCCCGCCAAGCAGAAACCCGTCCAGTATCTCATTCGGATGAACCAGAAGCGGCATCATATTCTGGCAGTCCTGACCGTAAAACAATTCGTTAATCCCCTTTGAAAGCTGGCTGATAACTGTCATAACATAACCGACTCTCGGAAGCTTCTTTTCCTCTGCCTCCCTTTCCCCGGACTCCAATTCATAACATTCCCAGTCCTCCGGTTCCATATCTTTCAGCACTTTTCCCAAATACTCCGCCATATAATGCGCAGCAATGCGTAACTCATTCTCTTCTCTTAAAGTCAGCTCAAGATCTCTTTCATTCGTTCTTTCCGCATATATCACAAGGTTTGTTGTGTTGGAATGATAGCTGTACTGCACACCCGGCCCGGACATATCCAAAATGCCGTCGTCCATGCTGCTGTAATGCGCGCTGACCAGCACGGCGATTCCCTTCATAGCATATACGGTTCCCTCGCCGCATGTGGTGACAGGTCCCGTATAGCCCGGAAATATAGCTCGTCCATCCGGACGGAATCTTGGCTCTACGGCTGCCTTTACCGGACAAATTCTCACACTTTCTCCCGGATGCACAACATGAAGCTTTATATTCTTTAGCTTTCCATCCGGATTAATCACTTCCATTGCTTCGGCCTCATTCACAATCAGAATTCCATTTTTCAGAAATGTTTTTTCTCCCAAAACAATATCCTTTACATGAAAATTGCCGATTTTCAACTTTTTCATATCTTCTTAATTGCCTCCAATCCCAGCGCACTGGTTTATTTATCTCTGTTTTATTTATCCGCACTTTCAATCGCAGCCTGAATCAGTTCCTTTTTGCATCCCGGCTCAAAGAACACCTCCACATGCTCCTCAGGCATGGGTTTTGTCATCAGTGAAACGACAACCATCAGCACAAAGGACACAACGATGCCCGGTACGAAGGAATGTATAAGGTTTGTCAGTCCCGCCATATACCAGACAATCGCAGCTCCGGCTCCGCCTATAACAGAAGCATAGCACCCCTGCGTTGTCGCACGCTTCCAGTATAAGCCCAGAATTACCGGCGCCGTAAAGGCCGCTCCCATCGTCCCGGCTGCCATTGTTGACAAAGACCACACAAAATCCGGCGGATTGATGCTTACAACTGCCACAATAAGAAGGACGATTCCCGTTATCACACGAGAAATATTGACGGATTTACCCGCTTCAATTTTCTTTCCGCTTACCCTGCCTCCAAAATCCTCATAGATATCCTTTGCCACCGCTGAAGATGAGGTGAGAACCAACGCCACAATCGTAGAAAGACCTGCCGCCAGAATTCCGCACAGGAACAGACCTGATACAAAGGTTCCACTGTAATCTGCCACCGTCAGAGGCACGATCATATCGATATTATCAAAGGTTTTCCCCTGAAACAGATAAAATGCACCACTTCCGATAATCGTAAGCGCAAACATAAACACAATCATCCAGGCCACGCCCACGCGAATTACCGAACTTACCGTACGTGAGTCTTTAAGCCCCATGAACTTGGTCATAAGCTGCGGCTGTCCGAAAGCGATAAACGGCCATACCCCTGCATAACTGACAATTGTGAGAAATGGAAGCCCTCCCGACAGTGTAAGCTGCAGCGGATGCTCCGCCGCCATATATTCCGTAATCGGTGTAATCCCGCCTGTCGCTGCAAGTACGGCAGCTGCTACCGCAACTACGGATATGGCAATCGTAATCCCCTGAATCAAATCTGTTGTCGCTACTCCCCAGTACCCGGAGGTTATCAGATAAAGACATGCCACGACACACAGAATAATAATCGCCGTAACATAGGGAATACCAACTACTGCATTTATCGTATCTCCAATCCCCTTTGTCGCTGCCACCGCATAAGGAATCATCATAACCGCAACCAGAACTCCGCAGAGCAGGCGAAGCTTATTCGAGCTGTAGCGGATGGCAAGAAAACCTGACATAGACACTACATTAAGCCTTTCCGAAAGCGCTCTTACTTTAGGCCCCAGTATAACAAAGATAGCAAAGCAGCATAACAGCACGCTCAGCATCGCCTCAAGTCCTGCATACCCTAACCCGTACAGATAATACATGGAGGTACTTCCGATAATGGCAGATGTGCTTACATACGCCGCACAATAGGACACTGCTGTCGCAATCGGTCCCACACTCCTTCCTCCAACCCAAAAATCATCCGACGACTTTACCTTACGGCTCATCACAAGCCCTACCCCGACGATAACCAGCAGATAGACTACCGCCATTGCAATTTGTACAATACCTAATTTCATTTTTTCATTCCCTCTTCACAAAATATCTTCCAACTTGTTCCCTATTCTTTTTTCTCATTTTCGTCCGCATTGTTAAATGCGAAATAATATTCCGATTTATCCTTCCACCATTTGGAGTGCAGGACAGTCTCTGAAATTACCGGAATTACAATGACTGTTATCAAAAACAAACTTGCAACTGATATAGGCATTCCCAATATGTGCATACTCTTTTCTCCTTTCATTCGAATCCTCTATATAATTATTGATATATTCTATTTTATTCTTTTGGAGTTTTTATTCAATGTGCACAAATTCTATATTCTCCCTTCCTGTTGTGACTCTTATCATATGCCTTACAGACATACATTTTACAGGCTAAAACAGCTTGTACTATACATTGATATATACTATACTTATATCGATAAATCTAATGAGCAATGAGGAGTTTATTATGCCATTATCAGTAAAGAAAATATTATCTTATCTTCATACTGAAAATATCACCTTTCAGTACTACGGTTCAGAATTTGAAAACATCTATGCCATCCGGACTTTGCCAGATGACTATACCTTCCGCTCACAAAACGGAATCTTCTATATTTCTTCCGATACGTCACTGTCCTCTCTTCTGAAAGAGAAAAATGACTGTGTGCTTTTTACGGCCCCGGATATGATGCATCAGGTTTTCCAGATGTGTAGTGATTATCTCATCTGGTATCAGCAAAAAGAATCTCTTCTCCTTCAGTTTTATGAAGAGCTGACCAGTGTACCCAGCTACACCAGACTGATTCAAATATGCTGCTCCATTCTGGATTCCAATCCGGTACTGCTTTTAAATGAGCAGCTGGTTTTACGCATGCATTCGGACTCTTTTAATATTGTTGTCAATGATTCTTTTCTAGAAAATGTGAAACACGCACTCCTCACTAACCAGACGGAGGATTTGGTACATATAGCTGCGTCAAAGAATTTCCCGGCGGATATATTTATCGGGAAAATAGAACGGGACAATCCGCGAAAAACGGAATATTTATGTGTGATAGAGCAGAATCCCTTTCTCTATGAGCCGGACAGCCTCCATTATATATGTACACTCTGTAATGCACTTGCCAATCACAGCGGATTTATTGCCATCAAGTCCGTCGCTCCTTCCGGAGATTTGAATAAACTTATCCTGAGTCTGCTGCCTGCTCCTCCGGCCTCTCCTTCCTCCTTCAAGATAAAGCTTGCGGAAGCCGGCTGGGAAGAGCAGGAACAATATTTTGTCTTTGCGATAGACAAACAGCACAAGAATCATCTTGCCCCTGATTATGAAAAAATCAGGGTGATTCTGAATGCTTCTATTGTCTGCGAATATAAAAATTATATTGTAGCTGTCCTGGGCTGTCATTACTTCGAGCAGCCTGATGAGTCATGTCTGAATGCCCTGTCTGATTTCCTGAAGCTTTACCATATGTCCGCTGGAATCAGCAACGGCTTCTCTGACATAACCATGCTGAGTATCTTTTTCAACCAGAGTGTCACAGCCATAGAAATAAACGATTTTTATAATTATACCTTGAATTACCGGGTAGTAAAGTACAGTGACTTTTCTATCACACATCTTCTTAAAATCGTTTCCCAGAGCAGCAATATCCGGATTATAGATTTCTGCCACCCGACTCTTTTATATATCATGGAATACGACAGGAAAAATCATACGGATTACCTCAACACTCTTTCCGCCTACATTCTGTCCAACAACTCCATAAAGCTTGCATCTCAGGTACTGTACATCCACGCCAACACCATGTATAACCGCATCGCAAAAATCCGGAATGATTTTAAACTGGATCTTGACAATATTACTTTAATTGCACAGTTATATATTTCTTTTCAAATACTGGGGGTCCTGCAGATTACAGATGCAAATGTCTGGGCGCGCATCCATCGTTCCACGCCGCCTAAAAATGACACACATAGAAAATAATGCATATAAAAACATCTGCCCTGGCGTTTTTTCCGCCAATGACAGATGTTTTTGCTTACGGCCTGATTTCCTTTCATGACCTGACTTTTCGTGTCTCGATTCCTTTTACAGCCTGATTCTTTTATGAACTTTTTCAGGATTTCATCCTCTCGACTCTTTCCTGAATTGTTTTATTGAAGTTCTCAACCCTGCGGTTGTAGGTAGTATCCATATATTCCGAATGCAGCATAAAATCCGCCGTTGCAAGGTTATTCGCAATCGGAATATCATATACTACCGCAATCCGAAGAAGCGCTTTCACATCCGGATCATGGGGCTGGGCCTCCAAAGGGTCCCAAAGGAAAATCATAAAATCAATCTGCCCCTCCACAATCTTGGCGCCGATCTGCTGGTCGCCGCCAAGCGGACCGCTGTTATAGCCCTTTACCGGAAGTCCGGTCTTTTCTGCGATAAGCCTGGCTGTCGTACCAGTACCGCACAGAAAATGTCCCTTTAAAATATCCTTATTTCTGTCGCACCACTCTACCAGCTCTTTTTTCTTTCCGTCATGAGCCACCAGCGCAATATGCTTTGCCTTTTCTATCTCAAATGTTACATAGTTATCACTCATTCTTTTCCCTCCTGTTATTTTCCTGACTGTTTTTGCATCCTGCCTTTAAAAACTATATCCTATATAATTTTTATCATTTTCTGTCCAGTCTAATCCCAAGCCTTCTCTACAACCTCTCCCTGCCTTTTATATATACTTCCGGCCGGAACATATCCTCGTACGGAGGATAACGGATAAATATTTGTATGTCCTCCCACAACACTTCCCGGATTCAATACTGTACCACATCCAACCTCTACTTCGTCGCCCAGCATAGCGCCGAATTTTTTCATTCCTGTCTCGATATTTCCTTCCGGCGTCTTTACTACAACCAGCTTTTTATCTGATTTTACATTAGATGTAATAGAACCTGCCCCCATATGTGCCTTATAACCCAGAATAGAATCTCCTACATAGTTATAATGAGGAACCTGCACTTTATTAAAAAGAATTACATTTTTAAGCTCTGTAGAGTTTCCCACAACTGCACCTTCACCTACAATAGCATTACCGCGGATAAATGCACACTGTCTTACCTCTGCATTCTTTCCAATGATGGCAGGCCCGTTAATATAGGCAGAATCAAACACCTTCGCGGATTTGGCAATCCATACATTTTCACCGCGCTTTTCATACTCCTCCTCTGAAAGCGTCTCACCAAGCTCTACGATAAATCCGCCGATCTTCGGCAATACCTCCCACGGATAAGTAACACCGTCAAATATGTCCTTTGCAATGGTTTCCTCCAATGTGTATAACTCTGCTACTGTCAATTCCTTCATGTCCTATACCTCCTGATATTTTATTTTGCTTAAGCTTTTCTGCCCGATACAGATTTACTGCTTGAAACCGCTTTTCTGTCTGATGCTGCCTTTCTGTCTGACGCCGGTTTTTTATAAAACTGCGCCGTCCTGTCATAACAGGCCTTAAGCTGACGCTGATTTGCAAGTCCTTTTACTCCCGATGTCCTGCTGACGATAAAATGGTTCAGCTTACCCATATATTCCTCCGGCGTAATCTCACCTTCTGCCACATAGGTAAGCCCCTTTTCCCAGCTTGCTGTCAGCTCTGGATTAAGAAGTGACTTAATAGAATTTGCCACAACGTCATATATCATTTCGCCCAGCATGGTGGGCGTAACAATCTGTGTTTTTTTATTCAGTTCCATATACTTGTTGTTTAAAAGCTTTTTCAGAATTTCTCCTCTGGTGGCACTGGTACCGATTCCGCTTCCTTTAATCTGAGCCCTGAGCTCTTCATCCTCAATCAGCTGTCCGGCATTCTCCATTGCCAGAATTAAGGAGCCGGAATTATATCTTTTAGGAGGAGAAGTTTTTCCCTCCTTAATTTCCAGCGACTGTACCGGAAGCATCATACCCTTTTTCAAAGCTTGAATCTTTTCAAAAAACTCCTGACTGGTATTGCTTTGACTGCTGTCCTCCTCAAAAACATCATCGCCGCCTTCTGTACCGTTGCCTGATACCTTATCTCCTGACCTCTTCTGATTTCCCGGTCCTCTTCCTGCCGGTCTTCCTGCCACTTTAAGATATCCTTCCTCTGCAAGCATCTTAAAAGCGGCAAAAAAGGATTCTTCCTTGATCTTTGTAACTACTGAAACCTTCTGATACACAGCCGGCGGATAAAAGATACTTAAAAATCTTCTCACAATTACGTCATACACTGACTTTGACATTTCCTGCAGGCCTGCAAGCGCACCTAAGCCCTGGCCGGTAGGTATTATTGCATAATGGTCCGTAATCTGCTTGTCATTCACATACTTTGTCCTTACCAGTCCCTTATGACTTCCGAAAGAAACAATTTCCCTTAAATAAGGTACCGCCGGTTCATATTTCATAAGACCATTCAGGTTCTTATATATCTCCTTTGCCACAGCCTCCGACAGTACTCTCGCATCAGTCCTCGGATAGGTAACCAGCTTCTTCTCGTATAACTCCTGTACAATACGCAGCGTCTCATCCGGACTGATCTTAAAACGTTTGGAGCACTCGTTCTGAAGCTCCGCCAGATTAAACAAAAGAGGCGGATTTTTCTTTTCTTTCTTACGCTCTACCGATATTACCTGACAGCTTAAAGGCTTTTCCTCACTCAAATATGCTGTCAGCTCTCTGGCCTTTTCCTCCTTCTTAAACCCATTTTCCTTATATAAATCAAAGGATTCAAACCACCGGGAGCCCTTCACCGCCCGCCATTCACTCTCAAAGGTCTGCCCCGGCTCTCCGGTCTGACTTAGTACTCTGTAAAAAGGAGTCTCGACAAATTCACGAATCTCCCGCTCCCGCTGTACCACCATGCCAAGTACACAGGTCATGACACGTCCGACGGAAATTACCGAATACTTCATCCCCAGATAACCGGAAATACTGCTTCCATATTTTAGAGTAAGAAGCCTTGAGAAATTAATTCCCATCAGATAATCTTCTTTCGCGCGGAGATAGGCAGATGCAGACAAATTGTCATATTCACTCAAATCCTTTGCCTCCCGGATTCCTCTTAATATCTCATCCTCCGTCTGAGAATCAATCCACACTCGTTTTCTTTTCTTTCCGTGCACCTTCGCCTGCTGTTCTACCAGGCGGTAGATATACTCTCCTTCACGTCCGGAGTCGGTACATACATAGATAATATCCACATCTTTCCGGTTTAAAAGTCCAGATACAATCTTGTACTGCTTTGCCACTGCAGGAATCACCTCATATTTGAATTCCTGCGGAATGAACGGAAGCGTCTCAAGACTCCACCGCTTCAAAGAGGTGTCGTACTCCTCCGGATAGCTCATTGTAAC
The DNA here is from genome assembly GCA_946558465.1 of uncultured Lachnospiraceae bacterium. Taxonomy (GTDB): domain Bacteria; phylum Bacillota; class Clostridia; order Lachnospirales; family Lachnospiraceae; genus CAPEBR01. Next base: position 108,289 of record CAMNTM010000004.1, read on the forward strand.
CAGATGTCCCACACACCAGGTTATCACTGCCTCGTCTGACTCCAGATATCCATCCTGTCTTCGCGTATGTAATTTAAGTGCCTTCGCAAATTCCTGTGCTACACTGGGTTTTTCTGCTATATAAAGTGACTTCCCCATATTTTATCTGTCTAACTCCTCTTCCAATCTGCCGCTTCCCGTTTTCATTTACTATCTTCGGAACAGCTTCTCCAGCCTTCGGAGAATATTCCCTCGTTCCTGCACATGAACTGCCGGCGTCGCGTAGACCGCCTCCTCCATAAAAATTTCCTGGGAATCTGTGTACGGCTCCTTCTGCTCTTTTTTTCGATACTTTCCGTTACTCTGCAGAACCCTTGCCTTTACATTATCGCTGAGCATCACCTTAAGATAATGATTTATCTGCCTTCTTATATCCTCATCAAGTACCGGTGTCGCTACCTCTACCCGCTTTTCTGTATTTCTTGTCATCATATCTGCCGAACCGATGTATATCTTCTGTGCTGCTCCGGTTCCAAAGCTGAAAATTCTGGAGTGCTCCAGATACCTTCCCACAATACTCATGACTCTTACATTATCCGTATATCCCGGAATTCCCGGAAGCAGACAGCAGATGCCGCGCACAATCAAATCCACTCTTACTCCCGCCATAGATGCCTCGGAAACCTTAGCGATAAAATCTACATCCGTCAAAGAATTCATCTTCATAATAATACGTCCGGAGCTTCCCTTTTTTATCTCCTCATCCATCAGATACAGCACCTTCTGCTTCAGGCTTGTAGGCGCTACAATAAGATGGTCATAAATGCCGGTAAGATTTCCGATTGACATATTTTTGAAAAACTCGGAAGCATCCTTTCCGATTGCAGGATCTGCCGTAATAAGAGATAAATCCGTGTACATGCAGGCTGTCTTTTCATTATAATTCCCTGTGCCAATCTGGGTAATGTATTGAATCTCATTCCGGTTCCTATAAGTAATCAGGCAGATTTTAGAATGCACTTTGTATCCCTCAAATCCATAAATTACCCGGCAGCCGGCATCCTCTAAGCGTTCTGACCAGTCAATATTATTCTGTTCGTCAAACCTGGCTCTCAGCTCAATGAGAACCGTAACCTCCTTGCCGTTTTCTGCTGCTGCACACAAATATTCCACCAGCCTTGCCTTCTTTGCCAGACGGTAAATCGTAATCTTTATCGTCATGACATTAGGGTCTGCTGAGGCTTCCTTAATCATACGCAGAAACGGATTCATACTTTCATAGGGATAGAAAAACAGAATATCCTTGCGCTTCACCTGCTTCATCACGCTTCCCTCAGATATTCTCGGAGAATTCTGAGGCAGAAACTGCGGATAGACAAGCGAACGCTTCATTGCCTCCGGCATGTCGCCGCTTATATTAAAAATATAGTCCAGCCGCATCGGCATCTTTGAACGAAATACCTGATTCGGCTTAATCTTGAACTTATCACAGAAATATTTTTCATTTTCCGGAGAAAGCTTTTCTGCCGTCTCCAGACGGACTACAGACATCTTGCGCCGCTTGTGAAGTGTCTGGCGCATCAGATAGCGGAAGTCGTCATTGACCTCAAGGGCCTCGTCATCCGGCGCCACATCACCATTTCGGGTCACACGGATATAATTGGCATCAGACACCTCATACTGAGAAAATACCAGGCTTAAATACTCCATGATTACCTTTTCCATCCGGATATAGCGGATGTCATGCCCTGGGAGAAATAAAACCTCTGAGACGAATTTCGGTACCGGCACAATTCCCAGCATAGATTTTTCCTTCATCTTCAAATTAGCCGTTACATAAATTTCTTTATTCATCAGATGAGGGAATGGATGGTTTGCATCTACAATCTGAGGAGACAGTATCGGAAGAATCTGATCCTTAAAATATTTCTTCACATACTTTTTCTCCTGCTGCTCCAGCTCTTTAAAATCCAGCCCGCAGACACCGTAAGGATGCAGCTGCTTTTTAATCTCTGCATAGGTCTTATCTCTTTCCTTATAAAGAGGCGCAACCTCCTTAAAAATATGATCCAGCTGTTCTCTCGGCGTCATCCCGGATCGGCTGTCCTTCGTGTTTGCATCTGTATGCTCCATATCAAAAAGGCTGCCTACACGAATCATAAAAAATTCATCCAGATTGCTCATAAATATCGCTACAAACTTCATGCGCTCCAGAAGCGGAACCGATGGATCCTGCGCCTCCTCCAGCACTCTCCGGTTGAATTTCAGCCATGACAGCTCCCTGTTTTGAGTAAAATCCAAAATTCTTGTGTTCATATTTCCCACCTCAATTTCCCGTTTTTCTTTCACAATTATAACACCTATGCTGCCCAATGGAAATAACAAACAGGCTATTTTCTGGAAAGCTCCTTTAAATTATAGTTCACCCGCGGCAATAACCTCTTAAATAAAAAACAAGAAGCCGGATCTCTGCTTCATTTCCCTCAACCGGCTTCCCGTCATTTCCCTTATTATTTTGCCTGAATATAACCTTTTTTTACCAGCGCCTCTGCACACAGCACTGCTCCGCCTGCAGCGCCGCGCACTGTATTGTGAGAAAGTCCTACAAACTTATAATCAAACAATGTATCCTCTCTCAGACGTCCGATGGAAATCCCCATTCCGTTTTCATAATCTACATCAAGGCTTACCTGAGGCCTGTTGTCCTCCTCCAAATACCGGATAAACTGCTTCGGAGCACTCGGAAGCTCTGCCTCCTGCGGAAATCCCCGAAAGCTTACCAGCCTTTCAATCAACTCTGCTTTCGTCGGTTTTTTTTCAAAATTAATAAATACTGCCGCTGTATGCCCATTCAGTACCGGCACACGGATGCACTGGCAGGTAATCTTCGGAAGCTCCGCCTTTATAATCTGCCCATTTTCAACCCTTCCCAATACACGAAGAGGCTCCTGCTCACTTTTTTCCTCTTCACCGCCGATATAAGGAATTACATTTTCTACCATTTCCGGCCAGTCTGCAAAAGTTTTTCCTGCCCCGGAAATCGCCTGATAGGTTGTTGCCGCTACTTCTTTTGGCCCGAATTCCTTCCATGCTGCGAGACAAGGCGCATAGCTCTGAATGGAACAGTTGGGCTTTACCGCAATAAATCCACGGATAGTTCCCAGACGTTTTTTCTGAGCTTCAATCACCTCAAAATGCTCTGCATTCACCTCCGGCACCACCATCGGCACATCCGGAGTCCAGCGGTGGGCGCTGTTATTGGACACTACCGGTGTCTCTGTCTTCGCATAAGCCTCCTCAATGGCCCGAATCTCTTCCTTAGTCATATCAACCGCACTAAATACAAAATCAACAGATGCCGCTGCCTTCTCCACTTCATTGACATTGGCTAACACAAGCTTCTTCACCCTTTCCGGCATCGGCTTCTTCATCTTCCAGCGGTCTCCTGCCGCTTCCTCATAGGCCTTTCCGGCAGAACGCGGACTTGCCGCCACGGTTACTACTTCAAACCAGGGATGATCCTCCAATAGAGAAATAAATCTCTGTCCTACCATACCGGTTGCTCCTAAAATTCCCACTCTTAATTTCTGTTCCATACTCTCGTCTCCTTTTTTGAGTATTCCTTTATTTTTTTCACAAATTTTTCTCGTACAGCCATGCCTGCATAGCTGTACGGGAGATACTTTCCCAATATGACAGAACTGGTGACTAATACTCCTCCATATATCTTCGATAGACTTCCAGGGTTTTTTCCATTGCCCAGGCGCCAGGGGCGCCTGTGGTTATGCGCTTGTCAACGCAGGTTTTCAGGCTGATGGCGTCGTAAATATCAAGCTGAAATACCGGAGACGCCTTCTGGTACTCGGTAAGGGAAAGGTCATCTAAGGATATTCCTTTTTCTATACACTGCAGTACCAGCTGCCCTATAATCCCGTGTGCATCCCGGAAGGGTACGCCCCGGTTTACAAGATAATCTGCTGCATCGGTGGCATTTGTAAAGCCCTGTTTTGCACTCTTTGCCATCCGGTCCGGCCGAAACTGCATAGTTCCCAACATTCCGGCAAAAAGGATCAGACAGTCTCTCACTGTGTCAATAGCATCAAATGCCCACTCCTTATCCTCCTGCATATCCTTATTATAGGCCAGCGGAAGGCCCTTCATAGTAGTGAGGAAAGCCTGCAGCGCCCCATATACCCGCCCGGTCTTTCCCCGCACAAGCTCTGCTATATCCGGATTTTTCTTCTGGGGCATGATGCTGCTTCCCGTGCTGTAGGCATCATCAATTTCTACAAACTGGTATTCATTGGAATTCCAGATAATGATTTCCTCTGAAAAGCGGCTCAGGTGCATCATAATCATAGACAATGCCGACAAAAATTCAATCATATAATCCCGGTCGGATACTCCGTCTATACTATTTAACGTCGGTCCGTCAAATCCCAGAAGCGTCGCTGTATATTCTCTGTCCAAAGGATAGGTAGTGCCTGCAAGCGCACCGGAACCTAACGGACAGGTATTCATTCTCTTAAGAATATCATTCAGTCTCTCATGATCTCTTTTAAACATCTCAAAATAAGCTCCCATGTGATGGGCCAGTGTAATCGGCTGGGCTTTCTGCAGATGCGTAAATCCCGGCATATAAGTATCCAGATTTTCTTCCATAATTGCCAGAATCGCATGCAGAAGCTCCTCCAGCACATTATCCAGAATACGGATCTCATCTCGTACGTAGAGCTTCATATCCAGCGCCACCTGATCATTTCTGCTTCTTCCGGTATGTAATTTTTTCCCTGCCTCTCCGATTCTCTGAATCAGCGCTGCTTCTACAAAGCTGTGTATATCCTCATATTTATCTGAAATGGCAAGACGTCCCTGCCTCACATCATCAAGGATTCCCTCAAGCCCGGAAATAATCTTTTCCTTTTCTACATCTGTTAGAATTCCCTGTCTTGAAAGCATCATAACATGTGCGATACTACCCTTGATATCCTGAGCGTAAAATCTCTTATCAAAACCAATTGAAGCGTTAAATTTATATACAACCTGATCTGTTTCCTTTGTAAAACGCCCTCCCCATAACTGTGCCATATGGTCTCATCCTTTCTGTCATGCGGTGCCTCTTGACACCTTACATAACCTTATCATAATTTCTCATAAAATAAAACAGGCAATTCATCAAATCCCTGCCGCCTATCAGAACATCGCATATGCAAAGTCCTGCACGGAGGCAGTAAAACATCATTTCTCCGCAGCCCACAGAGAAAACTCACATCCGCAGTAATTCTGACGGTATAAACCAAATTCCTTCGACAGCTCGATAGAACGCTTATACCCGTTTTTCTTCTTAAAATCTGACTGCAGATAAGATACCCCATACTCCAGGGCCAATTTTGTACCGATCTCATTTAAACGGTCTGCATTTTTCAGAGGACTGATGCTTAAGGTCGTCGTAAAATATTCAAACTCCCCTGCCTTTGCAAGCTTCGCCGATTCCCGCAGACGCATCTCATAGCATCTAAGACACCTTTCTCCGCCCTCTTTTATATGCTCCAGCCCCTTCGTAGCCGCATAAAAATCTTCTTTATCATAGCTTCCCGCCACAAATGCTACGGGATGCTTTACCTTCATGCTGCCAATCAATGTCTGCTGCTCCAGAATTCTTTTCGTATATTCACTTTCCGGATAGATATTGGGATTATAGTAAAAAACAGTAATCTCAAAATAATCACTCAGATATTCCAGCACATAGCTGCTGCAGGGTGCACAGCAGCTGTGAAGCAAAAGCCTGGGAACCCGTTCTTCCTTCTTCAGCCTCTCAATCAATTTATCTAATTCCTTCTGGTAATTCATCGACGTCTCCTTCTTCTGCCGAAAATGTTTCTTTTGCAATTATAACTTCTATGCACGCTTCTGACAAGAGGTATTGCGCACGAAATCACGGTTTTCACATACTATAAGATATATCTTAAGCAAATATCTCTTTTACTGGAGGTCTTCTATGGAGCAAGTATTAGAACTTAAGCACATCCATTACGCCTACCATAACCTGGACGGAGAGACTCCTGCACTTACGGATATTTCCTTTGTACTAAACAAAGGCGAATTCGTAGCAATCGTCGGCCCCTCCGGCTGCGGCAAATCTACCCTTCTGTCCCTCATTGCCGGTCTTCTGGTTCCTGAAAAAGGACTGATCAAAATCAATGGAAAATACCTGCGGGAAAGCACCACAAATGTGGGCTATATGCTGCAGCACGATGAACTCTTTGAATGGAGAACTGTCTACAACAATGTCATACTAGGCCTTGAGGTACAGCATATGCTGACTGCCAGGACACGAGAAAAGGCACATGAGCTTCTGGACTTCTACGGCCTTAGACAATTCGAACATGCAAGACCTTCCGAACTTTCCGGCGGCATGCGTCAAAGAGCGGCTCTCATACGGACCCTTGTCCTGGATCCGGATCTTCTGCTTCTCGATGAGCCTTTCTCTGCTCTCGATTACCAGACACGTCTGAATGTAGGAGACGACATCGGACAGATTATACGAAAGGAAGAAAAATCAGCCCTTCTTGTCACACACGATTTATCTGAGGCTATCTCTCTTGCAGACCGCGTAATCGTGCTTTCCGGGCGTCCGGCGGCTATACGCCAGACCATACCGCTTATTTTCGATTTGGAGCAGGATACTCCTCTGAACCGGAGAAATGCACCGGAATTCAAGACTTATTTTAATTTAATATGGAAGGAGCTGAATACTGATGAATGAGCTTTCTGCAACTCAACAACAATACCTTCTGCAACGCAGAAAACATAAACGCATCGTATGTATCTCCCGTATTCTGATTCTTTTAAGCTTCCTGTTTATCTGGGAATTTTCTGCGAATGTAGGAATCATTGATTCCTTTATCTTCAGCAGCCCGTCAAAGATTGCTCTATGCTTCTGGAGTATGGTGCTGGATAAAACAATTTTTCTTCATATGGGCATTACTCTTTATGAGACAATTGTAAGCTTTCTTCTCGTAATTGCCATCAGCATCCTGGTGGCAGTTGCCCTCTGGTTCAGCAGCAAGCTGTCAGAAATCCTGGACCCCTATCTTGTAGTACTTAACAGCCTTCCGAAATCAGCTCTCGCCCCTCTTCTTATTGTATGGCTGGGAGCCAATAAGCTTACGATCATCGTGGCCGGCATGTCAGTTGCTATCTTTGGAAGTATTTTGAACCTATATACAAGTTTCACCACGGTAGATCCGGGAAAGCTGAAGCTTATCTATACCCTGCGCGGCAGACGGTATCAGGCACTGACCAAAGTAGTACTTCCAAGCTCCGTGCCCGCCATCATCAGCAACATGAAGGTCAATATCGGTCTCTGTCTTGTAGGTGTGATTATCGGCGAATTCCTGGCCGCAAGAAACGGACTGGGATACTTGATTATCTATTCCAGCCAGGTATTCAAGATGGATTGGCTTCTGATGTCCATCTGCCTGCTGTGCATAATGGCTACCCTTCTTTATTCTCTTATCAACCTTCTTGAAAAATGGTGCCTGAAACGCTTTTAAAGCGCAAAACAGGAGATGCAGATAAACGCACCTCCTGGCTACATATCTTTTTTTCACACCTTAAGACATCTATTCCCGGCTATTATTGATATGTAATCGGTAAATCACAATAATGCACATTATCTTCTAACGGAAACTCTTCTTCCATATGATTTTCTTTAAGCTTTTTTCTTGCTGTACACTTCTTATCATTATCGTCCTGCAGATTCATAGTTCTTAATGTCCCTTCAACTGTCAGCGGAAATTTTGTGTATGGGATCGATACGCATACCTCATCCTCTCCCCATTTGCAAAAACGCCTTGTACCCCCGCAGAGCATCGACAGATTGATATGGTTCGACATATACGGATATGCTGTGGACTCTGAACAGACTGCCTGAAGTCCGGACATCTTAAAGCCTGTTTCTATGCCGTAATAATAAGTATATCCCTGTATAATGCGCATTGCATAGTATGGATTCGTAATTATCTGAATCATATGCGGCGGATTTTCTTCCTTTTCATAAGCTTCCAGGGGCTTAACCATAACCCCATATGCCTTGTGATCACACAGCGTCTGCCTGTCACGGGTGTATTTTGCACTTCCCAAATCATGATACAGCTGAAAAGCCAATCCCCTCTGACCGCTGCGGTGAAATTCATCTGCCTCTGCCAAGCCTAACGCTCTGGCTGCCGCAATACACTTATGCGACGATGCATCCGCCTTGACCGCATTTCCCAGTGTTGCCGCCCGCACCATTCTACAGAAATGTATCGGCTTTTTAAGCTCAACTGCACAGGCCTCCTCAAACTCCTCTTTATCAAAAAGAAAACGAATACCTGCACTCTGACGCGGCCAGTCAATTGCGCAGGCGAGTCTCCTTCCCAGCTCTTTTACGGTAAATTCTTCCATTACTGCACCCCTTCTTTCTTTTTTATAACTCTTCCTATCTTCTTTTCTTATCTTATCGACCCTTTGCTGCTATCTCAAAAAATTCTTATTATTGCGATTTCTACAATCTCTTATAAATAAATTTCCCAATCAGCTGGATAATCTGGACAATCACACATAAAATGATTACCCCTGTATACAAGATCATATCATCAAATCTATGATATCCGTAATTCATTGCTACAGACCCCAGGCCGCCGGCACCGATAGCCCCCGCAATCGTTGTCGCAGAAAGATAGGTAACCGCCGCCAAAGTAGTGCCTGATACAATCGACGGGACAGCCTCTTTTAAAATCACTTTAAAAATAATCTGAAAGTCAGATGCCCCGAAGGATTTTGCCGCCTCAATCAGCTGAGGATCTACCTCCACCATCGCATTTTCAAAAATCCGTGCCATAAATGCAGTAGCGGCCACTGTAAGAGGAAAAACAGCTCCTTTTACACCAATAGAGGTACCCATCACAAATCTTGTTATCGGAAGCAGCGCCACAATCAGAATCATAATTGGAAAGGAACGTATAAAATTCACAATAAAATCAATACTCTGATATACTGCCTTATTCGGATGAAGCCCGTCTCTGCGCGTAAGAATCAGCACGACTCCTAGCACAAAGCCTCCTATGACCGCCAATATCATTGTAACAATCAGCATCCACAAAGTATCTGCGATTGCCTGTAAAAATAACCCCTCAAAATATTTTTGAAATTTTGCTATAAATTCTGCATCCACTTACAACAGTACCTCCTTTTCCAGATTCCATCTGACCCTTTCCTCTGTAAGCCAGCTGCTTATTTTTTCAAAACATTCCTCTTCTACGTGAATAATCATATAAAATACACGGCCGCTGTGATACTGCTCCGCATCTGCCTTGACAATTGAAAATGCTCCTTTTGTTTCTAATGCCATCCTGGCAAGAAGCCTTTCATCTGTCTGTTTTTCATTTAAGATAATTCGCAGATTCCTTCCGTTTTCAGGCAGAGCAGTTATACCCTGCATTCCCATCAAATTGCGCAGCTCTCTGGACGGATTTTCAAAAAATTCTTCACTTTCACCTTCTGCCGCAATTTTTCCTTCCTCCAGAAGATATATTTTTTCACAGTAGGTCTTAACAATAGAAAGCTGATGTGTTACCAGGATAACCGTGATCCCTAATTTTTTGTTGATTTCAGTCAGAAGTTCCATAATCGTCTCGGCGATATTCGGGTCAAGCGCGGACGTAGCCTCGTCACAAAGAAGAACCTTCGGGTTCATAGCCAATGCCCTGGCAATGGCTACCCGCTGCTTCTGTCCGCCGGACAATTCCTTTGGAAATGCATTTTTTTTATCTGGAATCTGTACCATATCCAGCAGTTCATTTACACGTTTGTCAATTTCCTCTCTTCCGTATTTCCAGCAGCGCATCGGAAGTGCAATATTATCATATACATTCAGACGGCTGAGTAAAGAATAATTCTGAAAAATCATTCCTATATTCTGGCGGAATTTTCTCAGCTCTGCATTTTTAAGAGATGAAATCTCTACATTGTCTATTTTTATGCTTCCCTTATCGTAAACAGTCAGACCGTTAATACAGCGCAGCAATGTGGATTTTCCCGAACCACTCTGTCCTATCAAGCCGTATATTTTCCCGTCCTCCAGCTTCATATTGATTTCCTTTAATACCTGAAGTTTATGAAAGCTTTTGCAAACCTTATTAATTTCTATCAAATCTTTTTCCTCCTGCCGTTAAAAATGCAAATCACCTTTCTTTTATAAGATGATTTCTTCGTCTTATTTGCGAAAGGTGATTATTTTATATCTTTTCAATTATCTGACATAGATTTTAAAATCCACATACCTGTCACTATCCACTAAAACAGCACAAGACTTCCCTCATAAACCTCATTAAAATCCTTTTTATATTCTTCACTTCCAAGAATCTCCAGCATATCCTTTACCCACTGGCTGTCTGCATCCTTTTCCTGAACAGTAAGACCTATCGGAAAATCCTTTTTAGAAAGATTCTCTGCAAGAAATTCCTCCGGATTTAATCCGGATTCCTTTGCCTGAACCGCTGTACAGACAAACGCATCACAGTCTCCCGCACTTCTTGCTGTATAGGTAATCTCGGTCTCAAGAAATTCTATATTTTTAGGGTTCTCTGTAATATCAAGAATTGTATAAAACGCCTCTGTTTTTTCTCCAAGCTTAATCAGCCCTTCATCCTGCAAAAACAGCAGAGTATTCTCCATATTTGTAGAATCATTCGGAATGGCAATTAATGCATGATCCGGCAGCTCTTCTATAGACTTATAGTTTTCCGAATACATCGCTGTTCTTCCATAATATAAATGATTCATAACCTTCAGCTCTGTTTCGTTATCCTTATTATACTGCTCAATCCACGGCTCATGGTTATAAATAAATGCGTCTAGTTCATCCGCACTGCATGCGTCCGCCGGACCCGAATTAGAATCAAACATAACCAGTTTAACCTCATACCCTTTTTCCTTCATATACTCACCGAGGATATTCACCATATCTACATAGATGCCGCCGCTGCCCATAGTGATCTCTGTCTTTTCTTCAGTTTTCTCTTCTGCCTTCTCTGTCTGTTCCTCTCCCTTAGCCGTATCTTTTGCACCGCAGGCCGTAAAAAAACATAAAGCTGCTGCAAGAAGAAATGATAAAATCTTTTTTGCCTTCATTTTAAATACCTCTCTACTCTTTTGTTGTTCTAGTAAGCAGGTGTATTTTACCGCTCCCCTATATATTTGTCAAATAGATATTTAGCATAACAAGGCACTGTTATTATTAATATCAATAAGCCGCTGTCAACATTTAATTCTTCTTTAAAATCGACGCCACAGGAATCGGAGCCGTCCGCATGAAGGGTAATCAGTCCGGCTGTACAGAAAATACGTAAGCATTCTATAAGCTTCTCCCTAATCTATGACAGAATACTGCAGCATCTCATAGAGAAGCTTTGTTCCCTCCGTAATATCTACCGGCAAAAGCGCACGTGCAGTCTGCTTCAATTCACTGTCTGGATTTTCAAGATTTCTCAGCATGGCATAATCCCCGTCAATCTGTTCTACTATGTATTTACATGATATAAGCTCCATATATTAGTTCCTCCTTATTTTTATCTATCCTTCAACATATAAGAGCACACATTCAAAATGAATTTTTGATTTTTTTCATTATACAAGATCATGACGTCCATTTGTTGATTAAAAAGTATACATTTAAAAAATCCACATCTCCGTAAAAACAGAGCTGTGGAATCTTAATAAATAAAAGCTGGAAATCGGACTTGAACCGACGACCCCTTCATTACGAGTGAAGTGCTCTACCGACTGAGCTATTCCAGCATACGACACATTTGTACAGTCACAAGTATTATTATAACGAATTTTAGAAAATTTGCAAGAACTTTTTTAAGGCTTGATATATTTATGTAATACGGCTTCCTTTGTTTGAAGCTTTCTCTAGTTGGTCTGTATGCGGCATTTGCAAAAACGCACCTTTGGCGCTTTCCGCCGCTTTGCGGCTCCTTTTGTTTGGTCGGTCTGTATGCGGCATTTGCAAAAACGCACCTTTGGCGCTCTCCGCCGCTTTGCGGCTCCTTTTGCTCATGAAATGGCGTTCCCTCAGACAGGCTATGCACCGGAAATTTGTGCAAGCACAATTTTCCGGTGCATAGCCTGTCTGGCTGAACTGGGTTACGACATATGCACCTTCACCTGTGGGTATGCTATTTCGATTTGGTTTTTGTCCAGGTTCAATTTTATTTCTTCGAGAAGCCTCCATTGTGTCGGCCAGAACTCTTCATTTTTTACCCAGCCTCTTGCACCGATGACTACGGAATCTTCGGCAAGCTCACTTACGAATACGACGATTTCTTTATCCTTTATAACACACTCGTCTTCAAGAAGAAGCTTTTCGATTACATCCTTCGCTTTTTTTAGATCTGACTCATAGGTAATTCCCACTCTGAGATTCAGTCTCCGCTCCGGCTGGGAGGACATGTTTGTTAAACTGTTATTCGTCAGAATTCCGTTTGGAATTACAATCGTCTTATTATCAATCGTGCTGAGCTTCGTATAAAAAATCTGGATTTCCTTAACAGTCCCCTCGTTGTGGTTCGTATCCTCAACGATATAATCTCCTACCTCAAAGGGCTTCAAAAGCAAAATCAGCACTCCTCCCGCAAAATTAGACAGACTCCCCTGCAGTGCAAGACCGGCGGCCACTCCTCCGGATGCAATAAGCGCCGCAACCGAAGTGGTATCTACCCCGAATTTTGCCGCAATTGTAAATATCAGCAGAAAATACAGAACAAATTTAAGCAGTGAATCTACAAACTGCTCCACTCCCTTATCTGCATGTGAACGCTCAAAGGAACGTTTTACAAGCTTCCGGAGCCATTTGATAACAATTCTGCCTGCACAGAAAAAAAGGAGAGCCAAAATCACGCGGACTCCAAAGCTTATCATTACCGGGATATGCTCCTTTATATATGCTGAAAATTCATTTACGCTCTCTGCCGCTTCTCCGGCTGCCTCCACAACCTCTTCTGCCCCCGGCACTGTAAGCAACACCATATTCTCCGCCTCCTTTTTAAATATGTCCGGTCCGTTTCCTCTCTGCTGTTTCGTCCTCCCCTTTTAGACAATCAAATATGAAAAAAATCTTCTACTGCTCCTTCAATGCAAGAAAAGCACTTAAATTTCCTCTTTTATCTCCCGTAGACCTGTGAGAAAACAAAATTTCTGGATTGCAGTGGGTACACAGATTCGTCACTGCAATATTTTCTTCCAAAATACCTGCCTCCAGGAATACACTGCGGTTCGCTTCCCAAAGATTCAGCTGATATCTGCCGTTTCCTTTTTTGTAGAAAAGCCCGGGCCAGAGCTTTTCATCAAAGCTTCTTTTAAAGCTTTCAATTACATCTTCACTGACCTCATAGCAGTCCTGACAGATAGACGGGCCGATTGCAGCAAGTATATGTTCCGGACTGCATCCATATATAAGCTTCATCTTTTCTACCGTTACCTTCCCAATCTTTCCTGCTGTTCCACGCCATCCGGAATGGCTGAGTCCGATAACCCTTTTTACAGGATCTACAAAATACAGCGGCACACAGTCTGCATAAAAAGTAACCAGACAGATTCCCGGCACATTCGTTATCATCCCGTCTGTCTCTGGAAAATGCTTCCCTTTATCCTCTGCTCTTACCACAGCTACATTTGTCGTATGCGTCTGATGCGTATAAGTAAAATCCGACACCCTGACACCCACGGCCTGTGCAATCAGCTCCTGATTTCTAGCAACCGCCTGAGGGTCGTCTCCTCTGGTTGTACTGATATTCATCGAAGCACAAAAGCCCTTACTCACTCCGCCGAGCCTTGTAGAAAATCCATGATTCACAATCCCGCTTTTTTCAAGCAGCGGATAGGCAAGATACGGTACGCCGCCTCTTTCCTTCTCCTCAAAAATAACTTCCCTGTTCTTATATTTAAGCCCTAAACTCATCCTACCGTTCCGATCTTTCTATTATGATTCTATCCAATAAAATCGAATGCATTCCTGATTAATATTGTTTCTCCTGCCAAAATACTGACCACATCAAATCTGCACGGAAGCTCCGGCAGCCTCTTCTCCATAAGATAGTAAGCGGCACATCCGGAAATCCTCCGCTGTTTTCTTATATCAACTGCCTCTGACGGATCTCCGCTGTCTCCATTTCTTCGGTATTTCACCTCGCAGAACACAAGGTAATCCCCTTCTCTGGCAATGATATCTATCTCACCTTTCCTGCACCGGTAATTATATTCTACAATATCATAGCCCTGTTCTTTCAGATAAGCTCCTGCCTGCCTTTCATAGCCGGCTCCAATCTGCCTTTTGTTATATGTATTTGTCATTTTTTTCTTTCCGCCGTCTGTATTCTTTATGCCGTATCATTATACAATACTTTTTCACGCCTCGTTAAGAGACAAATTTTTTAATAAAAGATGTACGGTGTATAGAACACGGACCTATTTCTTTCAGACTGGCAATATGCGCCTTTGTCCCATATCCTTTATTACCTGCAAAATCATAACCCGGATAAATCTTATCATAATCCGCCATCATTCTGTCCCTTGTCACTTTTGCTACAATACTTGCGGCTGCAATAGATACACTTTTTGCATCTCCCTTTATAATCGGCACCTGAAAAATCTCTATCCCAGGAATTGTCACCGCATCATTCAGTAGAATATCCGGAGTAACAGTAAGCTTTGCAACAGCCTGACGCATCGCCTCATAGGTCGCCTGCAGAATATTTATCTCATCAATTCGTTCAGGTCCCACAACCCCGATTCCGACAGAAACTGCCTGCTCCATAATCTCCGCATAAAGCGCCTCCCGCTTCTTCTTTGAAAGCTTCTTAGAATCGTTCAAATAAAGAATCGGATTCTCCTTTTGCAGGATAACTGCTCCTGCCACAACCGGCCCTGCAAGCGGTCCCCTGCCGGCCTCATCAATCCCACATATATATTCAAATCTCTGATATTCTTCCTCATACACGCTCATCGCCTTCGTGCGCGCCAGCTCCGTCTCAAGCCTTTCCTGCTGCTTTCTAAGTCTTTCCTCTTCCCGTTTACCCATCTTTAACGCTGTACTCCTCTATCCGGCCCCTGTATGAAGCACTCTGCTTTGCTTTTTATCTGGCAGAATACTCTTAAGCTCCCTTTTTTCAACTGTGCTTAATCACACCAAGATGATCGAAGGGATATATCCTTACCCACGCCTTACCCATGATGTCTTTCCTGCTGATCACACCCACACTGGGTTCTCTGCTGTCTGAACTGTGATTTCTGTTATCCCCAAGCACAAAATATTCTTCTTCACCGAGTGTAACTGACATATCTTCCGAAGCCATAACCTCAGCTCCGAATACATCACTCTCCAGCAAGGCTCCGTTAATGTATGTATATCCTCCCTGAATCTCAACTGTCTCTCCCGGAAGCCCGATAATCCGCTTAATATAATATACATTTTTCTCATGCTTATAAGGAAATACAATGATGTCATAACGCTCCGGCTCCTTAAAACGATAAGAAAGCTTATCTACCAGCAGATGGTCTCCGTCACTCAGCGTCGTCTCCATCGAAGAGCCGTCTACCCTTGTACGCTGCCCTACATAAGTAATAATTACATAGGTAAGCACGACAATGATCAGGATATATACAATCCAATCTATAAGCGTCCTGAAAATACCTGCCGGTTCCTCATATTCTTCACAGTCTTCACGCCTCTTTGCCATTTACTCAGGCCTCCCTTTTATTTCAATTCCCAATTATGTCTGGATACTCATTCTTAACACGCTTTAGTTTATCACATTTCTTCCGGATATTCCAGTGTAAGTCGTCCAAGTCGTCCATTTCTAAAGTCATCCAGCATAAGCGCTGCTGCCTTTTCCGTATCCAGCTCATTTCCTTTCACCAGACAGTGTCTGCTCTGCGCAATCCCTTGCAGCATCTCATAACCATCCGGATTTGGATCAATCCCGTACTTTTCCGGCAGAATCTCGGGATAATTCTCATTTAAAAATCCGATTAATTCAACACCAAGCTCCTCTGTATTCAAGATTTCATCCTTAATTGAGCCGATATAGGCAAGCTTAAGCCCTACCGACTGATCCTCGAATTTCGGCCACAGAATTCCCGGAGTATCCAGAAGCTCCACCTGTCTGTTCAGCCGTATCCACTGCTTTCCCTTCGTCACTCCCGGCTTGTTGCCGGTCTTTGTACATGCCTTTCCTGCCAGCGTATTAATAAACGTGGATTTTCCTACATTAGGGATTCCCACCACCATAGCCCTTACTGGACGGTTTAAAATACCCTTTTTCCGGTTTCTTTCAATCTTTTCCCTGCACGCCTCCTGAATTACGCTTTCAACGGATTTAAGCTTCCCGCCCTTTCTAGAATTAATCTTTACTGCCAGAAACTTTCGCTCCTCAAAATAACGTATCCATGCGTCATTCCATCTGTCCTCTGCCAAATCTGCTTTATTCAGAAGAATCATCCTCGCCTTATTTTTCCCGAGCTCGTCAATATCCGGATTACGGCTGGACAGCGGAATTCTTGCATCCACCAGCTCTATCACCAGATCTATCAGCTTCATATTCTCCTGCATCATACGCTTTGCTTTCGTCATATGACCTGGATACCATTGAAAATGCATTTTTCTACTCCTTTATAAATCCAAAATTTTCTTTCGGCGAAAGCACAAACCAGGCTTTCCCATAAATATACTCCCGCTTCACGTTTCCTACGTCTGCACTGCGGCTGTCCTCACTGTTCTCTCTGTCGTCACCAAGTACAAAATATTCATCCGGCGCCAGCCTCATCTCTTCTGTCAGCACACCTACATCACTGATTCCGGTTGTCTCATAATCCTCAGAAAGCTTCTCACCATTAATATACACATGATTCTCAATGATTTCTACGGTTTCGCCAGGAAGTCCTATAACACGCTTCACATAATAATGCGAGTTCTCATTTCCCTTCGGCTTAAACACAATGATATCTCCCCGCTTCGGCCTGCTGGCATTATACACAATCCGGTTTACCAGAACTACATCTCCGTTCTTAAGCACCGGCCGCATAGAATCCCCGACAGTACTTACACGCTGTCCAAAATACCAGACTGCGACAAATGCAGTCAGACACACCACCGCAATCTTAAATGCCCACATACAGACAGACGGCAGATAAAATGCTGCTGCCCGGATTCCGCTCCTTGCATGCCTTATAAGTTTCTTTCTGCGTCTGTCATTTCCTCTTCTTCGCCTTTTTTTCTTCATAGAGCTTCCTCTTTATATTCCTCCTTTGACCGTAAACATCCCTGTCAATAGAGGATAAAAGGGACAACTACAACTGCTGTACTTGTCCCTTTTGCCTCATCTTTTATTTTACTAACTCTTTTACCTTTGCTCTCTTACCTACGCGTTGTCTTAAGTAGTTCAGCTTCGCTCTTCTTACCTTACCTCTTCTTACTACCTCAACCCTTTCCACATTCGGTGAGTGTAACGGCCAGGTTTTCTCTACGCCGATTCCGTTCGAGGACTTTCTAACGGTAAATGTCTCTCTTGCGCCGCCGCCCTGTCTCTTAAGAACAGTACCCTCAAACACCTGAATTCTCTCACGATTTCCTTCCTTAATCTTACCATATACCTTTACGGTATCTCCGACACGGAACTCCGGAGCCTTCTCTTTTAACTGCTCCGCTTCAAGATTCTTAATAATTTCATTCATTATGTGTGACCTCCTTCATTCTTTGGACGTTCTTAATACCTTTGTACCAGAGGACCATCTCTTTTTCTTCACAACACACTATACTTTATCATACCTGTACAGATTTTGCAAGCACTTTCTCTTTCTCAGTAAGCTCTGCCTTCGAAAGCAAATCCGGACGAAGCAGGGCCGTACGGAGAATAGACTGCTCTCTTCTCCACTTCTCGATATTTGCATGATGTCCGGACAGCAGAATCTCCGGCACTTTTTTGTCGTGCCACACCTCCGGTCTGGAATACTGCGGATACTCAAGCAGGTTCTCCTGAAAGCTTTCAAATTCTGCCGAAATATCATTATGAAGAACTCCGGGCACAAGCCTGGAAACGGCATCTACTATTACCATGGCCGGAAGCTCTCCCCCGGTCAGGACATAGTCCCCGATAGACACGTAATCTGTCACAATCTCTTCCAGCACACGCTCGTCAATTCCCTCATAATGTCCGCACAGAAGCACCAGCTCATCCTCTCTCGCATATTCCTTTGCAAGAGACTGGCTGAAGCATTTTCCCTGCGGAGATAAATATACCACCCTGGGCTTTCTTCCGATCTTATCTTCCACTGCTTTATACGCCTGATACACCGGCTCTGCCTGCATCAGCATACCAGCTCCGCCGCCATAGGGATAATCATCCACACTGCTGTGCTTATTAAATGCATAGTCCCGGATATTTACCGTCTCAATGGATAAAAGTCCCTTCGCCGCCGCTCTCCCGATAATACTGGTATTTAGTCCATCCGCCACCATGTCCGGAAACAGCGTCATAATATAAAACCTCATTTACGGCACCAATCCTTTCAGAAGATGAATTTTCATCCTCCGTGCGGCAACATCCACATCAAGAATACACTCCTTGACTGCCGGCACCAGCACCTCGCCATACTGTCTGCTTTCGATTACATAGACATCATTGGCTCCTGTTTCCATAACATCCTTTAACGTTCCGAAATGAACGCCGTCCTCTGTCACAACATCCATCCCCAGCATGTCTGCAATAAAGTATTCATTCTCCTCAAGAGACACTGCATCCTCCCGCTCAATAAAAAGAGGACATCTTTTATATTTCTCAACATCGTTAATATGATCCATACCTTTGAATTTCAGAATCGCAAATTTCTTAAAAAATTTGACCCCTTCAATTTTAAGGTTTATTTTCTCTTTTCCACAATCCAGAATTACTTTTTTCAAATCCCAGAAACGCTCCTTATCATCTGTTGTCGGGAACACTTTCACTTCTCCCCGCACTCCATGTGTGGAAGTAATGACTCCCACCTGCAGCAGCTCCTCCATGAACCTTTTGCACCTCCAGCTTTTCAACACAAATAAAACAGAAATAGAGACAGGCCTTGATTGCTCCAGGTCTGTCCCCCGCCTGCCAGTATTACAAATACTAATCCATGATATCTACAATGACCTTTTTATCTTCCTTCGCGGCAGCCGCCTTCACAACTGAACGAATCGCCTTCGCAATCCGCCCCTGCTTTCCGATTACCTTACCCATATCGGAATCTGCCACACGAACTTCAAGAATGGTTGTCTTCTTATCCGTACGCTCACTTACTACAACGCTGTCCGGATTATCAACCAGGGCCTTTGCAATTACCTCTACTAACTCCTTCATTCCCTTTGCACCTCCAAAGCAAATGCTTATTTCTCAATGCCGGCTGCCTTGAAAATCTTACTTACAACCTCTGTCGGCTGTGCTCCGGTATTCAGCCATTTCTTAGCTGCTTCCTCGTTTACTGTGATTGCACTCGGCTCTCTGTTCGGATCATAGGTACCGATTTCCTCGATAAACTTACCATCTCTTGGAGACCTGGAATCAGCTACAACGATTCTATAGAAAGGAGCCTTCTTCTGTCCCATTCTTCTTAATCTAATCTTTACTGCCATCTTGTTTCACCTCCGTAATCATTCAATAAAATTTAATTTATATACAGTGCTTTCGCACGATATACCTGCATTTCTTCTAAAACGGCATGCGGAATCTTCCTTTTTTTCCGCTTTTCGTAAACATCTTCATCATCTTTTTCATCTCATTAAACTGCTTGACCATACGGTTCACCTCGCTGATGTCCACACCTGCACCTTTTGCGATTCTGTGCTTTCTGGAAGGATTCAGAAGATCCGGATTCTGTCTCTCCTTAGGTGTCATGGAATATATCATTGCCTCCATGCGTGCCATGCTCTTCTCAGCCTGGGCTGTCTGATCTTCACTTAATCCCTTCATCTTTCCCATGCCGCCAAGTCCAGGCATCATACTCATAATACTCCCAAGTCCGCCCATACTCTTCATCTGCTTTGTACTCTCCAGAAAATCGTCAAAATCAAACTGATTTTTTTTCATCTTCTGGGTCATCTGCCGCGCTTTGTCCTCATCAATCTCAGCCTCGGCCTTTTCAATCAATGTAAGTACGTCTCCCATGCCAAGAATCCGGGATGCCATTCTATCCGGATAAAACTGTTCCAGATCAGAAAGCTTCTCACCCATACCGACATATAAAATCGGCTTTCCTGTAACTGCCTTGACAGACAGCGCAGCTCCGCCTCTGGTGTCTCCGTCAAGCTTGGTAACAATCACGCCGTCAATTCCGACCTTCTCATTGAAATCCTTCGCTACATTTACCGCATCCTGACCGGTCATGGCATCAATGACAAGTATCGTCTGATGTACATCAATCGTATCCTTAATCTCCTGCAGCTCAGCCATCATATCTTCGTCAATATGAAGCCGGCCGGCCGTGTCTAAAATCACAAGGTTATTCCCATTTTTCCGTGCATGCTCCAGCGCTGCCTTCGCGATGTCCGCAGGCCTGTGATTTTCTCCCATAGAGAATACCTCTACTCCCTGCTTCCCGCCATTGACCTGCAGCTGTTTAATTGCAGCCGGACGGTAAACATCACACGCAGCTAAAAGAGGCTTTTTCCCTTTGAGCTTATATTTCCCTGCAAGCTTCGCTGTCGTCGTCGTCTTACCAGCCCCTTGAAGTCCTGCCATCAAAATAACCGTAACAGCGCTCCCCGGCTGAAGCTTAATCTCGGTAGTCTCAGAACCCATCAGGCTGACCAGCTCTTCATTTACAATCTTAATGACCATCTGACCCGGATTCAGTCCGTTCATGACATCCTGGCCCACCGCTCTTTCCTGGACATTCTTAATAAAGTCTTTAACCACCTTAAAGTTTACATCCGCTGCAAGCAGCGCACGCTTAATCTCCTTTAAGGCCTCCTTTACGTCCTCCTCTGTAAGGCGGCCCTTGCTTCTTAAATTCTTAAATATATTCTGAAGCTTTTCTGTCAAACTGTCAAACGCCATACTATAACTCCTCTATAATCTCTCCGGACAGCTTTCTGATTTCCCGAAGTCTGGTTTCATCCTTTTCCCGCTCGTAGCCGTCAAGCAGTACATCAATCTGCTTCACCTTTTCCTTTACCGCCACAAACTTCTCTACCAGATGAAGCTTCTCCTCGTATCCATTCAGTGCCTGACTGCACCGTCTGATGATGTCATGGACTCCCTGGCGGGTGATTCCCGCTTCCTGTGCAATCTCGCCCAGAGACAAATCTTCCAGAACAAACTGACTGTAGATATCCTTTTGATGTTTTGTCAGAAGCTCTCCGTAAAAATCATATAACAATGACTGTTTTAAAATATCATCCATCCCTATCACCTGTGTTATCATACAATAAAGGAAAGAGGGTGTCAAGTATTTTTTCTTTACAATTCTCGTTTTCCTTCCAAAAGCCAGTCTACGCGCAGTCTCCCCCATCCGCCATGCCATGCACCGCTAAGAGGCTCACAGGTTGACCTAAGCCTCAGCTTCATCTCCACATTGCTCATATCCGGATATTTTGACAGAAGAAGTGCCGCCGCTCCCGATACCACCGGTGCCGCCATAGAGGTTCCGCTTTTCACGGTATAGGGCTTCTGCTTCATATTAGAAATGTTATTACAGGAAATAATCTGATATCCCGGCGCCATTACCTCCGGCTTCACCACACACGCCTCCGTCGGACCCTGTCCGGAATAGCCGATTCCTTTCCCGTTCCCGGTGACGGCCCCTACAGTAATTACCTTCCGGCTTGTTCCCGGAATTGCAACCGTCCCTGCCTCTGGTCCGAAATTTCCCGCCGATACAATCACAATAAGTCCGGCATCCCATAATTTTTCAACCTCCTCGATAAGCACAGTCTCCTTCGTCTGATCCATATTGTCTTTTGCTCCCACAGAAATATTCACAATCCGCACACCAAATCTCTCCCAGTTTTCGTACGTCCAGCGAAGTCCGTCCAGAATCTGTTCCATATCTCCCTCCCCCTTATCATTCAGTACTTTTACAATCACCAGCTTAGCTTCCGGTGCTATTCCCGCCAGAATTCCCTTAGACATCCTCCCGCTTCCTGCCGCAATCCCTGCGACATGTGTGCCATGTCCGCTGTCATCATAAGCTCTCTGCCTCCCCTGAATACAATCTTTAAACGCCGCCACCCTGCCGCGAAAATCTGGATGTGGTGCAAGCCCGGTATCCAATACAGCTACCGTCACCCCCTGTCCTGTGATTCTCCGATTTATTGTATCCTTGCACCAGTAATGTACTTCCTTTTTAACTCTATCCACTTCAAAATGCCCTTTCCCAGCATATTTTCACATACCATTCAAAATTCCCGCACTGACAGAATTGGTATAGAAAAATACAGTTTATCTTTTATTATCAGGATATTCAAAAAAAATGAAATTGATTTCTCCTGTGTTTTGTCGTATGATAATGGTATTCGAAATCCATGGGGAGGATTCAAAAAGAATGGAAGATAAGAACTATTATGATATATTAGGGGTTTCTGTAAAAGCATCCTTAGACGAGATTACTTCCGCTAAAAACCATCTGGCAAAAAAATACCACCCGGATGCCAACTTAAAAGACGGCATCGACACAACAGAACAGATGCAGGAAATTCTGGAGGCCTACCGGATTCTTTCCGACCCGGACAAACGTACCGAATACGATAAAAGCATCTCCGGCAGAAAAGCTGTTCTTCAAACCTATGATCTGCACAACGATTCAAAGATGTCCACAAGTGAAGAGGGCTTTGTCGCATATTGGAGGGCTTCAAGCCGTCTCTATGAGATAATAGAAGAAAGTGATACGCTGTACAGACAGAAGGATGCTTCAAGCCGCCTGGCACAGCTGGCTCTTCAGGCCCTAAAGCCCATTCTTCTTCTGCGCGGAGCTAAAATACCTGAAAAATACTGGCACCCGGATATTATGAACTGGCTTTTATTTGCCTGGTATAAGAACCGTAACTATACAACGGCCTATCTTTTAACACTCTACGATGAACATATAAAAAAGGACATGTCTATGCGGGAAGGCATAAAGCTTAGAAGCCAATATTCACGGTATGCACACTCGGTCAAACGTCTCATGAAATATTAAGCATAATCAATCACACATTCCTGCTCCTCACATATTATGTAGTGTAAATATAACCTATATGGAGGATTCAATTATGAGCGATTTAAGTGCTACAAACTGTGGATGTGGCTGCGATTCTGGAAGAGGCGGAGACTGCGGATGTGGTTTCGGCAACAACAGCTGCCTGTGGATTATCCTGCTTCTCATCTTCTGCGGCGGATGTGGCAATACCTTTGGTAACAGCGGATGCGGCGACAACAGCTGTATGTGGATTATCCTGTTACTCATCTTCTGCGGCGGATGCGGCAACACCTTTAACAATGGATGCGACTGCTGCTAATCCCAATAAACAGATCAACGAAGGACCTGCCGGCGGCAGGTCCTTTTAAAAAGGACGGCGCTTACTGCTCCGTCCTTTTTAACGCCTTTTTATATTCCTCCATGTAAACATTTCTTTCCGGCTCTTTTGTTCTCTCCTCTTCCTCCACACGTCTGCCCAGCATGCATTCCTCATCAATCTCGTATACTGCATTGCCGTCGATAATTAATTTTCTATTCATTTCACAAACTCCTTTCCCATATCAGACAGGATTCTGGTCCTGGTATCATGATATGAAAAATCTCTTATTTAGTTTGCCCTTATCTCATAAATTTCATTCTCTTTACATATATATTTACAACGTTATTAGGAGGAGTCCCTATGGATTGCAAAGCTCCCAGACCGATGACACCTTTCGATGAGCTGGTTACGCCTCCTCATCTATATACCCTGAAGCTGATGCTTCCGTACACTCCGCCTTCTGTGCAGCGTATGCTGGGGATCTATATTAAATTTCTGGAATTTAAAAATACTCTGGAACATTTTCAAGGCTTTAAACGCTCGGATTCGGGCTCTATTCTGGAAGAATTAAAAGGCTTTATGAAACCAGAAGAACGGGAAATGATGGAACAAATGGAGATGTTCATGAATATGATGGAAATGGCACAGAGTATGCAGACCCAGCCGGATTCCTCCGATGAATCTGCACAAGCCAGGTCCAGCTGGCCGATGGACATGATGAAAAACATACTCAGCCCCGAGCAGCAGGATATGTTCGATATGTACAGTAATATATTCGACAGCGAGATTCCATCATCCTCTGAAAACTAAGACAAAAAGGAGATTTTTATCATGAATGAATGGCTCAATAATCCGGCTTTGCAGGGAATAGATCCTATAAAGCTGGAGCTTATCAAATCTGCCGCGGCGCAGACCCAGGGAAAAAGCGGAAAATCTTTAGCCCCTGTTATGATGGCCCTGATTACCAGTGCTGGCAAAAAGGGAATCCGCTTTACACCCGAAGAAATGTCACTTGTCATCTCAGTACTGAAAGAAGGAAAGTCTGAAGAAGAACAAAATCAGATTGAAGGAATGATACAGATGGTGATGTCCTATATGAAAAAATAATTTTATTTCATACGGTTCTCACGTCTTTTCTTGGCCAGCTCCCACTCCTCCCTCTCCTGGGCAGTTTCCAGTATAAGCCTGGGAACCGGAGCCGGCCTGTCATTTTCGTCCAACGCAACCATTGTGAAATAAGCACGATTTATTAAAATTCTTGTCCCATCCAAAGCCTCTACATAGCTGTCTACCCGTACCTCCATAGACGTTCTGCCCGTATAGGTCATTTTTCCTGAAAGAACAATCACATCCTTTTGATAAGCCCCTTTTAAGAATGTAAGCTGGTCCACCGAAGCCGTAGTTACATTCTTATGTGTATGACGCTTCGAGACAAGCATCGCCACCTCATCAATCCACTGCATAAGTATACCTCCGAACAGGCGCCCGGACGCATTCAGATGATTCGGCCTCACCACATGTATTGTTTCAGACACAGACTCAGATACTTTCCGCTCTTTTACACTCATATATAACTCTCCTCTGTTTCAATATTTTTCGTTTTTTCTGTTCTCCAAATATCACTCTTTCCATATGTTTCTCTTTCATTATAACCCAACATTTGATATACTAAAACTATTATCATTCAGAAACAATCATACAGGAGAATTTTCAATATGAGAAATATAAAACTTACGATAGAATACGACGGAAGCCGTTATCAGGGCTTCTGCCGTCCCGGAAAAAACGAACCGGGCGGCACTGTTGCCGGCAAACTCATAGACGTTCTGCAGAAAATGACCGGGGAAAACGGCATCGAGCTGAATCACGGATGCCGTACAGAGGCAGGAGTACACGCTTATGCCCAGACTGTCAATTTTAAAACAAACACAGACATGCATACTGCTGATATTAAGCATTACCTGAATCGTTACCTTCCGATGGACATTGCCATAACTGAGGTAAAGGAAGTCTCCGACCGCTTCCATGCACAGCTCAACGCCGTCTCCAAAACTTACGTATACCGCATGACTATCACAGAAATCCCAAGTGTATTCGAGCGCAGGCATACTTACCACTGCTACCAGGTGCCGGACAAAAAAACCATGCAGCAGGCCGCCCTGTACCTGATTGGAAAACATGATTTCAAAAATTTCTCCGATGGAAAATCTTCAAAATCTACCATCCGGGAAATCTATAATATTGACATCTATGGAGATGAGGAGGAGATGCAGATTCTTGTCCATGCAGATGATTTTCTTCACAATATGGCCCGTACTGTTATCGGAACTCTCCTTGACATCGGTCTGGGACTGCGCCGAAAGGAGGATATTGAAGATATTCTAGCCGGAACAAAATCTGCAAGTCCTGCCTGTGACCCAAAAGGGCTTTATCTCCAGGAGATTACTTATTAGAAGGAATCTATCCTTCTATAATCTTCACATAAAATTTCCGGTTTCTCGGCCCGTCAAATTCACAGAAATACAGATCCTGCCAGATACCCAGCACCAGCCCGCCCCCGTCTAATATCATCGTCTGAGAAGGTCCGAAGCAGCTGGTCTTAATGTGTGCATGGGAATTTCCTTCCATATGGCGGTAGCGTGTATGCCTTGTAGGAAAAGTTTCCTCCATCCCCATCAAAATATCATGCACCACGTCAGGGTCTGCATTTTCATTAATCGTAAATCCGGCTGTCGTATGGGGCGAAAATACAACAACAATTCCATCTTTAACTCCGCTTTTTTCAATATCCTCCCGGACCATACCGGTTACTTTAGACATCTGCTGCGCCCCCTTTGTGGAAATGCGGTGCTCATATAAATACATAATTTTATCCCTCCAAATATTTCATTAATCTGTCATAATCTCGTTTCATCAGGCTGTATCCGTGCTCGTAGAAATTCATCAGCGTATCATAATCCCGTTCAAGTCTTGACACGGTAGGAATCAACGGCCTAAGAACATATATTCTCCCTTCCTTTTCAAGTTTTTCCACAAGCTCTACTTCCCGATTGTACCGAATATTACGGTAAGCCGCTGTACGTACCAGCTTTGGATAAGACTTATAGGCCCTTTTATATAATTTGACCGTACCCTTTGACACAGGCTTTTTGCGGTAACCCGGATTCCGGGTAAGTATGACTACAATCTTTTTACTGCCTGTTTTTACGGCCCTTCCCACCGGAATCGAATCTGCAAGTCCTCCATCTAAGTACGGCGTTTTGTCAACGACTACCATCGGAGATACCAAAGGCATACTGCTTGAGGCCCGGCATATCTTCATCAGACGCTCCTTTTCTCTATGCTCCGTCATATATTCTGCCTTTCCTGTTTCACAGTTTGTCGTTACAAGCTCGCATTCCATATCTGATGCAAAATAAGTGTCATAATCAAATGGAAACAGGTCGTTTGGATATTTGTCAAATATCATATCCATATCCATCAGACTTTTCTCTTTTATGAATTTCGGAAATCTATAGTAATAATTATACTCCTTCTCCCTGTGAATCATACAGTCCCTGGTCCGCCCTATTTGCCTGGACACATAGTCTATGCCGTTGCAGGAACCGGCCGACACTCCAATCACATGAGACAGGTATATTTCCTTCTCCATCAGGTAATCCAAAACACCAGAGGTAAACACCCCCCTTGTTGCTCCTCCTTCAAGTACCATTGCAGCGTTTATCATATTTTCATTTCCCCTTTCTTATCCTCCTATTCAGCTTGCTATTTCGGCTTATATTTGTTAAGATAAGCCTTGAGCCTAACAAGTAATTGAATTAGTAAGGAGTATTTCATTATGATTAGTACAAATAATATCACTTTACGCGTCGGAAAGAAAGCATTATTTGAGGATGTAAATATTAAATTTACCGAAGGAAACTGCTACGGACTTATCGGAGCCAACGGCGCGGGCAAATCCACCTTTCTTAGAATTCTTTCCGGACAGCTGGAGCCTACGAACGGCGAAGTCATTGTCACACCCGGCGAGCGCCTTTCCTTTCTGCAGCAGGACCATTTCAAATATGACGATTATCCGGTTCTTGATACTGTTATGCTGGGAAATCAAAGACTTTACGAGATCATGAAGGAAAAGGAAGCTATCTACGCCAAAGAGGATTTTACAGATGAGGATGGCATCAAGGCAAGCGAGCTTGAGGCTGAATTTGCTGCCATGAACGGCTGGGAAGCAGAATCAGATGCCGCTTCACTGTTAAATGGTTTAGGTATCGGAACCGAGCTTCACTACGAGATGATGAAAAATCTATCCGGTCCGGAAAAGGTAAAGGTACTGCTCGCACAGGCTCTTTTCGGGAATCCGGATATCCTCCTTCTCGACGAGCCGACCAACCACCTGGATCTGGATGCCATCGCGTGGCTGGAAGAATTTTTAATCAATTTTAACAACACTGTTATCGTTGTATCTCATGACCGTTATTTTCTGAACAAGGTGTGCACACAGATTGCCGATATTGATTACGGTAAGATTAAATTATATGCCGGAAATTATGATTTCTGGTATGAATCCAGCCAGCTTCTGATACGCCAGATGAAGGAAGCCAACAAGAAAAAAGAAGAAAAGATTAAAGAGCTTCAGGAATTCATCTCTCGTTTTAGTGCCAACGCCTCTAAATCCAAACAGGCAACCTCAAGAAAACGAGCACTGGAAAAGATTCAGCTGGATGAGATTCAGCCCTCCAGCCGAAAATACCCGTACATCCATTTTCAACCCAACCGCTCCATTGGAAATGAGGTCCTGACCGTTGAAAACTTAAGCAAGACGATTGATGGAGAAAAGATATTGGATAACCTTTCATTTACCCTTAACCACGATGACAAGGTTGCTTTTATAGGAAGCAATGAGCTGGCAAAAACTACGCTGTTTCAGATTTTGATGGGTGAAATGGAACCGGATGAGGGCACCTATAAATGGGGAATCACAACCTCTCAGGCATATTTTCCGCAGGATAACGGCGCAGAATTTGACAACGACAACACTATCGTGGAATGGCTGACCCAGTACTCAGAGGAGAAAGATGTCACTTATGTACGCGGCTTCCTGGGCCGTATGCTTTTCGGCGGAGATGACGGCGTCAAGCGGGTACGTGTCCTTTCCGGAGGTGAAAAGGTCCGCTGCATGCTGTCTAAGATGATGATATCCGGCGCTAATGTACTGCTTTTTGACGAGCCTACCAACCACCTGGATATGGAATCTATCACCGCTCTGAATAACGGTATGACAAAATTCCCGGGGGTAATCCTTTTCAGCTCCAGAGACCATCAGATTGTCCAGACTACTGCAAACCGTATTATGGAAATCGTTCCAGGCGGAAAGCTGATTGATAAGATTACCACCTATGATGAATATCTGGAGAACGATGAAATGGCAAGAAAACGCCAGACCTACAGCGTACAGAAAGAGGAAGACGATTAAAATGACAGAACTGCTTAATTCCTACATGGGAGCTATACTTTTTCTTTTTCTCGGCATTATAATTTTTGCAGTCAATGCAAAATACGGAGGGTACGATAAAAAAACCGGCTACTGCCTTGCCGCTGTTTTTCTTATTCTCGGACTGCTTTGCGGAATACTTGTATTTCTAAAAAAGGATCATCTGCTGCTGCTCCTTTTTGCAGTCCCGATAGGCTTGGGTATGACCCTTTTGGGACTGTGGATGATTTTCAGCGGCTTCCTCTACAGCAAAAAAATCGAAGGAACCTACGTAGACTGCCGGTTCCGCCGCAAAACCCTCTGGCACGGCAGAGAATATTACGCTTTGATTTTCAGATATCACACAGGCAGACGCTCCATTGAGAATGAATCCGACGATGCCTTTATTCTGGGTCAGATAAAGGCACATTACAATCCGCACGAGATTTACCCCATCTGGATGAATCCGAAAAAACCACACAAATTCCGTGTGAAACGCTTTTCCGGAATCTCCGGCGGATTTTTGGCTGCTGCTGTCTTTGGGATCGGACTTTTATCCGCAGTATGGCAGTATTATTTCATGAATTAATGAATTGGGGGCAGGACATTTCTGTCCCCGGACAGTTACCGTACTCTCTCCGGGAACCCTATCTTCTTCTGTACCTTCCGTAACGTCTTATTTGCAAAATACTCTGCTTTTTCCGCATTATTTTTTATCACACCGTTAATGTACGCTTTATCCTTCTCAAGCCGGGCTACTTCATCCTGCAGAGGCTTCAGTACACAGACAACCGCTTCTCCCACTGCCGTTTTAAAATCACCGTAGCCCTTACCGCCGAACTCTGCCTCCACTTCCTCCGGCTTCATCCCAGTACACGCACTGTAAATATCTATCAGATTCTTTACTCCCGGCTGCTCGTCGCGGTACAGAATCTGTGCCTCAGAATCGGTCACCGCCCGCCTGCACTTCCGCATGATGGTATCCGGATCATCCATAAGATAGATGCTGGCGTTCGGATTCTCGTCAGATTTCGACATCTTCTTTAACGGATCTTGAAGACTCATAATCTTTGCCCCGACCTTTCCGACATAGGCCTCTGGAATCGTGAATACATCTCCATAGATATTGTTAAAACGCTCCGCAATATCTCTTGTTATCTCCAGATGCTGCATCTGATCCATTCCGACCGGAACTACATCCGCCTGATAAAGAAGTATATCTGCCGCCATCAGAACGGGGTAGGTAAACAGACCCGCATTGATGTTATCTGCATGCTTCGCCGATTTATCCTTAAACTGCGTCATTCGATTCAGTTCGCCCATATAGGTAAAGCAGTTCAAAATCCACGCCAGCTCCGCGTGGCCGGACACGTGGGACTGGTAATAGATACAGTTCTTCTCCGGATCTAAACCTGCCGCGATATATAAAGTAAGAAGCGCCCTTGCTCTCTTTCTCAATACAGCCGGATCCTGCCTCACCGTAATAGAATGCATGTCAACCACGCTGTAAAAGCATTCATATTCATCACTCAGCGTCACCCAGTTCTTAAGTGCTCCTAGATAATTCCCAAGCGTCAGACTGCCCGTCGCCTGCATCCCGCTGAATAATACTTTTTTTCCATTTAACATTTTTTCATCCTCCCTCTGCCTTTTATCCCCTACCAGGGCTCTACTATATCATCATAATAAACCTGATTTTCTGACAAAATCCGGTATATGCCGCCACATACTTCCACCTCTGTAACTGCGCAGTTTTTATGCACACCCTGGCCCCAATATTCGGACAGGGGCTTATTCTTTATATAATTAAGCATCCCGGCCAGCGCCGCTCCATGAGTCGTAACCAGCACATTTTTATCCTCATACATTTTATCTGCGGACAGCCAGGATAAAAAACTGCCCACTCTGCTTTTCACAGCAGCAAAATCCTCTCCGCCCTCAGCCGGACTGTAGTGCTCCGTATCATCAAAAAATGCCTGAAATCTCTCTGGCACCTGCCAGTTTTTTCTCGAACAGCACCGTCCTTCCCACTCACCGAATGCCATCTCCATAATACGCTCATCCTTTATAATCGGAACCTCTCTGTCTCTGCCTGCCAGAATCAGCTCTGCTGTCTCCACAGCTCTTTTAAGCGGGCTGCTGAAACATATGTCAAATGAAATATTCCGAAGTCCTGCATTCGTTTTCTTTGCCAGATTCCGTCCAAATTCATTCAAAGGAATATCCACCTGTCCCTGAATCTTCCGCTCCTTATTCCAATCCGTTTCACCATGTCTTACAAGATATAATTTCAGCACCTTTTATCAGCCTCCCTGTTTTTCTGCCAAGCTGGCTTTTGGCAGTCTGCCTGGTTACTATACAGACCCGCCCGTACTTTATCCAGTATATCATATCTTCTATAAATTTTCATTTATTTTTGTACAAAATAAAGGGATAAGATGATATAATATTACTATCTTCTCTGTGCGGCACACCTCACCGTGCGGCTCAGAGCAAATCAGTATAATTTAAGAAAATCAGGAGGAATATCATCATGGAAAAAATTACTAGCTTTACAATAGACCACCTCAAGCTGCAGCCAGGCGTCTATGTATCACGTATCGACAACGTAGAAGGACATCCTGTTACGACCTTTGATCTGCGTATGACCAATCCTAACGAAGAACCTGTTATGAATACTGCTGAAGTACATACCATCGAGCATCTCGGCGCCACCTTTCTGCGCAATCATAAAAAATATGCAGAAAAGACTCTCTACTTCGGTCCTATGGGCTGCCGCACCGGATTCTACCTTCTTTTGTCGGGGAAATACAAATCCAGAGATATTCTGCCGCTTATGAAAGAGCTGTTCTCCTTTATCGCCGGATTTGAAGGAGAAATACCTGGCGCTTCACCAAAGGACTGCGGAAATTATCTGGATATGAACCTGCCTATGGCAAAATATCTGGCTCAAAGATACCTGTTTGAAGTTCTGGAAGAAATCTCCGAAGAGACGCTTAATTACCCGGAATAAAATACAGACAGCAGTCTGAAGAAAAGCAAGGAGGATCTCCCAATGGATATCTGGGATAAATTATATGAAAATGCAAAAAAACTCTATCACCCGCAGGAGGTAACTCCTTTTATATACGCGCATCATGTAGTCTGTGCTCTCCAAGCAGAAAATGATGAGATTTACACCGGTTTTTGTATTGAGAGCTGCTGCGGAGTAATGGATCTATGCGCAGAGCGGACAGCTGCCCTGAATATGTATATGCAGAGTGGACAGACACATATTAAAAGACTGTTGGTTTTCCGTGATAAGCCGCCTTATGGAGACGGCAGCGGCTCCCCTTGCGGTGCCTGCCGGGAATTTCTCTATCAGCTTGATGAACGCAACGAAAATGCAGAAATTATGACGGATTTCGAGAAACGTAAAATCACAACTCTTGGAGAACTCATGCCGGACTGGTGGGGAAAGGAACGATATCGTGGAGTCCATCATCCTTCCGACAGACCCTGGTAAAAAATATCCTTACATAAGCAGAAGCGGGAAAGAACAATCTCTCCCGCTTTTTCATTTTCGACTGCTTATAACGACTATCCCGTAAGTGTTGATTTACTTTTGGCTTCATAATATAATACCTTATGTGGCTGACACAAAAAATTGAAAAAAATAGAGGGAAAAAAGGAATGAAACACATCCTAATCATAGATGATGATATTCACATTAACAATATGTTAGATAGTGTGCTGCACCAAGCTGGTTACAGGGTATCTCACGCTTATTCCGGCACGGAAGCCTTATTATTTTTATCAAAATCCAGACCTGATTTAGTCTTACTGGATTTAATGATCCCCGGACTGCCGGGAGAAGACGTTCTCCCTCAAATAGCAGATATTCCCGTTATTGTTATGAGTGCAAAAGTAGATGTAAAGGGCAAGATTGATTTATTATTAAACGGAGCAGCTGACTATATTACAAAGCCTTTTGAAATTGACGAACTTTTAGCAAGAATTATTGTTCAATTCAGAAAAACATCAAACATAAAAAGCGCTAAAATATTGGAATATAGTGATATTACCGTGAATCTTTCCACACATATTGTCCAGCTCAACTCTCAGAACGTAAAATTGACAAAAACCGAATTTGCAATATTAAAACTTTTGATGGAAAATCCAAATCAGATTATTACAAAAACCGTTCTGCTTGAACGTATAAGTGAAGATACCCCCGATTGTATGGAAAGCTCTTTGAGAGTCCATATCAGTAATTTAAGAAAAAAACTACGCGGTATATCTGGAAAGGATTATATAGAAGCTGTCTGGGGTATTGGATTTAAAATGGCAGAAATCTAAATCTTTACAATTTCTTTGCACTTTTCTTAACAGCTTTCTTAACACCTGTCTTTTAATATGACAGTATCAAAAGCAATAAGGAGGTCACGGAAATGGAATTTATTTTGACGGCAGAAGGTCTAAATAAAAAATATCATCATTCCAAAGC
Organism: uncultured Lachnospiraceae bacterium; assembly: GCA_946558465.1. Taxonomy (GTDB): domain Bacteria; phylum Bacillota; class Clostridia; order Lachnospirales; family Lachnospiraceae; genus CAPEBR01. Next base: position 141,790 of record CAMNTM010000004.1, read on the forward strand.
ATTAAACAATTTTTCATTGCATATTCCCAAAGGTTCTATTTATGGGTTTGTTGGAGAAAACGGAGCAGGAAAAACTACATTTATCCGTATCATATGTGGATTGCAGGCTCCTGCCTCTGGAAGTTACACATTATATGGGGTAAAAAATTCTGAAAAGGAAATTACCAAAGTCCGCCAGCGGGCAGGAGCAGTTGTAGAAAGTCCGTCAATCTATCTTGATATGACGGCAATTAATAATCTAAAGCACCAATATCAGATTTTAGGGCTTCCGTCCTATGATGGAATTTTTGAATTACTGCAGCTTGTCGGGTTAAGTAACACTGGCAGGAAGAGAGCGAAAAATTTTTCGTTAGGTATGCGGCAGCGATTAGGGATTGCAGTAGCGCTGGTGGGAAATCCGGACTTTTTAATTCTTGATGAGCCGACGAATGGTCTTGATCCACAAGGGATTATAGAAATAAGGGAATTAATTTTGCGTTTGAATCGGCAGCGGCAAATTACCGTGCTTATTTCCAGCCATAATTTAGATGAACTTTCACGCCTTGCGACACATTATGGATTTATAGCAAATGGCTCAATAGTTAAGGAGCTTACTGCAAAAGAACTGGAAAAAAGCTGTCGAAAATGTATGATACTTACTGTAACCAATACAGAAGTTCTTGCCCGGATTTTGGATTCTATGAGTTTAGAATATAACATTGTTTCTGATACAGCAGCAAATGTATATGGCGAAATACCAGTTTCTGAATTATCATTGGCTTTGGCAAAAGATAATTGTAAAATCCTGTCTATAAGAGAACAAGATGAAACGCTGGAAAGTTATTACATCAATCTTATAGGAGGTGGAAAATATGAGTAAACTTTTATATGCTAACTTTTTTAGATTATGGAAAAATAGGCTGTTTTTAATTGGGCTTGGATTTATGTTTTTTGCAGGAGGATTTTTAGTTTTCCAGCAATACCGTCAGTTAACCGGGTATGGAGCTGCTGTAAAACTGGATAGCACGTTTTTTGTTTATACGGTTATGATTGGCGTTATCAGCTCAATTTTTTGCTCCTTATTCCTTAATGTAGAATATAATGACGGTACAATAAGGAATAAGATTACTGCAGGACATAAGCGTACAGCAATTTATTTTTCAAATTTGATTGTCAATATCATTGCCTCGTTCCTTTTCTGTCTGTCGTACATTTTGGCAAATATTGTAGTTGGTATTCCGCTTATCGGAACGTTGACGATTCCACTGAGTAAAACTGTATTAATTCTCACTGGGAGTATGATTACAATCATTGCGCTTTGTTCCATATTTACAATGATAAATATGCTGATTCATAGTAAAGCAATCGCACCAATCATTTGTGTTACTGCCATGTTTCTGTCTATTTTTTTTGTGAATGAAGTTCAAAGGATTTTAGACAATCCGCAATACTGGTACGACGGCTCTGTGAATACTGCATATGTTGGCGGAACCAAGAGAAAGCAGTTAGAGTTTATTTACAACGCACTGCCTGCCGGGCAGGAAATGCAGTATTCCAGAAAAAACATAGAAAACATAAATGAAATGTGCCTATATTCTATCGGGATAACAATTATTACATCTGCTGCCGGCGTGTTTCTTTTTAGAAAGAAAGATATTAAATAAGAGGTTATAATATATGAGTAACTGGATATGGCTGATTATTATAGTTTTCATAGCCGCTGTTATAATACTGCTGTTAAAAATATTATTTTTAAAAAAATCAGCAAAAGAAATCAAAAAAGCTTTCATTGAAAAAACAGAGCAAAATACAAACACATTAATCAGCATATCCAGCCACGATGCAGATATGAAAGAATTAGCCGCCACAATCAATACACAGCTCCACATCTTTAATCAAAAAAGGCAAGAATTTGAACATGGCAGCCTGGAACTAAAAGAAGCCGTTACCAATATTTCGCACGATTTGCGAACTCCATTAACAGCTATTTACGGTTACTTAAAATTGCTGCAAAATGACGCCTGCTCAGAAACAGAAAAAACCTATCTTTCTGCAATCGAGGATAGAATAAAGGCATTAAAACAACTTACTGAAGAACTATTTCACTATACAATAGTATACAGCGATGCAGAGGAACTTTCTTTGGAGAAAATCAGTATAAACGGTGTGCTCGAAAATAGCATATCATCTTATTATGTCGTTTTGAAACGGCACAATATTATTCCGAAGATTTCTATTCCGGACAAAAAAGTGGAACGAATGCTAAATGAAAATGCGCTTACCCGTATTATTGGAAATATTATAAGCAATGCTGTAAAGTACAGTGATGGTGATTTAATTATTTCATTGGCAGCAGATGGAACACTCCGTTTTTCCAATCATGCCGCTGAATTGACAGAAATTCAAGTAGGAAGATTATTTGACCGTTTTTATACCGTGAACAGCGCAAGGAAGTCTACCGGCTTAGGTTTATCCATAGCCAAAACACTGACAGTAAAAATGGGCGGTACAATCACTGCGTCGTATGCCAATAATATACTCACAATCTGTATAAAATTTTAAGCTCACTATTTGTAGAAAGAACGGCACCACCAGCGTTTACACACTGGACGGTGCCGTTTCGGCCTGCCGGCTGTCTCTGTCAACAGCTTTCTTCCGCTGTTTTATTATCAGATATATTCTAACCTCAAGGTAGTACATATAACCTGTTATCTAATATAGTTTCGCCCCTATCTCCCTCGGCCTGAAGCCCTGATCCTCCAGAGCCTGAAGTATTTCTTCCTTATGCTCGGTTCCAAAAGCCTCCATTGTAATACGAAGTTCTACCGCCGCATTCCGGTTTGTACTTACAAACTGATTATGCTCCAGCTTAATAACATTTCCCTGAGCGTCTGCAATCGTTGCAGCTACACGTACAAGCTCACCCGGCTTATCTGGAAGCAGTACCGATACGGAAAAGATTCTGTCACGCTGTATCAGGCCATGCTGCACAATAGAAGACATGGTAATTACATCCATATTTCCTCCGCTTAAAACTGCAACCGCCTTTTTTCCCTTCAAATCCAGCTGTTTCAATGCCGCGACCGTCAGAAGACCGGAGTTTTCCACAATCATTTTATGGTTTTCCACCATATCCAGAAATACGCCTATCAGCTCATCATCCTCCACCATAAGCATCTTGTCAATATTTTCATTCGCATATGGAAACACCTTATCTCCCACACACTTTACCGCAGTACCATCTGCAATCGTGTCTGCACTGGCAAGCTCTACCGGCTCCCCTGAAGCCATCGCAGCGGTCATGCTTGCCGCTGACGCCGGCTCAACGCCAATAACCTGTATCTTGGGATTCAGCATCTTAGCAAAAACTGCAATTCCTGTAATAAGACCGCCTCCGCCTACCGGAACTAGAATATAATCCACCGTAGGAAGCTCCTGTACAATCTCCATTGCAATCGTTCCCTGTCCTGTTGCAATATCCAGATCATTAAACGGATGAATGAAAGTACGGCCCTCTTTTTTTGCAAGCTCCATTGCATACGCACAGGCATCATCGTACACATCTCCGTAAAGAATTACCTCAGCACCGTAACTTTTTGTACGGTTTACCTTAATTAACGGTGTAATCGTCGGCATGACAATCGTTGCTTTGCAGCCAAATTTCTGTGCTGCATACGCTACGCCCTGGGCATGGTTTCCTGCAGAAGCAGTGACAAGCCCCTTCCCCCGCTCCTCTTTACTCATTGTACTGATTTTATAGTAAGCTCCCCGGACCTTATATGCTCCTGTATACTGCATATTCTCCGGCTTTAAATATATTTTTCCGCCTGTCTGTCTGCTAAAGTATTCACTGTATACCAGCTTTGTAGGAAGGGTTACTTCCTTCACAAGCTCTGCCGCCTGTTCAAACTTCTCTAATGTCAGCATTGTGCTCCTCCTTCAAATAACGCATTTACAAACGCATCTGCATCAAATTTCTGTAAATCCTCTATCGACTCGCCGACTCCGATATATTTTACCGGTATGCCGAGCTCCGCCTGAATCGCTACTGCAATACCGCCCTTTGCGGTCCCATCCATCTTGGTCAGGATAATCCCGGTAATATCCGCCGCCTCTCCAAATTCCTTTGCCTGCTGCAGTGCATTCTGCCCGGTCGTGGCATCCAGCACCACTAAGGTCTCACGGAACGCCTCCGGATATTCCCTGTCAATAATCCGGTTCATCTTCTTAAGCTCCTCCATAAGGTTTTTCTTATTATGAAGCCGCCCTGCCGTATCACAGAGTAATACATCTGCATGCCTTGCTTTAGCCGCCGCCACGGCATCATATATGACCGCCGCCGGATCTGACCCCTCCTGGCCTCCGATCAGCTCTGCATTCGCACGGACCGCCCATTCCTTAAGCTGCTCTCCCGCAGCAGCACGGAAGGTATCTGCCGCCGCCAGCACTACCTTTTTATTCTGGCTCTTAAGCTTTCCGGCAAGCTTCCCGATCGTTGTCGTCTTCCCCACACCATTAACTCCGATTACCATCACAACCGAAGTCTTATCCTCAAATTCATAGGCAGTCTCACCTACATTCATCTGCTCCTTAATACTGTCAATCAAAATCTGACGGCAGTCCGACGGCTCCTTAATATGCTGCTCCTTTACCTTCGCTTTCAGATTATCCAGAATATCATAAGAAGCCTGCACCCCCAGATCTCCCATAATCAGAGTTTCCTCCAGCTCCTCATAAAAATCTTCGTCAATATGTGAAAAGCCATTGAAAATACTATCCATCCCAGACACTATATTATCTCTTGTTTTCGCCAGACCGGATACCAGCCTTTGAAAAAAGCCTTTGTTTTCCTCTGCCATAATCTGCTCCTCTCTTTATTTATCCAGCTCATCCTCCAGAAGACTTACGGAAACAAGCGTTGACACACCCTTTTCCTGCATAGTAATTCCATACAGCCGGTCCGCCGCAGTCATCGTTCCTCTTCTGTGAGTAATCACAATAAACTGAGTATTCTCTGTAAGCTTATGAAGATATTTTGCAAACCGCACTACATTATTGTCATCAAGCGCCGCCTCAATCTCATCAAGAAGACAAAACGGTGAAGGTTTCAAGTTCTGAATAGCAAATAAAAGTGCAATCGCCGTCAACGCCTTCTCTCCTCCTGACAGCTGCATCATATTCTGCAGCTTCTTTCCGGGCGGCTGCGCAATAATCCGGATTCCGGCCTCCAGAATATCCTCATCTTCCATAAGCTCAAGGGTACCTTTTCCGCCCCCGAACAATTCCTTAAATACGGCATCAAATTCCTGCGATATCCGCTCAAACTGCTCCTTAAACTGTCTTCGCATAGCAATATCCAGCTCTTCAATAATCTGCTGAAGCGTTGCCTCAGCCTCAATCAGATCATCATGCTGTCCCCGGAGAAAATCATACCGCTCCGACAGATTTTTATAATCCTCAATCGCATTGACATTAACATCTCCAAGTCCTTTAATCTCACCTTTCAGCTCCTGAATGCGCCTCTTCATCCTTGCCAGGTCCGTGAGTGTTTCTTTTCGAAGCTCCAGCGCCCGGTTAAAGGTCAGCTCATATTCCTCCCACATATAATTAATCTGCTTCTCGGAAGATTCCTCATAGCCCGTTCTCTGGCTTTCCAGACGAAATACCTCCTTATCAAGCTCCGACATATGTCTGGATAAATCCTCTCTCTTCTGCAGGAATACTTTATTCTGCTGATTCAAATCATCCCGTTCCTTCTTAAACCGCTCAATCTCTTCTTGTATCTCGGAAAAAAGCTCTTTAGAATTTTCTATTGTGTCCCGCAGGTCCTGAATCTGCTCTTCCTTCTCCTTGATTTCCTTTGAAGTTCCGCCCTTGCTGGCCTCCAGATCCTTTAGTTCATCCCGGAATTTTCTGACCTCCTCTCGAATACGCGTCACATTCTCTGTAGCAAATGTATATTTCTGCTCCAAGCTCGCACAGACTAGATGTACCTTCTCAGATGCCTTCTGCTTTCCGGCCTCTGTCTCTCTCTCCTTATCCAGCACTCTCTGGTCCGCCTCAATCTGAATGCTTAAATCCGCCTCCAGCTTTTCAGACGTATCAAGCTCTACATTAATCGACTCCTGATTATCTATGATATCTGTAATCTGGCGGTCCAGCTCTTCCGCCTCCTGGCGGATATCATCGGACATATTCCTCGCTGCCTTCATTTTCGCCGCTGCCTGATCTACATTCATCTTCGCCGTATTCTGTACAACATAAGCCCTCTGAAGTTCTTCCTTCACACTTTCGATCCTGTCATAATACCCGGCACGCTCCCTGCGCAGCACATCGGACTCCGCCTCCAGCTCATCCATCTCTTTTTTCAGCTGGCGCACAGTCTTTTCAAATTCCTCGATTTCCCTGCGTCTGCTTAAAAGATTGCTTGAATTCTTAAATGCACCTCCGGTCATAGAACCGCCTGGGTTAATCAATTCTCCCTCCAGCGTTACAATCCGGATAGACTGCTTATATTTTCTGGCAATTGCAATTCCATGGTCAATATGATCTACTACCAGCGTCCTGCCAAGCAGATATCCTGCCAGCTCCTTATACCTGTCTTCTACCTTTACAAGTCTGTCTGCAGTGCTGACTACTCCAGGCTCCTTCATCACCTCCGGCCTGTTTAGACTTCCGTGGCTGCGGATGCTGGTAAGAGGAAGAAATGTCGCACGGCCGAATCGGTTCTGCTTCAAAAACTGGATCATACGTTTTGCCGTATCCTCGTCTGAAGTTACAATATTCTGAATATTTCCGCCAAGTGCCGTCTCTACTGCAATCTCATACTCCTTATCCACCTTTACAATATCTGCTACAACTCCGAGTAGTCCCCGCTCCCTGTCCCGGTTATCCATAATCTTTCGGATACTGTTCCCATAACCGTCATAGCGTTCCGTAATATTCTTCAGGGATTCCAGTCTGGACTGCTCTCTGTGGTACGCAGTCTGTCCGATACGGAATTTCTCTGTCTGCCTGGACAACTCCTCCTGCAGCTCCTTTATCTTCTCCTCATAGCTGCTGTTTTCTTCGGTAAATGCAACAATCTGGCCCGACACCCTTTTAAGCTCTTCATAGTACCGCTCCATCAGCTCCTGCTGAACCTTCGCTTCCTCCTCTGATTCAGACCTTCTCTGCTCAAGCTGGCTTCTGCGCATCTGAATCTGCTCAAGCATCGTATCATATTTCTGAATCTTCGCCTTCGTAGAAGCACGGCTTCCAAGAATCTCCATAATATCGTTTTTATTCTTCTCAATTACCGTACTTAAGCCTGCGATTCTTGTCTGCACGGCAATCAGCTCTTCCCTGGCTTCTGCCTCCTTTACCTTATGAATATCCAGTTCACCCTGGATCTGGCTTTGTTCCTTTAAAAGCTCAGTCAGCTGTTCTTCCCGCTCACAAAGCTCTCCCTCGATCGTTTTCGCCCGCTGATCATAATGCTCGTCATTCATATGTGCGCTGTGAATCTGCTCCTTTAAAAGCTCGATCTGACTTTCCAGCTGCTGCTTGAGCATCGTTGTTTCATTTAACTGGCTCTTGGCATGCTCAATCGACGCGTCAATACTGTCCACCTGCTCATCTACAGATTCATATTCCTTCTTCATATCTGCATACTGACGATTTGCATTCTCCAGCTCTTCCCGCGTAAACGACAGCCTTTCATCTACATGCTTTATCTGCTCCTGGAGGCGTTCCGACTCCAGCAGGAACATGTTGATATCGTACAGCTTAAGCTCTTCCTTTTTCTTCAGGTATTCCCTGGCTTTCTCCGACTGCTCCTTTAAAGGCTCAGCCTGCCTCTCAAGTTCGGCCAGAATATCCTTCACTCTCAGAAGATTCTGCTGTTCCTCCTCAAGCTTTTTTACTGACATATTCTTACGTCTTTTAAACTTTACAATCCCAGCTGCCTCGTCAAAAAGCTCTCTGCGCTCCTCCGGCTTCCCACTTAAGATTCTGTCTATCTGTCCCTGGCCGATAATGGAATAGCCTTCCTTTCCGATACCTGTATCATAAAAAAGTTCATTTACATCCTTCAGACGGCAGGTCACTCCGTTAATCAGATATTCACTCTCACCAGAGCGGTACAGCTTTCTGGCAATCGTAACCTCTTCATAATCGACTGCCAGCTGGTGGTCCGAATTATCCAGCGTAATAGCTACAGATGCATAGCTTAAAGGCCTCCGGTTTTCTGTCCCCGAAAAGATGACATCCTGCATGCTGCCTCCCCGAAGCTGTTTTACACGCTGCTCGCCCAGCACCCACCGCACTGCATCTGCAACATTACTCTTTCCACTTCCGTTCGGCCCTACAATCCCGGTTATACCATTATGAAAATCAAATTTTATCTTATGTGCAAATGACTTAAAGCCCTGCACCTCTATACTTTTTAAATACATACGCCACCTACTTTATGCTCTTCTTATGCAGCTTCAGAATACTATGGTAGGCTGCCTCCTGTTCTGCAGCCTTTTTCGTTCTTCCCTTTCCGATTCCGTACTCTTCCTCTCCGATATGAACCGAGACACAGAAGGATTTGTCGTGGTCAGGACCTTCCTCACGAATCAGGCAGTAGGTAACTGCCTCCTTAAAATTCGCCTGAACAATTTCCTGCAGGATAGTCTTGCTGTCATAGAAGAGCTTCTTATTCTCCAAATCCTTTAAAATATGTCTGTAAATGAACTCTTTCGCACTAGCAAAACCACCATCTATATAGATGGCGCCTATCAAAGCCTCAAGCGCATCCGAGGTAACGGAGTCCCGCTTTCTTCCTCCTGTAACTTCCTCTCCTTTTCCCAGCAGGAGATATTCCCCCAGATTCAAATCCCTGGCACAAAACGCAAGAGAAGGCTCACACACCATGCTTGCTCTTGTCTTCGTAAGCTCTCCCTCCGGCATCACCGGATGCTCATAAAACAAAAACTCACTGGACGTAAGCTCCAGAACCGCGTCTCCCAAAAATTCCAGCCTTTCATTACACTCATATTTCGGCATATTTTTCTCATTCGCATAGGAGCTGTGCGTCATTGCCTGCTTAAGCAGAGAGAAATCTTTAAATTCATATCCGGTCTTCCTCTGCAGCTCTTTCAAATCTCTTCTCATAATCCTGCCTCACAAAACGAAAAAGTCCTGTCGGACTTTTTCGCTTAAAATCATACAATCACTGCCTGTATATACCAGTGTACTGATCACTTAGTTGCTTGTAGCGTTCTTTATCTGTTCTACTGCATCTCCAACTGTCACGATACTGTCTGCATCCTCATTATCAATCTCCAAATCAAAAGCCTCTTCTATCCCCATAATAATCTGAAATACATCCAAAGAATCTGCTCCCAGATCGTCTACAATCTTAGAGTCCATATGAACGTCCTTTACATCAACATTTAATACATCTGCAATAATTTCCTGTAATTTTTCGAATTCCATAATAGCTCTCCTTTTTCACATTTCGTAATTTCTATTATTCAACGGAAGACTGCTCCGTTTGAATACACGACTTGATTTTTTCATTGATTTTCTGGTTCTTAAATGTTACACACTGCAGTACAGTATTACATACCTCTTTTGCCTTCGCGCTTCCATGCGTCTTTACTACCAGGCCGTTCAATCCCAGAAGCGGCGCCCCGCCGTATTCACTGGCATCAAATGCCTTCAGAGTTTTCTTTAGCGCAGGCTTTACAAGCAATGCTCCGATCTTGCTTCGAAGGGATGTCATCATACCGCTCTTAATCTTTCGAATCAGCACATCGCCGAGTCCTTCGTAAAGCTTCAGAATCACATTCCCGGCAAACGCTTCACACACAACTACATCCGCCTGTCCCCGCGGAATCTCCCTCGCCTCCACACTTCCGACAAAATGGATATCCGTCTGATCCTTCAAAAGCGGAAAGGTTTCTTTTACAAGCGCATTCCCCTTCTCCTCCTCTGCTCCGATGTTGACAATCCCGACCCTAGGACTTTTTACACCCAGAACATTTTCCATATAGATAGAGCCCATCTTCGCAAACTGCACTAAATGGGAAGGTCTTGCATCCACATTAGCGCCGCAGTCTATTAAAAGCGACACTCCCTTTTCTGTCGGAATCAGAGGTGCCAGAGGAGGTCTCTCCACACCTTTAATCCTGCCCACAATCACCTGTCCGCCTACGAGAACCGCTCCTGAACTCCCGGCGGATACGAAAGCGTCTGCTTTTCCTTCCTTTACAAGCTTCATTCCGACAACCATAGAAGAATCCTTCTTTCTGCGGACTGCATTCACCGGAGGTTCTGCTGTCTCGATTACTTCCGAAGCATTCACTATCTCAATCCGTGTCTTATCATACGTATATTTCCTAAGCTCTGCCTCTACCTTATCCTCCTGTCCAACCAGATAGATATAGACATCTCTCTCTTTCAAAACCGCATCGACTGCTCCCTTTACAATCTCAGCCGGTGCATGATCACCGCCCATAGCGTCAAGTGCTACTCTTGTTTTTTCTGCCATCCATATTCCTCCCGGTAATATCAATACAGCCTGGGTTAAGCAGTATAGGCTGTACTAGCATAATTCTACTAAACATTACTGTAAAAATCAAGAAAAAGTATATCTTTTCCCCTTTTCCAGGCTCTGAAGCCTCGCTTCGCCCTCCTCTGCGACAGCTTTAAACTCCTGAATTGTCTGTGCCATCTGGGGAAGTGCCTTTTCTTTATAGCTGCTGATATCATCGAGCGCTGACAGTGTATCAGAAAATGCCTGCCTTAAAGTATCCACTGAGATATTAGCCTCCACAGCCTGCTTCTGAATCGCCGCACCCTGATCTTTAAGCATTCTGGAAGTTGCCGCAATCATATTGTTCGTAGTCTCATTCAGCATCTCCACCTTTTCCAGCACAATTTTCTGGTTATAGAGAGCTCCCGCCACAGTCACTGCCACCCGCAGCGCGGAAACCGTAACAGTCTTAGAACGCTCCACTGCACGAATAAGCTCCAGATTATTCTTTCTTATAACCTCCATCGCAATAATTCCCTGCTGATTTACAACAAGAAGCTGCTGGAAATCCATAATACGCTGCCTAAGCGGAAAGATAATCTCCTCTTCCACAAATTTTACCTTCTCATCCAGCCCTCCGGCAATCTTAGCATTTTCCACCTCATTTGTAAGATACTGGTCAAGCTGCGTGCCAAGCTCCATCTTCTGTGCAAGCTGTCTGGTCAAATCCCGCATATTTGCCTGCTCAATCTCAAGCGTGGTATTGTCATTTTTCAGAATCCCGGCGCCCTTATCCAAAGACTTCACAATCCCGGCAATCTCTGCATCCGCGGTTTTAAACTTTTCAAAATAACGCCGAATCGGATTAAACACCTTTCCAAGTACACCTGTTTTCGTAAAGTCAAGCCCTGACGGGTCCAGATCCCGCATCCGGATAGAAAGGTCCTCCAGACCCTTCGCCACCTCTCCTGCTTCTCCTCCGGCCCGTCCAAAATCCCCCATCCGCTTGTTAAGTATCTGATTTTTAGAGCTGGACTGCCGGATAATGTCTGAACCAAAAGTCTCTATCACCTGGGTAAACTCCTTGCGCTGAGTAAAAGAATCCAAGTCCACCGCCATGATCTGATCTGCCTTATCCTTTACCGCACCATGGATCATCTCCTTCTCTTTTATAGTCGGCTTTAACTCTTCTGCTACTTCCTTCTTAATCTCTTCCGTTTTTGGTAAATCCAATGAAAAACCGCTCATGCTCCTTCTCCTTTTTAATTGTTATGTTCTTTCTATTTCTTATCTCTTATATTCCTCTCGTAATGCCGCAGACCGCCTCACGCCCCTCATTTCCACAGTCTGCCACATATTCTCCTGTTCACAAAAATGCACCTCTAATGCTCTCCTGCGGTTACATGTTTGCATTAAACAATGTCTTTAACTGATATACTACATCATCGGTAGAAGCGTCTATGCTGGCGGCTTCGTTGACGGCGCTGATGCTTTGAAGAGCTTCCAGGTCTGCATTGTAGCCGATGGTATAGACGGGCATGCGCAGACCGCTTAGAACCTCCCGGATATCGTTCAGATTATAGCCGGAGTTCGTCTCGCCGTCGCTTAGGACGAAAATCATCGGCTTTGCATCCGGGCATTCCTCTTTTATAGTTTTTTCTATCATGGCCATTGCAACGCAGATTCCGTCAAAGGTCGCAGTCCCCCCTGCCGCGTAAAGATTCTCTACGGCCCCTTTAAAATAAGTCTGCTGATTCATATCGAATTTTCCGATTGGAAGCTCAATCGTTACATCCTCCGAGTAGCTCACAATGCCGATGTAATTATCTGGGTTAATATATTTCATACTGTTAATCAGAGAGGTCTGAAGCGCTGAAAGCGGCTCGCCCGCCATGCTTCCTGATATATCCGTCACAAAAACTCCCACCACTGGTTTTCCTGTATCCTTATTGGTCTTATACAGCTTCTGTGCAGATACAAGCACATCACCGGATACTGTATTATACTCGCACACATAATCCGGCATTCCATTAAACCCATACTCGGAAGCCCTGCTCTCTGCCTGCTCCGTACTGCAGAATTCTGAAAACAGTCTCAGAATTTCCTGTTTTTCCGGGCTTGCGGACGCCATACTTACAAGAGGATTGTCATGCCGGTATCCATAAGGCGTAAATCTATAATTGCCGGACAGCATGGAGTCATTCACATAGGACTGATATTCCATAATAAATCCGTCTAAAGAGCCGTTCTCTGCAGCATCCCGCATCTGCATCGTTGTCAGCGCTACAAAAGGTACATTTTTCTGAAACTTCTGAAATCCTGCCGCAGCCTCCTCCGACAACGGATTATTCATATCATACCGCTCCAGTGTACAGATAAGAAAATTAAGTCCTGCCGTACTTGCGAACGGATTTGTATAACCCATTGCCATCTCACCGGCCTCTGTTGCTTCCGTAATTGCCTTTAAATCCACACTGCCGTATTTTTCTGTTATCTTGTTATGTGTCTCCTCGGAAAGCAGGATTCCGGCCACATTTCCCACCATGCTCTCGGAAACTACCTCAGTGGCAACCCCCTTTGCATTCAGCATGTCTACCCAGAACATGCTGGACGGAGAAAAACCATCTGGAACTGCCTTTCCCGACGAGATATAATCCAGAGCCTGTCCGCTGTTTACCTTACGTATCTGCACAGATACAGGTCTGCCATCCACGACTGCTCCCTGGCGGTTAAAATCCTCTGCCATCTCGCACAGCCACGCATCTGTTCCGGTTCCTGCCTTCTCCGGCGAAGAAAATATCTCCGCATAAAGCTCTGTAGAGGCCTTTGCACCCACCTCACAGGTATTGATATCCGGAAGCTCTGCAGCCTCATCCTCCGCCGAATCATATTCGATTGGAGATTTTACCGGCTCCGCCGTTCCAGGATCAATCCTGTCCACCATCTTCTCCAGACGTTCTTTTGCATTTTCCTTGGAAATCGTCTTCTCCGACTTGCCGATATTCCTGGTCAGATAGATACCCCCAAAAACCAGCACGCACATCACAATCACACTGACAGCCACAATTCCGATCTTTTTACCCATAATCTTGTCCTCCTCATCTGCTAATTATAATATTTTATCTCTTTTGTCAGCTGTTCAATCTCACCTAAAAGATTCCGGTTTTCCTCCTCCGCGGTTCCGGAACGGCTTCCGGAAATCTCCAGCGCCAATGTATCCAGCTTTAAAAGTAATCTTTCATTCAAAGTTATGGCGGAACGTATATTATCAAGATTCCTCTGATAAAGTCTGATCTGCTCCTCCTGAATATCATCCGGGATATTGTCCTGCTTATAATGCTGGAGTCTTAAATATTCCTTCTCATCAAACATCTGCATCCGGCCCGCCATCGTAACTGCATTCTGAATAGCTGAATTTTCTGCCGCTTCCACTACACTGTTGAATTTTTCCCAGCTGAGCGTCCCCTTCTCAAACTTTTGTCCCAGAACGTCTGACAGACGCCTTCCACACTTTACAATACGGTCCATCTGCTCTGACACCGTCCTGGCCGTCTGCCCGAAATATCTTCCGTCATGATACTGGCGGAGTACCCGCTTTGCCGCTTCAATATCTGAGATCTCCTTTATATCAACCTGCCTCTTTTTCGGTCCTCGAAGAAACCGTATATTAGAATACAAAAAGACAGCTGCAAGAAGTATACCTGCAATAATTGACATACCTGCACGAAATATACTGTAATCTGTCACCCTGAGAGCAAGAAGTCCCGGAGAATACAGCACGATTGCAGCTGCTCCTACACCTACATTAATCCCGAATATTTTTAGATATTTTCTCAAAATCCGTACCCCGCCTTCTTTTGCATTCTCTTAACCAATTATACCCTATCACGCGAAGCCCGTCTATAAATTCTGTAAAAAGAGTTTTACATAAAAATAAAGGACTCTCAAACACTGAAAGTCCTTCATTTTCCTCATTTTCTCATTAATCCTGAGCAATAATCTCTTTTTTGTTGTAGCTTCCGCAAGCCTTACAGACTCTGTGAGGCATCATTAATTCGCCGCACTTGCTGCATTTTACCAGGTTTGGAGCGCTCATCTTCCAATTTGCTCTTCTTTTATCTCTTCTTGCCTTGGAAGATTTATTCTTTGGACAAATGGACATAGGTTACACCTCCTTAAAATTCTTAAAAACATCGCGGATAACTGACATTCTAGGGTCAAGACCCGTATCCTCACAGTCACAGGTCCCTTGATTCAGGTTTTGACCACATACGTTGCAAATCCCCTTACAGTCTTCGCTACACAGAATCTTTGTCGGCCACCCTATGAGTATCTCGTTGTAGATTAATTTGTCTACATCGAGCGTATATCCGTCAACATAATTTGATTCATCGAATTCATCTGACTGCTCTTCTTCGGAATCCCCAAGCCTGACTCTTTTCACATAATCAAGACAAAGCTTTACCGGCACCTCCGTAAGACACCGGTCACACGGCGCCTCCGCCGCAAGTCTGCATCTTACGTGAAGTTCAAGCTCCTTCTCACCCTTGTACTCTGCCCTGATATATATATCCTCCTTTTCTGTCAGAGGATATGCAGCCGGACTCGTCCGAAAGACATCCAGTGTACAAGGAACTTCCGTTTCCAAAATAATATGCGGTTCAGATAAAACATTGGATAGGTCTATAAGCATATAGTCACCCCTATTCATACCTTGATTATTATATCATGTAAAAGGTATTTGTCAACCTTTAAATCAAATTAAAAATCAAAATCTGAGTCAAATCTTTCAAATTTTTCAAACTCTTCCAGAATTTCCTGAAATTCCTTTCTCGCCGCCTCGATTTTAATCTTATCCTGCCTGTTCAGCACCTCTTCAAATCGAGCAATACTTTCGTCAATTCTCTCCCTTTCCTGCCCGGACAGCTCCTCATAAAGCCGTTCTGCTCTAAGAAGCACCAGCTTGTTTTCTTCCTGCTCTCTTGGATGTATTTTCAGATACTGAAGCTCCTCAAAACGCTTCTCTATCTCTTTTTCCGTCAAACCACTCTCTTCTTTTTGTATGACAATCCGCTTCTTCTCATTTGTAGAATTTACCTTAACCTCCACCTCAAGGAGTGCATTGTTATCATAGGTATAGGTAACATCCACAGATTCCTCCCCTTCTTTTCTAGGAGGAACAGAAACCGAGATTTCTCCCAGATAAAGATTATTCATAGCAAGCCTGCTCTCGCCCTGCAGAATTTTAACCCGGATCTTGGTCTGATAATCACTTGCTGTATACAGCGTGTGGGTCCTGCTTACCGGAATCACAGTATTACGCTCAATAATCGGCATATAATGACCGAACTCCCGAAACATTCCATGTCTGTCTATAACCACCTCTGTTCCCAGCGTAAACGGACACACATCCGTCAGTACAATTTCCTTAATTGCCTCATTTCTCTGCTTCATGCCGCACTGCAGAGCCGCACCTGCCGCCACAACCTCGTCAGGATTCAGATTTGTCTGCGGAAGCCTCCGGAATAATTTCCCTACAAATTTCCGCACTAGAGACAGTTTTGTCGCCCCTCCTACAAGTACGATTTCGTCAATATCCGGAAGATGCAGACCTGCATCTCTTAAACTTCTCTCAATAGGTCTCCTCATTTTCGCAAAAAGCGGTCTGCACAGCTCTTCATATTCGTCAATGGTCAGACGAAATGTCTTTTCCTCTTCCCCGAAGGTCATACTTATCACGGACTCCTTTCCTTCGGAAAATCCAAGCTTGCACAGCTCTGCCTGCTTTCTAAGCCGGACCAGCATTTTTAAATCCAGGTCTGCCATTGTTTTCTTACATTTTTCCAGATACCACTGGCAGATTACCTCTGTGAAATCCTCTCCGCCGATATAGTTATCCCCGGCGACTGCACGCACCTCCATCACGTTCTTATACAGCTCCAGCACGGATACATCAAAGGTGCCGCCTCCCAGGTCGAACACCAAAAATCTTGCAGCCGCCTGTTTCTTCTGAATTCCATAAGCAATCGCAGCTGCAGTCGGCTCATTGATAATCCTCTCCACCTTAAGCCCAGCAAGTTCTCCGGCCCGCTTTGTCGCTTTTCTCTGGCAGTCATTAAAATAAGCGGGAACACTGATAACCGCCTCCTCCACCTCTTCATGAAGATAGTTTTCCGCGTCCTCCTTCAGAGAGCGCAGCACAAAGGAAGACAATTCCTCCGCCCGGAAGGTATGGTCTCCCAACACATATTCCTTATCCGTTCCCATACTTCTCTTAAACACTTCCGCAGTCTGCCCGGGATATAAAAGCTTTCTTTCTTTTGCCGTCTCACCTACATATATTATTCCGTTTTCATCTACGCTTACCACAGACGGAGTCAGATTACATCCCAGCCGGTTGGGAATAAGCTTTGCCTGTACTCCGTCAAAATATGCAGCAAGACTGTTTGTCGTTCCAAGATCAATTCCTATCAACATCCTTCTAACCTCTCAATCAGAAAATAAAGCTCTGTGTCATCTCTGATATATGCCGTACATTCTCTGTAAATCTCCAATGCCTTCTGCCTGTCCCCCATCATTTCATACACGATTCCCAGCTCCAGTCTGGCATCATAGCAGAATCTATGCTTACATCCAACACACAAAATAGCTTTCTGCGCTTTCCTGATACATTCGAATGCCTCCTGATACTCTCCCACAGCTGCCTGAAAAACAGCTTTCTGGTGATAGTAAACGGCCTGAAAATCCACTGAAACCTTTTTTCTCTCCAGAAGCTTTAACCCCTTTGCTGCAAGTATCCGGGCCGAAACCTTATCCCCCATCCACATTTTCCTTGTCACGGCAAAACGATATACATTAGGCTCATCCGGCTGTCTGTCAAGCCACCAGTCACAAATTTCCCGCGCTCTTTTATAGTCTTTTTTCAAGATATAACAATCCGCCAGATTAGAATCCATATTCCAACGCTGATGCTTATATTTCTTTATCTCTTTATAGGCCCTTTTCTTCTCTCCCTGCAGAAGAAAAATCTCCGCCCGCTTTTCATGAATGATATCCCGGAGTCTTTCACTTGCCACCTCATCTACAAATTTATCAAGCATACTGAGCGCTTCCTTATAATTTCCAAAATGACGGAGAGCATCTGACATCTTGACATAATAGTGCGGGTTTCTTGTTTTCTTCCGATTTTCTTCATAAACTCTTAAGGCCTCTTCAAGACGTCCAAGCCGAATATAACAGGAAGCAAGCTTCGTTCTTGTATTCTCTCCGTCCTCTCCGCTTTTATCATAACGTGCCGCTGCCTCTTCATAATACCGGATTGCTTCCTCATATCGGCCCTGATACATATAAATCAACCCTAGATTGTGATACAAAAACGGCTCTTTAGTATCCATCTGTAAGGCCTCCAGCGCCGCTTTTTCTGCCTCTTCCAGACGCCCAAGCTCAATCAAGGCACTTCCGATATTTATCAGGCCTCTCTGATTTTGTTCTGTCTTTGCATATTTTTGATAATAATGAAGCGCCTGTTCATATTCCTTCTCATCAAAAAAGATATCTGCTATTCTCATATTTGCACGGGCGTTGTCGGGATCATATTTCAAAATCTCCCGGCAGACTGCCGCTGCCTCTTTTCTCATTCCCTCTCTTTCCAGCAGAAAAGCCTTGTAGTCAAGAAGCGGCACATAATCTTTTTTATAAGAAAGTCCCTTTTCAACCTCTGCAAGAACCTTGCGTACCGGACGGTCTGCCTCATCATCAACCGCCATATAATAAATAACCTGCCAGATCTTCGTGACATCTGAATTTCCCTGTTCGTAATGCTCCAAAACCTCCCTGTACAGTTCATACGCCTGATTCTTATCCGTCTTGCTGTCCCCGGCGACTATCAGTCTTGCCCTGCACGTAGTCAATCTGTCACTTTCAATCTTTTCGCTTTCCAGATAACTTATAATTTCTTCTGCTCTGTCATATTCCTTATATTTCAGCAATATCTCAATTTTAAAAATATACGGCTCCAAATCATACCGGCTCACCTGAATCCATTTTTCAAAATCCTCATATGCTGCCTGATAGTATCCGAGCTCATACAAGGCCCTCCCCCGGCTGGCGAATATACTCGTATGCGAAGGATTCAGCTTCTCCAGTTCATTTCCTGCCTCTACCGCCTCTTCATACCTTTCGTCATCATATAAGATTTTTCCCATATAAGCCAATGCTTCCTCAGAAGCCTTAATACTCAGTGATTCTTTGAACTTCTGCAAAGACTCCTCCGTTCTGTCCAGAAGTCTCAGTGCGCATGCCTGCAGATAAATCGGAACATGAAGGTGCTCCTTCTCCTTTTCAAGCTCTTTTGGAACCTCATTTCCAAGCCCCCGGATTAATCCTTCCCAATTTTTAAAGTGCTGCAGTGCCTTCTCGCCTTCTCCTGCTTCCAGGCTGAGTCTTCCGCTTAGGTTTTCATAAGAAAACTGCCGGACCCTGCCAGGCTCGATTTCGGGAAGAAGCTTAAGCCCCTTTTCTATCTGATCATTCTGCAGATAGCACCAGCTAAGCTCTAATAAATCATCTGCATCTGCCCTGCCCGCCCTTTGCTTTTCCTCATACTCTTCAATAATCTCATTATTTATCTGTTCCAGCTCATAACGGAGTACATAGCTCTTAGAATCTCTCCATACTTCTATGTAAAGCTCCTTTGCTTCTTTTAACTCTCCGCGCCGCCGCATACAATTTGCCTTTCCGTAACGCGCAAGAAACTCCTTTGGATTCTCCAAAAGAACCTGGCCGTAATACTTCTGCGCTTCTTCGTAATCCTTTAGATAAAAGGCTGTCTCACCCATATACAGGAGTATCTCTCTATCCTTTGGGTATATTTTATAAAGCTCTTCCGCGGTTTTTCGTGCCTCTTCATACTCCTCGCGGATTAGATATATGCGTATCTGATTGATATCCTGATAGGGATGATAAATATCAAGCATTTTTAATTTTTCAAGCGTATCCTCTGCCTTTTCCAGCTCCCGGTCATTAATTTCCCGGGAAGACTGATTCAAAAGTGATATATACTCGTCATACTCTCCATATTCATCTCCCTCAAAAAGCTCAAGGGGAAGAAGAGTTCCCTCCTTTATCTCTTTAAAAATATATTCCAGGAAATCCTCCGGTAAATTCTCCTTAAGCTCCTCCTTCTGCTCCTCAAGCCCAAAGGTATCATTCAACAGCCCCCAAATCTCTCCAGGCAGACGAAACGATTCCGAAAGATACAAAAGCAGTCTGTCCCTTGCTTCTATCTCCGTATCTAAAGCAATACAGATATCATCTGCCAGAAGCTCCTGCCAGCATTCTGTACTGCCTCTTTTTCTAATGGAAGTATATACATCCCGGACCTTATTCATCCATTTATCCAGAGGCGTCTCTGCTTCTTTCTCTTTGTCCTGTCTGATATCTGCATATTCCAATGCTTTTTCATAAGCCGTCCTTAAACATTTAAACGCATCCTCTGAATCCTCCGGATTCGTAACCGTAAGCTTCTCTCTGTACGCCTCCTGAATTCTTTTTTTATCCCTGCATGGCTCAACTTCCAAAATACTCCAGATGTTCATCCCCCGTCTCCTTCTCACGTCTGTCTCTTATGTACAGTCCGACTGCCTTTGCCGCCATAGTTTTACACCCTCCCATATAATACGGGAGGGTGTAAAACATACAGCCTGAGCAGGCTTTCTTATACCAGTGCAACAGTCTCACGTGCAATTGCAAGCTCTTCATTGGTCGGAATTACCATAACAGTCACTTTAGACTCCGGCGTGGAAATCTTCACTTCCTCGCCTCGTTTTTGATTTGCCTCTTCATTAATACTGATTCCAAGATAGCCAAGATATTTGATTACGCCGGCACGTACCGTTCCCGAATTTTCACCGATACCTGCTGTAAATGCTATCACATCTACACCATTCATCGCCGCTGCATAACTTCCAACATACTTTGCAACACGATAAGCAAACACCTCAAGCGCAGTCTCTGCCTGCTTATTTCCTGAATCCGCCCCTTCCTCAAGATCACGGAAGTCACTGGACAGATTATTGGAAAGTCCAAATACTCCTGATTTTTTATTTAACATATTCATAAGGCCTGCAATATCCAGATTTTCCTTCTTTGCAAGGAATTCCAGAATGGCCGGATCAATATCGCCGGAACGTGTTCCCATCACAAGCCCCTCCAGAGGGGTAAGCCCCATAGATGTATCTACAGATTTTCCGTTTTGCACCGCACAGATGCTGGCGCCGTTTCCAAGATGACACACAATCGTCTTCACCTGATCGTACGGCTTTCCGATAAGCTCTGCCGCACGCTTAGACACAAAGCTGTGGCTGGTTCCGTGGAAGCCATATCTTCTCACCTTATATTTGTCATAATATTCATAGGGAAGCCCATACATATATGCCTTCTCAGGCATGGTCTGATGAAATGCCGTATCAAATACAGCAGCCATAGGCGTGCCCGGCATCAGCTTCTGGCATGCATTAATTCCAATCAAATTCGCCGGGTTATGAAGCGGCGCAAGGTCGTTACACTCCTCAATAGCTGCCTTAACCTCGTCTGTAATCACAACAGACCTTGCAAATTTCTCTCCTCCGTGTACAACTCGATGTCCCACAGCCCCAATTTCATCCAGGCTCTTCACAACGCCTGTCTGTGCATCTGTCAATGCATCAATGACAAACTGAATTGCTTCCGTATGTGTCGGCATTGCCTTATCTGATTTTACTTTTTCGCCGCCCTCAGGCTGATAAGTAAGACTTCCGTCGATTCCGATTCTCTCACAGAGACCTTTTGCCAGAACCTGCTCAGATTCGGAATTGATAAGCTGAAATTTTAAAGAAGAACTTCCACAGTTAATTACTAATACATTCATTTGTTTTACCTCTCTTTTTATAATAATCTAATTCATACACTGGACCGCCGTGATTGCAACAACACCCTCGATATCCTTTGCACTGCATCCGCGGGACAGATCGTTGACAGGCGCCGCAATCCCCTGTGTCAGCGGCCCGTATGCCTCCGCCTTTGCAAGTCTCTGAACCAGCTTATACCCTATATTTCCGGCATCAAGATCCGGGAACACCAGGACATTGGCCTTACCTGCCACCGGACTTCCCGGTGCCTTTGAGGCTCCGATTTCCGGCACGATTGCTGCATCTAACTGAAATTCACCGTCAAGCAGAAGTCCCTCCGGTGCATTCTCTTTCGCAATACGTGTCGCCTCAACCACCTTATCTACATCCGCATGCTTTGCACTTCCCTTTGTAGAATGCGAAAGCATGGCAACCACCGGCTCTTTTCCCGTAAGGAGACGGAAGGACTCTGCCGAGGAAAGTGCAATAGCGGCAAGCTTTTCCGGATCCGGATTCTGCTCAAGACCTGAATCGGCAAAGATAAAAGTCCCGTCTGCCCCCATGCCGCAATCCGGCACTACCATAACGAAGAAAGCGGATACCAGCTTTGTGCCGGGCTTTGTCTTCAGAATCTGAAGACACGGTCTTAAAGTATCTGCCGTAGAATGGCACGCGCCGGATACCATGCCGTCTGCATCCTTCATCTTAACCATCATAACACCGTAATACAGGTAATTCGTAAGAAGAATCTCTCTTGCCTGCTCTTGTGTCATACCCTTTTTCTGTCTCAGCTCCACAAGCCTGGCAATGTATTCCTCTGTCTTTGGATTCACTGCCGGATCGACAATCACAGCTCCTGTAATATCAAAATCTCCTTTGTTCCTTGCAATCTCTTCCTCGCTTCCAACCAGAATAAGGTTTGCTGTTCCTTCTCTCAAAACAGCTTCTGCAGCTTCATAGGTTCTGATATCCTCTGTCTCCGGAAGTACGATTGTCTTCTTATTGCTTTTCGCTTTTGCTTTAATATCATCAATAAATCCCATGACCTAAAGGCTCCTTTCCATATTTTCTCAATGATATCATTATAATACAAAGAAACCCTGCGGACAAGGTCTCTTTCCATAATCTTATGTCTATTTTTTCGTACAGTTTCTGCAGAAATGCTATAGATATTTTCAATAACTGTGCTCAGACCTGAAGATGAAACACTGCACTGATGATTGCAAAATATACGCTGATCGTACTGATATCTACCAGTGTTGAAATAAGCGGTGTCGCCATAATCGCAGGATCCAGACCCACCTTTTTGGCAATCAGAGGCAGCGAACAGCCCACTACCTTTGCAATCAGCACCGTACACGACATGGTAACACCGATGGTGAATGCCAGCATAACATCTCCTTGTCCCATCAAAATAATACGGCAGCCGTTGACTACCGCCAATATCAGGCTTGTACACACGGCAACCCGGATTTCTTTCCATATAACCTTAAAAAGATCCTGAAATTCTATCTCTCCTACCGCAAGCCCGCGGATAACAAGCGTTGAACTCTGAGAGCCGCAGTTTCCTCCGGTCCCCGTAAGCATAGGAATAAATCCCGTAAGCTGAGGCATAACCGCAATCGCCGCCTCATAGCTGTTCATAATCATCTGTGTCACAGTTGCCGACAGCATCAGAAACAAAAGCCAGGGAATTCTGCTCTTCACATGTTCAAAAACCGACGTTCCAAAATATGAATCATCATTGGGATTGACACCAGCCATAATACTGATGTCCTCTGTTTCCTCTTCCTGAAGGACAACCATAGCGTCATCAACGGTAACAATACCCACCATACAATGCTCATGATCCACAATCGGAAGCGCAATCAAACCGTATTTCATAATCGTCCGGGCCACTTCCTCCTGATCGTCCGTTGTCTGTGCGTAAAGCATATTCGTGTCCATGATTTCCTCAATCAATCTGGATTCACCGGTAGTCAAAAGATCTTTGATATCTACAGAGCCTATCAGACGCCTCTTTTCCGTCACATAACAGGTATAGATCGTCTCACGGTTCAGCCCCACCTGGCGGATTTTTAAAATTGCATCTTCCACAGTCATCTCACGATTCAATGCAATGTAATCCACATTCATCACACTGCCGGCGCTGTCCTCCGGATACTGCAGAAGCTGGTTAATCTGGGCCCTTCTTTCCTCCCCGGTCACCATAAGAAGACGATCCACAACATTTGCCGGCATCTCCTCCAGCACATCCACCGTATCATCCAGATACATCTCCTCCATAACCTCTTCCAGCTCGGAATCTGTCAGTGCATCAATAAGAGAGCTTCTAAGGTCACTGTTCATATACGTAAATGTCTCGGCGGCCTCTTCCTTGACAAGCAGACGGAAAATCAAGATAAGATGCTTCTCATCTACCTCTTCCAGAATGTCTGCAAGATCAACGGGGTACATGTTGTTCTCCAGCTCATCTTTAAGTTCCTTGAACTGCCGGTTACTTAACATTTCCTCAATACGTTCTATCGTCAGCTCCTCGCGCTCCATCGGAAATTCTTCGTCCTCTGCCGGATCATCATAATCAAATTCACTCCAGGCCACTGCGCTGCCCCACTCTTCATTTGTCATCCTGTTCGAGTCATCACTTTTATTCATCCTTGTACCCCTCCTTCCCCGTCTTCATTTGCGAACTTCATTAAACTATAGTATAATCAATCTCAAATAAATTTACAAGGAGATTGTCAATGAAAGTCGTCGGACTCATTACCGAATATAATCCGTTTCACAACGGACATCTGTATCATATAAAAAAAGCAAGGGAAATCACCGGCGCAGACGCCGTGCTGGTTCTTATGAGCGGCAACTTTGTACAAAGAGGCGCTCCGGCTGTCATGCCCAAGCATCTGCGGACAGAAATCGCTCTAGGCGCCGGCGTCCCTGTTATCCTGGAGCTTCCGGTCTGCTTTGCCGTCGGAAGCGCCGAGTATTTTGCAGCGGGAGCCATATCTCTTTTCGAAAAGCTTGGCTGCATAGACGCCATATGCTTTGGAAGCGAATGCGGGGATCTTGAAATTCTGACGCGCATCGCACATGCTGCAGCAGATGAGCCTGAAGAATACTGCCTGGCTCTTAAAGATGCACTGCGAAAAGGTTTCTCCTTCCCGCGTGCAAGACAGGCAGCTCTTGGCTCTTATCTAAATGACGACAGGATTGATGCCGTCATAGAGCAGCCGAATAATATTCTCGGCATTGAATATATTAAAGCACTGTATCAGAAAAAAAGCCCGATAAAGATTTATACGATTAAACGTATTGTGTCTGGTTACCATGACGAGCATCTGTCTTGTGAGGGGTACAGCTCTGCCTCTGCCATACGAAAGCTTTTGGCATATACAGGCAGCTCCCTCCACTTGGAAGCAGAAGGACTATTCGACGAGCCGGCGTTATCCGAGGTACTTACCAGACTAGAAAATCAGGTCCCGCCTTCCTGCATACGGCTTTTGGAAGAAATGCACCGCAGCAGATATCCCGTTTATGCTAACGATTTTTCTCTTCTTTTTAAATACAAGCTGCTGACAGAAACAGCTGATTCTCTTATGCGGTATATGGATGTAACAGAGGAGCTTGCCAATCGGATTATACGCCATGCCAATGACTTTGTCAGCTTTGACCAGTTTTGTGACCTGCTCAAAACAAGAGATGTTACCCATACAAGAATCAGCCGCTGCCTCTTCCATATTCTGCTCGGAATCACTGCAGATAATATGCAGGAATACCGGGATGAAGGCTTCTGCCAGTATGCGCGCATCCTGGGCTTTCGGAAAGACAGTACGCATCTTTTATCCTTTTTAAAGCACCATTCCGGCATACCGCTTCTTACAAAGCTCACACAGACGAACGGCTTAAGCAGTACCGGACTTAAAATGCTGAAGCAGGATATTTTCGCGGCCAATCTCTACGAAAGCGTCATTACCAACAAATTTAAAATTCCATTTATCAACGAATATTGGCAGCAGGTAGTAAAAATATAAAAAGGGGCCTTAAGAAGGCCCTAATACTCAACTTTCTTACTGCAGGCAACTGCCATAGAACCAGGTCCGATATGGCAGCTGACGCTAAGAGAAAGTCTGTCCATATGAATCTCATATCCCGGAATCTTTTCCTCCAGTTCCTTTTTCCATGCCGCCGCCTCTTCGTCTGAGCACGTATATGCTGCACAAAGATGTATCTCTTTTCCGGCAAAACGCTCCTTTATATCCTTTGTTATAGCTTCAATCATCGTTTTCTTCGCTGCCTTAAAGCCGCGCACCTTCGCAAATGCATCAAGCTTCTCTCCCTGAATCTGCAGTACCGGCTTAATATTAAGCACTGCTCCGAGCGCCGCTCCCGCGGCAGTCACCCGCCCGCCTTTTTTCAGGTATTTTAGGGTATCTACTGTTATATAGATACTAGCCTCCAGCTTTTCTCTCATCAATACCTCTTCTATCTCCTGTGCACTTAAGCCCTTCTCCACCATCTCAAGCGCGTCTAAAACAGACTGACGCTGCGTAATAGAGATTCTCTGATTATCAATCACATGTACTCTTCCGTCATAATCCTTCGCAAGCATAAGCGCCGTTTCGCAGGAGCTGCTGAGACCGCTGGACATCGGAATATGAATAACCTCATCATACTCCCCAAGAAGCTTATCCCACAGCTCCATCACATCCCCCGGAGCCGGCTGCGAAGTAGAGATATCAGCGTCCTCTGCAAGCCTCTGATAAAACTCCTCCTGCGCAAGCGTGATGTCCTCATAATACAGCTCGCCGTTAATATAAAACGGCATCGGCAACACATAAATCCCCATCTCTTTCGCCTGCGACTGTGTAATTCCACTGTTACTGTCAGTTACAATTGCTATCCTTCCCATTTTTACAAACCCTCTCTGAATATTTTATAATGTAACAATCTCTGAAACCGTATCTCTTTTTGCTACCATTAGAGGAATATCCTCCCCTTTATACGGATTATCTCCCATACTGATTTCAAGCTTCACTGTCTCATACGCAAGCTCCGGAAAATTATTTTCCTTGCTTAGATGCACCAGAATCACCTGCTGCAGATTGTCATGCAGAATATCGCAGAGAAGCCGCCCCGAAAGCTCATTGGAGAGATGTCCCTTTTCCCCCATCACCCGTCTCTTCAGCGGATACGGATAGGGACCTGCCTCCAGCATATGTATGTCGTGGTTCGCCTCCAGCACAACTGCATTTAATCCTCTCAGATGCTCTACCGTATATTCATCGTAGATACCCAGGTCCGTGGCAACTGCCGCTGCCTTCTTCCCATCCTCAATCCGGTACCCGGAAGGCTCCCTTGCATCATGAGAAATCGTAAACGGACAAATTTCCATTTCTCCCAACCGAAATCTCTCATCTGCAGAAATCTCATGAAATAATCCCTCCGGAAGCTTTCCGAGACTTGTAAGCCCTTTAATTCCTTCAATCGTCCCCTTTGTCGCATAGACAGGAGTTTTGTATTTCCGGCTGAAAACCCCAAGTCCCTGTACATGATCAATATGCTCATGCGTAATCAGGATTCCGTCAATCTCCTCCCCCTTCACTCCGAGAAGCTTAAGTCCCTCCTCTACCCTTTTCCGGCTGATTCCGGTATCAATCAAAAGATGCGTATGCTCATCTCCTATATAGATACAATTCCCGCTGCTCCCGCTGGCAATGCTGCATAGTCTCATTATGTATATCCTCTCCTACAAATCCTTGATAATTTCATCCAGCTGAAGCATCGTTTCCTCAAATACACCGCTGTTGTCTATTACTCTGTCACAGTGTTCTAAAAATTTTTCTTTTGGAAGCTGGGCTGCGATAATCTCATCTATTTTTTTTGTATCATACCCTCTGGAGTAAAAAAGCCGGTTTCTTCTTGCCGAATCTTCCACATAAATATACCACAGCTCATCACACATTTCTTCATATCGTGTTTCAATTAAAATCGCCGATTCTATAATAAACAGATTTGTATTCTTCCGCTCCTCCTGGCGGACCTTTTTGTCCACCTCTTCCTTTACGGCCGGATGGACAATCTGATTTAATGCTTCCAGCTCATCCGGATTAGAAAATACAATATCACTTAATTTTTTTCTATTAAGCTCATCCTTCTCATCCAGAATTTCTCTTCCAAAATGCTCTACAATCGCATCATAGCAGACTCCGCCTTTTTTCTGCAGCCTCTTAGCTACCTTGTCCGTCTGACAGATACTTGCTCCGTACTTGCTGTTCAGGTATTCCAAAACTTCAGTCTTTCCTGCCCCTACACCACCGGTAATTCCTATAATTTTCATATCCTTACACCTCTACTTTGCTTCGTACCAGTTTTCTCCTGTATGCATATCAATCTCCAGCGGAACGTCGAGGTCCGCCGCCTTCTCCATCTCATCTTTTAGTATTTCCTGTACCAGAGTAAGCTCCGGCTTATATACTTCTATAAGCAGCTCGTCGTGCACTTGCAGCACAAGCCTTGACTTCAGGTTCTTTTTTTTCAGACTCTGATTCACGCCTGTCATTGCAATCTTAATAATATCCGCAGCAGTACCCTGAATCGGTGCATTCATGGCTACCCGTTCTCCAAAGGAACGCTGCTGGAAATTGCTGGACGCAAGCTCCGGCATAGGACGCCGGCGTCCAAACAACGTTACCACATATCCCATCTCCTTCGCATGCTTTACTGTATCATCAAGAAACAGCTTTACTCCCGGATAGGTATGAAAATAATCCTCAATATACTTTGCCGCTTCCTTAGGACCAATACTAAGGTCCTCAGAAAGACCAAAAGAACTGATCCCATAAACAATTCCAAAATTCACGGCCTTCGCATTGCGTCTCTGCAGATCTGTCACCTCGTCAAACGGAATATGAAACACCTGAGACGCCGTAATCCTGTGAATATCCTTCTCCTGCTGGTAAGCCTCAATCAAATTCTTATCTCCTGAGCAATGTGCCAGGATCCGAAGCTCTATCTGAGAATAGTCTGCATCCAGGAAAATATATCCCTCCTCCGGTACAAATACCTTTCGTATCAGCCTGCCAAGCTCTGTCCGGACCGGAATATTCTGCAGATTCGGCTCTGTACTGCTGATTCTTCCCGTAGCGGTCACCGTCTGGTTAAACTTTCCGTGAATCCGCCCATCCTGCTGAATATAGACTGCCAGTCCATCTGCATAGGTAGATTTTAGTTTGGTATACTGGCGGTATTCTAATATTTTACGTACAACCGGATAATCAGGAGCCAGCTTTTCCAGCACATTCGCCGCCGTAGAATATCCGGTCTTTGTCTTCTTTCCTCCTGGAAGCTTAAGCTTCTCAAATAGAACTGTTCCCAGCTGCTTTGGAGAATTAATATTGAATTTTTCTTCCGCCTCCTCATAAATCTCTGTCTCCAGCTGCACAATTCTTTCACCCAGCTGTCCGCCATATATCTTTAACGCTTCCCCCTCTGCCTTCACACCATTTCTTTCCATATCATAGAGGGTGAAAACAAGCGGCATCTCAATCTCCGTAAACAGCCGCTCCATCTGCCTTTCCTTAAGCTTTCTTAAAAGTATATCCGAAGCTTCGAAAGCTGTATATGCCTCGCAGCACGCCTTCACATAGGCCTCAGACTTCTCTTCCACGATAAAGTCAAGCTGCTCTCTCGCCACATCCTCATAAGTATAATCACTTTTCAGCGGATTCAGAAGATAGGCGGCAACAGCAGCATCAAAACAGTTATCCTGCCGTCTGACTGTTATCCAATCCATAGCTTTCTTCAGATCAAACATAACAAACCGCTTTGTCTTCAAGGAGATATCAGATATTCTGGAAAGCAGCCACTCTGCCTTAATCTCTTCTCCGGTCAGAATACAGTAAATATCTGACACAGAATAACAAATGCCTGCTCCGGCTATACCTGCCTCAGACGCAAAGAGCGGCAGTATCTGCTCTGTATCTCGAAGCACACAGACTCCGACACACTCCGAGTCCTCCGCTGCCTTTAAAATCCTTTCTGCTTCCTTAAGGCTTTCTACCCGGCGGAAATTGTCTTCCACTTGATTAGAAGGCGCATACACATCAAACCTTGACAAAAGATTCTTAAACTGCAGACGCTGAAAATAAGCATATGCCTCCTTTGTGTAGAGGTTCCCAAGCCTTGCCTCTGACAATTCATACGGGAACTCTGCCTCCACGCAGATAGCTGCCAGCTTTTTGCTCATCACTGCAAGCTCCCAGTGCTCTTTTAACGCCTTCGACGCACGGGGCGGCTTAATCTCCTCCACATGATCATATGCATTCTCTATCGAATGATACTGCGAGATAATCTTTGCTGCCGTCTTTTCACCCACACCCGGCACACCAGGTATATTATCCGATGCATCTCCCATAAGTGCCTTCAAATCAATAAATTCCTCCGGGGTAACCTGATAACGTGCCTGAACCTCCTGCGCGTAATAATCCTCGACCTCGGTACGGCCCTGCTTTGTCTTCGGGATTCGTATCTTCACCTGCTCCGTAGCCAGCTGCAGAAGGTCTCTGTCTCCGGACAGTACCGATACCAAAAGTCCCTGTTCTTCACAGCGCCTTGACAGCGTTCCAAGAATATCATCTGCCTCAAGTCCCGGAACTTCAATGGTCTTAACCCCCATTGCACACAGCACTTCCTTGATTACCGGCACCTGCTGTCTCAGCTCCTCTGCCATCGGTTTTCTTGTTCCTTTATATTCTGCATACATCTCATGACGGAAGGTCGGCGCATGCACATCGAATGCCACTGTAAGATATTCCGGCTTCTCTTCTTCTAATATTTTAAATAAAATTGTAAGAAATCCATAGACGGCATTTGTATGAAGACCTTCTGAGTTCGTAAGGTCCGGCAGACCGTAAAAGGCCCGGTTCAATATACTGTGTCCGTCTATCAATACAATCTTTTCACTCATACTGCCTCTCCATCTGTTACGTCTTGATATCAAAAGTCATTTTGTTATTATACACCAATCTGAATATTTTTAAAAGTCGTTTATCCGGCAATTTCTTTTAATCTTTCAATAATAGGAAGATGCTGTGTACATGCCCGCTCACATTTTCCACAGGCGATACATTCTGCTGCCTTCTCGCGGGGAAGATCCCAGTGCCAGTCAAGTCTCTCCTGTATTCCTTCCTTTTTGCCGGTCAGAATCTTATGATTATAGGCATCCATGAACTTTGGAATCGGAATTTCCTTTGGACATCCCTTACAGTAAGAGCAGCCGGTACACAAATCATTAAATGCCACGCCCTTACTTTCATACTTTTCCGCAATTTTCTCTGCAGGCTCCTCCCTAAGCCCTTCCACTGCCTTAACCGCATCATCTACATGAGCCTTTGTCGTACATCCGGCAAGCGTAATGGTAATCTCCTTATGAGATGCCACAAAACGAAGTGCTGCCTGAGGAACCGTCAGGTCTGTCCCTTCTGTCAAATATGTAAAATATTTGGGATTCTGAGGAATCATGCCTCCTCCAAGCGGATTCATAACTACAACGCCCATTCCATCTTTATAGGCAGCTTCAATGCCGCTTTGACGGAACCGGTAGTTTAGGGCATTATAGCCTATCAGCATCCCCTTGAATTTTCCGGTTTTCACGACAGTTTCAATATCATTCCCCTGCATATGGGAGGAGAATACAATATTATGAATTAATCCTTCCTTCTTTGCCTCCTCAAAGAATCCATAGAGAGCCTCCATATTCTTTTCCCAGGTTTCCAGGTTTATCATACACCACATATGATAAAAATCCAGATAATCTGTGTGAAGCCGTTCAAGAGAGGTTTCCAGACGCCTGCGGAATACCTCTTTCGTCGGATGCTCTCCCATATTCAGCAGGCCGAGATTTGTTTTGGAACTCACATATACCTTGCTTCGGTCCACCTGCGACAGCGCAATTCCGGTAACAATCTCACTTTTGTCTTCACAATAACTAGGTGCGGTATCCCAGTAATTAATTCCCTTCTCAAAGGCATAGAGCGGAATCTCCGCACATTTTTCCAGCCGCCCTGCTTTTATATCTTCCTCATCATAACGCATCGTTCCAAGCCCTATGGCTGAAACCTTCATATCCGTATTTCCGTATTGTTTATAATACATTCTGCTTCCTCCACTTTTTTAATATAAATTATCAATGTCTGACTAAGCTTATTATAACCCATTGATGCTGAAAAGTAACTAACAAATATTCTCTTTCGTAAAACCTATAAAAGCGCATGATATCCCTTATCGGAAA
This sequence comes from uncultured Lachnospiraceae bacterium, assembly GCA_946558465.1. Classification (GTDB taxonomy): domain Bacteria; phylum Bacillota; class Clostridia; order Lachnospirales; family Lachnospiraceae; genus CAPEBR01. Next base: position 173,447 of record CAMNTM010000004.1, read on the forward strand.
ACCATACGCTTTTTCAATAGAATCAGCCTTTCATCTCTCCATTCCTACAGTGCCAGATACTCCGTAAGAACCTCTTTTAAATCTGCCGCAATACCGTAATCTGCCACGCCGTAGATCGCCGCATCCTCATCCGTATTTACTGCCACAAAAAGCTTTGTATCTTTGATGCCCTCCGTATGCTGGATAGCGCCGGACACACCAAAGGAGATGCAGATCTTCGGACGGATGGTAAGCCCTGTCTGTCCAATCTGATGATTAAACGGAATCATCTCGGAGTCTACCATCGGCCTTGTCCCGCCGATTGCTCCGCCTACTTTTTCTGCAAATTTCTCAAGCAGAGAGAAATTTTCGTCCTCCAGGACTCCTCTTCCGCCCACAACAACCACCTCTGCACTTAAGATGCTTCCGGTCTCTGCCTCGGCAGGCGTCTCCTCAATCACTTCAATTTTGGAATCACCAACCTTGATATCATCGAAATACTCAATTTTCGCCTGCCCCCCTGCTGTTTCCTCCTGAGCCGTATACACACCCGGCCTTACAGTCATCATCTGGGGATAGAAGCCGTCTTTTGTAATAATCGTAACAAAGACATTCTCTCCATAAGAAGGCTTATTCTGTTTGATATAATAGGAGCCGTCCTCCTTTGTTCCTACGAGAAGCTCGGTACAGTCTGCAGTCATTCCGCAGCCTAACTTCATCGCCGCTCTGGAGAAAATGGAGCGTCCTTCCGGAGTTGCCGGAATCAGTACGCTTGACGGGTCAATCCTCTTAAGCATCTCTGCAATCGCCTGACTTACGGCATCATCCTGCTGGGAGCAGTCGCGTCCTGCATTCACAGCATAGATTTCTTCTACTCCAAGCCTGTCAAGCTCTGCCGCAATGTCCTCTGCGTTTTCAGCAAGCACAATTGCCTGAACCTTCTCGCCTGTCGTTTTCTGAATCTCCTTTGCCGCTGAAACCAGTTCTGCAGCTGCCGGCTCTAATTTACCTTTATAACTTTCTGCATAAACACAAATTCCATTAGCCATCGATTTACTTTCCTTTCTCCTCTTCAATCAGTTCCTTAAGCTTCTTTGCAAGCTCTGCCGGTGTTCCTTCAAGCATCTGGGCTTTTCTTCCCATCTTCGGCGAGAAGGAATCTATAACTGTCGTCGGCGAACCTGCGATACCTACCGTATCAGGCAAAAGTCCAAGTTCCCCATTGGTGTAGGTTACAAGCGGCTTGGATTTTGCCGCACGCTTTGTACGAAGGGTTGCAAGACGAGGCTCGTTACAGCCGAAATTAAACGATATCACTGCAGGCAGCTTACATCTGATACTTAGCTTCTTATCATGGAACTTCTTTACTGCTACAATCTTATCAGCCTCGGATGCGTCATATTTTACGCCCACAGCCTCTACAACGTGAGGGATTCCAAGACATTCTGCCACCATTGCGCCCACCTGTCCGGTAGCGCCGTCCGCTGAAAGAGCTCCTCCTAAAATAAGGTCAAACTCGCCGTATTTCTTAATTGCCGCTGCCAGTACCCTGGCAGTTGCAACCGTATCTCCTCCTGCTAAAGCCCGGTCTGTAATCAGGCAGGACTCGTCGCAGCCAAGAGCCATTGCATCTCGAAGCGCTTTTTCCGCGTCCGGCGGTCCCATTGTAAATACAACAACCTTTCCTTCTGTCTGCTCCTTAAGAAGCATGGCCTCCTCAATGGCATTCAGGTCAGCCGGATTTACCATACCCTCGGAGCTTGCACGCACAAGCGCATGTGTTTCCGGGTCTACCGACACATCGTTTGAAACCGGAACCTGTTTAATAAGAACTGCTATATTCATGGTTTCCTCCTAAAATAGTCTGTTTTTACAAAAGACGCTTAAACGCCCAGTTTTCAAGTAACGGCGTGCTCTCCCCGCGCATAATAAGCTTTGCAAGGTCACGGGTTGCAGCAGGAGCCTCAATAACGCCGTTTCCGCCGTAACCTGTAGAAAGCATATATCCTTCAACCGGAGTCTCGCCTAAGATCGGCCAGAAATCTTTGGGCTCCGCACGATAGGAAAGCCATGAAGAAACAAGTCCGCTGTCCACGATTCCGGGAACCTTTGCTTCCAGTTGATCAAGAAGGAAGTCAATGAAGTAATCATCTGTTCCGCCTGTTGCCGGTAATTTGTCCGGATCCCACTGTCCTGCATGCATCGGGTTGCTTAAATCCATAGAAAGGTGGGACTTGCAGATAAAAATATTATCTCCTGCCCTAAGTCCGTAGAACTCTGGATATTTCAGCACAGGGAAGGTATAGTTAAGCTTCTTTCCCGGAGGGCATAAGAAGAAGGCTTCTGCTTTTGTATGCCAGATCGGTACGTCAAGACCAACCATCTCGCCTGTGAACTTGCTCCACGGTCCTGTACAGTCAACTACAACATCAAACTCGTATTCAGCTCCGTCGTCCGTCTTAAGGCCCTTCACCTTGTTATTCTCCACAACAACCTCTGTTACCTTAACGCCCGTCTTAACAACACCGCCGTTTTTCTGGAATTTCTTTGCATATGTATTAGAAATCATGGTTCCGTCAAAATATCCGTCGTCTGCCGTGTAGCCTGCGCCAAGAATATTATCTGTGGAAATATCCGGCAGAATCTCCTTGATACGGTCCTTGTCTGTAATGTACTCACCGGTGTAGCCTGCCGCTTTTGCAAGGGCGATACCGGTCTTAATTACCTTCTCTACTTCCTCGTTTGTAGCAACTACAAGTGTTCCCGTCTTGTCAAAGCCTGCGGAACCTTTTTCTTCCTCCTCCATTTTGAGATAAGACTCGAAGCCGTAAAGTCTTACGTCCCAGTATCTGTTCTTGAGAGAATCGTCAAACAGGCAAACTGTACCTGCTGATTTTGCTGTGGAAGCTCCTCCGATAGTATCTTTCTCGAATACGATTACCTCAGCCTCGCCGTCATAGAGACTTAAGTGGTAGCCGAGAGCTGTTCCGGAAATACCTCCGCCGATGATACCGATTTTTTTCTTTGCCATAGTGTTACCTTCCTTTCTTTTTATTTTCTTTTATTTTTCTCCCTTATGGCAAGGGATTTTAACATGAACCTGTCATGTTATTTACCGCTGCTTATAATTTATCTACATTCAAAATCGTCTTTAACAGTACATTGCAGCCGTTTTCTATGTCTTTGTCTTCTGTGTACTCATGTCTGGAATGGCTGATTCCATTTTCACTTGGAACAAATATCATCCCTGTCGGAAATACACTCGTCATAATCAGGGAATCATGAAAGGCACCGCTTGGAATGACACAGTAATCTATACCAAGCTCCTTTACAGCATTTTCAATGTTCTCCTTTACCCAGTCAGACATAGGCGCCGGATCATGAAAGGATGTGGGGACAAATGTATTGGAAACTCCATATTTCTTACAGATGTCCCCAAGGGTCTCCTGCAGTTTTTGTTCAACCAGAGACATTATATGGGCATCTTGGTCTCTGATTTCCAGGCTGAATGTGCAGGTGCCTGGAATTACATTAACAGAATGCGGCGTTACCTTTATCGTGCCTACAGTTGCAACGGTAAACTCATTGCCGTACTCTGCTGTAACCTCTGGTATTTTATTTATAAATCCTGATGCTGCCACAAGTGCATCCTTACGGTCTGCCATCGCTGTACTTCCGGCATGATTAGCCTCGCCGGTTACAGTAATATCATAACGGCTGACACCTGCAATGGAAGATACTACCCCCACAGAGGTATCCGCCCTGTATAACCTTGCTCCCTGCTCTACATGAAGTTCTACAAAGCAGTGCACGCTGGCAGGGTCCTTCGCAGCCTTAAGCATATCCGCGCTTTTAATGCCATAAGACTGCATCACCTTTCCCCGCTCTTCACCGTATATATCTAATTCTGAATCACAAATATCTGGATCCTGTCCGCAGATTGCGCTGCTTCCCGTCAGTCCCTTCCCAAATCGAAATCCTTCCTCATCTGTAAATACAATAAGTTCTACAGGATGCTTTGGAATATATCCTTCCTCCTTCAATATCTCGCAAACCTCAAGTCCTCCTATACAGCCCAGAACCCCGTCATACTTTCCTCCATCCGGTACCGTATCCAGATGAGACCCCATAAGAATTGCCGGCAGACTGTTATCCTGTCCCTCCATGCGGGCAATCAGATTCCCCGCTTCATCTATTCTACAGGCCATTCCCAGGTTCTCTGCCCAGGATGTAAAGAGCTTTCTTCCTTTTACATCCTCTTCTGAAAATGCCATTCTTGTATGGGTCCCGTCCTCTTTTTTTCCGCATTGGTAAATCTCTTCCAGCCGTGAAACTACTCTTTTTCCATTTACCTTCATCATAATTACTGTTACTTCCTCCCTTCATCAATTGTCATTTGGCATAATTTACAAATTTACACACTTGTTTTTAGCAAAAATGCATAGATGTTTTTGATAAAGCATATAAATCTTATCTATATTTCACATTATAGATAATTTTTTAACAATAATCATCAGGCAAATAGGATAAAAAAAGAGAAATCCTTTGTCCACATTGGACAAATAACTTCTCTCTATTGCTTATTTTTTCAAATTTTTTACTATTTTATAGACAACTAACCCAATCCTGACTGCCAAAACCTCACTTGGATTATCAAAATCCATCCCTGTTATCTCTGCAATTCTTTCAATACGGTAAGCTGCTGTCTTATAATGAATGAAAAGCTCCTGTGCCGTTCTGGTAAGGTTTTGATTTCTGTCCAGATATGTATTCAAGGTAAGAAGCAAATCCCCCCTTTGCTGCCGCTTATAGCTGCAAAGTCTCTGCAGAGACTCCGGTATATATTCTAAAAGCATCTGAGGATCGTTAAGCTGACACAGCAATTTAAAGACACCCATATCTGAAAAAAACATAACCCGCGACTTATGGTCTGTATTATCCTCACCAAGAATATCAATAAATTTCAAACTATCTCCCGCCTCTTTAAAGCTTTCGGAAACCCCCAGAATTCCTTCTGTCTCCCTCCCGGCTCCCGCCCGAACACGGAGCCTCGGATTCCAGGATGATACCCTTTTTTGGATTCCCGCCGCTGCTTTTTTAAGCTCCTTACGATACTCCTCCTGGCGGACTCCCGGAGAAAGGCTCTGAAGTACAATCACTTTATCTAGATCATTCAACAGCCGGATATCACAAAATTCTGCCTTTACTGCATCATACAGTAAACCTGCATACTTCATCTTATTATTCAGATCTTCCGGCTCTTTTGCCCCCTCTTCATACAAATTCCATATTATAACCCTGTAACAGCCGTCGGCCGGAAGCCCAAGCAGCTTTACGGCCTTTTTAAGCTCTTCACCAAAGCGGACCTTGCCGTTCAAAATGTTATTCATAATATCATTTTGAAATTTCTTTTCCAGCTCTTCTATAGAATGCTGCCGAAATAATTCCTGCTTAAGAGCTGTAACTGCATTTTCTACAGCAATATGCTCCATACTCCCGAACCTGTTATGAAGCGCCGTAATCACCAGATACATCCTAGTATTGTGCATCAGATTCAGCCGCACAAGATACTGCTCATACCTTTCACTTACTGTATCCTCCACACATACCATCTGTTTTAAATACGTATAATTAGAATAAAATTCAGGCTGATATTCCTGCGCCTCCTCTGATATTTCAAGCCGCGGCAGACGAAGATCTGTCGCTGCCAGACAATCCAGATTCTGATTAAATAATGCAGCCGGGTTTCCAATCAGCTTCTCCAGCACTTCAAGAATTCTCTGAATTCCGTTTTCTTCTGATTTAAAAGAAAGAGACAGCGCCGTAAAATTATCATGGGTCGTCTTGAAATACTTAAGCTTTCTTACTTCTTCACTAAAAAGACGCTCCATAATCAGCTTTAAGATTTCTCTGAAGGAAAGATCAAACGGCACCTCCAGTACAGGTACCGACTGCTCTTTTGCAAATTCCAGAAGAATCCGTACCTTGTCCTCTATATATTTCACATCACGCCCCCGCTTCATAGCAAGCGCACTGACTTTTTTCTTCGACAGCTCTCTTACATAACCTTCAAACTCCTGAACGCTGCAGGTCTGAAATGCATAAAGCCCTGTGAGCAGAACCTCGCCGCCGTTTATAAATCTCACTATATCCGGAGCCTCAATAATAGTAACCCCCTGAATCTCATTCTCAATTCCTGCTTCGCCTCCAAGCAGCTTCGATTTTTTTAATATATCAGTTTTGAGCATGTCTTTTACACGGAATTTCATCTCACTTCTCCTTTTTCTGCCAGAACTGCAAAGCATTATCCTCACACAAACAGCTTCTAAAAACGCTGCAGTTTCTGCATAAATCTGCATAAAAATAAAGGCACTTAAATCCCCTCTCATCAGGCATTCAGTACCTTTTTCTTCCCTGCGGATGGCGGGACTTGAACCCGCACGAAGTCACCCCCGTCAGATTTTGAGTCTGATGCGTCTGCCATTCCGCCACATCCGCATATCCAGCATTTAAGCCGAGATTAATTGTATCATAATGCTGTTCAAAATACAATATATAATTCTAAAAAACTACATTTTAAAATTTGCAGGTTCACGGTCCCAAATACTTAACTGCCTGGTGCCGTTCTTTTCTTCAAAGAAATACAGATAATCAAATATATTTCTCGTTGACTCACCCTGTAATTATAATTTATAATATATGTGCTGTCACATATCGTTCAGCATTACTGTTCTTATCTTAGAACCTGCAAGAATTACATAAGAAAGAGAGACTGCATAATGAAACAATTTTTTGGAATGAGCCAGCACGGCGATTTGAAAGAGGCGGTTCGTGGACTGAGCCGGCCGCAGATGATTATGCTGCTTTCTAACAAGGAGCAGTTTGAAGCACATGTAAGAGAATTAGAAGCACTTTATCCCGGAGTACCAAGTATCGGCTGTATCGGTATGAGCTATGATACTAAGGTGGTAGAAAAGGGCGTCGGCATTATCGCTTTTTCCGACGGTATCACTGCCGCCGCTGATGTACTGGAAGAAGTATCTGTTATGCCGGTAAAATATATCGACCGCCTTGAACGTGATGTCGCTCATGTAAACGGCACACAAAATGATACCATCTGCATTGACTTCTGCACCGGCAATGATGCCTGTGTCCTGACTACCATCAACACAGTACTTAAGCACAAAAGCATCTCTCTGGTCGGAGGAACCGGAGATGCCGGCAGAGTATCTGCCAACGGAAGAATCTATGAGGATGCAGTTGCCTATGCACTGGTAAAAAATCAAAACGGCAGAGTAAAGGCATATAAAGAAAACATTTATCACCAGATGAAGGATCACCGCTTTATTGCCTCACAGACAGACAAGGCAAAATACATAATCGGATCTTTAAACAACCAGCCTGCCAAACAGGTATATCAGGACATCCTTCATGTAACAGAAGAAGAAATTTTAACCCAGACCTTTAAGAATCCTTTCGGAAAACTCAACGGTGACGATACCTGTATCATATCCATCAAAGAGGTGAACGGCAATTCCCTCTCCTGCTTCAGACAGGTAAATGACTCCGATGTTCTGATTCTTCTGGAGCTTGGAGATTACAAAGCTGTTGTAAGAGATACTATCCGCACTATACGGCAGGATTTTCCAAAGCTTTCGGCAGTTTTTTCTGTAAACTGCCTGTTCCGGTACTTACTGTTTAACCAGAATCATTACATGCAGGAATATCTGAATGAAATGAGCACACTAGGCAGCCATGCAGGATTTGTCGGATACGGAGAACACTACAACAACCGCTTTGTAAACCAGTCCATGACCTGTGTGGTATTTGAATAAGGAGGAGTAACGTCATGCCGTTTTGGAAGAAAAATATTCAGGAAAAAAACACAGCATCTGAAAAACCGAAAACACTCTATCCGGTACTTCACGTAATGAAAAGTCTGAAAGATTACCATACCGAGCTTGTTCAAAAGGAAGTAGATTCTCTGTGGGAATTAAATAAAATACAGGGTTCCTTTGACAATGTACTGTCCGAGGCCGAAAGCTTCCACACAAATCTGCAGGATTTCGGAGATAACTTCTACAGTATTGAGCAGGCCTCCAGCGGATTTGATGCCGTAAAGGAAACCATCTCTCAATCTGTCACACATGCCCAAAGCGGAGTCGAAGAGCTTAAAAACAGCTCCATGCAGGTGGAAACCTATTTCAGCGAGATGGAAAATACATTTGAAGATCTGCAGAAGGCGGTGGAAAAAATCAAACGCTGCACAGATAAGATTATCACCTTTGCTGAACAAACCAATATTCTTGCCCTGAATGCCTCTATTGAGGCGGCACGGGCCGGTGAACAGGGCAGAGGCTTCTCTGTAGTAGCCGTAGAAGTAAAAAAGCTTGCCGACGAAATCAAGGACCTGACGGGAGAGGTTGATGCCAGCATTCAGGATGTGGAACAGGGGACAGAGCATCTAAACAGAAGTATTGCCACCTCTCAGCAGGCATTAGGACAGAGTATTGATAAGGTGAATGAAACTTACGAGATGTTTGACGAAATTACCCAGTCTGCAGAGGGGGCTTCTACAGTACATAATGAGATTTCCCGCGTTATCGGCGATTCAAAAAATGCCCTTCAAAACCTGTGCGGCTTCTTTGACCATATAAAGCTGCGAAACCAGGAGGTCGTAAAGCATATAACACTTGCAAGTAAGCTGGGAACGACAAAAAGCGCAATGTTTGAAGATATTGATAACATGATGGCGCAGATTCCGCCGATTATCAGCGAATATACGGACGGCACAAGATAAAACAGAGCTGCCCCAATGATATCAAATACCGCTGCTTTTATCATTTACATAAACAAAATGGTAAAAACAGCGGCATTTTTTATCTTATCTTTCCTTTTTTCACTGTATCAGCTTCTTTCCGATCTCAAAGCAGTCAAATGTTGCAAAGTAGTCTGCCGGTGTTTCTGCTCTTCGAATCAGCTGCGTGCTTCCATCCTCCCGGAGAAGAATTTCGGCTGATTTGAGCTTTCCGTTATAATTGTATCCCATAGCGTAGCCATGTGCACCTGTATCATGAATAACCAAGAGATCTCCCTTATCAATCCTCGGCAGCATGCGGTCAATGGCAAATTTATCATTATTCTCACACAAAGCTCCTGCAATATCATATTTATGATCGCACGGCAGATTTTCCTTACCCATAACTGTAATATGATGATACGCTCCGTACATTGCCGGACGCATCAGATTTACCGCACATGCATCTACACCGATATACTCCTTGTGTGTGTGTTTCTCATGAATCGCCTTTGTCACAAGACAGCCATAAGGACCTGTCATAAAACGTCCAAGCTCTGTATAAATTGCCACATCCTTCATCCCGGCAGGAACAAGGGTTTCCTCATACACTCTGCGCACACCATCACCGATGACACGGATATCATTCGGCTCCTGATCCGGCCTGTACGGAATTCCTATCCCGCCGGACAAATTGATGAACTTTATATGTACCCCTGTCTCTTTATGCAGACGCACTGCTGTCTCAAAAAGTATCTTTGCCAGCATCGGATAGTACTCATTCGTTACAGTATTGCTTGCAAGAAATGAATGAATCCCGAATTCCTTTGCTCCTTTCTCCTTCAATATACGAAAAGCATCAAAAAGCTGCTCTGTTGTCATGCCGTATTTTGCATCTCCTGGATTGTCCATAATATCATTGCTGACTTTAAAAAGTCCTCCCGGATTATAACGACAGCTGATAGTCTGCGGAATATAACCGATAGCTTTTTCCAGAAAATCAATATGTGTGATATCATCCAAATTGATTACCGCACCCAGCTTCTCTGCATACTGATACTCCTCCTTTGGCGTATCGTTGGAAGAAAACATAATATCCTCCCCCTTTGCTTCAACTGCATCTGACAGCATCAGCTCCGTATAGGAGGAACAGTCACAGCCACAGCCGTATTCTCTTAAAATCTGAATCAAAAACGGATTCGGCGCTGCTTTCACCGCAAAATATTCTTTAAAACCTGGATTCCACGAAAACGCTTCCTTCAATGCCTTTATATTCTTCCGTATTCCCTTCTCATCGTATAAATGGAACGGAGTCGGATATTTCTTTACTATCTCCTCCAGCTGAGTCTTTGTCACAAATGGCTGCTTTTTCATCTTACTGGTTCTCCTCCTGCATTGCAAAAAGTTTGATTTCATTGGCAAGTGCTCTCTTATACAGCTCCACAAAATTTTTCTGGCCAGAGTACAGGCAGGTATTGATACTTCCTTCACCATACTCTCCTGTCAGAACATATTTAGAATCTGAGATAATCCCTATCTGCATCCCTCTCGAAGCCCCCACATAAACCTTGGCATTTCCAAAATTTACCGGCTGGTCTGTAATAACAACTACCCGCTTTCTCTCCTTTATCAGCTTTTCAACCTCATGAATAAATAAAAGCAGATAATTGCTGGCACAGGATATGTACACTCTTTCCTCTGTTTTCAAAAGAAGATTTCGAATCTTGTCCAGAATATGTTCGGCTCCCTCTATTGTAATATAACCGTCCACATAAGTCTTTTCCGCCGGCATATGGCCGATCAGCCACCTCTTGGACTCCTCCAGTCTGCGGATACGGTTTTTACAGAATTCATCGAGCGGAACCGGCGCATATTTCCTTGTCGTCCCCTCCTCCACCAGGCAGGCGGCTCCTTTTTCCGTCATGCTGGCCAGAGAATTATAGGCATTAGACCGGGAAATCCCCAGCTGCTTTGCCGCCTCATATCCCGTAGTTTTTCCCTCTCCCAGAAGACAGCCATAAATCCCTGCTTCCTGCCTGGTAAGCCCAAATTCCATCAGGCGCTCTGTAAATGTTTTTCCTTCCATCATTTCCTCTCAGCACTCTCTTTAGTAGTTCTTTCAGGGAACACTATAAACCATAATCTGACATCTGTCAACCGGTTTTCAGCCCTGTACCTGAAGAAGTTTTTCTCTGAGTTCTTTTTCCAGACGCTGAATCTCCTTTTCAGCCTCAGCACGCTTCTTACGTCCCTCTGTCTGAATCTGCATTACTTCATCAAAGGTCGATATCAAAGCCTCATTTGTATGCTTCAGCGTCTCTATCTCCACAATACCCCGTTCGGCCTCCCTTGCTGTCTGAACAGTCGCAGACTTAAGCTTCTCTGCATTTCTTCTTAGCAGCTCATTCGTCATATCTGTTACCTCTCTTTGTGCTGCTGCTGCCTGTGTGGAATGCTCTATTCCAAGCGCCAGAACCATCTGGCTTTTCCAGAGAGGTACTGTATTGACAATGGTAGACTGTATCTTTTCCACCATCAGCGTGTTATTTCCCTGTACAAGGCGGATCTGAGGCGCTGTCTGCATAGCGATTGTCTTTGTCAGCTCCAGATCATAAAGCTTTTTCTCAAACCGGCCGCACATTCCGTCTAAATCTCTCGCCGCCTGCGCGTCCTCAGCAAGACCGCTTTTTTCTGCCTTTTCAAGAAGCTTTGGCATCTGTATTTCTCTCACCTCTTTGAGCTTTTTCTTTCCCGCCAAAACATACATAGACAGTTCCTTAAAATAAGTCAGATTCAGCTCGTACATTTTATCCAGAATTGCAATATCCTTAAGAAGCTGTATCTGATGAGATTCCAGCACCCTGCATATATGGCTGATATTTGCTTCTGCCTTTGCATACTTCGCCTTCATGGTCTGGATCCGGCTTGATGTTTTTCGAAAGACACTGCCGAAAAATCCCTTATCCTCTTCCCCGTCAAAGCTTCTAAGCTCTTTCACCACATCTGACAGCAGACTTCCAATCTCCCCCAGATCCTTTGTTTTTACATTCTGAAGCGCCGTCTCAGAAAAATCAGCCATTTTCTTCTGTGTTCCCGCTCCGTACTGCAGAACGGCCGCAGAATTTGTAATATCTATTTTTCCGGCAAACGCATCCACTATCCGCCTCTCTTCTTCTGAAAGGAGGCTGTCATCAAATAAGACCTTCTCCTCCCTCGTCTGCACCGGCGGCTCCTCCTCCTGAAAGGGCTCAAGCGTAAGCTCCGGCACTGTCTGAAACTCTTTAAATTCGTTATCCATTTTTTTACGCCTTCCTATCCTTTTAATTTATCATTCACAAGCCCTTCCTGGGCAAGCATCGTATGCAGTACGGAGATATCGGAAGAAACATCCCATGCCGTATCCTGAAACAGCTTGTCCAAAAGCTTCTCAAAAGCTTCATTGAGCGTATCCAGTGTTCTCTCAATCTCTCGTTTAGAGGAGCTTATATTTTCTCCTCCTTCCGGCTGGCCCTCAAGCTCCTGATATGCCTCCAAAAGCTTGACTGTCGTAGGAAGATAATACTCCAGAAGCCTTCGGATGTCTTCTGCACACTCTGGATGATGCTCCACTCTGTCTAAAATCCGGCGGATCACAGTCTCCATGCGGGAAATCTTTGCAGAAATCTCTCTTTCCCAAATTGCTTCCTTACATGCTTGTATCCTCTGAATATATTCTCCTCCTTTTTCTATAATCTCCCGAACCTCAGGTGAAAGTCTCCTGGCTGTTTCTTTCATCCGCCCCATTTGTTCATACTTTTTCTCTGCCTCCCCTGACTCTTCCATCCGCCTCCGCTCCGTCTGCAGCATAAGATATTCTTCATACATCCTGTGGCTCACAATCAGGCAGGTTCCCTGCTCATCCAGATGCCCCTGCAGAAGCCATTCTCCAAGCAGCATTTTCTTCACATCCTTAGCCACATATTTTATACTTTTCCCCACAGCCTCCGACAGCTCCTGAAGATTACAGTATTCCCGCCCTCCTATGGTGTGTATATAAGTCTGAAACCTCCTCACGCGCCTTTTGACAGAAGCTCCGCAGCAAAACATTGAAAAACCGACCACACTCCCTGATAAAGACAGCATAAGCGATAAGACAGTAGTAAAAAATTCTGTTTCCTCAAAACCACCACCCACAAATACACACACCAAAAGTATCAAAAACAGAATGAAAGACGGGAAACCGAGTCCCAGACCTATGGCAGTCAAAATGAATCCTCTCGCCTTCAGGCCTCCGATTCCCCGATACAAACCGGGATTACTTTCATTCCTAAAATTTTGGTATACATGTGTTTCCATACAGGCAGACTCTTCATACACAGGAGTCCTGCTGTATTTCCTGCCCATCCCGGTTTCGACACCGGCTCTTACAGTATCTCCTGCCTGCTTCAGCGTATTTGTAATACCGGCCACGGCATCGTTCACAGTATCTGCCACCGTCTGGCTTAGTTTTTCAAAATTCTGGGAATTCACAGCCTCCTGTACTGTTTTTCGGATCTCTTCTCCAAATCTTTCCCAATCCCGGTTTTCCATCTTGTCCTCCCGATTTATCTGCACACTGCCTGTCATATCCATTGAGTACTTTACATTTATATCCTTAAAAACTTCTCCTATTATAGCATAATAAAACACGGTTGCAAACCCGGAAATCCTATGACAAACGGTCGCCTGCCGACATAAAAATGAAATAATATTGAATACTATGGCAAACCGTCCTATAATATATATGTTACCATACAAACATGTCACTTGGATATCTGCAGATTGTTCTGCACTTTCTGTCCTTCAATTCTTAAAACGGCTGCCGGGAGGAAAGCATTTTGAAAAAAGATACTATAATAACTTTAGTCGGAAAAGGAATTCTCGTCGGCATGGCTGCCGGAGTTGTTGTAATCCTTTACCGACTGGCATTAGAATCCACAGGAACTATGCTGACGTATTTTTTAAATTTTATAGATAAAAGGCCTTTATTGGTTTTGGGCTGGTTTTTTGTTCTCCTTCTTCTTGCATGGACGGTAGGAAAGCTTGTCACTTACGAACCAATGATTTCCGGAAGCGGACTCCCCCATCTCGAATGTGAGATGGATGGAACACTTGACCTAAACTGGCGCAAAGTGCTTCCGGCCAAGTTTGCAGCAGGCTTTTTATGCCTGTCAGGAGGACTGGCGCTTGGAAGAGCCGGTCCATCCATTCTGCTGGGAGCCATGTCCGGAAAAGGAATCTCAGAAAAATTAAATCAGGACAATCATCAAAGGAAAATCCTTCTTACCTGCGGGGCGGGAGCAGGGCTTGCAGCAACCTTTCACGCACCGTTAGCCGGTGCTGTGTTTGCTTTGGAAAAACTATATAAGGATTTTTCGGGCGCCGTCCTGGCCGCTGTAATGACTGCTTCTTTAACCGCTGATGCTATGGCGTCTATCGTCTTCGGTATGGAACCAATATTTACCTTCGGTCTTATACATACACTTCCCGGCAGATACTGGTGGATGCTGTTCATTTTAGGGCCGGTACTCGGACTTTCCGGCGTCTTTTATACCTGGCTTTCATTGAAGTCCCAGCTTCTGTACAGTAAAACCGCCTTGTCCGGTACTTGGACAAAGCTTATAATTCCTTTTCTGTGCGCCGGAATTCTTGCTTTTACAATACCAGAAATTCTAGGGAGCGGACACAGTATAATCCGATATCTTGCCGGCACAGATCTTATGCTGAGAACAATTCTAATTCTTTTTATCAGCCGCTTTCTTTTCTCGGCCATATGCTTTGGATCGGGGGCACCGGGAGGAATCTTTTTTCCTCTGCTTTTGCTCGGCTGTTTCATTGGAAGAATATTTGCTTTTGCAGGAGTACAGCTTTTCGGTCTGGATCCGGTTTATATAAATAATTTTCTGATACTTGCTATGACCGGATACTTTTCTGCTGTTATTCATGCCCCTCTGACCGGCGTTATACTCTTAGCTGAAATGGCAGGTTCCCCTGAACAGCTGTTTCCAATGGCAATTGTTTCAGTTACTGCCTATATTACATCAGCACTCCTAAAACCGGATTCATTGAACGACTGTCTGCGCGAAAGGCTGAAATAAGCACCGGAAGCTTGTGCATGCACAAATTTTCCAGTGCTTATTTTCCTAATCAGATTAAACCAATTCTACTCCACCACTGTAATCTTCATCATATTGCTGACTCCGGTCCGCTGTCCTCCGACGGCCGGCGACGGAATCCCTGCAGTCAGAACCACCACATCTCCAACCTCTGCAATCTGTTTCGCACAGACAAGATCTATTGCACTGCTGCACACCTCATCGGTACTTCCTGCCTCAATGGATTTTAAAGGTCTTACTCCCCAGTAGATCTGCATTCTCCGAAGAGTCGCCTCACTTGGCGACATACCGATTATCTCTGTCCTGGGCTTGAATTTGGATACAACTCTTGCTGTTGCCCCAGATACGGTAGGGGTAATAATGCATTTAGCCCCAAGATTAGAGGCTGTGGTTACTGTCGCATGCGCAAGGGCACTGGAAGCGCTCTTCATATGATGTTCCTTTGCCTTCTCCAGAATATTTTTATAATCCAGATGCTCTTCTGTATTTTCTACAATATGTACCATCATCTTAAGCGCTTCCACCGGATACCTGCCCGCTGCTGTCTCCCCGGACAGCATCACCGCATCTGTCCCGTCATAAACTGCATTGGCAACATCTGTCACCTCCGCTCTTGTCGGACGTGGATTACGCATCATGGAATCCAGCATCTGCGTCGCCGTAATGACCGGCTTATAATTATCATTACATTTCTGAATCATCATTTTCTGAAGATATGGAACCTTTTCCGCCGGTATCTCCACACCCAGATCACCACGGGCAACCATAACTCCGTCTGCACAGCGGATAATCTCGTCAATATTTTTAATTCCCTCTCCGTTCTCAATCTTGGCAATAATCGGAATATACGGTGCATTACAAGAATTTAAAAAAGAGCGTATTTCCAAAATACATTCGGCATTCCTTACAAAAGAGGCTGCAATAAAATCTATCTTCTGCTCCACGCCAAACCGGATATCCTCCCTGTCTTTATCCGTAATGGCAGGAAGCCTTACCGGCACATCCGGTACATTTACCCCTTTACGTTCACCCAGCTCGCCGCCGTTTACAATCGTACAGATAATCTCGTCTTCCTTTTTGTTTTTTACCTTCAGCTCAATCAAACCGTCATCGATCAAAATTCTGCTTCCCACCTGTACATCGTCCACAAGCCCTGCATAGGTAATAGATACCTTCTCCTCACTGCCTTCTATTTCCCTGGTTGTAAGGATAATAGTCCCGCCTTCCTTTAAAACTGCCTTTTTTCCGTCCCTTAACGTTCCTGTACGAATCTCCGGCCCCTTTGTATCTAAAAGAATTGCAATCGGTTTTTTCTCTTCATCACGAATCCGCTTCAGCATATTCATGCGCATCTTCTGCTCCTCATGAGAGCCGTGCGAAAAATTAAATCTGGCTATATCCATCCCTGAGCGCACCAGCCTTCTCATAACCTCTTCATTGTCTGAATTCGGCCCCATCGTACAGATAATTTTAGTCTTTTTCATCCTTTCCGTCCTCCTACTTTACATGTGTATGTGTAAATAAATGTTCCTGGCAGTACTCATAATTTCCATTGCATTTTGAGCAGTACCTGAATTCCAGATTCGGATTGTCAAGCTCTGTTCTCCCGCAGACTGCACACTTATGCCTTGCGCCGCCTCCGTAATCCATCGTCCGGGCCGCCTGCTTTACTTTCTTCTTGAAATCATGCTTACGCTTCACCTGCTTTGGACTGTAAGGTCTCATGTTCCGGGAACCCAAAAAAAAGATTAAAAAATTAAGCACAGACACAACTGCAGCCAGCGCGTTTGCCTTATAAACTATGCCAAACGGACCGCCGCCGTAAGACGGAAGAAACGCCTGTATAACCGGATATACAAAGAAAAGCGCATCTAACAAAGCCAGCCATTTTGCCTTCACAGGAATAATAAAATAAAGTCTGAACTGCGTGTCCGGATAAAGTGCAGCAAATACCAGAAACAAAGACATATTCAGGTATCCCGTTCCCAGCGGAAGAGGCAGTCCTGTTAAAAGATATACCAATATTGCGGCAAGAACATGAAAAAACATACCCGCAAAATAATATAGATTAAACCGGAAGGAGCCCCAGGCCATCTCCAGCTGATTACCTATAAAGTAATAAAATGACAGTGCAATAAATACCCAGAATAAACCGCTTGCCGGCGGCTGTATGATAAATGTAAAGATCCGCCATATCTGCCCGTGCAGGACCGCCGCCGCATCCAGACACAGATAACGATAATAAAATTCCGGATTCAGTTTATTTAACACATATCCTGCCCCATATAGAATTATGATATAGTTAATCAGATTCGGTACTGCATATCTGCCGAATTTTCTCTCCAACTTGTCTAGCCAGCTCATATATTTACTCCCTGTCCTTCCAAAATAATATACTTATTCTACCTTTTCAGTAATTGTTTGTCAATTCTGCCGTAAAGGTTTCGCATTTTTTTATGCTAATTTTACATTTGTGTCATAATTTGTGAATTGTATTTTCATATATTTTGTCGTATAATGTTACCGTCTATCGGCAGAGAAATGTTTTTAATGTCAGGGGCAGATGGTATTTTGCACCCGGCATCCTACATATTTATTATAATGTAAGGAGTAAGAAATTATGAGTCGAAAAGAAATATATACCCTGGGTATTGACATTGGGTCTACAACAGTAAAAATAGCTCTTCTCAGCAGCTCAAATGAAGTGGTTTTTTCTGACTATGAGCGCCATTATGCAAATATTCAGGAAACCCTGTCAGATCTTCTGGGACGCGCAGTCTATAAGCTGGGTGCAATTTACGTTTCCCCGGTTATTACCGGCTCTGGAGGACTGACCTTGGCGAAACACTTAGGTGTTCCTTTTGTCCAGGAGGTTATCGCCGTCTCTACCGCACTCCAGGACTATGCACCTCAGACAGATGTAGCCATCGAGCTTGGCGGCGAGGATGCCAAAATCATCTACTTTGAAGGCGGCAACGTTGAACAGCGCATGAACGGTGTCTGTGCCGGCGGTACAGGCTCCTTTATCGACCAGATGGCTTCTCTCCTCCAGACAGATGCATCCGGTCTGAACGAATTTGCCAAAAATTATAAAGCACTTTATTCTATCGCCGCAAGATGCGGCGTATTTGCCAAATCAGATATCCAGCCGCTGATTAATGAGGGGGCTTCTAAGGAAGATCTTGCGGCGTCTATCTTTCAGGCGGTCGTAAACCAGACCATCAGCGGTCTTGCCTGCGGCAAGCCGATCCGGGGCCATGTTGCGTTCCTGGGCGGTCCGCTTCACTTTCTGTCCGAGCTTAGAGAGGCTTTTGTGCGCACTCTGAAGCTTGATGACGAACACACGGTTGCACCAAAGCATTCTCACCTGTTTGCCGCTATCGGCTCGGCCCTGAATTCAAAGAAAGATCTGGATATTCCGCTGCGTGAAATGCAGAACCGTCTGGCAGGCAGAATCAAGATGGAATTCGAGGTCGACCGCATGGAGCCGCTTTTTAATTCCGAAGCCGAATACCATGCTTTTAAAGGCCGTCATGCCAAGCACCAGGTACCTGTAAAGGACCTATCCACTTACAGCGGCAAAGCATTTTTAGGCATTGATGCCGGCTCTACAACAACCAAAGCTGCCCTGGTCGGTGAAGACGGAACTCTTCTGTATTCTTTCTATCACAATAATGAGGGAGATCCTCTTGGCACCACAATCCGAGCCATTAAGGATATTTATCAGAAGCTCCCGGAGGGCGTACAGATTGTACACTCCTGCTCCACCGGATACGGGGAAGCTCTAATAAAGTCCGCCCTCCTGTTAGATGAAGGAGAGGTAGAAACCGTATCCCACTATTACGCCGCATCCTTTTTTGAACCGGATGTAGACTGTATCCTGGATATTGGCGGACAGGACATGAAATGCATCAAAATCAAAAACCAAACGGTAGACAGTGTTCAGCTCAATGAGGCCTGCTCCTCCGGATGCGGCTCCTTCATTGAAACTTTTGCAAAATCCTTAAATTATTCTGTGGAGGACTTTGCTCATGAAGCTGTTTTTGCCCGGAATCCGATTGATCTGGGAACCCGCTGCACAGTATTTATGAATTCAAAGGTAAAACAGGCGCAAAAGGAAGGGGCTGCGGTAGCCGACATCTCCGCAGGTCTCGCTTATTCTGTTATAAAAAATGCATTATTTAAAGTAATCAAAGTATCTGACGCCTCTGAGCTGGGCAGACACATCGTCGTCCAAGGGGGAACCTTCTATAACAATGCCGTTCTAAGAAGCTTTGAAAAGATCGCCGGCTGTGAGGCTGTCCGTCCGGATATCGCTGGAATTATGGGAGCCTTCGGTGCCGCTCTTATTGCACGGGAACGCTACATAGACTGCGAAGGCACTACGATGCTTTCTATCGAAGACATAGAAGCGCTGGAATATTCCACCACCATGACAAAATGTAAGGGCTGCACAAATAACTGCCGGCTGACCATTAATCATTTCAGCGGCGGACGCCGGTTTATCACCGGAAACCGCTGTGAAAAGGGACTGGGAAAGGAGAAATCATCAAATAAGCTTCCGAATTTATTCGCATACAAATCCGAACGGTATTTCGGTTATACTCCTTTGACGGAAGAAGCGGCTTCCAGAGGAACTATCGGAATCCCGCGTGTACTGAATATGTATGAAAACTACCCTTTCTGGTTTACCTTTTTTCACACTCTGGGCTTCCGGGTAGTACTCTCTCCCATATCCACAAGAAAAGTATATGAGTACGGTATAGATTCTATCCCAAGTGAATCTGAATGCTATCCGGCCAAGCTTGCCCACGGACATGTACAATGGCTTATCGACAATGGTATTAAGCATATCTTCTATCCGAGCATTCCTTACGAGCGTAACGAGTTTGAAGATTCCAACAACCACTACAATTGTCCGATTGTTACCTCTTATCCGGAAAACATTAAGAACAACATCGATGCAATTGTAAACGGAGAGATAGATTTTATTCATCCGTTCCTGTCGCTGAAAAGTGAAGAGACTATCTCCTACCGCCTGACAGAGGAATTATCCGGAAAATTTTCTATCTCTGCATCTGAGATCAAGGCGGCCGTACATACTGCATGGCTGGAATTATCTGCCTGCCGTGAGGACATGAGAAAAAAAGGCGAAGAAACCATCGCGTACCTGGATAAAACCGGAAACCGGGGCATCGTGCTTGCAGGACGTCCTTACCATATTGACCCGGAGGTAAACCATGGAATTCCGGAACTTATTAATTCCTACAATATTGCTGTGCTGACAGAGGACTCCGTCTCCCACCTGCATCCGGTAGAGCGCCCGCTTAATGTTATGGACCAGTGGATGTATCATTCCCGCCTGTACGCAGCAGCCAACTATGTAAAAACAAAAGAGAATCTGGATTTAATTCAGCTCAATTCCTTTGGCTGCGGACTGGATGCGGTTACAACAGATCAGGTAGCTGATATTTTGAATGGCTCCGACAAGATCTATACTTCTCTTAAAATTGACGAGGTCAACAATCTGGGAGCTGCCAGGATACGCGTCCGTTCTCTGCTTGCCGCTATCCGTGTACGGGAGCAGCACAGGGAAAGACGGGAAATCCATCCTTCTTCCATCAATAAAGTTTCCTTTACTCAGGAAATGCGCAGGGAATACACGATTTTATGTCCGCAGATGTCTCCGATTCATTTCGACCTTCTGGAGCCTGCTTTTAAGTCCGCAGGCTATAAAATACAGGTGCTTCCAAACGACAACAAACGTGCCGTCGATGTAGGACTTAAATATGTCAACAATGATGCCTGCTATCCTTCTCTTATGGTAGTCGGACAGATTATGGAGGCCGTCCTGTCCGGCAGATATGACACCGATAAAATAGCTGTCATTATCAGCCAGACCGGAGGCGGCTGCCGGGCTTCTAATTATATTGGTTTTATCCGGCGCGCGCTGAAAAAAGCCGGCTACGAGCATATCCCGGTTATCTCGCTTAATTTAAGCGGGCTGGAAGCAAATCCAGGCTTTAAGATTACGCCGTCTTTAGCAGTCCGGGGTATCTATGCAGTTGTGCTTGGAGATATCTTCATGAAATGTGTCTATCGTATGCGGCCTTATGAAGCTGTACCTGGGTCTGTAGATGCCATGCATGAA
This sequence comes from uncultured Lachnospiraceae bacterium, assembly GCA_946558465.1. Classification (GTDB taxonomy): domain Bacteria; phylum Bacillota; class Clostridia; order Lachnospirales; family Lachnospiraceae; genus CAPEBR01. Next base: position 194,508 of record CAMNTM010000004.1, read on the forward strand.
AAATGGAAGAAGATCTGCTGTGAATTTCTCAGCGCATCTCATACTCCAAGACGCCGGTTTAAAAAGCTGTGCAGAGATATCATTCAGGATTTTGACAATCATATTGAACTATTAGATATTAAAAAGCCGCGTGTCGGGGTGGTAGGTGAAATTCTCGTAAAATTCCTTCCGGCTGCCAATAATTATTTGGTTGATCTGTTGGAGAGCGAAGGTGCCGAGGCTGTAGTTCCGGATCTTCTGGACTTCCTCCTCTACTCCTTCTACAACCAGAACTTTAAGGTCGAAAAGCTGGGCTTTGCAAAATCCAAAGCAGTCATGGGAAATCTCGGCATCAGGGCCCTGGAATGGCTACGTGCTCCGGCTTCAAAGGCCTTCAGGGAAAGTAAACATTTCGACCCGCCTGCAGATATAGCCGAATTAGGCAGAATGGCTTCTGATATTGTGTCTCTTGGAAATCAGACAGGTGAAGGATGGTTTTTGACCGGCGAGATGCTGGAGCTTATTCACAGCGGCGCACCGAACATTGTATGTACACAGCCATTTGCCTGCCTGCCCAACCATGTAGTAGGAAAGGGTGTTATCAAGGAACTCCGCAGACAATATCCTCAGTCTAATATCGTTGCTATCGACTTCGACCCGGGCGCCAGCGAGGTAAATCAGCTGAATCGTCTGAAGCTTATGCTTTCTACGGCAAATAAAAACCTCCGTGCTTAAAGCACGGAGGTTTTTATCTTAATTTCAGTGTGTCCTTTTCCAATACGCATACATTCTTTCAAGCTCTTCTACATTTTGGCCGTTTTTTTCACACCATTTAAAATATTCCTCCAATGATGTATATTTTTTTGAATCTGCTCTGTATTTTGGATAACCAGCCCAGTAATTCTCAAAAATTGAAAGCCCTAATACAGAAAATGGACCTTCCCCATTTATCAGATAATCTATATTGTTAGTCTTATATGAACCAATATTTTCCGTATTTCCACTGCCCGGTTTCTCCCCAGATATCTTATACTTTTCCTGAACAAATACTTCTACATCCTTATATGGCAATTCTACTTTTCCAATTTGAGAAATATCAAACATTTGCCCTTCATCCGATTCCTCATTTCTTGTATATATAAAACCAATCACATAATGCTTATCATACTGACTATAGGGAAACATTATATTTTTAGTACCATTTCTCATAAATGAGGCATAAGAACCTAAAGTGAATCCATACTTGCCTAATTCCCCATTTCTTTTAAAAGTTCGATATGTTGTTTTTATGTCAATAGCAATTTTTTTCTTATCACTTTTATCTTTCATCAAAGTAAAATCCGGATAAACGGTCTGTCTGGTTGACGGCTGAAGTATAAAATCATTCTCATCAGCTATTTCTTGTAAAATATTATATGTAATAAGTTCAAATATCCTTCCTATTAATTTCGAATCACTACCCAGCGTAAATATTCTTCCATCCGGTGTTGCAAGTGAGCTTACTTCCCAATTAATATTTTTCTCAATAATCTTTTGATTAAATTTCTTTATAAAATCAAAATACATCTTCTACACCCTTTTGCACAACTATCCCATTGCATGTTTTTTTATTTCAGAAAATACGAATGATAATTGCTCATACTCAATCTTCTTTTCACGTTGAATTATTGATGGATCATAATTCATAAGTAATGCTTCTATCATAGAATTTCGATTTTTTTCTTTTGCACCTACGAAATAAAAATGCTCTCGATTCAACTTATAACATTCCTTCCACACAACATTTATATATTTATTTTCTCTATATTTATTTTTGTCCCATGTGGATAACATAAACTTTGCTCCGGATGCATATAGTGCATCTCTCAATTTGATTTCACTTTCTTCATTCCAGCTATCATAATAATCTACATGTCTTCCGATATATGGCGGATCACAATAAATAAAATCCTTTTCAGTCGCTTCTTTAATGGTGTTTATAAATGATTGACATTTAAATTGCCAGCTGTTTTTTGGAAAAATTTCTTCCAGTCTTTTTACCTGATTTACAATTTTAGTTATATATCCTTTAGAAAAACGTTCAGGTTTATGACCATACGGGACATTAAACTTATAATTTTTATTAAATCTTATCATCCCATTAAAACAACTTCTATTTAAAAACAAAAAATCTAACGGATTATGTTCTTCGTTAAACCTATCTCTTACATAATAATAATGTTTTTCATCCCTTTCCGCCAGCAGATGCCCTTCTTTTTCTAAATATTGACGTACTATATATGAATTTATATTTTTATTTTTTATTTCATTATATAATTCTATAACATATGGATTAGTATCTGCAAACACGGCATGTTTCGGAGCCAAGTTTAGCCCTACTACTCCTGAACCCATAAATGGTTCATACCATACTGTATCGTCACTAATATATGTAACCTCCGAAATCAAATCAACTAATTTTGTTTTTATTCCTTGAATTTTTATTGGCGGTACATATATTTTTTCAACCATAACTGCTCCCTTATATAAATATACATTTTCAGATTTTTAATTTTTTCCCATTGGTTCAAATAAATTATATCACAAACATATTCTTTTAAACAAGCTCGCATCCTGCACAAACTTTTGATGTTTTTTGGAAATTTCTAAACCATTGTTCTTCTGTCCTGTATAGCCTTCATCTTTCTATCCTGAGCATCAAAGTAACCGCACCTCCAAATCCTTCCTCCCCCGCATGTTCCAACATTACTTTCCCTCCCTGTCTTTCTGCAAATTTGGATGCCGTATAAAGCCCCAGCCCTCGATGCTTTTTCTCATGCCGGCTCTTATCCCCCTGATAGAACTGCTCTGCAGCACAAATAAGCTCCTCATCTGTAAATCCCGGACCTCCATCCAGCACCTTCGCTGCCAGATAACTCTTTTCTCCTTTAGAGCTCTCCCGCCCAATGTTTTCTCCTGCCGGATATTTCTCTTCTGTTAGTTCCACACGCTCTATCACCACCTGGATTTTTTTGTGCTCAGGCGTACGCTCTAATGCATTATCCACAATATTATCCCACGCTCTTTGTATCTGTCCTAAACTACATACAATCTTATCAAAATTATTTGTTCCGCCTAGATACCCATCCTGCACAGATATCTCAGCTTTGATTCGAAAGCTCTCGGCCAGCACCTTCGCTCTGTCTGCCAGCTTCCCCGCCATCTCCTTACAGGACACGGAAATCACCTCTTCTTGCATCTCTTCTGCCAGCATCATATCCTGAAGAACCACCAGATATTCTTCTATCTCTTCTGCGCTTTTAAGAATATATTCATTATATTCTTTTCCCGCACCGTCAAGCCCTTCCTCATCAAGAAGCTCTGCATTCCCTTTGATAACCGTCAGCGGTGTTTTAATATCATGTGCCAGTGCCGCTGCCTGCTCCCTTCTTCTTTTTTCCAGCTTCCACTGCTGTTTAAGTGACCTCTGCAGTGCTTCCCGCATCCGGGAAAGTGAGCACAAAACCTCTTCCACCTCCCGTATATCCGAATGCATATCTTCAAATTCCAGATTCTGACGGCGGACACACTCTGTCGTCTTGTTTAGAACTTGAAGCTCCTTGTGCAGCTTCTTCCCGAAACTCTTAGAAATCCATATAGACTGAACAACAAAAAGAATCACAAATAAGATCATCAGACATATTACCGGAGGCGGCAGATATTTTCTCAGGAAAGAATCAGAAAACTGAGCGGCTATATAATATTTCACAATACATATTTCTCCATTCTCTTTCAAGAGAAACCGATAATTCCCGCCGCCTTCTGCAAATACTTTATTTTCCTGATAACACTCCCATGCATTTTTTCTATCCTGTTTTACAAATGTTCCATAAAGATATTTCCCGGAGGCTTCATACACACCATAAGTACTGTCTTCGGGTATCATGCCCTTGTCTACATAGTCTGCCTCTGCGATTTTCTCCCTATTCATATTCAGCTCTGCCTCCGCATAGTTCGCCGGAAGTACAAGACCTGCATTCACAATCCCCATGAATACAAGCAGCAGAATAGCAATCAAAAGCAGTGTACCGACACAGAATATGCAGATATACCTGATAAACATCCCTGCCAATGTCCGTTTTTTCCTTACTTCCATCGATATCCAATCCCCCATACGGTCTCAATCTCATCCAGACCTTCCTTCTTAAACTTGGCCCGGATATTTTTCACATGTTCCGTTATTACAGAGCTGTCACTCTCTTTGTCATAGCCAAAGACATGCTCATAGATCCTCTCCTTGCTAAACACCTGCCCGTGATTCAATGCCAGATACTCACAAATTGCATACTCACTCTTAGTAAGATTAAGCTCCGTTCCGTTTACCACGACCCTCTTTGCCTGAATCTGAAAGCACACTCCTCCTACCGATACCGCGTGCTTTCTTTCCCGATTCTCACGCCGCAGATGAGCTGACACTCTTGCTCTTAACTCTCCGATTCCAAACGGCTTCGTGATATAATCATCTCCGCCCAGTCCCAGCCCCTGCATTAGATCTGCTTCTTCTGTTTTTGCGGTAAGAAAAAGAATCGGACAATCCACCTGTCCCCGTATCTCATAGCAAAATGCAAATCCATCCTTTCCCGGCATCATCACATCAAGAAGAATCAGCTGGTACTCCTGCAGATTTACATGCACTGCCTCCAGCGGGTCCGAAAGGACCGTCACTGTATAGCCTTCCTTTTCCAGAACATTTTTAATCAACATCAATATTCCTTTATCATCATCAACCGCTAAAATTTTAATCATCAACTCTTCTTCCTTCATAAAAGTAAAACCAGACCGCCGACAGACCTATTATTCCGGCCATAACCACAATATTTATTAAAAGGATTCTTCCATAATACGGATACAGAGGCTTTGCATTCGCTCTTCCTGCAAACCAGCCTTTAAGAAGACAGTCTTCCCACCGCCCTCCAAAGGCACAGGGCAGAAACGGCCATATTCCGTCGCCAAGCCCTGTCAGCATCAGAGCTGAAACCAGGGATTCTGCCGCCCCCGCACACATAGATATGCTTTTTCCTCCTGAAAGATTCAGGTACAGGTGAATCACATACTGTCCCTGTCCGCACAGCCACATACATACAGACACAGCCGAACATAAACCGAAATCAAATTTATCCTTTCCCAAAATGAAGCTGTACCCGGCCATAAATCCAAACACTGCCAGAATAACTGCTCCCAGTCCCATTCCAGATAAGATAAACCATTTTGCGAGAAATGCATTTCTTTTCTTTACCGCTGTTCCAAGAAATACCTGGAAATGATTCTTCTCTTCCAGCGAAACCGATAATACGCACACGATGCTAATAATGAGCGGAAATGCCGTCGTAAGAACCATAATATATCCCGACAATTCACTCTGCCGGCTGTATGCTGTCCCCCGGTAGTATAAAAGAAAAAGTAAAATTCCAAGAAGCGGCACCGCCTCATGAAAACCTGGAAGTATCGTATGCTTCATTTTCAGCCTTTCTCCCCTCAGATACCGAAACAATTCTTTCATTTATTCCTGTACTCTCCTTTCAAACCAGCGCCTTCCGATACCCCACAACAGGAAAAACCAGATAAGTGTGCTTAAGACGCCTGCCAAGATTCCTGATGGTTCCAAAAGCTCCGGTGAAAATGTCATACTGCCCGGCTTTGCGGGAAGTCCGTTTGGAAGAATTTTCAAAACAATACACATAAGTCTTGCTGCTACACTCCCCGGAACCGCCATAAAATACGGCTTAAGAGACAATGTAACCGACAGGATTCCATAGCTTGTTACATGGAGCAGAAGTCCTACTGCATTTCCAAACAACTGATCAAAAATCAGACACATCGGAATCTGCCACAAAGAAGAAGCAAAAAGGATAACTCCTGCAGTAAGCTGCTGCTTTATCGCAATGTCAATAGGAAATGTAAACTTAAAAAGTTCTTTTAACCCCACACTGACCGCTGCTGTCGTCAGTGTAAGAATGAGCATGGATACTGCCAGCACACGGATACCGTACAGCACCTTTCCGTCCCAGATCTGTCTCATCCTAATCGGAAGACTTAAGATTCCTCTATTTTTAAGTCTCCTGTCCCGCTCTTCTGCCATGCCGCAGATAATTCCTATCTCGGCAGACATAAGTCCCATATACCACCAGTTATAGCTGTCTATGACAACATACTCCTTCGTAAGTACAATTGAAAGTGCAATTACCGCCAGCGGCATGAGTATCCCAAGTCTTCCGGCCATAGTATGACGGTTCTTTATCATTTCTGCCTGATAACATTTCAGCATATTCCCGCCTCCTTTTTATTCCCTATGGTCTGTATGAACAATTCCTCCAAATGTCCGGCAGGCGGCATCTCTCCCTGATATCTTAAAACTCCCTCTGACAGGATTCCAATATAATCTGCAGTCTGCTCAATTTCACTCAAGATGTGGCTTGACACGACCACCGTAATCCCCTCCTGCGGGAATCTGCAGATCATCTCCCTGAACTCACGGATCGCGACAGGATCGAGTCCGTTTACCGGTTCATCCAGCACTAAAAGCTTCGGTTCGTTCAAAAGCGCTATGGCAATTCCAAGCCTCTGCTTCATACCTAATGAAAATTCACCCGCCCGCTTTTTTCCTGTATCAGACAATCCTACGGTAAAAAGGACTTCTTCCATCTTTCTTTCAGATATTCCCAAAAGAACCGCCCGTACCTCTAAATTTTCCCTGGCTGTCAGATTCTCATAAACAGGCGGTGTCTCAATCAATGCGCCGATATCTGACAGATTCTTTCTCGTCCATTCCTTTCCCTGAAAATATATTTTTCCTCCTGCAGGTCTCATAATTCCGGTCAGCATCTTAAGAAGTGTGGATTTTCCCGCTCCATTGGGTCCCAGGATTCCATAGACACAGGCCTCTGGTACTTCCAGCGACACAGATCTCACTGCTTCCCTTCCCCGAAATGCCTTCGATAAATTCTCCGTCTTTAAAATCATTTCATACATAACAATAACCTCCTTTACGAGGTTATTGTATAAGGTAAATATAAAGTTTTTATAAGGATATACCGCTTTCTGCAAGATATTTTGATACCCGTGATACTGTGGATTGCTCCGCATTTCATGCTCCCGCAATCCTAAAACATTCGAAATCTACCTAACCGGACTCCTTTCTCATGTTTTACAGGTCCCAAATCCATGCTTTTTCATGCAAACATGAAATGCATGACTTTTTGACCCTGGCATCATATAAATTTCAAAATCCCTTCCACATTATCCACAATGTAGTCCGCTCCGGCGCTCTCAAGCTCTTCTCTTGTCCCAAACCCATACAGCACTCCCAGACAGTCAAGCCCCGTCTCATGAGCTCCCATAACATCATGCTCCCTGTCTCCTACCATCAGCACACGGGACCTGTCCTTTATTCCGCAGGCCTCAAGCGCGTACAAGATCACCTCCGTCTTTGACCCACGTCTTCCGTCAAGCTCCATACCGGCAACATAGTCAAAATACTGCGCAAGCTTAAAATGCTCCATAATCCTTCTGGCAAAAGGCTCTGGCTTAGAGGTAGCAACCACCAGCGTTTTTCCTGCCGCCTTTAGTTTTTTTAGCATCTCTTCAAAGCCGCCATAAACTTCACATTCAAAAATACCGGTATCCTTGTAATATTCCCGGTAATAGTCTACCGATTTCCATGCTTCGTCCTTTGAAAAACCATAATATTTTTCAAAGGAGGCCGGAAGCGGCGGCCCGATAAATTTACACAGCTTTTTCCTGTCCGTTTCCACAATCCCATATTTTTTCAGTGCATGCTTTACAGAATTTGTAATTCCCAGAGAGGAATCCGTAATTGTTCCGTCAAGGTCAAAGAAAAATATATCATAGCTTTTCATACATCTACCTCCATCGCATCTCGAATATTTTTTTTCGTATAAAGGAGAAGAATATCTCCGTTTTCAAGCTTTGTATCTCCGTTTGGAATCAGCATCCTGTCGCCGCGGCGGATCATCACGAGCATAGTCTTTCTCGAAATATCAAGCTCACGGATTCTAAGTCCTACCCACGCATTATGCTCCTTTAATACCAATTCTTTCAGCGTAATTCCCAAATCCTCCTGATAACCCTCGCCTCCCAAAATCAAGTTATCCCCTTCTAGAATCACAGTATCTCCCCGCGGCACAATAACACGCTCCCTCCTGTGAATCACTGCAATCAACAGACCCGGCGGAAGCGGAAGCTCTCTCACTTCACAGTCTGCCCAGGGGTGTCCCTCCTCCACACGAAGTCTTACAAACCGGATATCACTTTCCTCCGAGTGCTCCTTTACAGCCTGCATTCTTGTATAATGCTCCACAAAACCCGCTGACAAAATACCGGTGGGTATCGCCACCATGCCCACTCCGAGAAATGTAATAATAATACCAAAGATACGCCCTGCGGCTGTAACCGGGTAGATATCTCCATATCCTACCGTAAGCAGCGTGGACACCGCCCACCAAAAGCCTGAAAAGGCATTGCAAAACACCTCTGGCTGTACCGAATGCTCCAGATTATACATAACAAGAGAAGAGGATACCATAAGCACCATAATAATAAAGACAGAAGATAAAATCTGATCCCTCTTACTTTTAATAACATCTCCTATTACATTTAACGCGTCATAATAGGCATTAATCCGAAAAAGACGAAGTAGACGCACCACCCGGAACATCCGAAATGCAACCGCACCTGACGGGAAAAAAACTGGCAGAAAATAAGGCAGGAATGCCAGAAGCTCCACAATACCGTTAAAGGAAACCATATACCGGACTGCCGCCACACCTTTTTTACTCTCTGGATAGAGGTATTCGGCTGTAATCAGCCGAAGAATGTACTCAGCCGCAAACACGATTACTGTAATCAGCTCTATCGTATTTAAAAGCTCTCTATATGGCTTGGCATTGTCGAAGGTCAAAAAAACAGCAATAAACAGATTGGTTAAAATCATACCGATAATCATCAAATCAAATCCTCTGCTGACCCAGTCCCCGTAATAACCAATCTGTATAATATCAAAAAGTCTCTTTTTTCTTGATCCAGACATTCCGACTATTCCTTTCTGCCTTTTCTAACAGCATAAGCCAAACTGCCGCCTCCCGGCAGTTAGAAATAGTATAGTATGTTTTCTTTATATTTTCAATGCCCAATCTCACTTTGTGCATTCCTCATAAAGCTCACATAGGCAGTTATAAAATAAATTTCTGCTTAAAAAAAGTGCTGTGATTTCTACAGCCGCTGCCGCAAAAAATACCAGACACAGCCAGTACCCGAAAAGCTGCTTTTTTTCTATTATAGAAAAAGGAACAGACTGAAAAGGACATTGTCATGCATTGCTTCCCGGATGCTGAGGAATGATAAGCAGTACATTAAGGATGAATACCATCCCCTGTGTTTTTACACTCATTGCTCCATGATATTTCTCAGCCACCGCTTTTATATTTGACAGTCCGGTTCCTTTTTTAAGTCCCCCTCCCTGAAAGCTGTTCTCAACTTCTATAAAAAGAAGCTCCCCCTGCATGCGCCCTGTTACATGAATATATTTCTCTGCACTATCGTTCATATTTCTGCATGCATGGACAGCGTTATCTAAAGCATTAGACAGAATAATACAGATATCAATATCCCGCAGGCCGCATGGATATGGCAGAAAAAGCGAGCAGCAGACATCTATTCCCAGATTTTTTGCGATTCCAAGCTTGTTTCCCGCCAGAATATCTACCACCGGATTATTCGTGCTGCACGGAAATGACAGCTCTTCTGCTATTTTCTCCATATCTCCGATATAATGCAGCGCCTGTTCCGGCCTGCCGTTTTGCAGAAGCTCCTTTACTACCGTAATGTGGTTCTTGATATCATGACGAAACGACTTTGTTTTTTCATAACGAGTCTTTGCCTCCTCTACATATTGATTCAGAGAATGCTCCTCCTGCTCCAACAGCGACAATTCCGTACTGAGCCGGAAATTCCGCATCAAATTTTTATAAACAAACAGGATACAAAACAAGCCTGCCATCCCCAAAAGCTGCATGACAAGCATCTGACAGTGATTTGGATATATCGTAATTTTGCTGTCGTCCGTAACAGCCATACTATAGACAACAGAATTAATGTATTCATCCATAATAAAGATCATCAGCATCGGGATTAAAACCAAAAACACATATTGCTTTTCGATGATTTCATTATCGGAAAAGTATCTCCGCACCATATAACAGCAGGCTCCCATCATAAGCAGCGACACTATATTCCCTGACAGCATAAATATAATACCGACTCTACTCTGATCAAACGCAGACATCAGCGGATAAAGAATACTCAGCAGAGAATTCATAATTCCATAAACAAGCTGCATAATCAGGGCTGACAGAGCCGCATATAAAACAGCAGTCTTCCAATCTGACCGGCAGATTAGAATTCCGCATGCTGCAAGCAGAAGGACATATACTGCAAATCCGGCAATCATGCCGGCCGGACCAAAATGAATCACCGCAACAGCGCATAAAGTATATAAGAAATAATAATAAAACTTTATCTTCTTATACAAAAACCTGGTAAACAAATAAAATCCGAAAAGCATCTGGATACTTCCCATGATATATTCATTAAAAAAATCTACATACTCCGCCATTCATCTCCTCCTGCATGCAAAAGCTTCTTATAAATCTCTCATATACTGCAAAATAACGCTGGAAAACTCCTTGCTGCGCAGCCGCGATACAGGTATCTTTTTACCGCCTTCCATATATGCCGTTCCATTCTTATAGCTTTTTAAATACTTTAGATGAATCAGATAACTCCTATGACACCGGAAAAACTTATTGTCCAGCTTGGTTTCCAGATTCTCAATCCGGTCATAAAAATCAATGATCTCAGATGAAATTAAATGCAGATATATTTTCCGGTCAATGATTTCACAAAAGACAATATCTTCCAGAGAAATAATTCGGCTTTCATACCCTTTTTGAACAAGCAGGTTTGCTTCCCTCGCATTCTGCATGGAGATAAAAAGACGCTCCATTGTTCTTTCGAAACTTTTTTCTTCGATTGGTTTCACCAGGTAATCATATGCCTGCACCTCAAAAGATTGAAATACCATCTCTCTAAGGACTGTGATAAAAATCAGAAACCCCCGAAAGCTGCGCTCCCGCAGCTTTCTTGCTGTTTCCATACCATCTATATCCTTCATCTTAATATCTAAAAACAGAATATCGATCTGTTTATCATATTTTAGTAATTCTGCACCGCAGGAAAACATTTGAATCGCCGCATCCATATTCTTTCTGCGGAAAAAACCAGACGTCATCATCCGAATATGCTCAGACATATACTTTTCATCATCACAGACTGCAACATGAATCATGTCACCACCTCCTCGTATAATATCTAAGTTTTCTCTAACACCAAAAAACAGCAATACAGCTTTTTCGACCTTTTAGGACACAAAATAACACATCCTGCTGCCAGATGCTTTTTGAATGCCGTGGAATGTTTGTAATGCTTCTTACAGAAATTTAATATCAAAATCCTGATGCTGTAATCATAACAAAATTTGTATATCCTTTCAATATTCATCAAAAATAACAGCCGGTCAACCTATGACCAGCTGTCATGAATTTTCTTATATTCTTTTTCTTATGACCTGAATTTAATTGTAGTCTTTTCAGGTTCTTTTGTAATCACAATCCTATCCGACTTATGCAGCTTATCAATTGCCTCCTTTACCTCATGCTCCATAAGATGAAGCTCTTCAGATATCTGCTTGACAGTCGGGGTAATTCCATGCTTATCCATAAAGGATTTCATATGGTCGTATACCTTCTGTGGAATCTCCTCTATATCATTCATACTGTCCATTTCATTATACCTGCCTTTAGTTTTAGCCTTATTATCTGTCGGATGTTTTTGTTTTATACAAGGTTTCTCCATCTACTTTACAATCAAGCTTTTTCCTGTCATCTCTTTCGGCTGTTCCATACCCATAAGTTCAATCAATGTCGGTGCAATATCTGCCAGACAGCCGCCTTCCCGCAGTCTGTACGCCGGGTCTGCATTTACCAGGATAAACGGTACCGGATTGGTCGTATGCGCAGTAAAGGGTTCGCCTGTCTCTTCATCAATAAGCTGTTCTGCATTGCCATGATCCGCACAGATAAACATCTGCCCTCCTGCCTCTTTGACCGCGTCCACTGCTTTACCTACACACTCGTCAACCGCTTCAATCGCCTGAATCGCTGCTGCCTCTACTCCGGTATGTCCCACCATATCCGGATTGGCAAAATTAATGATAATCACATCGTATTTTTCAGATTGAACCGCCCCGACAAGCTTTTCGCACACCTCGTATGCACTCATCTCCGGCTTTAGATCATAGGTTGCCACCTTCGGAGAATTTACAAGAATCCGGTCCTCTCCCTCATTTGGCTCCTCCACACCACCGTTAAAGAAGAAGGTAACGTGTGCGTATTTCTCCGTCTCAGCGATACGCGCCTGCTTCTTTCCGTTTGCTGCAAGGAACTCTCCGAATGTATTGGTAATCTCTTCCTTTACAAATGCCACCATCTTATTTTCAATTGTTACATCATATTCGGTGAAACATACATAAGTTGTTTTTACTCTTCTGCCTCTGTCAAAGCCTGAAAATTCTTCATCGCAGAAGGCTCTTGTAATCTCCCTCGCACGGTCGGGACGGAAATTAAAGAAGATAATAGAATCGTTATCTTGAATCGTTGCAGCCGGAACCCCCTCCTTCATCACAACGGTCGGCAGCACAAATTCATCTGTAATATCCTTATCATAAGAAATTTGTATACCTTCCGGTCCTCTTACTGCCTGCTCTCCTTCTCCGTAAACCATTGCACGGTAGGCCTTCTCCACACGCTCCCAGCGGTTATCTCTGTCCATTGCATAATAGCGGCCCATAACAGTAGCAACCTCGCCGACTCCAATCTCCCGCATTTTTTCCACCAGCTCCTCGACATATCCTTTACCGGAAGCCGGCGGTGTGTCCCGTCCGTCCAAAAAGCAGTGTACATATACCTTCTCGATTCCTTGACGCTTTGCCAGTTCTAAAAGTCCGTAGATATGAGTATTATGACTGTGTACACCACCGTCAGACACCAGTCCATACATATGGAGTGCACTGTTATTCTTCTTTACATTCTCACATGCCGCAAGGAGTGCTTTGTTCTCAAAGAAATCTCCATCCTGAATCGCCTTCGTAATCTTAGTTAGATCCTGATATACAATACGGCCCGCACCCATATTCAAGTGCCCTACTTCAGAGTTTCCCATCTGGCCGTCCGGAAGCCCTACTGCCAGACCGCTTGCATTTCCTTTGACAAAAGGACACTCTGCCATCAGCCTGTCCATAACCGGAGTTTTTCCTTCTCTGACTGCATTTCCCTCCATCTTTTCATTAAGCCCGTAGCCGTCCAATATCATAAGTACTGTTGGTTTTTTCATCATCATAAATACACTCCTTCATTTTTCTTATTATCTGTCTTTTATCAGTCAAATAACCTCTCAAGCCAAGCATCCGCAAGACCTGCCCACTGCGCACACTCCGCCTGCACACCGCTTCCATCTGCACGCTCTACAGCCGGACTGGCTAGACTCAGGCCGTGCTCTCCCTTTGGAAAGATGTGAAGCTCTGCCGGCACACCTGCCCTTCTAAGCGCCGATACCATAAGAAGTGAATTCTCCACCGGCACAGACATATCCTCCATTGTATGCCAGATAAAACAGGGCGGCATCGTCTCTGTGACAAACCTTTCAACCGACACCTCAGCCGCACGCTCCCCAAGCTCTTCCCCCAAAAGATTCTCAAAGCTTCCTGTGTGTGCATATCTCTTATCCGAAGTAATTACCGGATAACTCAACATAATCCCTGCAGGTCTTAACTCCTCTGCCAAAACACCTAGCCCCGATGTCATAAAATCTCTGTTCCAGAAAGCACCATAGCACGCTGCCAGATGTCCTCCCGCCGAGGAACCCTGTACCACAAGTCTGTCCACATCCACATTCCAGATGTCTGCATGCTTTCGAATGATTTTCACCGCCTGCCCTGCCTCAAGCACCTGCGTCGGGAATCGATGCGGTGCCGTAGAATACCGCAGCACACATGCGTGACAGCCCCTGTTCAGAAAATGCACTGCGAGCGGCTCTCCCTCCCGGTAGCTGGTAAATTCATATCCGCCGCCCGGACATATTAGAATCATCGGCCGTTTCTTAAGCTTCAGACTCCCTCCATAAGGAGTATCCAGAATATAAACCTCCAATCTCGCATCAGCAGCCGAACCTTCTGCCTGTATCGGAATTTCTCTGTATATCATAGACATTAACTCCTTCCGGTCCTCTTAGTACTTATCCTGTCACCAGAAAATATTATACTATAATTGTTAAAATTTGAAAACAAAAATTCATTTAAAACTTTTCTTAAAGCTTTCATAGTGCTATGATTTCCTGTAATGACATGCCTGTAAGATACTCATTTACCGCACTTTGCTTTGCCTTATCATAAGCCGAAAATGTCATTCCCGCCTTCTCAGGATTCGTATATACCTTCCAATATCCTGTAAACAGACTATTTCTGCCTTCTTCTTCAATAAAACATTTCACATCCTCGACAGGATAATCCAAAAACACCCCTATCTCATGCGGAAAACAGGACCTTCTGCCGATACTCCGACAGATTCTGTCTGAAAGCTTCTCAAGCATCCTGTCCACATTTTCTGTCTCATACCCATATTTCTCTAAAAACTCCTGAACTTCGTCTCTCATAAGATAAGAAACCAGAACCGCTCTTCGAAAGAAAAATATCATACATTTTCCCTTCATCTCACCTAAAAGAAAATACTCAATTTCCGTACCCTGAAACAGCTTCTTTATCTCTTCACAGGCTCCCTTTTCCATGTTCACAATGCATGCTGTTTTCATTCCCTTAAAAAATGGCGCACACTGCAGAATCAGCTGAAACTCTATACGCCTCGTCATATTTTCTGCAGACAGCATATAAGACACAACCTCAGCCTTCATAACCCCTCTCCCATCATTATATTTTTTTACAATAAGACCTATTTTCTTATGATAGCATCTTCCTGTAGAAAAAAAATATGCAAAAAAATAACGGCAGCAGCAACTTTGAAGCTGCTGCCGCCGCGTCACTCCCCTGCGGCCTGTATTCTCATGGTCTTATACTCTTGGTCTTATGAGCTTTTATTTTTATAATCTTTTATCTTTATCATCTTCTGTTCCTGCAGTCTTTCACCTCTATGGTTCTTCAATATTATACAATACCCTTCCAAGCATCTTCTCCAGAGCCGCAATCTCCTTTTTACTCATCCCGATCGTCAGCATCTTATCCAGCTTTTTTCGATCCATATCCATACGCCTTCGAATATCATAGGCCTTTTCTGTCAGGTAGATATTTTTGCAGCGCTTATCTTTATTACTTGGCACAGACAAGATATACCCCTTTTCATCCAGTCTTTTTAAAAGCCCTGTAACAGTAGGGTTCCTAAGACTTAATGCCTTTTCAATATCTCGCTGGTTTACTTCCTCTTTACTGCTTACAAACAGATAATCCAGAACCGCGCACTGGGAAGCCGTAATGCCGATTGTACGAAGCTGATTGTTAAACTCCTTCTCATATACATTATTAATCTGTTTAAACATAAATCCAAGCGGCATCCGTTCCTTCATAGCTTCATCCCCCGTACTCCTGCCCTTTTTCTGCCTGTACGCTCTACTTAAGCACGCTTCCTACAGACATATATAATGATACATCTTAATCTCTACCTGCGCACTTTATTCACAGCCAATCCCGGCAGATTCGCCTTCGCAAGCATCTTTACCGCCGTATAATACAGCACAATCTCAATCGGCAGCATAATCATCTGCTTGAATGCCCGTGCCGGAAGAAGCGCTAAAAATGCGTCTCCATACAGTACCGTCAGCCAGTAAGTATTTAATATCAGGTTTACCACAATCGTTACGGTTGTGTTCGCCGCAATGATTCTGGCCAGACTCACCGGCCTCTTATACAGCATCATTCCGTAGATGGTCCCGGCAAGCATCGTGCTGACAGTAAAGCCTGGAAAAAATCCTCCGACCGGCTTCATAATGTAAGCGATAATGTCTGAAAGTCCCCCAACCACGCAGCCGACAGCCGGCCCGAACAGCATTCCTGTCAATTCCTTTGCAATAAAGTCAAAGCCAATCCTTAAATACTCTGTAAGCTGCAGCCGGTAAAAGCCAAGCACAACTGCAATTGCCAGCAGCATCGCTGACGCAGCCAAAGTCTTTAAGTCTCTTAACTCATGAAAGGAGTCTGTAAATAGTGTCTTGATTTTCTTCATAAAAATTACCTCCTTTGCAGTAGTCCTTAAAGCTACGCATAGCAGGTAATCCTATCCGTCTATGTGTAGCAGCGGGATGCGGAGTGTGTACCGCGGGTATCTGATCTGTCAGGATACTCTTCGTCCGCCTGGCAACTCCCCGTCCAGGCGGCACTTGACGCACACATTCCTACTCTGCTTTTTGCTGTTTAATTGTTTCGATTCATTCTAACACACTTTAAATCTAAGAGCAACAAAAAAATATGCCGCTTCTAAAGCTAACTACAGCGCTTAAGCTCCCGCACTGCCAGGCCAATAGCCGCTGCCGCTGCCGCACCGTCTGCAATCGGACCTGCATACATCAATCCGTCAATTCCCATAAAAAGCGGGAAAATCAAAATAAGCGGCATTAAAAAAATAATCTGTTTCGTCAAGGATACGACAATTCCAAGCTTTGCTTTCCCGATAGATGTAAAAAATCCTGTGCTCATAGGCTGAATCCCATTGATAAATGTCATAAACATAAAGATTCTGAAGTACCGCTCGGCAAACTGGAAATACTCCTCGCTTCCTGTCCCGAAAATCCCTATAATCTGCCGTGAAAAAAACTGAAAGCATAGAAAAAACACAATGCCTATCATTACACAAATTTGAAACGCCTTTTTATACACATCCCGTACTCTGTCATAATGGGCTGCTCCATAATTAAATCCCCAGAGGGGCTGACAGCCCTGTGAAATTCCAATACAAATCGACATAAATACCATATTCACCTTAGAGATCACTCCGACACAGGCCAGTGGAATATCCGTCCCATACATTGATACAGCACCATAATGACGAAGACTGTTATTGAGCACAATCTGCACTAGCGCATTTGCAACCTGATTAATACCGGCAGCCATCCCAAGAGACACAATCGCTTTCAAATATTCTGCCCTCGGTCTTAATTTCTTTAAAGTAAGCTCCATCTTTCGAAACCTGATAAAATAAAGAATTACCAAAAAGCCTGAAACCACCTGCCCGATTACAGTAGCCCACGCCGCTCCCTTAATTCCCCAGTCGAATTCAAAAATAAAAAGGGGGTCCAAGATTGTATTGAGAATCGCTCCGCTCAACATGCAGGTCATAGAATATGTGGGACTCCTGTCTGCACGAATGAGATGATTTCCCCCGGTTGTCAATATCAAAAAAGGAATGCCGAGTGCAGTGATGCTTGTATAATCTACCGCAAAGGGAAGTACATCCGGCGTTACGCCGAAAAGCTCCAAAAGCGGATTCAAAAACAGGAGGGTAATCACCGCAATCATCGTACCGCTTACTGCCAGTCCGGACAGGCCCGTCCCGGCAATCCTGCTTGCCTGCCCCAGATTTCCCCGTCCGGATTCCAGATTAAAATTAGACGAGCTTCCAATCCCAAGAAGCAGCGCCGTGGCTGTACAGATAATTGAGATAGGAAATGCAATATTCGTAGCTGCATTGCCGAGCATACCTACTCCCTGTCCGATAAAAATCTGATCTACAATATTATAAAGAGAGCTTACCAGCATACTGATAATAGCCGGTACTGCAAATTTCGCAATCAGCCTCCCTGTCTTTTCGGATGCCAGAGGATTTTCTGGCACTGCCACCTCTTTCATATCATCACTCTCTTAAACCCATTCTGATTAAGCATTTTCCGCATATATCGTCAGCAGCCGGATTAAAATTTCAACATTCTTTTCCATAGACTGAATCGGAACATACTCAAAACGTCCATGCGCATTCTCAAATCCGGCTGTAATATTCGGACACGGAAGACCCTTCTGAGAAAGCCACGCCCCGTCTGTACCGCCCCGGTAAGCAATCTCGAATATATCTGCACCGCATTCTCTGATTGCCTGCTTAGCATAATCAATCATATACGGAACCTCTTTTATAACCTCCCTCATGCTGAAATACTGATTTGTCCAGGAAAGCTCAACCGTACCCTCACCATAGAGCTCATTCAGCTGCCCTGCACATTTTTCAATATATCTCTTCCTGGCCTCATAGAGCTCCCTTTCGTGATCTCTGACAAGACATCGGATAAAGGCCCTCTCAACCGTGCCTTCAAAAACAAACGGATGATAATACCCTTCCCTGCCGCGGGTATTCTGCGGTCTTTCAAATGCCGGAAGCATCGCCATAAATTCTCCTCCGATTTCTACCGCATTTTTCATAATTTTATACGCTGTACCCGGATGAACATTCAATCCTCTGATAACAAGCTGCGCCTCCTCAGCATTAAAGGTCTCATAACCGTACCCTCCCACGGCGTCTCCATCCACCGTATATGCTATATCGGCCCCGAATCTATCAATATCAAAATTTTCCGTGCCGCGTCCTACCTCCTCATCTGGGGTAAAGCCAATTTGAATCGGGCCGTGCGGGGCCTCCGGATGACTTAAAAAATACTCGGCCATCGTCATAATTGCCGCAACAGCCGCCTTATCATCTCCTCCGAGCAGGGTCGTTCCATCGGTAAGAACCAAATCCTGTCCTATGTATTTTTTAAGATTCGGATATTTTTCACTCTTCATAACAATATTTTTTTCCTTATTCAGAACAATATCCCCGCCCTGATAATTTTCCAGAACCCACGGCTTAACATCTGTTCCGCTTGCATCTGGAGTCGTGTCCATATGTGCAAGCAGACCTACAGATTTGCACGTATCCTTCGAAAGATTGGAAGGAATCGTACCATAAACACATCCCTCCTCACTCATCGCCACATTCTGAACTCCTAGAGAAATGAGCTCATCCCTTAGCAGCCTGCCCATATTCTTCTGCTTCATTGTACTCGGTGCACTGTCCGAACCCGCCTGAGACTGACTGTCCACACGTACATAGCGCATAAATCGATCTCTCACCTGTTCATAAAATCTCTCCATTTTTATCCTCCTTTATATTTTTAATATAAGTTTTGTTATAGTGTCAGATTGTATCAGGAATACATATAGTTTATCATAAAATAGTGGAAAAAGCTGTCATAATTTAGGAAATAATTTTAAAAATGAGACAAAAGAATTTATATTAAGAAAAATAAAACAAATCTTCAAATTTTCTGTCCAGTGCAATACACAGAATCAAAGCCAGCTTGGCGGTGGGATTGAACTGTCCTGTTTCAATGGAGCTTATGGTGTTGCGTGAAACACCGACCATCTCTGCCAGCTGAGCCTGAGACAGATTCTTTTCTGTCCGCACTTCTTTTAAATGATTTTTTAAAATAAGTTTGTCATCCATAGATTTATTCCTTTTCGTGTTTTGCTTTTTATACCCGAACAATATATAGGAAAAGATAAACGATTGTCGCAAAAGTAAAAGCAAGCGCCGAAATCAAATTCTGCGTTCCTTTTAACAATCTGTATCTGAAGATATTCTGTGAGGCAACAAAGCTGAAATACAGTGCAAGCAGATTATAAATCTGTTTTTCTTTTGACATCTGCACAAAAAATAAAATGATAAATACAATGGACATACCAGTTATTCCATATGCCGTTGCCTGCGTAGATAATGTGCGTTCTCGTTCATCCAGCTGTTTATTTTCCTGACGGCTTTTTGCTAAAATTTCTTCTTTATTCATAAATAGAATCCTCCTTATAGAGATGCCAAGTTTTCTTTGCATATCAAGCATAGCATATGCCAAGTTTTCTTGTCAATATCTTCTGCTAAGTTTTCTTGACTATTTCCTATGCATTTTGTAGGTATCATTTCTGAAATATATTTCCGAAAATAAAAATTAAAAAAATGTTGACAAAAACAAATCCATGTAGTATAGTAATTATTGTTCTGAGGAACAATGAATGCGACAGTGGCTCAGTTGGTAGAGTACGACCTTGCCAAGGTCGGGGTCGCGGGTTCGAACCCCGTCTGTCGCTCTGATAATACTTGAAATTCTTTGTAATGAGGATTTCAAGTATTTTTTTATAAAATGACATATTAAAAGACAAGTCTAAAATGAGGAGAATATCAGATGGAAAAATCTATGTACATGATGTTGATTGAAAAAACTAAAACCTATAACAGAATAACAAAAAAAGTAATCTTAGAACATGTGGAAAATATAAGAAAACTTGACGATGCAGGAAAGCTTGAAATCTGCGGCGTATTTAAAGGCTATCCGGGAATGGCAGGTATGTATATCCTAAAAACAGAAAGCCGTAAGGAGGCTGAAGAGCTCTGCAGGATGGAACCTCTTGTTACCGGCGGATATGCAACGTATAAATTAGCTGCTCTGCAGATTGCAAATCGGGAAAATAACTATTTGCTGTGATATATAATGAAAGGGCGAAAGACTGATCAATCATTTTTCAAATCTTTCGCCCGCTGCTGTTATAACCGTAAAGTTTTCTTATTTCTCAAGATGCTCTTAAGCATATCCCTTACTGTCTATTCCTCCTCTATCACCGCAAGACCCAGCTCGTCAAGCTGCTTCTTATCCACTTTTGTCGGAGCCTCCGTCATCATATCTGACGCATCCTTCACCTTCGGAAATGCCATAACATCCCGGATGCTGTCCTCTTTTGCCATCAGCATAATCAACCGGTCTAGGCCGTACGCCAGACCTGCGTGAGGCGGCACGCCGTACCTGAAGGCAGTAAGCAGGAATCCAAACTGCTCTTGTGCCTGCTCCTGCGTAAATCCAATTACCTCAAACATCTTATTCTGAATTTCAGGATCGAAAATACGTACGCTTCCGCCGCCAAGCTCCGTACCATTCAATACAATGTCATACGCCTTTGCACGTACTCTTCCCGGATCACTGTCAATATACTGAATATCCTCTTCCATCGGCATCGTAAATGGATGGTGCATCGCCACAAAGCGCTTCTCCTCCTCACTCCATTCAAGCAGAGGGAATTCTGTCACCCATAAGAATTTATATTCATTCTTATCAAGCAGCTCAAGCTGGCGAGCCAGCTCCAGGCGCAGCGCTCCGAGAACATCCCAGACAACCTTATTTTTATCCGCCGCAAAAAGCAGAAGGTCGCCGTTTTCACCACCCATTTCCCGTATAAGTGCAGACATCTCCTCTTCCTTCATAAATTTGGCGAAGGAGGATTTTACCGTTCCATCCTCCTGGACTGCAGCATAAGCAAGACCCTTCGCTCCGTATCCTTTGGCAAATTCTACAAGCTTATCAATTTTTTTACGAGGCATTGCTCCTTGTCCTTTTGCGTTAATACCGCGGACTGTACCCCCGTTTTCAATTGCTCCTTTAAATACTGCAAATTCACAGCCTTTTACAGCCTCCGTCACATCCTGAAGCTCCATACCGAAACGAATATCCGGCTTGTCGGAGCCGTATCGATCCATTGCCTCCTGCCAGGTCATTCTTGGTATAGGAAGTAAGACCTCAACTCCCAGCACCTTCTCAAACAGCCTCTTAAGCAACCTTTCATTGACATCTATAACCTCATCCACATCTACAAAAGAAAGCTCCATATCAATCTGTGTAAATTCCGGCTGACGGTCTGCACGCAGATCCTCGTCACGGAAGCATTTTGCCAGCTGGAAATACCTGTCGCAGCCGGAACACATCAAAAGCTGCTTAAAAAGCTGCGGTGACTGGGGAAGCGCATAAAAATGTCCTCGATGAAGACGGCTCGGAACAAGATAATCTCTAGCCCCCTCCGGCGTGCTTCCAATCAGAATCGGTGTTTCGATCTCTAAGAATCCTTCCTCTGCCAGAAACTGACGGGTAAGCGTCGCCACCTGGCTTCTCATCATCAGATTCCGCTGCATATCAGGTCTCCTGAGGTCCAGATATCTATATTTCAGCCGTACCTCTTCTCTTGTTTTCGAATTTTCCTCGATCGGAAACGGAAGTGCTTCAGATTCTGCCAGAATCCGAAGATTTTGAGGGATAATCTCAATTTCACCGGTTGCCAGGCTCTCATTGACCGCACCGGATCTTTTCTCCACCTGTCCCACAACTGCCACCACATATTCGCTGTGAAGCTTCGCCGCTTTCTCAAGAAGGCTTCTCTGCGTCTTCTCCTCTTCAAACACGACCTGAATGATACCGGACCTGTCTCTCACATCAACAAATACAAGGCCTCCCTTATTACGGCTCTTCTGTACCCAGCCCATAATCGTAACTGTCTCACCAATATTTGCCGCCGACAGCTCTGCACATCTGTGGGACCTCTTAAGTCCCTTCATTGACTCTGCCATATCACGTACTCTCCTTTATTCTGCTCTTCTTCATCTACTTTTGCATAACACTCTTGAATCTCTTCATAGCCCTCTGCCTCCAGCTGCTCCTTCTGGAATTTTTTATTCTTCTTCATATTGACAACCAACACCTGCTTTCCTGCCTCACGATCAGCCTTCGCAAGCGCCAGAATCTTAAGAAGCCCTTCATCCGTCATACTCTTTTCCAGAAGATACGCCTTTTTCATACTCTTTTTGGGCACCTCATATCCATTTTCCAGAAGCAGCATAACAATCCTCTCAAATCCGATAGAGAAACCACAGGCCGGTGTATCCTGCCCGGTAAATTTTCCAATCATCTTATCGTAACGCCCGCCCCCGGCAACTGACCCGCCAAAGTCATCCATCACGACTTCAAAAATTGTTCCGGTATAGTAGGACTGACCCCTCACCAGAGTCGGATCGAATTTCAATCTGAACTCACATTCCTTAGCAGCCTCCACACTGGAGAGAATTTTCTCCATGCCGTCTGCCGTGCTGCTGCTTAAGCAGCTTCCAAGCTTCCTGCGCAGATAATGAAGGCCCGGCCTGTCCGGAGAAGTCTCCTCAAAAAGCTTTAGATAAGTCTCCACATTTTCCTGTGCATACCCCATCGTCTTAAGCTCGTCCGCTACACCTTCCGGTCCGATTTTATCCATTTTATCCAGAATTATAAATACCTCGTCGTAATCCTCCTCCTTAAAACCGCTGTATGCTGCCATAGCCTTTAAAATATTTCTGTCGTTGATGCATACGGTAAAATTTTTAAAGTTCAGCTTCCCGAGCATCGACGTCGTGGCAAGAATCAGCTCTATCTCCGCCAGATTACCTGCCTCTCCAAGAATGTCGATATCACACTGCATAAACTGACGGAAACGTCCCCTCTGAGGACGGTCCGCTCTCCACACATTTCCAATCTGAAGCGCCTTAAAAGGAGCCGGAAGATCATTGGAATGATTTGCATAATATCTGGCAAGAGGAACGGTCAAATCATAGCGGAGTCCCGCGTCCGCCAGATCGTTTTCCTCTCTTGCATCACTTAACTTAAGCTTCTCTCCCCGCTTCATAATTTTAAATATCAGTTTCTCATTGTCACCGCCCTGCTTACTGCACAGATTTTCCAAATGCTCCACACAGGGCGTCTCCATCGACTGAAAACCAAAAGTCTTATAGGTATCCTTAATCAGCCAAATCAGATAGTCCCGGATTTCCATTTCCCGCGGCATCATATCCTTCATGCCGGTTACCGGCTTTTTCTTTAATGCCATAGCCATTCTCCTTTTCTGTCTATCATCTCATCTACACGGCTTATGTAAGCATCAATCGCTTTTACATTCTCCAGCCGTATCAGATTCGTCTTTTTTTTCCTTTTACCGCCTGGCGCATCCACCGGAGCCTTCAGTACAATTTTTGTCGAAGCCCCGGCTCCGACAGCGATAATCGTCTGCACTTCCTCCATAATAAGTATATTGTATATTCCGGCTTTGTCAACCTTTGCATAGCCTACATTTTCGAAATTCCCGGCAATATTCTTCTGCCGGTACAGATAATAGGGGACAAGCCCCATCTGCCGCGCCGTCTCCGATGCCGCCAGGATCATTTCCCCGATATCCTCCGACACCGCCTCCTCCTTAGAAAGCTTTGCCGCTCGTTTTACTGCCAATGAATGAACCGTCAGGCTGTCCGGACCAAGCTCCCGGATCTGCTTAAGCGTATCCTCCATGTCTAAAGCCTTCTCTCCTGGAAGTCCCGCAATCAAATCCATGTTAATATTATCAAACCCACACTTTCTGGCAAGATAAAATGCATCACAGACCTCCTCCACGGTATGCCTTCTTCCGATTGTGTCAAGAGTCTTCTGCTGCATACTCTGAGGATTGATGGAAATTCTTGTCACACCATGTTCTTTTAACACTTCAAGCTTTCCTCTCGTAATACTATCCGGTCTTCCTGCTTCTACCGTGTATTCCAGAAGCTTCTCTCTGGAAAAATAAGCATCTATGCAGGACAAAACTCTTTTTAACTGCTCTGCGCTAAGCGTCGTAGGAGTACCGCCTCCTATATAAATGGTATTCAGATGTCTTCCTTTCGACATTCTGGACAAGGCTTCAAGCTCCCTGCAGAGCGCTGTGATGTAATCCTCCACCCGATGCTCCCAGTCAGACAGCGCCCCTGAACTAAAGGAACAGTAGGTACAGACGGAGGGACAGAAGGGGATTCCCACATAAAGGCTGTACCCATTTTCCATATCCAGCTGTTCAAGAAGCCCCCTCTCCCTTTCTGCAACCTCCCAGGCAAGAGCAGCTTTTTTGCGGCTTACCAGCGCTTCCTCTGCAGACCAATCGAGAAATGCCTCTTTTCTCATGCCCTCACACAGCTTTTTCATTGCAATTTTCGTCGGACGCACACCGGTCAGAATTCCCCAGGAAAGCGTCTTATTAGTTCTTTCCGACAATATCCGGTACAATTTTTTATCTAATTGTTTTTTAAGCATTCTTTCTGCTTCTTCCGTCTTCTTATCTTTCTTTGGACAGCAAAAAGCTTCTCCGGATTCCTCTGCCTGGGCAGATACCTCCACTTCCTGTCCGTCCTCAAATCGTACCAGTACATAATTAGAGGCTTTTTCCTCCACAAAGGAAGAAATCTCCTTATGCGGATAAAAAGCCTTTACAATATGATATGCATTATATAGATAATCTTCCCTGCTGCATATAACCTGAATCATCTATTCTCTCCTGTTTTTTGCACAAATATCACAGACTGAAGAGTCCGCCGAATGTCAGACATAAGGATTATGCTCTCTTTCATGTCCGATCATCGTCTCACCTGCATGCCCCGGATAAACATAAGTCTCGTCCGGAAGTACAAAAAGTCTTTCCCTGACAGAACGTATCAGGTCCTCCGTACTGCTGTTTACAAAATCAGTCCTCCCCACAGAATTCTGGAATAATGTGTCTCCGCTGAACAGGACATTCTCAGATCTCACATAATAGCAGCAGCCGCCCTTTGTATGTCCCGGCGTATGAATCACTTCAAATGAATATCCTGCAAGCTCCAGTGTCTGCCCGTCTTTTAAATATTCTGCCCCGGAATATGTATACCCTGACGTATAGGTTTTAGACTGGTTCAGTCTTGCATCCTTCATCACATCCTCATCGTCCTCATGCACATAGACTGAAACAGGAAACTCCTCTAAAAATCCGTCTATTCCCATAATATGGTCAAAATGTCCGTGGGTTAGCAGAACCGCCTCAATCTTATAACCCTCATCCTTAATATGACTGACTAAATATCCCGGACAGGCGGCAGGGTCAATAATCACCGCCTGTTTTGTTCCCTCGTTCACAGCAAGATAACAATTCGTACTGATAATCCCTGTTACAAACTTCTCCACCTTCATTATAGAACAAGCTCCTTTCCTTTATCCCGTCGTCCGCTCAATGTCTATTACATCCTCCAGCTGACGGAGCTTTTCGACCACCTTTGCAAGCTCATCTCTTCCGTGTACAATAAAGCCTGTTTCGATCGTAGCAGTTCCCTGTTTGCTGGTGCGCACATTCATAGATTTTACATCTACATCTGCCTCCGTAAAGATTCTGGACATCTCCATCAAAAGTCCCTGCCTGTCATTGGCATACATCTTAATCTCCGCAAGATACTGTCCCTCCGCCTTTTCTGCTACATTGCTTTCCCACTCCACGTCGATAAGCCTTGCGCGCTCTGCCTCGGTCAGATGAATAATATTCACGCAGTCAGTCCGGTGAATCGTCATCCCCCGTCCTCTCGTAACAAAGCCTACAATCTCATCTCCCGGAACCGGATTGCAGCACCTGGAAAAACGGACTGCCACATCGTCAATTCCCTTTACCACAATACCGCTCTTGGATTTGGCAATATGCACTTTATTTTTTGCAGCCTCTGCAACCCGCTCCAGCACAACATCATTGGTAATCTCCTGCTTGTGCTCTTTTCCATATTCCTCTACAAGACGGTTTACAACCTGCCCTTCCTTTAATCCTCCGTGTCCGACTGCTGCCAGCACGGAATCCCAGTCTTTAAAGCCGTATTTTCTTTGAACAATCTCCTGATATTTTATCTGCAGAATATCTGGAGCATGGATGGATTTTGCCTTACAGTAGGCATGAATCATCTCCTTGCCCTTGATAATATTATCTTCCTTGAATTCCTTCTTAAACCACTGATTAATCTTATTCTTGGCCTGGGTACTCTTCACCACATTCAGCCAGTCACGGCTGGGACCTCTGGAATTCTGTGAAGTCAGAATTTCAATTCGGTCCCCGTTCTGTATCTTATAATCAATCGGTACCAGCTTTCCATTTACCCTGGCACCTACCATCTTATTTCCCACAGCGCTGTGGATAGCATAGGCAAAATCAATCGGCGTGGAACCATTCGGAAGGTTTTTTACATCTCCCTGAGGGGTAAAGCAGTATACATCCTCTGCAAAAAGGTCCAAATCTCCTTTAATCAGACTTAAAAACTCCCGGTTATCCGACATATCCCTCTGCCATTCCAAAATCTGTCTGAGCCAGCTTAGCTTTTCTTCTTCCTGAGCTGCTACACTTTTCCTGCCGTCATTAGATTCCTTATATTTCCAGTGCGCGGCAATACCGTACTCTGCGGTTTTGTGCATCTCCTGCGTCCGAATCTGAATCTCAAAGGGCTGCCCCACCGAGCTCATAAGCGTCGTATGAAGAGACTGATACATATTCGGCTTCGGCATAGCAATATAGTCTTTAAATCTCCCCGGAATCGGTGTATACATCTCATGGATAACACCAAGTGCTGCATAACAGTCTCTTACAGAGTCCACAATAATACGCACTGCAAATAAATCATAAATTTGATCCACCGTCTTATCCTGATTCACCATCTTCTTATAGATACTGAAGAAATGCTTCACTCGTCCGCTGATGTCTGCTTTTATCTTTGCATTCCTCATATGTGCAGAGACCTCTTCAACAATCTGCTGCACAAATTCCTCACGCTCTGTTTTCCTCGTATTGATCTGATCCACCAAATCATAGAAAACTTCGGGTTGAGAATACTTAAGCGCCAGATCATCAAGCTCTGTCTTTATTCTGGATATTCCAAGCCTCTGGGCTATCGGCGCATAGATATCCATAGTTTCTTTCGCTTTTTCCTTCTGCTTTGCCGGCGTCATAAACTGAAGCGTACGCATATTGTGCAGGCGGTCGGCCAGCTTAATGATAATCACACGGATATCCTTTGCCATCGCAAGAAACATCTTCCTTAGATTCTCTGCCTGGACCTCCAGCTTATCCGAAGAATATGAAAGCCTCCCCAGCTTCGTGACACCATCCACCAGAAGTGCTACCTCTTCTCCGAACTCCAGACTGATTTCTCTTTCACTGGTTTCTGTATCCTCTACAACATCGTGCAGCATTGCAGCAATAATCGTCTCCTTATCCATCTCCAGACTGGCAAGAATAATACACACCCAGAGCGGATGAACGATATAAGGCTCGCCAGACTTCCGGCACTGGTCCCCATGAGCCTCCTTCGCCACCTCATACGCCTTTCTGATAGCGCTGACATCTGTAGACGGATGATAACGCCGGACACGGGCAATTAACATGTCATACAGATGATCTGGATTCTCATAATCTCCAGGTGCCTTAACAGCATGGCCATCTACAATATCAAGTCCTTTTCCAAGATCGGCTGTAATTGCTTCCGGCGCAATGCGGTCATCCAACGATTCATATGTCGTTATTTTATCTGACATATTAATGCCTCCTTCCCTCTTCTCATTTCCTCTTTTTATTGCGGAACACCCGTTATCGGGTTCACACCCTCTCTATTCTTTTATTTTCCCGGATATACAATAACAGAATCTATCTCATAATTTTCCAGTCTCTTTCTTCCGTTAAGCCCTGCAAGCTCCATAAGAAATACCGCCTTAACAACCTTTCCCCCCAGCTTTTCCACAAGCTGAATCATGGCCTCGTTTGTGCCGCCTGTGGCCATAAGATCATCAATAATTACAACCCTCTGGCCTTCTTTAATTGCATCCTTATGTATCTCAAGCTCCGCTGTCCCGTACTCCAGCTCATATTCTACCGAAACAGTCTCACAAGGAAGCTTTCCCTTTTTACGAATCGGAATAAACGGCTTATGCAGATTATATGCAATCGGTACGCCGAAAATAAAGCCTCTGGATTCCGGCCCGACTACAAGATCAAAATCAATCCCTTTAAGCTTCTCCTGCATCAGATCAACTGCAAGTGCAAGCCCGTCTGCATCCTGAAGCACACTTGTTACATCCCTGAAAATAATCCCCGGTTCCGGAAAATCAGGGATACTTCTCACATACTCTTCTATTTTTTTCATCTTTACACACTCCGTTCTTTTATTAAATATATAGCCTAGTATACCATTACTTTGTCGGATTTTCAAATAATTCTGTAATTTGCTCTATTCTATTGATAATGTGTAATCGTAATCTGAAGATTTCTTGCCCCTTTGTATTCGTTTACCTCCGGATAAAAGGTAACAGAAAGCTTTCCATTACGTTCTATAAGTCTTTCCCGAAGCCTCTCAGCTTCCCCGAAATACACTGCTTCAAGGCCGATACCGCTTTTGTCACATACCCATGCCTTCAATACACTGCGGTTTTTTCCTAGTATACGGACATCTGTAAATATAACTTCCCGGCCTGCAAATACCGGCTTTACATTCCCTTTTCCAAAGGGCTCCAGAAGCTTAAGCTCCTCAATAAAGGCTTCCGTCACACAGGAAAAGGGCAGCTCCATATCTATAACGATCTTCTCTGTCAAATCCTGTTCACTCAACGAGCAGTTCTCATTTAATCTCCGGCGGAACTCCTCTACATTTTCCTGCTTCATAGATACCCCTGCCGCCATCTCATGTCCGCCGAACCTTGTAAATAAATCCTTACATCTGCTGATCTCCTCATACATAGAATATGCTTCTATCGAACGCCCGGAACCTTTTACTCCTTCTTCTGCGTCCGTCAGCACAAATACCGGCTTATAAAAATGCTCTCTCACCTTTCCTGCCACAATTCCCGCCAGACTTTCATGACAGTCCGGAAGATAGAGGACAAGTACCCTGTCGGACATATATCCGCCTGTTTCTGCCAGCCGGAGAGCCTCCTTTACCGCCAGAGCCGTCATATCCTTGCGGCTTTCGTTGAGCATCTTTAATTTTTCTGCACAAACAGACGCCTCTTCTCCTGTCCGCGCACGGAGGAGTGCAAGCGCCTTCTTTGCCGTATCCAGCCGTCCGCCGGCATTTAAACATGGTCCAAGTATAAAGCCGATATGATAGGCGCCCAATTTTTCTCTCTTTACTCCTGTACATTCAATCAATGCATGAAGGCCTGGATTTTTCGTGTGCTTCAGCATAGAAAGTCCGAGTTTCACATAGATTCGGTTTTCATCCACCAAATCCATCACATCCCCTACTGTAGCAATTGCCACATTTTCTATCAGATATTCAATCTCCTGCAGATTCCTCTCCATTTTCAGATAAAGCGCCTCAATCAGCTTATACGCAACCGCAGCACCGCAGAGCCCCGGAAACGGATAACTGCAGTCTTCCTGTTTCGGATCTATTACCGCATCCGCCGGCGGAAGCTGATAGCTTCTCTTTCCTGCCCCAAGGTCCTCATAAGGCACCTCGTGATGATCTGTTACAATAACACTCATACCAAGCTCTTTTCCATATGCAATTTCTCCGGCAGCAGCAATCCCATTGTCACAGGTAATAATAGTGTCTATACCGGCTTCTCTTGCACGCTCTATCAGCACACGGTTTAATCCGTAGCCTTCCTTCAGCCTGTCAGGTATATCACTGTCCACGAGCGCTCCCAGATGCTCCAGTCCCTCCATAAGAATATAGACTGCGTTGATTCCGTCAATATCATAATCTCCGATAATTCGGATTTTCTTCTTCTTTTTTATTTTGTCGAGAATCAGCTCTGCCGCCTTCTCCATATCCTTCATCTTCCGTCCGTCTCTAAGCTCCTCTCTGCTCCCATTTAGATAGCTGTGTATTTCGCTTTCTGTCTTTATATTCCTGTTTCGTATCAAAGATGCAAGTCTTGGACTTATCTGATACTTTTTTCCAATTGCCTCAAAATCAGCGCCCTTTCTGAGCAATACCCATCGTTCCATTTTAAGCATCCCCTTCCAAACAAACAGTCCGTACATACTAGTGTACTGACAACTGACACCGCTGTATTTGTACCGGCACCACTGCATTTTATAAAGTACAGCGTCACAAAACAGCCATAGCCTGTGACATGGCTATGGCTGTCAGCTGCATGTTTTTTATTTCGCCGACACTGTGCCGGATTTCTTTTTCATCACATACCACAATGCACCGGTGATACATACTGAAGAATAGGCGCCGCATATAATACCGGCCATAAGAGGAAGTGCAAACTCCTTGATTGAACTCACTCCCATCACATAGAGCACCGCTACCATAACAAAGGTCGTAAGGGAAGTATAGATACTTCTTGTCAGCGTCTGTGTAATACTCTTGTTGACTACCTCCGACAACTCCGTCTTCTTTGTTTTATAATGCATCTCCTCACGTATCCGGTCGAAGATAACAATCGTCGCATTGATAGAATAACCTACAATTGTCAGCATGCAGGCGATAAAGGTATTGCCGACAGAGATTCTTACTACCGCATAGAAAGCAAGAACTACCAGTACATCGTGAAGCAGCGCTGTAACGGCACTGGTTGCAAATCGAATATCCTTAAACCGGAACCAAATGTAAAGAAGCATGCAGATTGTCGCAATGACAACTGCAATCACCGCATCCTGACGCATCTCGCTGCTGACCGTAGAGCTGATATTCTCCGCTGTAATGCCTGCCTCGTCTACCTTAAACTCCTTTATCATCGCCTGATTCAAAGCCTCGCGCTGGTCAAGGTCCAGTGTAACGGTTTTAATCACCACCTGGTTAGTTCCTGCAACCTTCTGGGTCTGTACATTTTTATCACCTGTCACCGATTCTACAACCGGGACAATCTTCTGATCTATCTCGTCAATGCTGTAATCTTCATTAAATGTAATATTGGTAGAGGTGCCCCCCTCAAATTCAAGGCTGTATGCAAAGGCTCCGCTTCCCTTAGAGGCATTCACTCCCATAAATACGAACCCAATCACAACCACAAGTACTGACGCCGCAAAAAATGCTTTCTTCTTCGACAGAAAATCGATCGTTCCATGCTCTTTACCCGGCCGGTAATAAAGCTTCTCGCTGCGAAGTCCCACTGCATAAAAAGCAAATACAATCATCCTTGTAATTACAAGAGCTGTAAACATAGAGACAATAATACCGATTCCCAATGTCTGTGCAAATCCCTTTACCGTTCCAGACCCCTTAAGCCACAAAACAACCGCCGCAATGAGGGTTGTAATATTCCCGTCTAATATAGCAGACAAGGCCTTCTGAAATCCCGTCTTCAATGCATTTCTTACACTCTTTCCCCGTGACATCTCTTCTCTTACACGGGCAAATATAATAACATTTGCATCTACTGCCATACCGATGCCTAAAATAATACCGGCAATGCCAGGCAGCGTCAGCGTCACCTCAAACGCATTCAGAATCACTAACACTAATCCTGTATAGATAACAAGTGCGAGACTTGACGCAAATCCCGGCAGCAGATATACCACAATCATAAAGATAAATACGATTGCCAGTCCGACAGCACCTGCCTTCAGACTTGTACTGATTGCCTGCTCGCCGAGCTGTGCCCCTACGACGTTGGACCGCAGTTCAGTGAGCTCCAGCTTCAGTCCGCCGATACGGATCGTAGACGCAAGCGTCTCCGCCTCCTCAAAGCTTTTACTTCCTGTAATTTCTGCCTCACCGTTCTCAATAGCACTTCTTACCATCGGAACACTGGCAAAACTTCCGTCATAATAAATTCCGATGCTTTCCCCGGCTTCTACTGCCTTCCTTGTAGCTTCCGCAAATTTCTCCGTACCTTTCTCTGTAAAGGTAAGTGAAACTACGTTTTCTCTCATTCCGGTCTGCTTATCTTCTCTTGTTCCTGCCTGCGCGGCAGCAACATCATCTCCACTCAGAACAATCGAATTATCCTCCTTCAGCTCTTCTATCGTCTTATCCAGCTTGTAATCCTGAGCCGCATCACCGGTAGAGTTGATCTGTGAATAGTTAGCTGAACCGTCACTTCCCTTTTGTGCTATAAAATACAGCGAGCCCGGCTGTCCTAATTCCTCAAGAATTTCGTTCGCATCTGACACACCCGGAATCTCAATGTTAATTCTGTCATCGCCCTCCTGATAAACGCTGGACTCCGTGCTGTACTGCTCTACACGCTTCTGAAGCTTGTAAATCGTATCACGCATCTCCTCGTCTGTCGGATTCTTATCCTTTACCTGGTAGGTGATGCTGACACCGCCTGCAAGATCCAGACCTAATTTAATATTCTGCGCTGACCCGGTATGTGACTTACCAAAACCAACCGCCGCCGTAAATCCAAGCAGTCCGATCAGAACTACTGTTACGACAAGACTAAGTACGCCTCTGCTTTTCTTCATGGTAAATTTCCCTTTCCTGTTTGATTTCTATTTCATGATAAAGCCGCCTTTATCATAATGGCACATTCCACACGCTTTCTTTGCATCCTGCAGCCAATCTCATAAGCATCATGAATCGTCCCATGAAAATTATAAGAATTCGCCATACAGCCTCCGCTGCAGTAAAACTTAGCGAAGCAGTTCCTGCATTTCTCTTTTGAATATACACTGCAGCCTCGAAATTCATCCGCAATCTCAGGCTTTACAATTCCTTCCTCTACATTTCCCATCAGGAATTCCTCCCGGCCTACAAACTGATGGCACGGATAGAGATCTCCCCAGGGAGTGACCGCAAGATACTCTGTTCCCGAGCCGCAGCCCGACAAACGCTTCGCCGCGCAAGGCCCGCCGTCTAAGTCTATCATAAAATGAAAGAAATTAAAACCCTTCCCGTCTTTTTCTCTGTCAATCATAATCTGTGCAAGCCTGTCATACTCCTTCATAATCGCCGGAAGATCCTCCTCGCGGATTGCATACGGGTCGGATTCCTCTCCGACTACCGGCTCTATCGACATCTGCTTAAAGCCCAAATCTGCAAAATGAAGAATATCCTCTCCAAAATCCAGATTATCTCTCGTAAATGTCCCCCGAATGTAATATTTTTCCTGGTTCCGGCTCTTGGCCAGCTTCTGAAACTTCGGCACAATCAAATCATAGCTGCCCGTCCCATTTCGAAATGGACGCATCCTGTCATTGACCTCTTTGCGCCCATCCAGACTCAATACTACATTGTCCATCTCACGGTTTAAAAATTCCTGTACTTCATCATTTAATAAAACTCCGTTTGTAGTCAGGGTAAAACGAAAATGCTTATTGTAAATTTTCTCCTGCTCTCTTCCATACGCAGTCAAATCCTTTACTACCTGCCAGTTCATAAGAGGCTCTCCGCCAAAAAAATCCACCTCTAGATTCCTTCGGTTTCCTGAGTTCTGAATCAAAAAATCCAGCGCCTTTTTTCCTACTTCGAAGCTCATAAGCGCACGCCTTCCGTGATATTCACCCTCCTCGGCAAAGCAGTACCTGCAGGCAAGATTACAATCGTGCGCGATATGCAGACACAGCGCTTTCACAACTGTCTTGCGCTCTTTTACTGCATCTGCCATATCTGCAAAAGCATCTCTTGTAAATAACCGGCCCTCCCCGGCAAGCTCCGTGACATCAGAAAGCGCCTCCAAAAGCTCTTCTTTGCTATATGTATCCTTCAGCCGCTCCATGAGACACTCTTTTGTATCCGGCATGCCAAGCGTTTCCTTCGTATGCGCCTGATTCTGCTCCTCCAAAACAGCAATCACATCATAGCACAGATCGTCAACAACATGTACTGAACCGCTGTATACATCCAGAACAATATTATATCCATTACTCTTATACTGATGAATCAATGTCATATACTCCTTCTATAGCAACAACAAGAAACAGCGACCGGTAAAGCCGCTGTTTTCGAGCATTACTTTTTTTCACTTGACAATTATTTCTTCTGTTCACAGGTCTGATTGCCGACGGTACAAGATGTCTTGCACGCGGACTGACAGGAAGTCTGGCATTCTCCGCAGCCGCCTCTCTTTACTGTATGATTCAAAGTCTGTGTATTTAATGTCTTTACATGCTTCATTCCAAACACCCTCCTGATATTCTGATCTGCGTTTTACGCTATGCATTATTGTAACACAATCCCGTTATTTTGGAAAGTATTTTTTAGCATAACATCAGGAAATCATCCCGCCTGTCATTCCTCCTCCCATACACAGAATAAATGTCGTCATCAGATTTGCCGTATCTTGATTCAGCGTCCGATATACTCCTAGTGTAATTAAAAGCAGAAGGCCAAAGTATATTACGCCGAGTCCCATTCCCCACAAATACCTTTTCACACGGACCAGCTTCCCGATAATAATACCGCCAATAAGTGTTGATACCAGATAAACTCCGACAATTGCCGCTGACACCATCTTTTCGTTCATCTCAAGCTTATACAGAAGAAGAGTCAGTATAAGAAGCAGTACTCCAGTAACAATATAGGATGCAAGAAGCGCTTTCAGCATCCACATGACCTTAGAATCTTTCTGAACATGTCTTTCCATCTCATCCCTCCCTTGTCTATCACAAGGTATGATGATACGGCTGCTTTTATGCCATTATTGTTCCATCTGTCTTCCTAAAAATGCAGACGCACATGCCGCCATCTTCTGTTCTGTGTCTCCGAATTTCTTCTTTTCATCCTTTGTTAAAAGGAGAACACCGCCGATCACATCTCCCTCACATACAATCGGAGTTATTGCCTGATATGCATAATCCTCACTCTGTTCACTTACTACTTTCACATATTTTTTGTCTCCTTGGGCCGCCAGAATACTGCTTCTATCTTCCAGCTCCTTCTGAAGAGATTTGCTGATATATTTATCCTGCACCTCTTTTTTTCCATTTCCTGCCGCAGCAATGATCTGATCCATATCGCAGACACATACAAGACACCCCATAGTCTGGGATAGACTTTCTGCATACTGTCTTGCAAATACAGACAGTTCTCCAATAGGGGAATATTTTTTTAAGATAACTTCTCCTTCACGGTCAGTAAAGATTTCAAGCGGGTCGCCC
Organism: uncultured Lachnospiraceae bacterium; assembly: GCA_946558465.1. Classification (GTDB taxonomy): domain Bacteria; phylum Bacillota; class Clostridia; order Lachnospirales; family Lachnospiraceae; genus CAPEBR01. The sequence goes on from CAMNTM010000004.1 coordinate 230,311, forward strand.
TCCCGGATACGAAGTGTTCTTCTTATCTCTTTTGGAATCACGACTCTCCCTAAATCATCTATTCTACGTACAATTCCTGTTGCCTTCATAATAAAAATCCTCCATTTACAAATTATGCGTAATACTATTATTTGTAAATGGAGGTATTTTATACCTTAATTTTATTAATGCGTTTCACCCATTGTTTCTTTTATATCTTCCATATTTTTTACGGCAGCTTCCACTGCATATTCCAAACATTCAGCAATCATCTGAAGCGACATAAACGGAGTCCCGTTGGGCTTATCAACTGCCTGCTCTGCCGCAAATGGTACATGAATAAAGCCTGCGCGGATATTCGGATATTTATTCGCTGTCATATGAAGAACATTGTACATAATACTATTGCACACATAAGTTCCTGCCGAGTAAGAAATATGACATGGAATCCCGTGCTCCCGGATATTCTTTACAATTGCCTTTACCGGAATCGTCGCATAATATGCCGGCTCTCCGTCTTTGACCACCGGCTCGTCAAAAGGCTGCTCACCCTCATTATCCGGTATACGCGCCTCCGCCAGATTAATGGCAACCTGTTCAATCGTCACACAGGATCTTCCTCCTGCCTGGCCGACATTAATCACTACATCCGGATGATACTTTTCGATTCCCGCCTCTACTGCAGGACCACTCTTCGAAAATACAGTCGGTATCTCCAGCTTGATCACTTCTGCTCCTGCAATTGTGTCAGGAAGAAGCTTCACGGCCTCAAAAGCCGGATTTACTGCTTCTCCCCCAAAAGGATCAAATCCCGTTATCAATACTTTCATGATTTTCAACCTCCTCTTTGTATTTGTTATCTTTTATGCATCATAACTCTCTCTAATATACGACAGGCTCTGGTATAATAATCTTTCCCTGCTGCATAATCTGTCTGTTATCTGTGTAAATATCCGGTTCCAGACATACCAGATCAAAATGACCGTTTGCATTCTGCTGCCCGCCCAGCGCCAGATTTCTACCCACGCCGACATGGAAGGTTCCATACGCGGATTCATCCTCAATATAACAATTTCCGAGACATTGAGAATAAGAATTCAGGCCGATTCCAAATTCTCCTCCTATGTAAATTCTCTCATCGTTATAGCCTTCCATATATTCCTTAAGTCTCTCTCCGGTAGGTGTCCTTTCAATCTCTGCAATTCTTCCCTGGTCAAACATAATTCTGGTCGGTTCCTCTGCCCGCCCGATATAACCGAGCGAGCCGTCAAGAACCATAACGCCCTCCGTCTTTGTCTCCTCAATCGAGACATAGACCTCTATGCTTGCCGATGAGTAACCTTTTCCGTCCTTTACAACGCCGTTAAAAAAACCAGGATTTCGATTTTCCTTATACAGCCGCAGATCTGTACCCGCAGGCGTCGTCACATGAATCTTTGAACTGTAACGCAGGTATTTCATAATTACCTTTGCCATCAAACGGCTTTTCTTTGTGTCCATCTTCATAAATTCATATTCCAGCATAGACCTTCCGTCATTTGTAGACAACGGCAGAGAAAGAAACTTTTTATGCTTCTGGATTGCCCGCTTTGCCGCCTTTGTCGTAACAAGAGAATAATCTGTAGCCGCAATAACTGCCGTATATGGATCAAACACCTCATCGTTTGTGTCAAAAAACACTCCTACATGCCTTCCCGTATTCTCCACTACAAGAGAGCTTACAGAATGCACCCTTCTCTCTGCATATTTTCTCAGCACCCTTGCTTCTTCCAAATGCTCTTTCGTTGTTACAATCAACAGCCTGTCCCAGCGCTTTACACGTATCCAATCCTCTATTACAATCCTGGCACCCCGCTCCATCTCCTGCGTCATTTTCCTCATCCTTTGTCAGATAACATTCTATTTAAAAATTATCATATAGCATATCTGAAATACCAGCATAATTCCTGCAACAGCCAGCTGATTTTTAATTACACCCCATCGGTCTTTCATATTCAAAATTGCTACAGGTACAATATTAAAGTTCGCTGCCATCGGCGTACATAAGGTTCCGCAGTACCCGCAGGTCAGTGCCAGCATTCCGATTACTACCGGGTCTGCGCCGTATGCAAGAACAAACGGGCCTCCGATACCTACTGTAATAACCGTAATGGCCGCGAATGCATTTCCCATAATCATGGTAAATAATGCCATACCAATTGCAAATACGATAATACCCAGATTCACATTTCCCTTTGGTACGATCTTTTCCACGATACCGGCTACCACATCACCTACACCTGCTGCCGTAAATACTCCGCCCAGACATCCAAGTAGCTGTGGAAGCATACAGAGCGGTCCCATAATAGAAAGAAATCTCTCAGATTCCTTCAAAAAAACCGCCGGCTTATTTTCACCCGGATTATATGCCATCAGAATAAATATAGCAACAATTACACCCAGCGTAACCGCAACCATAGAGCTTAGGTTGCTGAAAAATGCAAAAAGAAGAGAAAAGATACCTACACAGACCGCCGGAAAGAATATCTTCATCCCAACCTTCTTATATTGCTCAACAGTATGCTCCTTTGTCGGGGTATCCACCTTTCCTACCTTTACCCTTTTAAAGATAGGCGGCAGGCACATAATGATAACCAGCACACCGGAAACCTTCGCCGGAAGCCACGTACCAAATGCACATACAACACCAAAGGAACACCAAAATACCCCGGTCCCGATTCTAGATGGATTTTCCTTGTCAAGCAGATTCTTAACACCTGCGTAAATTGTAATTAAACCAACGATTACCCACACCATATTCAGCAGGTTCGCGCCCAGCACTTCATTTACCTGTATAAATTTTAAATCAGCCATATCTGCACTCCCCTCCTATTTTTTCTCACCGTAATATTTTTTTGTCAGTCTCTTGTCATTTACGAGCGTAACCCCGCAGCCCACAATGAGCGCTGCAATCGCAACCGGAATTTCTGCTGCCGCCAGCTCAATCAACTCCACCTCATAACCTAGTGAAGCCAGCGTACTCTGTACAAGGATGCCTCCTGAACCTCCTACGAAAAGTACCTGCCAGAAGAACCATGTAATATTCTCCATTGCAGAAGCCATACCCTTAATATCTTCTACATGTTCTTCTTTTGCTTCATGCCCTTGATTTTTTACAGAAGCCTCTGCCATCGGAAGAACAACCGGACGTACAAATCCGGCGACACCGCCGAAGCCGACATTGAAGGCCCCAAAGATACCACGCATGATACCATACGCCACAACTACTTTACCTGCCGTTGCACCCTTTACCTTCTTAATCAAATCTGTCGCCGCTTCTCGAAGTCCGTTTCTCTCCAAAACTCCGGTAATCAAAAGAATCATGATAAATATTGCCATGCTTCTGTTGGCTACAAAATTCACTCCGATTGTCTCCAGCAAGCCGTCAATTCCAAGTCCGCCTACGATCCCTGTCGTGATAAGTGCCAGAAAAATAATAAGAATTGAATCCAGCTTCAGTGCAAATCCGACAATTACGATCAGTACACCAAGTAATTTAATAAGTTCCATTTAGATCTCCTCCTTTAGTATAAATAATAAATCTGTTTATCTTTTCTCCGAATTTTTACACCAGCATCGGCCGCTGCCGTAAGTATTCGGCAAAGATCTGTCCCTTCCGGCACCGGAAGCTCTCTGCAAATACATGCTCCGCCTTAAGAAGCATCTGAATTGCCGCTTCATCATGTGCCGCATGCGCCCGCGCGCACAGACTCAGATATTCTCCCTGTGCCGTTTCATCTGCTACTTCACTTGTATAGGCTACCGTTGTAATCCAGGGGAACCGGATAGACGGATATCTGTGTTTCTCGTCAAAAGCAAATGGTATCCAGTAATTAATCATATCTTTATAGTAATCTGCCGGGAAGAGCTTCGGCAGCCAGGCATGCGCATATTTTTCAAACTGTACACTCCATTCCCTGTTCCACCTCGTCATCTCTTCGTCCTCCGCTATCCTGTCCGCAATCACGTCCTCCATCTTCTTATTGACGGAAAAATTGCCTTTATATTCCTCATCTGTCACATACCAGAAATATCCGTAAAGCAGTGATCTGGGAAGCCAAAAACCCTTATAGGATGGAGAAGTATACCCGGAAAACTGCTGCTCCCACTCATGACTTGGCACGCCGTGATTATCCACTATCATATCCGGCACATACTTCTCATAAAGCCTTGTGAGCCCCATCGCCTCTCGATGTATCGTATCCTGCCTAAAATGGTCATGATAAAATTCTTTCCCCACCGCATTGAACCGCGCCACATGGAATTTCCAGTAAGGATGCTCTTTTTGAAGCTCATAGTGAATTGCTGCTCCATCCACATTTTCCATCGGAACAATCACCAGATTAAGTTTTTCTGGAAGCTCCCGATATTTTTCTTCTGTCAAAAGCGTTTTAAGAAGCATAAACGCCGCATTTGTCCCAGATACCTCATTTGCATGATGCCTTGTATTGATAATCTCACTCGGAAGTCTGGACAAACGTTTTGTCATGGAAAGATAACCTTCATACTGCGGCTTCAGCCAGATTCCGTAAAGCTCCCGCCCTTGATAGGAATAAGCTGTCCGAAATACCTCTACTCCCTTCACGCCTCTTAATTCCTCGATAATCCCGCGGTACATCTCATAGCTGATTAATTCTGTCTCATGAAGATTGATGTCCGTAATCGCTTTTGCGGGTACTTCTGCCTTTGCCGGAACAGACGCCTCATATATATTTCCGCTGTCTCCAAGAAAACGAAGGCAGTAATCTGACGACATCTGGCGGCTGCTTTCCAAAATTCCCTCTGAAAACAACGCTGCATAAGCCTCTAATAATTCATCTGAAACCCCTTCCACAGCTATCTCCGCCGAAAGCCTGCCTGACTCTCCTAAAAGCCTTACCAGACGAAGAGAAATTTCATTTCTGTCTCTCTCTTTTGCGGCCACATCTTTACCGCAAAGAATACATGCTTCCTCCATCAAACGCTGATATAAAACAACGTGCAGAACAGGCGCACCCTCCCGGCTGTGAATCTCAGGAAGAATCAGCCCCGGAGCGTCAAATATTTCCCCGCATTCCTGCAGTCCGTAATTCTTAAAATAATCACTTCCCACAAAATACATATCCTCATGAAGCGCATCTAAAGAAGAAATCAAGTCTTCCCGGCTTCCTGTGCGATAATCCGGCTCACTGGCCCACACCTTAAGTCTAAGCTCCTGGAAAAAGGGCTGCATAGCTGCATGGACCTGTCCGCCTGCCTTTTCTTTTATATAATCACGACACTTTGGAAGCACTTTATTCTGATAGATCTCCCATACATTTTCCAAATCCGTTGCAATCCGCCGGCCAAGCCTTTCTTCATTATTAATCCACACCTTTATATAGCCTGTAGAGGGATGCACCTTCCCCATCTGCAGATACTCATCTAAGTACGCCCGCTCCGAATACCTCGCCAGATACCGGAATTCCCGGACCTTTCCTTCTTCATCTGTTATACGGCACAGATAAGTCAGCTCTTCCCGGCCTTCATACACCTTAAATAAGATATCCTCTTCCCTTACTCCAAGCCGCTCCTTTAAAACATCCTGAACCGGATAGAGCTCCTGCAGAAAACGAATCGGCAGATCATACCATTTATCCGGATTCTCTGCTTCCAGATTATGATACGACGGCGTCGCTCCGTTCTCATCCAGCCACCTGGTCTCCCCTTCCGGAAGAAACGGCCGGAAGAAGATCTCTACCTTCTGAATCTTCTGTCCTTCTGCTGCCGGAACTACATACTCGTCTATCCAGGAAAAACCCTGCTTATACGCGCAGAATATCTGAAATTCCTCCACCCTTGCCCCCGACTCTTCAAGCTTCTTTTCAAGTCTTTTTTCCAGACTGCGGCGTATCTTTTTGTCTTCACTCAATGCGCCGGCTACCCTTATGCGGTCTCCAGGCTTAACGGCCGGAAGAATCTCTTCCGTCACAATCTGCTCAAACGTATCGACCTCCCAGGGCAGCTCATATATCTGCTCGTAAACCTTTTCCCCCGACTTATAATTTCGAAATTCCGCCTCCGGAAAATGCCGCACCTGCTCCCTGCGGATCTCAGGAGCTCCATACAAAATATAATTTTCTGCTTTTTCCTTTCTAAGAGCATGCAGGCAGGCAAGCTGACCGTCTGCTCCCCGCAGCACAAAGTCATCTGTCATCTCCATCAACACATCACGCCAGCTTTTCCAAACGCTTGTGAAAGGGAACTTCTCACAGACACGGCTTGTAAACTCCTCCAGCTCTTTTCCCCTGCCGCGGATATGTACACGTACTGCCCGGGCCAGTTCCTCAAATACCATCTCCACCCTCTCTCCCGGCTCGAAAATCACTGCATTTCCTTCATATCCTTTTCCCGCCAGGATGCCTCCTTCACAGGCCGTAGTCTCCATCCCAAAACGGAATGCTACATTACACGCAGCTCTAAGCATTGATATATCGGCATCTTCGGGAAGAATCAGTTTAACATCCAGCCTGTCCGGAAGCAGGTCAAAATCCTCATCCTTTAAAAACATTCCCCTTGAAAACAAATACTCCAATCCCTTTTTTTTACGAAAATCCAGTTCAAATACCGGCCCCTTCTTTTCCGCCGGCACATATCCATCCGGCACTTTGCTTTCCTTTAGCTCCCACAATGCCGCAAGCTCTGTGTCAGACTTTGGGACCTCAAGCTCTCCCTCCTCGGAATACACCGGAAAAACTGCCGACTCTGCCTGAAAGCCCAAAAGCAGCGCCGCCTCCAGTGCATACCCTCTTTCTTTTTCTGTAAAATCTCCCTTCAATCTTAATTTCTTCATGGAAATTTCTTCCTCCTCAATTCAAAACTCAATTCCGTACTTCATTCTCATTTTTATATTTTACCAAAACAAAGTGTTATCGTCAAGTTCAATAGAAATTCAACGGCTTGATGCATTTATTTTGGTATGTTATGATAAAAATATTATCAATAAACGAGGAGGCATTACATGAGAGGACCCTATAAGAAAAAAACGAAAGGTAAAATTATGAATGCCGCCTGGAAGCTTTTCCAGGAAAAAGGCTATGAGGAAACTACAATTTCAGAGATTATAGAAAAATCAGGCACTTCACGCAGTGCTTTTTACCATCATTTTCATGGAAAGGATGAGCTTCTGTTTACCGTAGCCTACACCTATGATGAAGACTACAATTTCTGGCTGCAGAAGGATTACAACAAAAATCTGCCTACCGTAGACAATCTGATTTCTTTTAATAATTATGTTATGCACGCAGTAGAGAATTCTCCCTTCTGTGCATTTTATCCTTCTCTGTATGGACTGCAGGTCATGACGGAAGGTGTACGCCATATTTTAAATCCAGACAGACGCTATTATCAAATTTTAAGACAGCTGCTTAAAGAGGGAATTGACGCAGGAGACATCTCTTCCCCGTATTCCTATTCTGTTTTAACGGATATGATTACCAGCTTCCAGATTGGAATCACCTACAACTGGTGTCTGCAGCAGAAGCGCTATTCTCTGCTCCAATACGGCCAGGAGCTGCTGAATCCTTTTCTGGAGTCTCTTCGAGCTCCTAAAAGTGAAAACAGCGGACGTTAAATAACAGACTATTTCTGACTTCAAATAAAAAAGCATCGCTGAAGGAAGCAAACACACGCCTGATTCCTTCAGTAATGCTTTTCTCAGTTTTAATACCGGTTATGTACATCCTCTGCAAAACACATCAGATCCTTCACTTCCAATACTGTCCCGTCATCCAGCACTGCTTTCCCGCTCATCCGTCCGAATACCTGATGCTGATCCGTCTCAATAATCAGCGCCGCTGTTTTCGCCGCCCTGTCAAGCACCGGCTTAAAGTCCATCTCAAATCTTCCGTCGCTGGAACTGAATGTCCAGGGTTTCAGATAACTGTCTTTTGGAATATGAAACGTAACATCTTCAAGCTTATGCGCCCTGCCGTCATAGAACAGCATATTTTCTGATGCAGCAGACGTATCTCCAAAACCATATCCTATATTAAAGCCAAAGCTTTTTCCATCCACAATTCCATTTCCCGAACCCCAGTACCAGCGATTATCATAGGTCCACACTCCTCTTCCCCAGTCAAGTGTCCCAAAATCCTTATCCTTTGAAAATGTGTATGTCTTCCCGTCAAAGCTCATACTTCCCTCAGCCGGCATACAGTTAATTTTCTGGTTGTAATAAAAGGCCGTCCTTTTCTCCTTCCAGGGCGTCGCAATCACCATCGTATCCATCTTCGGCTGATTCAGAACAATATCACAGGCAAATGGTTTTCCTTTATAAAAATTCTTAAACCTGCAGTGTATCTCTCGTTTCCCCTCTTTTACGAAATATCCCATATGCAGCCTTTTATCCCTATATACGGTATGTCCCTTTTCCGAGGACTGCGGCAGATGAAGCTTTCCCATCGGAAATGGATTTAAGATAGTCTCCGTATGCTCCCAGCCTTCCTTAAAGTTCAAAAGAGATACCGACTGCAGCCCAATATACCCGTCATCAGAAATAGTAAAGGCTCCGGCATAATCCTCATTCAGCACAAGATAATAGTCCCATTCCTTAATCCTGAATTTAGGAGCCTTGATTTTATTTCTGTCGTAAATCTGCAGAAGCCTTTTTGACCAGCCTGGCTCTCTTAGACTGCCATCCTCATTTAATAATGGCTGTACCGTCGTCACTTCATGATTTTTTCTCATATAACGCCTCCTGCTTTTTCTATCTATAATATAACATATTTTTCCTCTTTACTGGATATTTTTTTCCGTATCTTGTATAATAAAAAGCTGTAAATAAATCTACTACAAAGATTTAGGAGGAGGAATTCAAATATGAGCAAAATTGAAGAAGTAAGAAGCGCTATGATTGCCGCCATGAAGGCTGGTGACAAACAGACAAAAGAAACCTTATCTCTGCTCCTGGCAGCTCTTAAAAATAAAGCTATTGACAAGCGGGCAGACCTGACGGCAGAAGAAGAAATTCAGGTCGTTTTAAAGGAAATCAAACAGACAAAGGAGACTTTGGAGATGACTCCGCCGGACCGCACAGATATTATAGACGAATGCCGCCACCGTCTGACTGTCCTGGAACAATACGCTCCGAAAATGATGGATGAAGCTGAGATTAAGGAAGTTATCTCCGCTGCCCTTTCCGAGCTTGGCATTGAGACTCCTGCCCCAAAAGACAAAGGCCGTATTATGAAGGTACTGATGCCGAGGGTAAAGGGAAAAGCAGACGGAAAGCTTGTGAATGAAATCATGACTTCTTTAATGAAATAATGAATCGGGGACGGGGTAAATTTCCATTTTACCCCGTCCCCGATCCGTCTTTATTCTTCCTCTGCAGTTGTTTTATCAACATCCACCTGGTCGTCTGTCTTTACCTCGTCCGTGTACGGCACTTCTTCTTTTATTTTCATCGTAACCGTCAGGTCCGTAAATTTAATTTTCTTCCACACACTTTTATTTTCTTCAATCTTTGTATCCTTACGCCATTTATCGCAGGTATCGGTATAGAGCTTTGACTTACGCTCAGATATAATAGATTCTTTTTTCGCATCGGTTGCTTCTCTGTCCAAAAGGCTTGTAAGCTTCGCAACATAGCAGCCGGATTCTGTCTCGATTACATCTGTGACCCCATTTTCCTCCAGCGCATCTGCTGCATCTATCAGCTTTTCATCCGGAGCCTGTGTCTCTGAATCAAAAGCCAGAGGTTTTACTTCCAGCGCCCTTTCACCTGCGAGCGCAGCAAAATCACCGCCGTTCTTTATACTCTCCGCAAATTCTGCCGCCGAGTTTTTAAGAGCCTCCTTCTCCTCGTCAGAAATATCTACAGATTTTCCATCTTCATCCGTAGTCTTGTAGGAGAACAATACATAATCCATCTTCTTCTGAGCCGCTTCCTCATCGGAAACCTCTGTGTCTGCTCCTGCCTGAATAGCTTCTCTCATCTTCTGCTGTACTGCCATCAGGGTAAGCACCCTTTCTACCGTCTCCTTGTCTCCGGAAATCAGCTCCTTCTCATCCAATGCATTATTATCATCAAACTCCTGCGCTGTCTTTGTTATGACACTCTGTTCAGCATTGGACAAAAATACATCATACTCATCCATATGCTGCTCCAGAAGAACCATTGTCTCCAAATCCTCTTTAATATTGCTCTTTATGCTTTCCTCATAGCTTTCTCCCTCACCGGCCTCAGAGCTCCACATATCCTCTCCGAGATATGCCCCCATATAGGATTCATACTGTGCCTGTGTATATCTGGCATAAAAATTCGCTACACCTGCCGTAATCTCTGTACCGCCAACTGTAATCGCTGTCTCGTCCTCCTTAAGAGAACTGCAGCCGGCCAGGACTGAGACTGTCATAACGCCTGCCAGTGCAGACATGAACCACCGCTTTTTCATAATCTTAATTAAACCTCCTTAGTACCGTCATAAAAGTACGACTCTAACTTCATAAGTATACTCTGTTTTTTTTACTCAATCAATCCTTTTATTCCAATTAACACATTTTTCACAACTTCTATCGGATCCTCCTGTGTCTTTGACCGGCTTTTTCCCTTTTTCTGATACAGAAAGCAGGGACTCTGCGAATCTGCCCTAAAAACAAGATTCCCGGAAAATTCTTTTAGAAGCTCCGGTATCCGCTCAGGCTTCACCCTTGCCTTCTCGTACATCGTAAAGAAATAGGTGTCTCCCTTCTGCTCTATCTCCGTCACATAGCTTTTATGTGCAGCTGCCTTAAGACTTGCCACCTTAAGAAGAGTTTCCACCTTCTTCGGGAAATCGCCGAACCTGTCAATCAGTTCTTCCATTATATCCTCCATCTCTTCCTCCGATTCGATAGCTGCAACACGTTTATAGATATCGAGCTTATGATACTCATTGGAAATATACGTATCTGGAATATAGGCATCCACATTCAGATCTACCGTCGTCGTGTAACTCTCTTCTTCTGCTTCTCCCTTTAAATGCCGCACTGCTTCATTCAGCATCTTGCAGTACAGATCATATCCGACTGCCTCCATATGTCCGTGCTGTTCAGCACCCAGAAGATTTCCTGCTCCCCGTATCTCCAAATCCCGCATTGCTATCTTAAATCCGGACCCAAGATCCGTAAATTCACGAATTGCAGAAAGCCGCTTTTCCGCTACTTCCTTGAGAAGCTTATCCCTGCGGTACAAAAGAAAGGCATAGGCCATCCGGCCGGACCGGCCCACACGTCCCCTAAGCTGATAAAGCTGGGAAAGACCCAGACGGTCAGAATCATGGATAATCATTGTATTGACATTCGATATATCAAGACCAGTCTCAATAATTGTAGTAGAAACAAGTACATCAATGTCTCCGTTTATAAAATCACACATGATTCTTTCCAGCTCGCGTTCCCGCATCTGACCGTGGGCAAATGCAACACTCGCCTCAGGCACCAGTATTCTTATCTTCGCCGTTATTTCTTCAATATCCTCTACGCGGTTATAGACATAATAAACCTGTCCGCCTCTGCTGCACTCCCGCTCGATGGCCTCTCTCACCATCTCATCGTTATATTCCATCACATAGGTCTGTATCGGCAGCCTGTCGCCCGGCGCCTCCTCCAACACACTCATATCCCGGATTCCAATCAAACTCATATGAAGCGTTCTTGGAATCGGGGTAGCCGTCAGCGTCATAACGTCTACATTCTCCTTCAACTTCTTAATCTGCTCCTTATGCTGTACACCGAAACGCTGTTCCTCATCAACAATCAAAAGTCCCAAATCTTTAAACTTTACATCTTTACTCAACACCCGGTGAGTTCCGATTACAATATCTACAAGACCTCTCTTCAAATCTTCTATCGTCTTTTTCTGCTGTGCAGACGTGCGGAACCGGCACATTAAATCTACCCGGACCGGAAATTCCTTCATTCTCTGCAGAAAGGTATGATAATGCTGCTGTGCAAGCACCGTAGTCGGCACCAGATAAACCACCTGCTTATTCTCCTGCACTGCTTTAAAAGCCGCACGGACTGCAATCTCTGTCTTTCCATATCCCACATCGCCGCAGATCAGCCGGTCCATAATTTTCCTGCTCTGCATATCCCGCTTTACAGCTTCAATAGCAAGCAGCTGATCCTCTGTTTCCTCGAAAGGGAACATTTCCTCAAATTCCTTCTGCCACACAGTGTCTTCCCCGTATACATAGCCTTCCCTTTTCTCTCGTGCAGCATACAGCTCTACCAGATCCCGTGCAATCTCTTTTACTGCACCGCGGACTCGTGTTTTAGTTCTGCTCCATTCCTGTCCGCCAAGCCGATTCAGCTTTGGCTTCCTGGCGTCTGCATTTGCATATTTCTGTATCAAATCAAGCTGAGTTGCCGGAATATATAGATTTCCTCCCTTTGCATAGGAGATTTTCATATAATCCTTGGCAATCTTGTCAACCTCGATTTTTTCAATTCCTTGATAAATTCCCAGTCCGTGGTTTTCATGTACGACGTAATCTCCAGGCTTCAACTCCGAAAAGCTCTGGATTTTCCTGCCTTCATAGGTTTTCCGTTTCTTTTTCTTCCTCGTTTTTCCAAATATATCTGTCTCGGAGATAACGCAGAACTTCAAAAGAGGATATTCATACCCCTCTGCCACATGTCCGTAGGCAGTCATGATCTCCCCCGGCTGTACCTTACGCTCCATATCCTCACTGTAAAAGCTGCTCAGATTATAATCACGCAGATCCTCTGCAAGACGTCTGGCCCTTGTCCGCGAGCCTGACAAAAGAACTACCCTGCTGCCGTTTCGCTTCAGCCGCTTTAAATCCTGGACTAAAAGTTCAAAGCTCCTGTTATAAGGCTGTATATTTTTTGTATGAATTCCATACGAGGCACGTGATACAAGCGCCCTGCACTGCATATCAAGAGCGGAAAATGCCACACCCGCATAAGCATTCATCTTCTGAAGTATCTCTTTCGCTGTAAAGAGCTTCATCTCTGCATTCGACACCTCATGGCCCTCTTCCAGACGGCGCTTCTGCGCCTCGATAAATTCCTCTTCTACAGATATCCCCTTCTCCTCAAGTCTTGCCGGCTCATCCAGAAAAAGAATCGTATCCTTCACAGGAAAATAATCCAGAAAGGATACTTTTTTGTCTTCCTCCTGCGGAAATTCTGATGCCGGATAAATAATAATCTGTTCGAGCTTTTCGATAGACCGCTGCGTCTCTACATCAAATGTGCGGATAGAATCTACCTCATCTCCCCATAATTCAATCCGGACAGGCTGTTCTTCTGTCAGAGGATAAACATCAAGAATACCTCCCCGAACAGCAAATTGTCCGGCTGTCTCCACCTGAAGTTCTCTGTCATAGCCAAGCCGGGAAAGCTTATGTTCCATCTCGGTCATATCAAGACAACTGTCCGCCATAATTCGAACAAGACGTTCCTCAATCTGCTCTTTCTCAATCAATGAATCCATAAAAGCGTCAAAGCTTGTGATAACTGTAACCTGTTCCTCCTCCATCACGGCCCGGACAACCTCCATGCGCTGCTTTATCAGCTCCCTGCTCCTTATATCCGCTTGATAAAACAAAAGGTCCTTTGCCGGATACAAATATGCCGCAGAGTCAAGAAAACGATATTCCTCATATACCTGCTTTGCTTTCGACTCACTGGAACAAGCGATGACCCTATACTTACAGCCATCGCTAAGTGCATACATCATATGTGATTTCTGCGAATTCACGCACCCGGAAATCCGAACCACACCGGGACCTGCTTTACGCAGCTTATAAATCTCTTCAAATTCCGCCAGTTCCTTAAGCGGGGCTGTCAGAGCCTGCATAAACATGCCTCCTTATTCCTTTTAAACATCAAGTCGAACAAATATGGCCGCAAAGGAATCTAAACTGCGTCCGGCTTTATCCTGCGGTTGTATTCATTCATCGCAGACTCCATCTCCCCGGAAAGAATTCTTCCGGCGGCGTCCGCCGCATGATTATATGCCTCCTCCATCTGCCTCCTTTCCTCTTTGGAAAAACGGCTGAGCACATAGTCTGCCAGATTATACTCCCTTGGTTTTTCACCGATTCCTATCTTAATCCGTGCAAACACATCTGTTCCAAGATTTGCAATAATATTCTTTATTCCATTATGTCCTCCGGCACTTCCCTTACCCCGGATACGGATCTGTCCCGGATTCAGACTGATGTCATCATAAACAACCAAAAGCTCCTTCTGCGGATTTATTTTAAAGTAATCCACAAGACCGCGGATGCTTTCTCCGCTCAGATTCATATAAGTCTGCGGCTTCACCAAAACAGCCTTATGCCCCTCTATAATACCCTTTCCGATATAGGCGCGGCTTTTTTTTATTTCCACCGGTATATTATATTTATCAGCAAGCACATCTATCACATCAAATCCTACATTATGTCTTGTTCCTTCATATTTAAGCGTCGGATTTCCCAATCCTGCAATAATAAACATCTATTTTTGCCACCTCTTATTTTTTCTTCTATTCATTCTACAGGAAGATACCAGGTTTGTCACGAAAAAAAGCCGTATATTTTCTTATCTTTTTTCATACATTGTATAAACCAACTATTATCCAAAATACAGGAGGCTGTTATGAGTTCCAAAACCAAAATTGTTGTACTGCATATGAAAGAGATTATTTACACGGCCATATTTGCCGTATTAGCAATAGTATTGATTCTGCTGTTGATTTTTATGTTTCTTCCCAAAAATGAAAGTGTAAAGGACTCGGGAAATACTTACACACCTGGTGTTTATACTTCTACCGTCACACTGAACAATACAGCTCTTGAGGTAGAGGTCACGGTAGATGAATCTCACATCAACTCCATTCGTTTTTCAAATCTTGATGAGACTGTTGCCACAATGTTTCCTCTGATTCAACCGACCATTGAAGACATTGCAGAACAAGTTTACGCCAGCCAGTCTCTTGAAAATATTCAGTATTCTGAAGAAAACCCGTATACTTCACAGGTGATTCTGGGCGCAATTGATGATGCACTAAAAAAAGCCGTAACTACCGAGTAGTTATGGCTTTTTATCTGCTGAAACATAATATACCAGACGGAAGAACCTTTACACAATGGTCCTATCCTTCAACAATCAGGTATCTTCCGTCGGAAA
Source organism: uncultured Lachnospiraceae bacterium (assembly GCA_946558465.1). Lineage (GTDB taxonomy): Bacteria > Bacillota > Clostridia > Lachnospirales > Lachnospiraceae > CAPEBR01. Next base: position 245,473 of record CAMNTM010000004.1, read on the forward strand.
CTGCAAATACCTCTGACGCTTCTTCCAGCTCTTCATCCGACATATGTTCTACATCCAGTCCTTCCTGTTCAAAAAACTCCCGTACCTCTTCCATGCTGTCCACGACAACCGCCATACAGTCTTCCAGGAAGGCTTCTGCCTCCACAAGCGTCTCCGCAACCGGCTCATCAAAAAGCTGGGACTGGTTCTCAAGAAATGCCTCCAGGCATTCTTCGTCGTACTCATACATCGCTAATGTACACCTCCTTCTTCCTCCCTCCGTGTACAAGAGGATATATTTGTACACGGAGGGCATCGTCTTGCCTTACACAAACTGCAGCAGCTCTTCTGCCTTATCTATTATATATTCTGCATCTGCAGCTTTTAGTTCTTCTTTTGTCCGAAATCCCCAGGAAACACAAATTGTTTTCACTTTGGCATTCCTTCCGGTACGCGCATCCACCTCGGAATCACCCACATACAGACATTCCTCCAACGGCACACCCAGCTTTTCTGCTGCCAGATAGATACCGGCCGGATCTGGTTTTCTTGGAATCTCATCCTTTTGACCCTGAACATAATCAAACATATCATCCCCGCACATGGCTCGAACTACTTTAACCGTCTGCCTGTGCGGTTTATTCGAAAGTACTGCCGTCTTAATCTGCTTTTCCCTCATTACCTGCAGCACATTAAGAATTCCGTCATAAGGAACCGCATGAAAGGTACAGTTCTCGTCAAATATACGCCCGTAAATTCTCATTCCCTCATCAATCCTTGTCTCAGCCCCGCAGCCGGCTGCTTCAAGTGAATGCTCCATCAAATATCGTGCTCCATTTCCCACGAAGCTGATACACTGCCTGGCTGTAATCTGGGGAAGTCCCATCTCCTTTAGTGTCAGCCCTACAGAATGTATAAGGGAATCTCTAGTATCTCCTAAGGTTCCATCCAAATCGAAGATACATGCTTTCATGCTCCACCATTCCTTTCCATATGTAACTCTGGTATCATCATAATATGAACCTATATAAAATGCAAGCGAAACATCACGATTTTAAACAGCCAGCCCTGTGCCAAATAAGGCTTACAGACTGGCTGTTCTGCTTTTATGTCAAATACTGGCGCATAAGGCGGAGCGCATTTTTTTCCAGCCGGCTGACCTGAGCCTGGGAAATTTTCACCTCTTCGGCCACCTCCATCTGAGTTTTGCCTTCAAAAAATCGAAGTGTAATAATATGCCGTTCCCTGTCACTTAAGTGCTCCATTGCCGCCTGGAGAGACAGATTTTCTACCCATCGTTCTTCTTTATTTTTCGTGTCACTTATCTGATCCATTACATAAAGTGCATCTCCGCCGTCATTGTACACCGGTTCCTGAAGACTCATCGGAACCTGGATTGCATCCAGTGCAAATACAATATCCTCCTTTGAGATGCCGATCTCCTCCGCAATCTCCTGCACTGTAGGCTCCTTCATATTGCGCTTTACATAATTTTCTTTCGCGTAGATTGCTTTATAGGCCGTATCTCTTAAGGAACGGCTGACTCTGATTGAATTATTGTCTCTCATATATCTCCGGATCTCTCCGATAATCATTGGCACCGCATAAGTGGAAAACTTCACGTCAAGCTCCGTGTTGAAGTTATTAATCGCCTTAATCAGTCCGATACAGCCAATCTGAAATAAATCATCCGGGTTCTCCCCGCTTGCCCCGAAACGCTTAATAACACTAAGTACAAGTCTTAAATTCCCCTTAATATACTCTTCCTTCGCCTTCTCATCGCCTGCCTTAATGCGTGCAAAAAGCGCGTCTCTCTCCTCCTCCTTCAGTACCGGAAGCTTCGCTGTATTTACTCCGCATATTTCTACTTTTCCCTGTGCCATGTTAAAGAACCTCCTCCAGATGCATTACGTATTTTTATCTAGTAAAATGATTCTCCATATCCTCTTTTGTTATTCCAATCCTAGAAAAATTTAAAAAAGTTTTAGCCCTTGACAACTTGAAATTCTCTGTATTTTCTATCATACTATTAATGAAAAGAAAGGGGAATTAACATGGGACATTTGACAACAAGAGATGCTTATAAAAATTTAGAAGAACGAATTAACTGGTTTACGCAGGGCGCCCCTCCCTCTGATACCTTATATAAGATACTTCAGGTGCTGTACACAGAAAAAGAGGCAAAATGGGCTGCACTCCTCCCGGTCCGTCCATTCACTCTGAAACGCGCGGCAAAGATATGGGGTACTACGGAAGCAAAGGCAGAAAAGCTTCTGGACCATCTCTGCGGGAAAGCGCTTCTGGTTGACTCTGAATATCACGGAGAACGTCAATTTGTCATGCCTCCTCCGATGGCAGGATTTATTGAATTTGCGTTGATGCGTACCAGAGGCGATATCGACCAGAAATATCTGAGTGAGCTTTACTATCAATACATGAATGTAGAAGAAGATTTTGTAAAAAATCTATTCTTTGCCACAGAAACCCGGCTGGGCAGAGTCTATGTACAGGAGCCCGTTCTGACCAACGATAAAACCAACCACATCCTGGACTATGAGCGTGCTGCTCACATTATAGAAGAGGCGGAATATATCGGACTTGGAACATGCTACTGCCGACACAAGATGTATCATGCAGGACATCCCTGTGAAATAAACGCTCCCTGGGATGTATGCCTTACCTTCGACAATGTCGCCCGCTCATTAAACGAACACGGTGAATATGCCAGACTGATCTCAAAGGAGGAGGCCAAAGAAGTTCTCCAGCTCTCCTACGAAAGCAACCTAGTACAAATCGGAGAAAATGTACGGGAGCATCCTGCCTTCATCTGTAATTGCTGCGGCTGTTGCTGCGAGGCTCTCCAGGCCGCCAGAAGATTCAGTCCCATGCAGCCGGTGGCAACTACCAACTACATTCCAGAGATTTCCCTGGACACCTGCATAAGCTGCGGAAAATGTGCCAAGGTCTGTCCGATTCTGGCAATCCACATGGAAGATGCTGGAAACGGAAATACTAAAAAACCGGAACTTGATACAGAAATCTGTCTCGGCTGCGGTGTCTGTGCCAGAAACTGCCCGACAAAGTCAATTACTCTGAAACGCCGTCCCATTCAGGTTATTACTCCGGTCAACAGCACACATCGCTTTGTTCTGCAGGCCATTGAAAAAGGTACCCTCCAGAACTTAGTATTTGACAATCAGGCTTTTGGGAACCATCGTGCCATGGCAGCAGTATTTGGAACCATATTAAAGCTTCCGCCTCTCAAACAGGCGCTGGCAAGCAAGCAGTTTAAATCCATATATCTGGATAAACTGCTCTCTATGCACAAGAAGCATCAAAATTAATTTTTTAGAAAAAGCAAAACAGCGGAAACAATTTCATCTGTCTCCGCTGCTTTGTATTTCTCTTGCCTTTTTCCGGGTAATAAGATTATTATTTACCATGCTGTCAAGTACCTGTCCGACACGCCGGGAGGCCAGCTCCAGATTGACATCCGGCGAATACATGCTCGGCGCATTGGGCACCCCCGCCAGCATAGCCGCCTCATAATCTGTAAGCTCTGAAGGTTTTTTGTGAAAATAACCGGCTGCCGCGTCATAGATTCCATAATAATCACTCCCAAAGAAGGCTGTATTTACATACAGCTCAAATATCTCCTCCTTACTGTACTTTGACTCGATATCAAATACAGCAAACACCTCCGCCGCTTTCCGCTCCATCTTTTTTTCCTGTGTAAAAAGCGTATTTTTGGCAAGCTGTTGTGTAATCGTGCTTCCGCCCTCCTCAAAGGACATTGCTTTTATATCTACCCATACAGCACGGCAGATTGCAATCGGATCAATACCCGGATGTTTCCTGAATCTGTGATCCTCCACAGATATAACCGCATTCACATAAAATTCCGGCATATCTGAATAGCGGACAAAATGCTCTCCGGACCGAATCTCCTCGAATCTTTCTTCAATCGATGCCTGTGACACAGCATCCCGGTACATCTCATAGCCCTTAACTCCATAAAAAAGTCCGATTCCAACTGCGGCCGAAAACAAAATAATAAACAGCATGATTATAAAGTTTTTAACAGGATGTCTTCTTTTTCTTGTCATGTAAGTACCCTTCTATCTTTCTGGACAGATCATCCACCTGCACCATTTCGCATTTTCTTTTCTGTTCTTCTGTACTTTCTACCCATTATAATCCAATACCCTGTTCATATACAAGTCTTATCCCAAATCTTAAACGAATCTTAAATGAATCCTAAGATTCTTTCACTGTATTTTAACTGAGATTGCTTTTTCCCCCGCTTTTTGCTAATATAAATACAGCACTTTTTCAAATAACGGAGGACCATTACCATGATGAAATATGATGTGATTATTATCGGCGCCGGACCGGGCGGTATTTTTTCAGCCTATGAACTGGCCAAAAAAAGGCCGGAGCTTAAGGTGGCGGTTTTTGAAGCCGGACATTCTCTTGAAAAGCGCCGCTGCCCCATTGACGGCGATAAGGTGAAAACATGCATCAACTGCAAAACCTGTGCCATTATGAGCGGCTTTGGGGGAGCCGGAGCTTTTTCAGACGGAAAATATAATATTACAAATGATTTTGGCGGAACCCTGTATGAATATATCGGGAAGGAAAAAGCAACAAAGCTTATGAAATATGTGGACGACATCAATGTCTCTCATGGCGGTGAAGGAACGAAAATGTACTCTACCGCCGGTACAGAATTTAAGAAATCATGCATGCAGAATAAGCTTACTTTACTGGAAGCATCTGTCCGTCATCTTGGGACAGATATTAATTATGTGGTACTAAAGCAGCTGTATAATGAATTAAAATCCCAGGTGGATTTTTATTTTGATACACCGGTTGACAGTCTGGATATACTAGAGGATGGATACCGGGTACATTTTAGCGGCGATACAGCGGATTGCAGAAAATGCATTGTCTCCGTAGGCCGCAGCGGAAGCAAATGGATGGAGCAAGTATGCAGAGAGCTTCACATCCCCACAAAATCCAACCGCGTGGACATCGGCGTCCGTGTAGAACTTCCGGCCGTTATCTTTGCACACCTGACCGATGAACTATATGAAAGCAAGATTGTCTACCGCACAGAAAAATTCGAGGACAATGTCCGCACCTTCTGCATGAACCCATACGGAATTGTTGTAAATGAGAATACAAACGGAATTATCACTGTAAACGGACACAGCTTTGAAGATACAGAAAAAAAGACAGAAAACACAAATTTCGCTCTGCTTGTAGCGAAACATTTTTCAGAACCATTCAAGGACAGCAACGGCTACGGCGAGGGCATTGCCCGTCTGTCAAACATGCTTGGCGGCGGCGTAATCGTACAGCGTTTCGGAGATCTGGAAAGAGGGCGGCGGAGCAATCAAAAGCGGATTGAAGAAGGAACCGTAAGACCTACCCTTGCCGCAACACCGGGAGATCTAAGCTTAGTACTGCCGAAACGAATTCTTGATGGAATTATCGAGATGATTTATGCTCTCGATAAAATCGCCCCCGGTACAGCCAACGACGATACACTTCTGTACGGAGTGGAAGTAAAGTTCTACAATATGGAGGTAGAATTAGACAAAAATCTGGAAACCAAATATAAAGGACTTTTTGTAATCGGCGACGGCAGCGGAGTGACACATTCCCTTTCCCATGCTTCCGCCAGCGGGGTTTATGTGGCGGATAAGATTATCGAGGGGATGTGACGCTGCCGGATATGCTTTAAGAGGACACAATTTATCAGGGGGTGTCGAATAGAAAACACCCCCTCCCGTCAAAAAGAAAACATGTACGTTATCTGTCCCATTTGTCGGCAAGATTGTGAATCTGGCCTTCAAATTTTGCAAGTTCTTTATTTGCCAGCCCTTCATTTTTGTAGACTACCTCAAGCAGCCGCTTTGCTGCAGCGATTACACGATTGAATGCTGTCATCTTGCGGGCATGTGCCGGCTTTTCTGCCTCCTTCTTTGGTTCTCTTATACCTGCTGTCAAAATCCGGCCTGTAGCAAGGTCTACACAGCCTCCCGAATATGGCGCGAACGCCGGGCAGCCGAACTTCTCTGTTATGGTCTCGGCAAATTCATCCGTCACTGTATCCTCACCATGTACTACAAACACGTGCTTTGGTGCAGTCTTAAAGCCTGAGAGCCACCGCAGCAGACCATTCATATCTGCATGTCCACTGATACCCTTCAGTGTCTCAATCCTGGCATTTACCTCTACAGTCTCGCCAAAAAGCTTTACACTCTCTGTACCTTCAATCAGCTTCCGGCCAAGTGTTCCGACTGCCTGATATCCAACAAAGCAAATCGTACACTCACTTCTCCACAAATTGTGCTTCAGATGATGTCTGATACGGCCGGCCTCGCACATGCCGGATGCAGACAGGATAACCTTCGGCTTGTCATCAAAGTTTATCATTTTCGACTCATCACTTGTAATCGTCGCCTTAAGTCCCCGGAAAACAAGCGGATTGATTCCCCTTTCAATCAATGCCATAGCATCCTCATCAAAGCAGGATTTTATGTTTTTATGAAAAACGCTGGTTGCCTCTATGGCCAGAGGACTGTCCACATATACCTCAAAATTTGGATATTCAGGAAGGAGGTCTTTCTCCTTAATCTCACGAATAAAATACAGAAGCTCCTGTGTACGTCCTACTGCAAAGGAGGGTACGACTACATTTCCTCCTTTTGCAAAGGTTTCTCTTAAAATTCTAGTAAATTCCCCCACATAATCCGGCTTTTCTGCCGCATGTATACGGTTCCCATAGGTGGATTCGATTACTACATAATCCGCCTCCTCCACATACTGGGGATCCTTGATAATAGGCTGATCCAGATTCCCCACGTCTCCGGAAAATACGATCTTTTTCGTCACTCCTTCTTCTGTAATCCACATCTCAATAGCCGCCGATCCAAGAAGATGACCTACATCCGTAAAACGAATTTCAATACCATCACATAAGACAATTTTCTGGTTATAATCACAGGGAGCCAGAAGTCTTATCGCCGCTTCTGCGTCCTCCATCTTATACAATGGCTCATACTCCGGCCCGCCGCTTCTTTTTGCCTTACGATTATGCCACTCCGCCTCAAATTCCTGAATGTGGGCACTGTCTCGAAGCATAATGCTGCATAGATCTGAAGTAGCAAACGTAGACACGATCTCGCCCTTAAATCCGTTCTTACACAACAGCGGGACCTTCCCTGAATGGTCGATATGCGCATGAGTCAAAAGCACGTAGTCAATATCTCCCGGCGCCACTGGAATCTCCTGATTTTCATACAGGTCCGGCCCCTGTTCCATACCGTAATCTACCAGAATATTTTTTCCGCATGCTTCTATCAGATGACAGCTCCCCGTCACCTCATGGTCCGCTCCAATAAAAGTAAGTTTCATACGTTTAACTCCTTTTTCTTTTATTGTAGCACTTTTTTTACTTTATGGCTATGAATACTTTACCATCTCCTTTTTCAGACGCTGCATAATTTTTTTTTCAAGTCTTGAGATATAGGATTGAGAAATCCCCAGTATATCCGCGACCTCCTTCTGTGTTTTTTCCTCGCCGTCCGGAGTTCCTATTCCAAACCGCATCTTGATAATTGTTCGTTCCCTTCCTGAAAGCCGCCCGATAGCCTTTACGAGAATTTTTCTTTCTACCTCCTGCTCAATATCTCTGTATATCGTATCTTCTTCTGTTCCCAGTATATCTGACAGAAGCAGTTCGTTTCCGTCCCAGTCCACATTCAATGGTTCGTCAATAGATACCTCAAGCTTTGTTTTATTATTTCGGCGCAGATACATAAGAATTTCATTTTCGATACACCTGGAAGCATACGTAGCAAGTTTAATATTTTTATCCGGATTGAAGGTATTAATTGCTTTGATAAGCCCTATCGTCCCGATGGAAATCAAATCTTCCACCCCTACTCCAGTATTATCAAATTTCTTAGCAATGTATACTACCAGCCGCAGATTATGCTCAATCAGCATCTTCTTCGCCCTCTCCTGTTCTTCCGTTCCAAGCTCTCCTATGACTGCCGCCTCTTCCTCAGTCTCAAGCGGAGCCGGAAGAATATCAGAGCCTCCGATATAATGAATATCCCTTCTGTCCGGGAAAAGCAAAGTCCTAAAATCTGGAATAACCTTTAGTTTAAATTGATGAGGCATTGCTACCTTTATTACCATAATTTATTCCTCCTGTTATCTATAATAGATCCGGATTCATAAGCATTTCATAATCATCAGCAGTTATATATTCCTCACTTACAGCGACAATCGGCTTCTCTATACATATTTCCTCTTTCCGGCATACATACATACGCTCCAGTTCAACCAAAGGCATGAGCCCCTGTGCTTTGCCGACGGAATGATACGAAATATACCGGAGCTTTTCTATTTTTCCTCCGGTAAGCTTTTCTGCCGTATCGGCAGAAATAATGCTGACAGGCTTTCCTGTTACCGGATCCCTCAGACGATTTCCCGTGTCAATCAGCGCTTCTACTGTACATTCCTTTTCAGCCTTTAGAAGCCGCACGGTACATTTCCCTGTATTCCCCGCTGCCAGATAAGTAAAAAAATTCCAGATGCCGAGACTTACATAATAGACAGCTATCGCAAGAGCAAAAAACAAGCTTCCCGCTCTTACATACTGGCGAAAATATTCCATAATCCCTCCCGCCAGAAATGCGCATATGTAAAGCAATATATAAGCTCGCAGAAATGTTCTATTCCACCCGATCTTAAATCCTGTTTTAATCATTACAATATTAATGACGCCGTGGAACAATATGAACCTTACAAACATGTTTATTCCCGGAATTATCATAACTGCACATGTAAGAAGTGCGCCTGCAAACGCTCCAATGCAGATTCTTCCATGTGTGGCAGGACATTTCAGTAATCTGCGGACCAGCTGAAGCAAAAGATAATCCATCATAAAATTAACAAGAAAAAACACGTCTATGTACAATTCATAGTACACGTTCCACCTTCTTTCTCTTTTGATACTAAATCGATTTGGTACATGAGCAAGATTTATTATACGAGGAATATTCGAAAGAATTTGTCATATGCTGAGAGAAGAAATGAGATTTGTTTCGACAAATTAAAAAGCGGGCAGGAGACACATGCTCCTGCCCGTTAGATCTGATTCTTATTTATTTTCTGAAAAAATCCGGAATCTTAATAGACTGCTCCTTTACCTTGCTTGCTGGAGCCTTCGGCGTCTCCAGCGTCGGCGCAGTACCGCCTGCTGCTCTTCCCTGTCCTGCACCTCCTGTCATAATGTCAAGAGTCGGTGTCTGAAGCGGTGTTCTGGCCGCTGCACCCGGCCGCTTATAGCCCGCTCCTACAGCTTGTCCCGGAACGGTCCGCTGTCCATCCAGCCTGGATTTTAATTTGGATGCACTTCCGCCCATATTGTGAAGACCAGTTGCAATTACCGTAATCGTAGCCTCATCAGTTCTGGAATCATCATACATAGCACCGAAGATAATATTCGCTTCCTCACCCGCCAGCTCCTGTACATACTCTGCTGCATCCGACGCATCCATAAGTGTAATATCACCGGATACATTGATAATAACATGAGATGCACCTGCAATCGTAGTCTCAAGAAGAGGACTTGCAACTGCCTGCTTAACAGCCTCAAGTGCCTTATCATCACCACGGCCCTGTCCAATTCCAATATGTGCAATTCCTTTATCCGTCATAACCGTCTGTACATCCGCAAAGTCAAGATTAATCAGTGACGGTACATTAATTAAATCTGTAATACCTTGAATACCCTGCTGCAGAACTTCATCCGCCTTCTTAAGAGCCTCCGGCATTGTTGTACGTCTGTCAACAACCTCAAGAAGCTTATCATTTGGAATGACGATTAAAGTATCCACACTCTCTTTCAGCTTCTCAATCCCGCTGAGGGCATTATTCATACGAGTCTTAGATTCGAAACGAAACGGCTTTGTAACAACACCTACTGTCAGTGCTCCCAATTCTTTCGCAATTCGCGCAACCACCGGTGTCGCTCCTGTTCCTGTTCCGCCGCCCATACCGCAGGTTACAAACACCATATCTGCACCCTTAAGTGCTGCCGAAATCTCTTCCGCACTCTCTTCTGCCGCCTTCTCTCCAATCTCCGGCCGTGCTCCCGCACCCAGTCCTTTTGTAATCTTATCCCCTATCTGCATAAGTGTCGGGGCTTTACTTAATTGAAGTGCCTGCTTATCTGTATTAATTGCTATAAACTCCACACCGGCAATCTGCTCGTCAATCATTCTGTTTACGGCATTGTTACCGCCGCCGCCGACTCCTACAACAAGTATTTTTGCCGCCGCTTCTGATTCATTGGTTTTAATTTCTAGCAAGGGTTTTTCCTCCTTTGTTATCCTTATTATGTCAATACATCCCATGTATCGGCGAATGTATGAATCTACACTATGCCATATATACAATATAATATAGACTTTTGTCCAAAATATCAATAGAATTCTATGATTTTTCTTAATTTTCTTGTGAAATTTCTTCTATATCAAAAGTAATCGTCTCTCTTCCCTCCGAATAATTCTCCAAATGCAGCGTCCCTGTCTTACCTTCCAGCTTTTCGATAATTGGTGTTATCTGCGCAATTTTTTCTGATGTCACATTATTTCCCAAGCTCACACGTATTTGTCCAATATACAGAAAAATCCTATCTTTTTCACACACAATTTTTTCTGTCTCCAGCTCATATTTTTTCAGCTCCTGAGACGCCTCCAAAATTTCCTTGAATATCTTTGACTTTTCACTCTTGATTAGCTCATACAGCTTGATATCCTCTACTCCAATACCTTCTACATAAGGTACTCCCTCAATGTAAGTACTGTCCTTTTTCACAATTAAGCCGTCCTTGTCAAAATACGCATACTCCTGATCACCGGAATAAAAGAATCCGATAATCTGCTTTTCTTTTACTTCTACTCTCAAAACCCAAGGCAGACTAAATCCTATCTTCAGCTCTTCCAGACACGGAAGAGTTTCGCCATATCCAAGCGCATATTTGCCGTAAACGTAAAGACTATTCACAGAATACTTATCATTTTGAACTGTCTTTATAATATCTCTGTCGCTGCTGTATTCATTTCCGACAACTTCAATTCTCTGGATATAAAATAAAAGAACAACAGCCAAAGACAAAATAACCAGTCCCAAAACCAACACGACAAACGCATACAGCCTGTGAGTCTTTTTTTTCCTCCGGCGGGAAGGGGTATCACAGCTGGAATCGTAATCGGGGTCATAGGTATTGTAGTTTGGATCGTTGTTATAATAGTCTTTTTGACGTCGTTTTGTCATTTGAGTAATCTCCTGGGAAGGTATAGTGAAATAAAAGCTTCTATAAATAGCGGAAATCTCTGTGAGCTGCCCGCTTGCGGAACAAGAGGCAGACTTAGTGACTGAGAGTTCCAAACCGGAAGAAAACAGCGAACCTCATTTCTTGGGCTGGATTCCCGGTCATAGCGGCGAACGCCCTCTCCACAAACTTTCGTTCCCTCTGCGTTCGCCGCTATGCGTTCATTGTATCATCTTTGATACACTTAGGACAAGTCCCATTTCTATAAGGAGAAAGACAACGGAGGTGCCTCCGTAGCTGACAAACGGGAGCGTAATTCCCGTATTAGGTATAGTATTCGTGACAACGGCAATATTTAAAATCACTTGTATAATCATGTGTGCCATTGCGCCCGCAGCTATAAGCGCACCAAAAAGATCCTGGGCACGGGTGGCAATAACGAAGAAACGCCAGATTAAAACTAAAAACAAAATCAGAATAAATCCGGCACCTATCAGGCCCAGCTCTTCACAGATGATGGAAAATATCATGTCGTTCTGTGCCTCCGGAACAAATCCAAGCTTCTGAACGCTTTTGCCCAGGCCTCTTCCAAAGAGTCCTCCCGACCCGATGGCATAGAGCCCCTGAATGGTCTGATAGCCTTTTTCGTAAGCCTCAGGATTACGCCAGATTTCCAGCCGCTCAAGCCGATAGCTTTCCAGAGCAAGAAACACCGCCATAAATCCCACACCTAAAGCACCCATTACAAGAAACTGCCCATATTTCGGACTGGCCACAAACACCAGTATAACGCCGATGCCCAGAATAATAATTGCAGTACTTAGATTACTTGCCCCTACTAGTCCTACTATCGGAAGAATCATCACCATAACCTTTATAAGTGTCCGCATCTTCCCCATATCTTTTACATTCTTTGTAACAACAACCGCCAGAAACAGAATCACTGCTACCTTTGAGAACTCTGACGGCTGGAATGAAAAAGGGCCCAAAGACAGCCATCTTTTGGACCCGTTGTACTCCTGCCCTACGAAAATTACCGCAAGGGACAAAAGGATTGCAATCAAATATCCCAAAAAAGCTGCGTGCTTCCACATATGATAATCCATACCTGCAACAAAAAACATACAGGCAATTCCTAATCCTGTGGCAAACGCCTGCTTTTTCAGATAGTAAAATGAATCCTGGAACTTAACTTCTCCATTATAAGCACTCGTGCTGTAGAGAATTACCAGTCCCGCAATCACCAGTAAAAACAACGCAGCAAGAAGTGTATAATCATACTTTCCCTTTTCCTCTCGCATCAAAGCCTCATGCACTCCTTATAAGGAATTTACAATTTCTTTAAACTTCTCTCCACGTACCTCATAATTCGGAAACATATCCCAGCTTGCACACGCCGGTGATAAAAGAACGGCATCGCCCGGTCCGGCAAGCTGTGCCGCCTTTAAGACAGCCTCCTCAAATGTATCTGTAAATACATAATCCTTAAAGCCGCATTTTTCTGCATCAGCCGCAATCTTTTTCTTTGTTGCTCCTACAAGAATCAGCTTTTTTACCTTACCGTCAAAGCTATGAATCCATTCCGTATATTCAGAATTTTTGTCATAACCTCCGCCAATCAATATTGTCGGACGATTCATAGCCTGAACCGCCTTAATTGCCGCATCTGGATTCGTACCCTTTGAATCATTATAGTATACCGTTCCGTTTTTCTCCGCCACATATTCAATCCGGTGCTCCACACCCTTAAAGTTCTTTACAGCTTCACAGATTATCTCCATAGGAACACCGTACACTGCAGCCATACATACCGCAGCCATAACATTTTCATAGTTATGAACACCCAGAATCTGAAGCTCCGATGTACTGCATACAACTATCTCATCCGGATTTTTATATATAATATCTTTGCCTTCCAGATAGATTCCTCTATCTAGTTTACGCTGGCTGCTGAAATATAGAACCTGACACGCAAGTTTCTTTCCAAACTCCCGCATAACTGCATCCTCATAGTTCAGGATACAATAATCCTTCTCCGTCTGATTACGGGCTATATTCTCCTTCGCAGCAATATATGCCTCCATCGTATGATGACGATTCAGATGATCCGGCGTATAATTCAATATGGCACTCACATTCGGCCTAAAGGTCACGATACTTTCCAGCTGAAAGCTGCTCATCTCCGCTATTGCAACAGAGTGCTCCGTCATCTGTTCCGCCGCAGCTGTATAAGGATTTCCTATATTACCTACGACAAATACGTCTTTCTGATATCTTTTCATAATTTCACCGAGAAGTGTCGTTGTCGTTGTCTTACCGTTGGTTCCCGTGACAGCCAGCACATCGCCTTTTCCATACTCATAGGCAAGCTCCACTTCACCGATAACCGGAATATTTTTCTCCCGTATTTTCTGCAGCACCGGAAGATCTGTGGGCACTCCGGGACTTAAAACCACCAGTTCAAGCCTATCTAAGAGTTCCTCCGGAAGCCTTCCCAGCAAAATCTCTGCTTTGGAATGATTTCCGAGCTTATTTCTAACCTCTTCTTGTTTAAGCTTTTCATTTCCGTCATAAAGAATGACCTCTGTCTTTTGTTCTTCCAAAAGCTTCACCGCACTGATCCCGCTGATTCCAGAACCAAATACGAGAACCTTCTTCCCTGATACTTTCATAATCTCCTCCTGCACCTCTTACATTGCCATCAGCGAAATCAGACAAAGAATCGCAGTTACAATAGAAAATACGGCAACTACTCTTGTCTCTGACCAGCCGCACAATTCAAAATGGTGATGAATCGGCGCCATCTTAAAAATTCTTTTTCCGCCGGTCTTTTTAAAATAAGCAACCTGTATCATAACAGATAATACTTCTACCAGATAGATTAACCCGACAATCAAAATAAATACCGGCATCTGCAGCATATATGCAGTAGACGCCACAAAACCACCCAGCGCCAATGATCCTGTATCACCCATAAACACACTGGCCGGATATACATTAAACAAAAGAAAACCGAGAAGTGCTCCCACAACTGCACAGGTAGCAGGCTCAATCCCGCTTTTGGTGCCGACAGCTACTACCGTAAAAAATGTAGCAACCAAAACTGTAACGCTGGAAGCCAGGCCGTCGAGGCCGTCTGTAAAATTTACCCCGTTTACTGTACCAATTACTGCAATAAACATAAGCGGAACCGCAAACCACCCGATATCCAGATATTTACCGCCGGTAAACGGAATCAGCATAGCAAGCGGCACGTCGGTAAAACGAATCAGATAAAATGCAAATACTGCCGTCACTATAATCTGAAGCGCCATTTTCTGCTTTGGAAACAGACCGTCAGAGCGCTTCATCACTACCTTCAGATAGTCATCCAGAAATCCTATCAGGCCAAAGCCAAGCGTCACAAATAAAATAGGAATAATCTTCGGATAGTTTCTTATATAGAAAACAGACGTCACGACTACGCTAAGAAGGATAATCACACCACCCATCGTAGGCGTACCGGCCTTTTTAAGATGAGACTGCACCCCTTCCTCACGCTCCGTCTGGCCCATCTTAAGTTTTCTGAGTATCGGAATAATGACCGGTCCCATGACAACACTTAATATAAACGCAATTAATACCGGCATAAATATTGTATAATCCATAATCCACCTCTTGATTTCTTTTGTTAATAACGAAAATCCTATGTTTATTTCTTCAATATCACAATATATTAGTATACCCTACTTTTCAGTCTTTTTCAATGCCAAGATAGGGGAATATATTTTCAAAAATATTGCCGACTACCGGAGCCGCTATAGTTCCTCCATAATACACTCCCTTAGGATTATAAATAACACACATTCCTAATATCTGAGGATTATCTGCCGGTGCAAAGCCGATAAAGGAGGAGATATATTTATTGGCGCTGCGCGGGAGAGTCTGAGAGGTAGCAGTTTTTCCTCCGATATGGTATCCTTCTACATACGCATTTTTTCCAGACCCTTCAGAAACCACACTCTCCAAAAGCATCTGCATGGTTTCAGAGGTTTTTTCAGAAATTACACGTCGTCCGTCATCATAGGTAAACTTTTCTGTCTCTTTTCCTTCCTCGTTTAGAACACGTACACCAAAATGGGGTGTTACTCGTTTTCCTCCATTAACGAGAGAGCTCACCGTAGCCGCCATCTGAATTGGTGTCACCTGGAATGACTGGCCGAAGCTCATTGTTGCAAGCTCTACCTGCCCGATATTTTCTTCCTTATGCATGATTGTCGAGGCTTCTCCCGGAAGATCTACACTGGTCATTCCCATAAGTCCAAACTGTTCAAAATAATCACAAAATTTTTCCACACCAAGTCTTAAACCTATCTCAATAAATACCGGATTGCAGGAATTCTGGATTCCTTGAACAAAGGTTTCTCCTCCGTGTCCCCCCACCTTATGACATCGGATTTTTCTATCCTCCACCATTCGATAGCCCGGACAGCTGAACTGATCTGACAAAGACACAACTCCCTCCTCCAAACAGGCCGATGCCGTAATAATCTTAAAGGTAGACCCCGGTTCATAGGTGTCGTTGATACAGCCATTCCGCCACATTTGATTCAAAGCATCCTGTTTTTCATCAGCAGACAAACTGTTTTCATCCACGTCTGTGTTCAGAGTAAACGGTTCATTTAGATTGAATTCGGGCACATTAACCATCGCAAGAATCTCTCCGTTCTGCGGGTTCATAAGGAGAATAGCAACTTTGTCGGCCTGCTTTTCCTCCATAACCTTCTCTGCCATCTGCTGTGCATACATCTGAATATTATAATCCAAACTTATCTGCAGCGTGTTGCCGCTTACAGGTTCGATTCTTCCTTCCGCAACCGCATCTAACTCAATTCCTCTTGCATCCGTGGTCGTAAGAATTGTACCATTTTTTCCTTTTAGATATTCTTCGTATTTTACCTCCAGACCGATGATTCCTTGGTTGTCTCCTCCTGTAAATCCGAGCACCTTCGAAGCCAACTCATTATAGGGATAATAGCGTTTAAAATCCTCGTCTACCTTCACTCCGTCCAGTTCAAGATTGCGTATCGCATCTCCAGTCTCTTTATCCACATTTGTTTTCACTCTTTCCATTGAAGACACTTTCTCCACCTTTTTGCGCACAGTGTTCTCGTCCATTTCAAGGGCAGTCGAAAGCTCTTGTATAACCTTTTCAGGCTCCTTAATCTGACTGTGGATAACGGAAATTGTGCATACCGTTTTATTCGTTGCAAGCACAGTCCCATTAATGTCTATAATTTCTCCCCTTGCCGCTTTTATCTCTCTCTCCCTTTCATGCAGCGCCTTTGCCTTTTCTTGATAATATTCTGCATCAAAAAGCATCAGATATACAAGTCTTCCCGCCAGTCCCAGTATTACTGCAGCAGCACACAGAAATACAACCAAAATTTTCTTTTTATTATATGTTTTATTTTTCATATACAAAAACCTCGAAAAAGCTTTTTTATAATTTATTATGGCTTCCTCGAGGTTATTCTTTTTTTCTTACTCTGATGATTCTTCGGACCTTGTAATTCCGAGATATGGGAAAATCTCTTTCATAATGTCCGCTGCAAGTCCTGGTGCATATCTTCCATAGGACTGGTCCGCTGCATTTACCCTGTCAATCACTACATAGACAACTACTTCCGGATTTTCCTGGGGTGCATAGCCGATAAAGGATAGTACATACTCGCCATTATTACGCGGAAGACGCTCCGCAGTTCCTGTTTTTCCGCCTACATCATATCCTTCTACTGCTGCACTCGAACCCGTACCCTCTGTTACTACACCCAGCATATAATCCTTCACAATATCACTTGTTTCTTTAGAAATTGTTCTTTTAATCAATACAGGATCCTTATTTTCGACAACATTACCGTTTTCATCCTGAATCTGCTTTACCACATGAGGCTTATAGTAGCTTCCTCCGTTTACAATTGAACAAAATGATGCTGCAAGCTGCGTCATAGTCACATTAAAATTCTGTCCGAAAGCGTTCGTCGCAAGACTTGCCGGGTCCATAGTATCTGCTGTATATAGAAGATTTTCTGCCGTTGCTTCTCCCGGAAGATCAATACCCGTAGACTGCCCAAATCCGAAAATATGCTGATAACGTACGAAGTCCTCTGCTCCAATCTGCTCTCCAATCTGCATAAGCGCCACATTGCAGGAATTTTCCATAACCCTCTTAAGAGTTTGTGTACCGTGTCCATCTCGATTATTACAGTGAATATCATGGTCTCCCACATGAAGCATTCCGCCGCAGGTATAGCTCTCATCTCCCGTAAGCTTTCCTAACTCCAATCCGGCAGAAATAGAAAATGGTTTCATTGTAGAGCCCGGCTCATACGTATCACTCACACAGTAATTATTCCATAGAGAGTTCAATGTGTTAAGCCTCTCTTCATCTGTCATCGCCGCCAGCGTCTCCTCTGAATAATAAGCGCTCAGATCTCTTGGATTATTCAAATCGTAATTCGGATAGGAAGCTTCTGCAAGAATCTCTCCATTCTGCGGATTCATAACGATTACGCCCGTGTTTACACTTCCCTCTCCCGGTCTTGCTTCATTTTTATGCTCCTCGTTAAAGGCCAGAATATGTTTTTCCACAATACTCTGTACCTGCAGATCAATCGTCGTTACAACTGTATTCCCGTTACTTGGCTCCTTAACAGTCTTTTCATAAACAGAGCTGTCGTCCAAGTAGCCGTACTCCCGACCGTCCGTTCCATTCAAAATCAGATTATAAGCCGCTTCAATTCCGTTGCTTCCCACATTTCCGTTGACTGTAAAACCGATTACATCGCTGGCCAGTGCATTGTAAGGATACATCCGCACATAATCCTCCTCCAGCCAGATTCCTTTCACATTAGGATAATTTTTATTATCTGCATCAATAGCTTCAAACTCCTTTGCCTTTTCATAGCTGATTCCTTTAAGAAGAATAGAGTAACGACTCTCCGGGGTTTCCTCCATGAGGCTTCGGATATCTGCTTCCTCGATTCCAAAGCATTCACCCAATACTTTAATCGTCGGCTGTATATAATCCTCGTCACTGGTCATAACCTTAATATCCAATATTACATTATAAACTCTCTGGCTGGTCGCAAGCTTTGTACCATTGCGGTCTACAATATCTCCCCGTTTAAAAGGAATGATTCTGCTTCCGTACTGCTGCTGATCCAGCACCTGCTTCGAATACCTGTCCCCTTCTGCCGCATTAATATATGTAATCCGTCCAGCTAAAACAGCAAAAGCCAGTATAATCCCCACGAAGAGCAATACCAACTTTTTCTGCATTAGCTTAGAAAATTTTCTTTTGAATTTTTTCTTCGATTTTCTTGACATATTACACCCCTAATCTATATGGCTGTTCTTTTATTCCCTCTTTGAATCCGCCAAAACACCATCCTCAGGTATAGATTCGTATTGTTTTACATAATCCGAGGAAGGACTTGTATATTCAATTACCTGTTCTGACGAAGCATACACCATTCCCAATACTTCCTGGGCTCTCTCACGTACTTCCTCCAGATTTACAGAATCCATCACGGAATTATAACGGGTATTATTTTCTTCCCGCATATCCGCCAGTTCCTCCTGCAGTACAGTAATATTTTCCGAATGGCTTGTGATCTTAGATTGAAGCTTTACATAATGTACACAGACAACCAGTGCGAGCACCGCTGCCGTTGTCAGAAACAATACATATCCCGGATTCATGCGCATAGCCTGTCTCCGGTTTTTTCTTACCTGACTGCTTGTCTTATGTTTTCTTTTTGGCTCCTCTTCCCGCCTCTTCTGCTCTTTTCCGGGAGCATATACAGGCTTGGCCGCTACATTTCCATATACATACATCTGCCCCTGTGTTCTGTTATGTGGTTGTCTGCTTCTTCGTGCTGTTCCTGCCTGCATAGTACTCCCCCCTTCATAATTTATAAAATATTAAATATCTCCCTCGTCACCTTGCGGTCCGCTCAAATATTCTAAGCTTCGCACTCTTAGATCGGCTGTTCTTTTCCTGCTCTTCTTTACCCGGCAGTATAGGCTTCTTTGTCACGATTCTCCCCTTCGAAACATTTCCGCATACGCATACCGGAAAATCCGGCGGACATGTACATGGATTTTCAGCCCGCCTGAAAGCACCTTTTACAATTCTGTCCTCCAGTGAATGAAAGGTTATAATACACAGCCTTCCTTGTGGATTTAAAAGCTCAATCATATCATCAAGCGAATCTCTAAGCACCTCAAGCTCCCGGTTCAGCTCGATCCGGATCGCCTGAAAGGTTCGTTTTGCCGGATGTCCGGACTTCTTCTGATACTTCATGGGAATGGCCCCTTTTATAATCTCTGCCAGCTTTCCCGTTGTGTCTACAGGCTCCTTCCCGCGTGCCAGCACAATATGCTTTGCAATGTTTTTCGCAAACTTATCCTCACCGTAATCACGAATCACGCGGTAAAGCTCTGTCTCGCTGTACCCATTAACGATGTCTCTGGCTGTCATCTTCTGACGTGTATCCATCCGCATATCCAGAGGTGCATCTTCGCGATAGGAGAATCCCCGCTCTGCCGTATCGAGCTGATAAGATGATACGCCCAGATCAAGCATGATCCCATCGACCTTGTCAATGCCAAGCTCATGAAGCTTTGACTTCATACCGCAGTAGTTGCTTCTTACTACTATGACCTTCTCCTTGAAGTCTTTTAATCGAATACCTGCAGCCTCAATCGCTGCCGCATCCTGATCTATTCCTATAATACTCCCCTTACTGCCGAGACGCCTGCACACCTCTAAGCTGTGTCCGCCTCCGCCGAGCGTACCGTCTACATAAGTACCGTCCGGCTTAATCATCAATCCATCAACTGTTTCTTTAAGCAATACTGACTCGTGTCTGAATTCCATATCTTCTCCCTCTAGATACTGAATCCACTTGCTTCCATATCAGATGCAATATCCTCAATATTAAGCTCCACTTCAGCATTCTTCTCGTCCCATCTTGCCTTGTCCCATATCTCGGCACGCTTCCCCATACCGATAAACACGACTTCCTTATCCAGTCCTGCATAGGTCCTGAGAACAGAAGGGATTAGTGTCCTGCCCTGCTTGTCCAGATCCCCATCTGTCGCACTTCCCTGAAAGAAATACGCAAAAGCACGGGCTTTTTTATCTGTGGTTGTAGGTAAAGCGTTAAGTTTCTCTTCAAAGGCACTCCATTCTATCTCCGGGTATACATACAGGCAGTTCTCCATTCCTTTTGTTATGACGAAATGCTCCCCTAAATCGTCACGAAACTTTGCCGGAATGATTAGTCTGCCTTTGGCATCAATATTATGACTGTACTCCCCCTTCAACATATTGTTCACCCTTTTCTACCACTTAAAACCACTTTTCACCACTTTCTACCACTTGAAACCATTGTAAAACACTTTTAAAGGTATTTCAAGTATTTTTTTATTTTTTATATAACAAAAACGAATAGGCAGAGGAAATGTTCTCTCGGTTGGTTATGCATATAACAGAGTGTGAGGGCGTGACAGAACAGCTCAAAGCCAGCAATCAAATCCGAAACACATTGAAAATTTTCGATGAAATTTTTCTAACCCATTGACAACGTCAAAAATCCGTGTTACATTACCTAATAGAGTTAGTAATTATGAAAGGTACAATAACACATGGACTACACTGAATTGGCGATACAACTTATTGATTTGCGCGCCTCTGCACCGCAAATTAAGATGGAGCGAACCATGTCCCGAATTGCAAGGGGAGAGGTTTTAGCGTTAAATTATTTGGCGGCAAACGGAAACCAGGCATATCCTAAAGATATGAGTAAGGCGCTTATGCTGACCACGGCGAGAATCGCAGCCATACTGAAATCTTTAGAGGGACAGGATATGATTACACGAACCCCTGACCCTTCAGACAGCCGACAGATCATTGTTTGCCTGACGGAAAAAGGTATATCCTTGGCCCAAGAGCGCCGAACTGGAATGATTCATTCGGTGGCAAAAATGCTGGAGGCTTTAGGAGAAGAGGATGCAAAAGCGTATGTCCACATACAAGCCAGACTGATTGAGTTGGGCGATATTTGGAGGTGATAATCTTTGTAAAACACAGGATCGAACAATAAAATAGCTGAGGCGCTATAGATTACTATAGGGATAAGTCCTATGCGAGCAATTCGCATAGGATTTCATTTTTTATTTAGGAGGTAACAACATGAACCCAATTATACAAGTAGAGCATTTCTCTAAAAAGTACGGGGATTTTACAGCGGTGGAGGATATTTCTTTCACCGTAGACGAAGGCAGTATTTTTGCTTTTCTAGGCCCCAACGGCGCAGGTAAAAGCACGACAATCAATACCCTGTGTACGATCCTTGACAAAACGGCGGGCACTCTGACAATCAACGGTCATGATGTCTGTGAAGAACGAAGTTTAGTGCGCAAGGACATCGGGATTGTCTTTCAGGATTCTACGCTCGACGCTCAAATGACCGTGGAAGAAAACCTGAAATACCATTGCAGCTTCTACAAGGTGCCGAAAAGCGAAGTACGGGAACGCGTCAACTTTGCTCTTGATTTGGTGGAGCTTACGGAATGGAAACGAGCAGCGGTAGGCAGTCTGTCCGGCGGCATGAAACGGCGGGCGGAGATCGCAAGAGGGCTGGTACACAACCCCAAGGTTTTATTTCTGGACGAACCCACAACAGGTCTGGATCCACAGACCAGAGCCAACGTGTGGGAATATATCCAGCGGCTCCAAAAGCAGAAAAATATGACAATCTTTCTTACCACCCACTACATGGACGAGGCGGAGGTCTGTTCAAAAGTCGTCATTATGGATCACGGAAAAATCGTTGCCCAAGATACACCGATGAACTTAAAACACCAATATACAGGCACGGAGGTCGATGTTGTATGCACCCTGACTGAACCGTTGGAATCCACATTGAATGAACGGGAGGTTTCTTATCGGAAAGATGGGAACAAACTGATTTTCCATACAAAGAAAGCACCTGATGCATTGGAAATTTTATCCACGCACAGGGGCGAAATTACAGATTTTGAAGTAAAGAACGGAACGCTGAACGAAGTGTTCCTTGCGATTACGGGAAAGGAGATTCGAGAATGAACCCAATTACAGCAATTGTACAAAGAAATTTACTAAATTATGTCAGGAGTAAGGGACGGGTATTTGGATCGCTCTTTATGTCCATGTTTATGCTGGTGATGTTTTCGTTTCTGATGAAATCCTCCATGAGCGGCCTTGACGCACCCATGCCTTATCTAATTTCCGGCGTGATCATCATGAGCGTGTTTCAGGTTAGCGTAAATAATTCCTCCGATATCCTGTCCGACATTTCCAGCGGCTATATGAAAGAAGTTTTAGTTGCACCTATTGCGCGGACACAGATTTCCATGGGGCACATTCTGTCGGGGGCAGTAATCGCCACGCTGCAAGGCGTCGTTACTATGATCTGCGGCATTGTGCTTGGACTGCGGGTGAGTGTCCTGCAAATCCTGTCTCTGGCTGTGGTCATGTTGGTTTCCGCTATGACATTCAGCACTATCGGCCTGTTTTTGGCTACGGTTTCACGGAACTCCCCCGCCTTTCAAACCCTCAGCTCCATGATAATGATGCCCCTGACCTTTGTTTCCGGTGCGTATATCCCTACCACCATCATACCCG
>CAMNTM010000005.1 GCA_946558465.1 uncultured Lachnospiraceae bacterium
CCCACCTTTTGGCCGCCGCCCCATTCGCCACCATAATAATAAAAAAAAAAAACCACCCCCTCGTTTCGCTCCTTTTTTATCCCGGGGGGGGGTTTTTTTTTAAAACCCCCACCCCCCCCCCCCCAACTCTCTTTATTAATACAAAATCTAATTATTTTCTATTAAATATCCCCATAAAATCTTAAATAAATATAAAAATAATTGACATATTTAGGAAAATTGACTAATATAACGATTAGATTTCTAATCAATTGTATTTGTTTTATACTGGAGGGAATAATATGAAACTGACAGAGGACACACCTGTTTTTATCCTGCTGCATCAGCTGCTGCATTTATCTGGCTATCAGGCAGCAAGAAGGATGGAGCGTCTGGGTATGAAGCCCGGTCAGGCGGGAATCCTTATGATATTACGGTGTGAGGGCAGGCTTTCGCAGAAAGAGCTTGCGAAAAAGATGGGAATTACGCCGCCGTCCATGACGGTCGCTCTGAAGAAATTAGACGGTCAGGGTTATATATTGAAGGAAACAGATTCCAGGGACCAGCGTATCATCAGGGTCCGTCTGTCTGATAAGGGAAGCGAATACGCCGAGGAGCTTTACAATATTATGGAGGAGATGGAAGAGCTGCTTTATCAGGGAATTTCTTATGAGGAAAGGCTGTTTATGCGGAGGCTTTTTCTGGAGATGAGGAAAAATCTTATGTCTGGTACGGAATTTGAGGGTATGGATTTTCATTCGGTTATGAGGAAGGTACATCCGCAGTTTGGCGAGGATATATTATAGCAGGAGAAAAGGAGGTATTTTGAATATGAGGAAATTATTCCGATTTCTGAGACCATATGGAGGTTCAGTAGCTGTAATTATTTGTGTACTGATGCTGCAGGCTTATTGTGATCTGTCTCTGCCAACCTATACTTCAGATATCGTAAATGTGGGAATACAGCAGAACGGAATTGATGAGACGGTACCGGAGTCTTTAGCAGAGGAGGACCTTGAGCATTTACTACTATTTGTTTCTGATGATGAAAAGCGTGTGGTTCAAGAAGCATTTGAGAAGGGGGAATCTCACACAGATGGATATTCAGTGGACTATAACGGATCAATCTTTTCCTTAAAAAAATCGGTGAAAGAGGAGAGTGGAAGTTTGGAGGAGCTGGCTGAAGTACTGGAAAAGCCGATGATGCTTGTGTCCGGCTTTGATTCGGAAAGTGGTATGGCAGAGGAGATAAGAAAGCAGCTTTCTGAGATGGGGGAGCGGATGCCGGGTATAGAAGAACAGTCAGTTTATGACCTTCTGAGTATGATGCCGGATGTACAGAGGACAGAAGTTATTTCCGGGATTATAGAAAAGCTGGATTCTGTGCCGGATTCCATTATGGAACAATCTGCATCTGTATTTATAAAAAATGCTTATGAGAAGGTTGGGATAGATACTGATAAGCTTAGTTCTGCTTACATTGTCAGGACAGGTGCCGCGATGCTGGGGCTTGCAGCCCTTGGCATGGCGGCAAGCATCCTGGTTGGATTTTTAGCTTCTAGGGTGGGTGCCGGAATCGGCCGAGGGCTTCGGAGAAATGTTTTCCGAAAGGTGGTAGGTTTTTCTAATGCAGAGTTTGATAAATTTTCTACGGCCTCTCTGATCACACGGAGTACAAATGATATTCAGCAGATTCAGCTTCTGACCGTGATGATTCTGCGTATGGTGCTTTATGCGCCGATTATGGCAGTCGGAGGAGTATGGAGAGTTTTTCACACCAATGTGGATATGTCCTGGATTATTGCGCTGGGTGTTGTATTGATCTTGATCGTGGTTGGATTTTTATTCTTTGTAGTGATGCCGAAATTTAAGGTAGTACAAAGCTTGGTGGACCGGCTGAATCTGGTAAGCCGCGAGATTCTCACAGGGTTATCGGTTATACGGGCATTCAGTACAGAAAAATATGAAGAAGAACGTTTTGATGAGGCAAACCGGGACCTTATGAAGACAAATTTATTTGTCAACCGTGCTATGACTTTTATGATGCCGGCCATGATGCTTATTATGAACGGGATTACTGTACTGATTATCTGGGTAGGAGGCCATGGTGTCAATGAGGGTGCTATGCAGGTAGGAGATATGATGGCATTTATTCAGTATACAATGCAGATAATTATGTCCTTCCTGATGATCTGCATGATTTCGGTCATGCTTCCGAGGGCGGCAGTTTCCGCGGACAGAGTAGATGAGATATTAAAGAGCGAAACTTTGATTCGTGATGCGCAGGATAGAAAGCAGCTTCCGGAAGACGGAAAGGGAGAGGTATGTTTTCACAATGTATCTTTCCGTTATCCAGGAGCAGAGGAAGACGTTCTCCACGATATTTCCTTTACTGCGAAGCCGGGACAGACGACAGCGTTTGTGGGAGGGACCGGAAGCGGAAAGTCTACGCTTATCAATTTAATTCCCAGATTTTATGATGTGACGGAGGGAAGTATTACGGTAGACGGCGTGGACATCCGGGATATTCCGCAGCATGATTTGAGAGAAAAACTGGGGTATGTTCCGCAAAAAGGAGTATTGTTTTCCGGAACGATTGCTTCGAATATTATGTATGGAAATCCAAAAGGTACGGAGGAAGAGATGAAGGAAGCTGCCCAAATTGCCCAGGCAGAGGAGTTTATTTTAGACAAAAAGAAAGGGTATGAAAGCCCGGTTGCACAAGGCGGAGCAAATGTGTCGGGCGGACAGAAGCAGAGGCTTTCCATCGCCAGGGCAGTTGCTAAGCATCCGGATATTTATATATTTGATGACAGTTTTTCTGCTCTTGATTATAAAACGGATGTTTCACTTAGAAATGCACTGAAGGAAAATACAAAGGAGGCAGCAGTATTGATAGTCGCCCAGCGTGTCAGTACGATTCTCCATGCAGAGCAGATTATTGTACTGGATGACGGAAAGGTGGCCGGTATGGGCACCCATAAGGAGCTTTTGAAAAATTGTGATGCCTACTATCAGATTGCTGCATCTCAGATGTCTGAGAAGGAGCTTGAAGAAGCTATGAAGGAGGTGGAGTAATATGCCGAGAGGACATGGGGGTCCGGGACACGGACCTGGAGTGCCGGGAGAAAAGGCAAAGGATTTTAAAGGAACCATGAGAAAACTTATGACATATCTTGGAAGCTACAAGCTGTCAATCCTTTTGGTCGTTATTTTTGCGGCAGGGAGTACTATATTCAATATCGTGGGGCCTAAGATACTGGGGAAAGCTACGACGGAGGTCTTTAACGGGCTCGTAAGAAAGGTCACCGGAGGGTCCGGAATTGATTTTGAAAAGATTGCAGGGATATTGACGGGTTTGTTATGTCTGTATCTGTGCAGTGCACTGTTTTCCTTTATCCAGGGGTATATCATGACAGGTATTTCTCAGAAAATGACATACCGCATGAGAAAGGAAATATCCGAGAAAATCCACCGGCTTCCGATGAATTACTACGATAAAATGACGCACGGAGAGATACTGTCGCGTATTACCAATGATGTAGATACACTAAGCCAGAGTCTGAATCAGAGCGCAACGCAGGTAATTACATCAGCAGCAACGATTGTAGGTGTCCTTGTGATGATGCTAAGCATTAGTCCGCTTATGACAGTGACTGCGCTTTTAATTTTGCCGGTGTCGGTAGGATTGATTTCTATAATTGTGAAGCATTCCCAAAGATATTTTAAGGATCAGCAGGAATATTTAGGACATGTGAACGGACAGGTAGAAGAAGTATACGGCGGCCATAATATCGTAAAGGTATTTAATAAGGAAGAGGATGTGATAGCCGTATTTGATAAGGATAATGATACCCTGTATCAATCTGCGTGGAAATCCCAGTTTTTATCTGGAATGATGATGCCGATTATGCAGTTTGTAGGTAATCTGGGATATGTGTCGGTAGTTATTTTGGGTGGTTATCTTGCAGTAAAACGGACGATTGAAGTAGGTGATATACAGTCCTTTACCCAGTACGTGCGCAGCTTTACGCAGCCAATCCAGCAGGCGGCCCAGGTGGCTAATATGCTTCAGTCTACTGCTGCAGCCTCAGAGCGAGTATTCGAATTTCTAGAGGAAAAGGAAGAGGAGCAATATGCCGGGCAGCCAGTATCTGCAGCGAATCTGGAGGGAAGAGTGGAGTTTGAGCATGTACAGTTCGGCTATCATGAGGACCATATTATCATCCACGATTTTAATGCAAAGATAGAGCCTGGCCAGAAGATCGCAATTGTGGGTCCGACAGGGGCAGGAAAGACTACTATGGTAAAGCTTCTGATGCGGTTTTATGACGTGAATGGCGGAGCAGTTCTGATAGACGGGCATGATATCAGAGATTTTAACCGGAGCGAGCTTAGGCAGATGTTTGGTATGGTATTGCAGGATACCTGGCTTTTTAAGGGAAGTATTGAAGACAATATTCGGTACGGGAAGCTTGATGCGACGCATGAAGAGGTAGTAGAGGCAGCCAAAGCCGCATATGTACACCGTTTTGTCCAGACACTTCCGGGCGGTTATAATATGGAGCTGAACGAAGAAGCCAGCAATGTGTCTCAGGGTCAAAAGCAGCTTCTTACGATTGCCAGAGCAATCCTTGCCGATCCCAGGATTCTGATACTAGACGAGGCTACGAGCTCTGTAGATACTAGAACGGAGGTGCGGATACAGAAGGCGATGGATAATTTGATGCGGGGAAGAACAAGCTTTATTATTGCCCACCGTCTTTCCACTATACGGGATGCAGACCTGATACTTGTCATGAAAGACGGCGATATTATAGAGCAGGGGAATCATGAAGAGCTTTTGAGAAAAAATGGATTCTACGCAGAGCTGTACAGATTGGGGACGGGGTAAAACTCGTTTTACCCCGTCCCAGATTAAAAAAGCCCTGTCCCTATTTTGCTATTCCTGTCAAAACTGATTTAACATGGTTGATCTCCTGTGCAGATGCCTTAGCTGCCGGTACATAGTAGCTTTTTTCGCGTGCTACCTGGTAGATTTTTTCCTGGGACATTTCGCACTCATTTCGGATCTGTTTTAAGCATTGCTTTAATTCTTTGTTTTCAGTCTGTGGAATCATCTCGCCGAATTTTGTGAGTTCGCCGTTTACGCCGTTTAGGGTGTCGGTTACCATGGTCTTTTCGTCTAACATAATTGTTCCCCTCCTATAAGAATTTCATAAGGTCCTGTTTGTTTTTCATTGCAGAGTTAGCGGCATCCTGGAATATTTTCTTGATTTCAGGATCCTTTGCCTGTGATGCGTAGTCTGTCATTTTGCAGTGGTTTGTGTCATAGCCTCCGATTAGGTGACGTAGATTCTGAAGGTCTAATACTGATAATTCAGACATGTGGTTTTCCTCCTTTATTGCCATTTTTTTCGTGATTAGTATGTGTAGAAAAAGGAGAAAATATTCGCAGAACAATTTATGAAAAACGAATAGGAACCGTAATATTTTTTGCGCTTTTTGACCGGTCGGTAAAAGCATAAAAGAGATCTCTCATAGCCCGGCACGAACGATACATGCATTCTGGATGCCATTGTACGCCGACACAGAAAGAATGTGCTTCTTTTTCAAGTGCTTCTGGAATTCCGTCGGCGGCCACTCCGGTAATTTTAAGGTTTTTTCCGGCACTTTTGATACACTGATGGTGGTAGCTGTTTGTCTCCAGATAGCTTCCACAGATGTTGTACAGCATACTGTTTTGTGAGAATGTAACCCGGTGGCAGACGTCGCTGCGGTTTTCGGATATCTGCATATGATTCTGGGAGCTGCCGTTTCTAAGAGAAATATCCTGGTAGATACTTCCACCAAGTGCAATGTTCAGGACCTGCATACCCCGGCAGATGCAGAAGAGCGGGAGGGAAGTAGAAAGCACATATTTCATAAAATCCAGATGAAACCGGTCTGTTTTTTCATCAGTGTGTCCGCGATCGGTCACAAGATCCTCTCCGAAAAGTCTGGGAGATATATCATCACCGCCGCAGAACAGAAAGCCGTCACATATAGAATAATAACGTGGAAAATGAACGGAATCGTCAATACGGGGAATCAAAACCGGAACGGCTCCACTGTCTTCTACGGCTTGTATATATGGCTGTGTTACAAATTGCCGGTCTTTCATAAGACCGCAGATTATGATGCCGATTAAGGGATTCATAGCAGCCTCCTTTTTCAGAATTTCTTGCTTTGTGGAATAATCTGTCAAAGCTGCAGCTCTGATAGATTCTGTGTATATTTGCACATATCCCGCAGTAAGTATTATAATATTGTTAAATGATATGATAAGGAGCAGAAAAATATGAACTTAATAGATATGCACTGTGATACGCTCTGGCAGCTGATAGATCTGAAAAAGCAGGGAAATCTTATGGAAAATGACTGCAGCGTCAGCATTCCTTATATGAAGAAAGGAGGTACGCTTGCTCAGTTTTTCGCATGCTTTACGTATTTGGAGGACTATCTGACGGAAGGCGGTAAAAATGTCGGTAAAGAAGACGGTTATGAAAGCTGCTATGCGCATGTACTGCAGATGATCGATTATATGGAAGAGCAGGTTAGAATCTTTTCAGGGGATATAGCTTTCGCATTTTCCGGAGAGGATATTATGAAAAATAAATCCGAAGGAAAAATATCAGCGTTTCTTACGGTAGAGGAAGGAGGTATATTGAATCAAAACCTGGAGCGTCTCAGTGTACTTTACGATAAGGGAATCCGGCTTATAACGCTTATGTGGAATTATGAAAATTGTATCGGCTGGCCCGGCAGCCGGGATACGAAGATTATGTGCCGGGGACTTAAGTCCTTTGGAATTGAGGCAGTAGAGGAGATGAATAGGCTTGGAATCATCGTGGATGTATCACATGCGTCGGATGGCACATTCCGGGATATTATGCGGTATGCCAAAGGACCAGTAATAGCTTCTCATTCGAACTGCCGTGCACTGTGCAGCCATCCCAGGAACTTGAGTGATGAGATGATACACAGACTGGCCGAATCAGGTGGAGCTGCCGGACTGAATTTTTACGGGAATTTTCTTGGGACGGAAAAGGAGTCATGTATTGAGGAGATGACGGCTCATATTCTTCATATGATTCAAAAGGGAGGAATCGGATTTCCGGTTATCGGCACAGATTTTGATGGATTTGACGGTATGGAGCATATGGATATACCAGATGTGTCAGGCATGGAGATGCTTTGGGAAGCATTAAAGAAAAAAGGATTAGGTGAAGCAGAGCTTGAGAAAATATGGAATGGAAATGCCCTTCGGGTTATAACAGAGGTGTGCGGATAGCAGCCTGCTGCTATCCGCCGGCACAGTCTATTAGACAAGACCTGTCTGATATGGTCGATTCGACAAAATCCATTTGATATGATTTGTCTGGTACTAGCTATAAAAATATTCCTCAACCTGCCGAAGAACAATTTCCATCAATCTAGTCCGGGCTTCAACGCTGGCCCATGCAATATGAGGCGTGATAAAAAGCTTCCGGCTGTCCTTTAGGGTGAGAAGAGGATTGTCGGGACTCATAGGTTCCTCACAGAGAACATCCAGCCCGGCAGCGGCAATTTCGCCGTTAGTCAAAGCTTCAGCCAGATCCTCTTCAACGATGATAGGTCCTCTGCCCAGATTCAAGAAGATGCAGTTTTTCTTCATTTTATGAAATGCATGAGCATCAATCAGTCGTTCTGTATATTGGTTCAGAGGAGCATGAACAGATATAATATCGGAATTTCGGTAAAGAGAATCCATATCTGTTTGAGTATATCCTTCCTGAGGTGCACTTCCAGAGGCTGAGGCATAGATAACATGTGCTCCGAATGCCTCGGCAATAGCAGCAACGCGCCGCCCAATGCTGCCAAGTCCGATGATTCCCCAGGTAAGTCCGCGGATCTCATGAAAGACCTCTTCAAAATGAGTAAATACAGTATCATTTGTATAGCGGCCTTCCTTTACATAATCGTCGTAATACCGCAGCTTTTCCATCAAATAAAACAGCATGGAAAAAGTATGCTGTGTTACAGATTCCGTAGAATAACCGGCAACATTCTGCCAGTCAATTCCATGCTCTGCCAGATAATCCTTATCCAGGTTATTTGTTCCGGTTGCAGTTACACAGACAAGCCTTAGTTTCTGTGCATCTCCAATGGAGGAACTGTTGATGGGAACCTTATTTGTAATTATTACATCGGCGTCAGCAGTACGAAGTCTGGCCTCGTTAGGGGTTGAGAATGGATATATACAAAGCTCACCCAGCTTTTCAAAGCCTGATAGATCAATATCAGCGCCAATGGTTTTTGCATCTAAAAATACAATCTTCATGAAGAAACCTCCTGTAAAATATTGACATCTATATAATTCTTTTTTTATTATATAATGGTTTGAGGAAAAAATGGAAGCACATATATAATAGAATCTTAAGATTTATTAAGCTGTACATGTATAGAGGGATATAGTATAATAGGGTTCTAATGAGGAGTGTTTACACATGACAAATAGTACTGATTTATATAGAAGAAGAAGGCGAAAAAAGGGTATCCGCAGCAGCAGAAGACGCCAGCAGGTATATAGACAGCTTACAGTTTTGATGCTGATCATCATTATTATTGTTATTGGTATTATTTCCTGTACCTCACGTCTCTTGTCCAAAAAGAGTCAGGAGGTGGCCAAAGTAGATAAAAAACAGGAACAGAAAAAAGAGAAGGAAAAAGAGGATAAGGAAACTGCCGGAGAGCGCCTGAATCGTGTGAGAGAAAAGGCGGAGGCAGGCAATTATCCCAATGAGGTTATTGAGCTTCTTTCAAAAAATATAGAGACATTAGATTTTGTTGAGCATTATGAAGAAAAAAAGGATGCGCCTCCTGCCGAAAGTATTGATGAGCTGGTAAAAGGAAAGATCCCGCATCTTCTGCAGTGGGATGAGCGCTGGGGATATGCATCTTATGGAACAAGTATTATGGCAGTAAGCGGATGCGGGCCTACCTGTATGTCGATGGTAGTTTCCGGTCTTACGGGAGATAAGACAATTACTCCGGTTGCAGTAGCTGCTTATAGTGAGGAGCAGGGATATTTAGACGAGGAAAATAACACATACTGGCAGTTTATGAGGGAGGCTTCGTCGAACTGGGGAGTTACATGCCGCGAGCTGAGTGCAGATGAGGAGGAAGTAAGCAGGGTTCTGGGTGCGGGTCATCCGATTATCTGCAGTATGGGACCGGGAGATTTTACAAGGTACGGGCATTTTATCGTATTGACGGACTATGAGGACGGAAAGATTACACTTCACGATCCATTCAGTTTGGAAAGAAGCGAGAAAAAATGGACGTTGGATGAATTTGCAGACCAGATAAAGGCAATGTGGACATATTCTTATGATTAAAGCAGTCGATTCATATATGAGGTGAAGGCTATGAAACCGGTAGTAAAGCGTTTTTTAAAGTATGCGTCTATAGATACGCAGGGAGATGAAAATGCAGCAGTCTGTCCAAGCAATGAAAATCAGAGATTCCTCGCAGAGCTGCTTAAGGATGAATTACAGGAAATGGGGATTGTAAAGACATAAAAACAGCTTTTTGTATGCCAGAATTCCGGCTAATACAGAGAAAGAAATTCCATCTCTGGCATTTTTTGCCCATATGGATACTTGTCCTGACGTGCCAGGCAGCAATATTAAATATCAGCTGATTGAGAGTTATAACGGAAAGGAAATTATTTTGAACAAAGGCCGGGATATTCGACTGAATCCAAGAGAATTTCCTGTTTTGAGAAAATATATCGGTGACGATCTTCTTGTTACAGATGGGACAAGTGTGCTGGGTGCGGAAGGAAAAGCCGGTGTTGCAGAGATTATGGAGGCTGTCAGATGTTTATATGAGCATCCGGAGATTTTGCATGGAGAGATTTATATTGTATTTACACCTGACGAGGAACTTGGATATAGTACAGAATATATCAATATACAGAAGGTTCCGGCAAAGTTTGGTTATACGGTCGATGAAGGTGAGCGGGGCGAACTGAATTATGAGAACTTTAATGCGGCGACAGCGACGATTAAGGTAAAGGGAAGTAATATGCATCCGGGACACGCCAAATCAACGATGAAAAATGCAGTAATGATGGCGAATGAATTCATTAATCTACTGCCGAAGAATGAAGCTCCGGCCATGACGGAAGGATATGAGGGATATTATCATATATCTGATCTGATCGGCTCCATTACGTCTGATGGAAATGGCAGAATTTTTAAATGGCTATTATGGTCCGGGCTCCTTTAAGGTGGATATTGATGATTATTATTTTAATATGCGCGAAAAAGTGGAGGAATATCCGGAGATTATTGAGGCAGCCAGGGAAGCCATGCGCCGGGCGGGCATAGAAACGCAGGAAAAGCCTATCCGGGGAGGGACCGACGGAGTATCAATTTCCTTTATGGGGATTCCGTGTCCGAATATTTTTTCCGGATGTCAGAATGGGCAGAGCGTAAAAGAGTTTATTTCTATTCAGACAATGGAAAAATCCGTAGAGGTTATTTTGAATATTATACAGATATTTGCAGAACGATAGTTCAGGCAAAGCAGAAGGATTATAAAGAAGCCAGGAAACAGACAGTTAAAAGCTGTTTTCCTGGCTTTATTTTTTATGAGCCGGAGGGCTCCTGGATATACAGACTAAGATAAAGCTTTAAATCTGAAATACAGGTTTCTATAAGAAAAGAAGCTGTCAGTTCACTGCAGGTCAGCCACTGGAAAACATAAGCCTGGACGAAAAGAAACAGCTTTTTACAGAGAATATCGGAAGAAATCAGTTGAAGACAGGCACTTTTTTCGGCAGTCCGAAGTGCACAGAGAACAGACTTATAAAGAGGGCGGGCTGGATTCAGAAAGTAATTCTCTCCGGAAATCAGCGCATTGCGGTATATTTCACGCAGCAGTTCCTTTTCCTGTGTTTCAATCATGCAGTTCAGATAAATAGTAAAATTTCCGCAGATGAAATCAGAGAAATTTTGGCTGTCTGACCCGGAGGAAGGTTTTGGAAAAGCTGTTTTCTGGTCTATTTTTTGATAGATTTCCAGCAGAATATCATCCTTTGAAGAGAAATATATATAAAAGGTTCCAACGGAAATCTGAGCATTCTGGCAGATTTCACGAATTGTGATTTTGCTGTAGCCCTTCTTATGAATCAGCATCATAGTAGTATCAAAAATCTTCTTTTTTGTAAGCTGGGCCTGCTCCTTACGGGAAATATATGATTTTTCTATCAAGTCTGAATTCCTCCTTGAAACTTGTATCATCAATAGTATAACAAAAAGTAAGGAAAAAACAAAGACACGTTACGTATATTTTACATTGACAGTCCATAGGCTGATGCGGTAAAATAAAAGAAAATGAACGTGTTCGGTGAACGTGTTATAGGAGAAAAGGAGTGATATTATGGGAGAACAAGAAAAAACAACAAAATTAAGTCTCTGGACAGTGGTCCTTCTGATTGTAGTGCCGACGTTTGGGTTTGGAAATATTACCAATAATGTAGTGGCATTAGGGCCTGCATCAGTGCCTTCATGGTTTATTGTTGCCATACTGTTTTTTCTTCCGCTTTCGCTGTTTATTGCAGAGCTGGCATCTGTGAAGGACGCAGGAAGTGCAGGAATTTATACATGGATTAAGATGGGACTTGGAGAGAGGTGGGCGTTTGTAGGAACATGGTCTTATTTTGTATCTACCTTGTTTTATCTTCAGATGGTATTCGCCAGAGTTCCGGTTATGATTTCATGGACGATCTTTGGAGAGAACAGATTTACAGATGAAAGTGCACATCTGCTTCCGTACATGAGCATTTTCCTTGCAGTATTTCTTACCTTTGTGGCGAGCAGGGGTGTAGAAAAGTTTTCAAAAATCAGTGACATCGGCGGGAAGCTGACACTTGCGATTACAGTGATTTTTATTGTGTTTGCATTTGTAGGTCTTGCAATGGGAACCCCGTCTAAGACAAGCTTTACATCAGAGGCGCTTGTTCCGGCTTTTGATACTACATATTTTGCAACCTTTTCCTGGCTGCTTCTTGCGGTAGCGGGAGCCGAGGTGGGAGGAACCTATGTAAAAAATATGGATAATCCAAAGAAGAACTTTCCGAAAGCAGTATTTATTGCAACATTTTTGATTGGGTTTGCTTATGTTATCGGTTCAATTGCAGTTCTTTTGGTGGCATCTCCTGAGACTATTCAAGAGGCGGGGGTAAAGGATGCTGCCTATGTGGTCTATGAGATGCTTGCAAGTAATTTTGGATTAAATGGAAAAATCGTTATCCGCATCTATGCGCTCATTCTTACAATTACATCAGTTGCAGCATATATTGTGTGGATGGAGTCTCCGCTCAGGGCATTGTTCTCAGAGGTGCCGGAAGGGACATTTCCAAAGCTTTTGGTAAAGCAGGAAAAGGATGGTACTTTGAAAAATGCTCTGTGGATACAATGCGCGATTGTTGTAATTCTGATCATTGTACCATTGTTCGGTATGAGCGGGCTTGATGCATTCTTTAATACGCTGACAGACCTTTCGGCACTGTCATCCGTTCCGGCATATGGGATGCTGGCGATTGCATTCTTTGCCTTCCGGCTTAAGAATAAGGAGTCAGAGTTTACGGCATTCAAATCAAAGGCACTTGCACTGATTGTGGCGGGGCTTGCAATTTTCCTTGCAGTTCTTGGATATATAGGTGCAGGATTAGATTATGTAGTGTGGGCGGAATCCGCTTCCGAGGCGGTTTCATTGACTATCAAGACATACGGCGGTCCGGTAATTTTGATTATTGTCGGATATTTATTGAGAGTATGGTCATTGAAGCATCATGAAAAACAGCAAGGAGAGAAATAAGATGAGGTATGTAGATTTTCATTGTGATACACTTATGAAGATGTTTGATTTGTATAAGCTTGGGGATAAGAGTCAGACAGTATGGAAGAATGAATGTCAGATTGATGTTGAGAGACTTGCAGGGGCCGGATATGGAGGGCAGTTTTTTGCCTGCTATCTGTGGTGGGTGGACGAGCCCTTCTTGGGTTCTCACTATCAGGATGCATTAAAGATGACAGAGCTTTTTTATAATGGTCTGAAGGGACATGAAGAAAAGGCTGCATTTGCAGGCTCCTGGCAGGAGTATCACAGAAACCAGCAGGAAGGAAAGGTATCCTGTTTCCTGACAGTAGAGGAAGGCGGGATTCTGGAGGACAGGCTGGAAAGACTGGATACATTGTATGAAGCCGGGATTCGTCTGATTACACTGACCTGGAATTTCGAAAATTGCCTTGGATATCCAGGATGTTTTCCGGAATTTCAGCAGAAGGGCCTGAAGAAATTTGGGATCGAAGCACTGGAACGGATGGATGAGCTGGGAATTATTGCAGACGTATCGCATTTGTCGGACGGAGGCTTTGAAGATGTATGGAAATATGGAAAACGTCCTTTTGTAGCATCACATTCAAATGCACGCAGTGTGTGTCCACATAACAGGAATTTAACCGATGATATGATACGAAAGCTGGCTGAAAAGGGTGGTCTTGCCGGAATTAATTTCGGGGGCGATTTCCTGTCATCGGATGGAAAATCCACCACTGAGGCGATTATTCGTAACATCCGTCATATGATGAAGGTAGGCGGCAGAGAGATTGTAGGCATCGGCACAGATTTTGACGGGGTAGAGGATAAGCTGGAGATCTCCGGATGCGAGCATATACCGATGCTTCCACAGGCAATGGAAAAAGCCGGATTTACGACAGGAGAGATTGAGGCTGTGTGCTATGGAAATGCCGAAGGGTTTATGAAGAGGTACTGGGAAGGATAAAAAAATAAAGGATATAAGGAATCTTCATGATTTATAAATAAGGAAGATTCCTTTTTTGTTGCCGGGGACGGGGTATTTTTAATTTTACCCCGTCCCAGATTGAGAGATGACAAAATTTTCTGAAAAAATCAGCACTCATCTATTGACAGTGCTAATAAACGGTGTTATAGTTCATGTAGAACAATAAAAATACTATTATAGTTATTCCGGCAGGAGGAGGTCTAAGCTTATGAATATAAATAAATTTACTCAAAAATCCATACAGGCAGTTCAGGACTGCGAGCGTACAGCAGTAGAGTACGGCAATCAGGAGATTGAGCAGGAGCATTTAATGTATGCGCTTCTTACTCAGGAGGACAGTCTGATTCTGAAGCTGATGGAGAAGATGAATCTCGATAAACAGATGATTATAAATCGTGTAGAAGAGGCGCTTAGGAAGCGTACAAAGGTGCAGGGAGGCCAGCAGTATGTAGGCCAGGATTTAAATAAGGCTTTGATTCACGCCGAGGACGAGGCGAAGCAGATGGGTGATGAATATGTTTCGGTGGAGCACCTGTTTTTGGCATTGTTAAAATATCCTAATAAGGAGCTGAAAATGATTTTCCGGGAGCTGGGAATCCATAGGGATGCATTCCTTCAGGCGCTGTCAACAGTCCGTGGAAACCAGCGTGTAACCAGCGACAATCCAGAGGGAACCTATGACACTTTGAATAAATATGGCTCTGATTTAGTAGAGCAGGCAAGAGATCAGAAGCTTGACCCGGTTATCGGACGGGATTCTGAGATTCGTAATGTGATTCGGATTCTTTCGAGGAAGACGAAAAATAATCCGGTGTTAATCGGCGAACCCGGAGTCGGAAAGACGGCAGTTGTAGAGGGGCTTGCACAGCGGATTGTGCGCGGCGATGTGCCGGAGGGATTAAAGAATAAGACTATCTTTTCACTAGATATGGGAGCGCTTGTGGCAGGTGCAAAGTACCGGGGAGAGTTCGAGGAGCGCTTAAAGGCTGTGTTGGAGGAGGTAAAAAACAGCGACGGCAGGATTATTCTGTTTATCGACGAACTGCATACGATTGTTGGAGCAGGCAAGACAGACGGAGCGATGGATGCAGGCAATATGTTAAAGCCTATGCTTGCCAGAGGAGAGCTGCATTGTATTGGTGCTACTACGCTTGATGAATACCGGCAGTATATCGAAAAAGATGCAGCACTTGAGAGACGTTTTCAGCCGGTGCTGGTGGATGAGCCGATGGTAGAGGATGCGATTTCGATTCTCCGGGGCTTAAAGGAGCGGTATGAGGTATTTCACGGAGTTAAGATTACCGACGGTGCGCTGGTAGCTGCTGCCTCACTTTCAGACAGATATATTTCAGACCGTTTTCTGCCGGATAAGGCAATTGACCTGGTAGACGAAGCCTGTGCACTGATTAAGACAGAGCTTGATTCTATGCCGACGGAGCTTGACGAGCTGCAGCGCCGGATTATGAAGCTGGAGATTGAGGAGGCGGCGCTTAAAAAGGAAGAAGACCGTCTCAGCAAGGATAGATTAGAGCATTTAAGACAGGAGCTGGCAGAGCTCAGAGAAGAATTCGCAGGGAAGAAAGCGCAGTGGGACAATGAAAAGGTCAGTGTCGAGCGCGTACAGAGGCTGCGGGAAGAGATTGAGCAGGTCAATAAGGAGATCGAAAAGGCGCAGCATGAATATGATTTGAATAAGGCGGCGGAGCTTCAATATGGAAGACTTCCGCAGCTTCAGAGGCAGCTTGCAGAAGAAGAGGGTAAAGTAAAAGATGAGGATTTGTCTCTTGTTCATGAGAGCGTGACAGACGAGGAGATTGCGAAGATTGTCTCCCGGTGGACAGGAATTCCGGTTTCAAAGCTTAATGAGAGCGAGAGAAGCAAGACGCTTCATCTGGCGGACGAGCTGCATAAGCGCGTGATTGGGCAGGATGAGGGTGTGGAGCTTGTAACGGAAGCAATCATCCGCTCCAAAGCAGGTATAAAGGACCCGACTAAACCGATAGGCTCCTTTTTGTTCCTGGGTCCTACAGGGGTCGGAAAGACGGAGCTTGCCAAAGCTCTTGCTGAAAGCCTGTTTGATGATGAGAACAATATGGTGCGGATTGATATGAGTGAATACATGGAAAAGTATTCTGTATCCCGGCTGATTGGAGCGCCTCCAGGATATGTAGGCTATGACGAAGGCGGACAGCTGACGGAGGCAGTCCGGCGCAGACCTTATTCTGTTGTGCTGTTTGACGAGGTTGAGAAAGCGCATCCGGACGTGTTTAACGTACTTCTGCAGGTACTCGATGACGGACGAATTACAGATTCGCAGGGACGTACAGTAGATTTTAAGAATACTATTTTGATTATGACCTCTAATATCGGTTCCTCCTATCTGCTGGAAGGCATCAACGAAGACGGTAATATTGACGAAAGAAGCCAGAAGGCAGTTCTTGAGGAGTTGAGAGCGCATTTCAGACCTGAATTTTTGAATCGTCTTGATGAGACGATATTATTCAAGCCATTAACAAAAGAAAATATTTATGGCATCATTGAGTTACTGACAGCAGATGTAAACAAGCGTCTTGCGGATAAAGAAATTCAGATTGAACTTACGCAGGAGGCAAAAAGGCTGATAGTAGAGGGGAGCTATGATCCAACCTACGGCGCAAGGCCGCTGAAGCGGTATCTGCAGAAAAATGTTGAGACACTGGCAGCCCGGCTGATGCTGCAGGGTGACATCGGTGCAGGCGAAACGATTTTGATAGATGCTCAAAATCAGAAGCTGACTGCTAAGAGAAGGTGCATGCTGAAATAATAAGATTAAAAAGTGGGTGTTGACAGAAAAAGGATAAGTAGATTATACTCATAATATAAGAGCAGCTGCGAATTATATTTCATATAGTTTGCAGCTGTTTTTATGCTGTATATATTACATGTATTTGATAGGGGCTGTTTTAGAAAGTTTCTGCGGGAGACGAGGAAGACATGTCTTATAATTTGAAAAAGGAGGTAAATATTTTATGAAAAGCATAAAATGGAAAGAGTTAGGAATAGATTTATTGGTGGATGCTGCCGCCAGTGTGGCGATTGCAGTAGGGGTGTATAATTTTGCATTGAATGCGGATTTTCCGGTTGCAGGTTTTTCGGGAATTGCAATTATTATGTATCATTTATTCGGAGTTCCGGTAGGTGTAGGGACAATTGTGCTAAATATACCTGTTTCTATATTCTGCTATAAATCTTTAGGAAAGACTTTTTTTGCCAAGTCCTTGAAAACTATGCTTATATCTTCTATATTTATGGATTACGTAGCCCCGATGTTTCCGGTATATAACGGCAGCCGGCTTCTTGCAGCGCTGTGTATGGGAGTTTTGTGCGGAATCGGATATGCAATTATATTTATGAGAGGTTCTTCCACCGGTGGACAGGATTTTATCAGCGTTGCTGTAAAAAAGGTAAAGCCGCACATATCACTTGGATTGATCACTGCAGTTTTGGATATGTCAACAATTGTTTTTGGAAGCCTTCTGGTTTTCAAAGATGTAGATGGATTTATATACGGAATCATGGTTACGTATATTATGGCGATTATTATGGATAAGATTATGTATGGTATGGATGAAGGAAAGATGACGCTGATTGTAACAGAGTACGGAGAAGAGCTTGCAGAAAAAATAGATGCATATTCCGGGAGAGGTTCTACAATTTTAAAAGGAATGGGAAGTTATTCTAAGAAGAAAAAGGATGTAATTATGTGTGCATGCAATAACAAACAGATGTATACGATTAAAAAAATGGTGCACAGCATGGATCCGAAGGCATTTACCATTATTATGGAGTCTAATGAAGTTGTAGGAGAAGGGTTTAAAGAAGAAATAAAAGAAATTTGAAAAATTCGAAAATTCCATAAAGCGAATTGACAATATTGTAATTGATATCGTAATATTAATATATGTATGTTTAAAAATTTTCATTTAGTGAGAAAAGGAGAATTGGCATGAATATAGAAGAATTTTATACCTCTATAGATCCGTCGGGCGACGAGTACAAAAATGTCATGAGCAGACTGGGAACAGAAAGGCTTGTAAGCAAGTACTTGAATAAAATGCTGGATGATAAAAGCTTTAGTAATCTAAAGCAGGCAGTTGCATCGGGAGATTATAAAGAAGCATTTATGGCTTCTCACACGATTAAAGGTATTTGTATGAATCTAAATCTGAAGCCTCTTGCGAAGTCAAGTGGTGAGCTGACAGAAGAATTAAGAGATAATCCGGATGCCGGCCGGGTAGAGGAATTGATGATTCAGGTAGAGAAAGATTACCGGTTTGTCACAGATGGAATTAGAAGTATAGGGTAGAAATGTGAGAGAATTTTATTTATGGATATAAACGGGAAGGAAAATAAAAAAACGATATTGGTAGTAGACGATTCGGAGATGAACCGCTCGATTCTGGCTGACATGCTGGGTGATGAATACGAAATTCTGGAGGCGGCCAACGGGTTGGAAGGGATTGCAGAGATTCAGAAGCATGAGGATGAGATTGCGCTTGTGCTTCTTGATATTGTGATGCCGGAGATGGATGGGTTTGAGGTGCTGTCGGTAATGAATAAGGGAGGCTGGATTGGCTATATTCCTGTTATCATGATATCAGCCGAGACCTCATCAAGCCATGTAAACCAGGCATATGATCTGGGAGTTACGGATTATATCAGCCGGCCTTTTGACGGAAAGGTTGTCAGACGGAGAGTGAATAATACGATCATGCTTTATACAAAGCAGAAGATGCTGCAGGGCATGATTACAGAACAGATCCTGGAAAAAGAGAAAAGCAGTACGCTTATGGTAGAGATTCTGAGTAACATTGTGGAATTCCGTAACGGAGAAAGCGGGCTTCATGTACTCCACGTCCGTACGATTACTGAGATGCTGCTTAAGAATCTGGCAGAAAAGACAGATCAATATAATCTTAATCATACACATATTGCAATGATCGGCTTAGCTTCGGCACTGCATGATATTGGAAAAATATCGATTGACGAAAAGATACTGAATAAGCCGGGCAGACTTACGGATGAAGAGTTTGCAATTATGAAGACACATGCGGCAATCGGCGGAGATATGCTGATGAATGTAGGCCACAGGCGTGACGAAGAGTTAGTTAAGGTTGCTTATGAAATCTGCCGCTGGCATCATGAGCGCTATGATGGAAGAGGATATCCGGATGGACTTAAGGGGGATGAGATTCCGATTTCGGCACAGGTAGTTGCGCTGGCAGATGTGTACGATGCACTGACAAGCCAGCGTGTATATAAGCCTGCATTTTCGCATGAAAAAGCGGTTGAAATGATTATGAACGGCGAGTGCGGTACCTTTAATCCGCGTATTTTAGAGTGTCTGCAGGATGTGAAGGAGGATTTACAGAAGGAGCTTGAGCAAAAATCTATAAAGGATACGACCCGGAATGAGGTACAGAGTATTACGGCAGAATTAATCGAGAGAGGCGACGTCGCTGCATCAGACAGGACGCTGAAGCTTTTAGAGCAGGAAAGGATTAAGTATCAGTTTTTTGCTTCTATGTCTAAGGAGATTCAGTTTGAATATAATGCTGCTACAGATATGGTTATGCTCTCTGAATGGGGAGCAGATTATCTTGGTATAGATGAGCTTGTCATGCATCCCTTTGAGGAGGAGAAGTCTCTTTCTATCATGGACAGAGAGATGATGGAAGAGATTAAGAACGCAGTTCGGGGGACGAGTTATGTAAATCCGATTTTTTCCGGCATGTACTGCCTTCATGTAAAGGGAGAGGACAGATGGCACAGGCTGGATGTGCGTGCTATGTGGGAAGGTACGGAGGACGATATATATTATACAGGTGCAATCGGTAAATTTGTCAATATTGATGAGAGTTACCGGCGGATGAACAGTCTGGAGCAGAAGGCGGCGCATGACACACTGACAGGTCTGTACAACCATATGAATGCAAGAAAGAAGATCGAAGCGTTTCTGGAGGAAAGACTCGATGACACCTACAGTCTGATTTTGTTCGATTTAGACCATTTTAAAAATGCGAATGACCAGTATGGCCATTTATTCGGTGATAATGTATTAAAATATGTTGCGAAGAAGCTTAAGGATAATTTGAGAAAAGATGATATTATGGCGCGTGTCGGCGGAGACGAGTTTATGGTATTTCTTGAGCACAACGGAAATTACGAAGCACAGGTCAGGAGAGTGTTTCAGGTTGTCACAGGACAGTATGAAAATTTCCAGATTGGAGTCAGTATGGGGGTAGCGCTGGCGCCGAAGAATGGAACTGATTATGAAAGTCTGTTCCATGCGGCAGATCAGGCGCTGTATGCATCAAAGCGGGGAGGGAGAAATCAGTATAAGTTTTATGACGGCACAATGGAAGGAACCTTATCTGTTCTTTCTCCGGTAGATGGAGAGGAATAAAGGACATAAGAGAGGACATACGAAAGGAAGGACAACAAGATGTCAGAACCAAAAAAAGTAATTATGCTGGGTAATGAGGCAATTGCCAGAGGCGCGTACGAGGCGGGTGTGAAGGTATCTGCCGCATATCCCGGTACTCCGAGCACGGAAATCAGCGAATATCTGGTACAGTACAAGGATTCTTTGTATTGTGAGTGGTCTCCGAATGAGAAGGTGGCAGCGGAGGTTGC
Source organism: uncultured Lachnospiraceae bacterium (assembly GCA_946558465.1). Classification (GTDB taxonomy): domain Bacteria; phylum Bacillota; class Clostridia; order Lachnospirales; family Lachnospiraceae; genus CAPEBR01. Next base: position 20,552 of record CAMNTM010000005.1, read on the forward strand.
AATCGGCGCTTCTGTTGTGGGAGTACGTGCCATGTCCTGCATGAAGCATGTAGGATTTAATGTAGCAGCAGATCCGGCATATACGGTTTCATATATGGGTGTGAACGGGGGACTGGTTATTGTAGTGGCGGATGATCCGGGACTTTACAGCTCTCAAAATGAGCAGGATACGAGAATGATAGCCCGTGCAGCAGGAATTCCGGTGCTGGAGCCGGCGGACAGCTCTGAGGCGAAGGAATATATGAAGCTGGCATTTGAGTTGAGTGAGAGATTTGACCGTCCGTTCATTCTTCGTACGACGACAAGGCTGGCGCATTCGCAGGGACTTGTAGAATTGAATGACCGTCTGGAGATAGAAGATAAGCCTTATGTGAAAAATATCCAGAAAACTGTCATGATGCCGGTCAATGCCAAGCTTCGTCATGTTGAGATTGAAAAGCGTAATCTGGAGCTTGCAGATGAGGCAGATCATCTTCCCATTAATGCTGTGGAGATGAAAGATACAAAAATCGGTGTGATTACCAGCGGCATTCCTTATCAGTATGTAAGAGAGGCGCTTCCTGAGGCGTCAGTTCTTAAACTCGGCATGGTGCATCCTCTGCCGAAAAAGCTGATTGAGGATTTTGCAGCTAAAGTGGATAAGCTGTATATTGTAGAGGAGCTGGAGCCGGTTATTGAGGAACAGGTAAAGTCCTGGGGAATTCAGGCAGCAGGAAAAGAGATATTTACCATTCAAGGTGAATATAGTGCCAACATGATTCGAGAGGCGATACTTGGCAGAGAGCTTAAGCTTGAGGCTCCGGTTCAGGTGCCGGGCAGACCTCCGATCTTGTGTCCCGGCTGTCCGCATCGAAGTGTGTATTATGTACTGAATAAGCTTAAGCTGCATGCAGCAGGAGATATCGGCTGTTATACTCTCGGAGCGGTAGCACCTCTTAGTGTTGTAGATACAACCATCTGTATGGGTGCGAGTATCTCAAGTCTTCACGGAATGGAGAAAGCTAAGGGAAGGGAATATATTAGAAACTGGGTAGCGGTTATCGGAGATTCCACATTTTTACATACAGGTATAAACTCCTTGATGAATATGGTGTATAATAAGGCAGCCGGAACAGTTATGATTTTGGATAATTCTACAACGGGAATGACCGGTCATCAGGATCATGCAGCAACAGGAAAGACTCTGCAGGGAGATACGACCTATGCAGTTGACATTCCGGCGCTCTGCCGGGCAGTGGGAGTAAAAAATGTAGTAGAGGTCGATGCATTTGACATTGAGACCCTAGAAAAGACAGTAAAAGAAGAGACGGCAAGAGATGAAGTCTCTGTAATTATAACGAAGTCTCCCTGCGTCCTTTTGAGCAAAGCGAAGAAGCCGCTGTATACTGCACATGCAGACAAATGTAAGAAGTGCGGTATGTGCATGAAGCCCGGATGTCCGGCTATGACAAAGAATCCGGACGGAACCATACATATAGATGATACGATGTGTACAGGCTGCGGCTTATGTGAACGATTATGTAAGTTTGATGCGATTGAGCTGATTAAGGAGGGGGACAGATAATGACAGTAAAAAATATTATGATTGTCGGCGTAGGCGGACAGGGAACTCTTCTTACCAGCAGAATATTGGGCGGACTTGCGCTCTCTGGCGGATATGACGTGAAGCTTTCTGAGGTTCACGGAATGGCGCAGAGAGGCGGAAGTGTAGTAACATTTGTGCGGTACGGTGACGCAGTGGCAGAACCTATCGTAGAGGAGGGGCAGGCAGATGTTATTATTGCATTTGAAAGGCTGGAAGCTCTGCGGTATGCTCATTTTTTGAAAAAGGACGGAGCGCTGGTAGTCAATGACTGGAGGATTGATCCGATGCCGGTAGTGATTGGGGCTGCAGAGTATCCGGAAGGAATCATCGAGAACCTTGAGAGAAAATATAAGGTGTATACTGTAAATGCAACAGAGGAATCTAAAAAGCTGGGTAATCCCAGAGTTTTCAATCTGATTGTTCTTGGAGCAGCAGCACAGCACATGGATTTTTCAAAGCAGGAGTGGTATGATGTAATAGAAAAAACTGTGCCGCAGAAAACGATTGAAATTAATAAAAAGGCATTTGATGTCGGTTATGGCCTGTAAATTTAGTGTATGGTGCCGGCAAAAGATTTGGGGAAAATATAAAAAGCAGGTATGGGAGAGGTTTTCTGGTCAGATATTACATAAATTATAAGGACAAGGAGAGAGACAATGGCAGGAATAGCATTGGAAAACTGGCAGGAACAAATCAGAGACCCGAAGATTGAATGTATGAGCAGAGATGAGATGAATGCTCTGCAGAGTGAACGTTTGGTGAAGCAGGTAAAGAACGTATATGAAAATGTATCCTTTTACCGCAGAAAGATGGATGAACTGGGTGTAGAGCCGGGAGACATCAAAGGTATTGAAGATATACATAAGCTTCCATTTACAACGAAGGAGGATTTGAGAGATAACTATCCTTTCGGGCTTTTGGCAGTGCCCCAGGAAAAGATTGCGAGAGTGCAGGGTACCTCCGGCACGACAGGAAAGCTGACTCTTGCCTCTTATACGCAAAAGGATGTTGACGTATGGGGAGAGTGTGTGGCGAGAGGACTTGTTATGGCCGGACTTTCGTCGGCGGATCGTATTCATGTATGTTATGGATATGGACTCTTTACCGGAGGCATGGGACTAGACCTCGGCGCACAGGCGCTTGGAGCGATGGCGATTCCAATGTCGTCCGGGAATACGAAGCGGCAGCTTATGTGTATGGAGGATTTTGGTGCAACTGCATTTGCCTGTACACCGTCCTATGCTTTGTATCTTGCTGAGGCGGCACAGGAAGCAGGAGTTGTAGAGCGTCTTAGGATTAAGGCAAGCATAAATGGTGCGGAGCCCTGGACAGATGAGATGCGCAAAAAAATCGAAAGTATTTTACATATCAACAGCTTTGACATCTATGGCTTATGCGAGATTACCGGTCCGGGTGTTGCAATGGACTGTATTCATCATAAGGGTCTCCACGTATATGAGGATTACTTCTATCCGGAAATTCTGAATCCGGCAGATCAGTCGGCCTGTGCGCAGGGAGAGACAGGAGAGCTTGTGTTTACTACTCTGGCGAAGGAAGGTATGCCTCTTATTCGTTATCGGACGAAAGATCTTACCAGTATTAAGTACGATACCTGCGAATGTGGACGAACTCTTCCGAGGATTCAGAAGTTTACCGGACGTACCGACGACATGAAGGTTATCCGGGGCGTCAATGTATTTCCGACACAGGTTGAGACGGCGCTTTTATCTATGGGAGGCGGTGTTGCTCCTCACTACATGCTCATTGTTGATCGTGAGAATAACCTGGATGTTTTGACTGTCATGGTAGAAGTAGACGAGAAGTATTTCTCTGACGAGATCCGTAAGCTGGATGAGCTGAAAGTGAGAGTAGGAGCAGTTCTTAAACAGGCGCTTGGCGTGTCTGTAAGAGTAAAGCTGGTAGAGCCTAAAACAATTCAGAGAAGCGAAGGCAAAGCGAAACGCGTTATTGATAACAGAGAGCTGTAATTAGGAGGAAATGCAGATATGAATAATACAATTAAACAGTTATCGGTCTTTTTGGAAAACAGAGAAGGACGGCTTGACGAGGTTCTTAAGGTTCTTGCAGCAGGCGGGGTGAATATTGTTGCATTAAGTCTTGCAGATACTTCTGATTATGGAATGCTTCGGATGATAGTGTCCGAGCCTGAGAAAGGCAGAGCGTCGCTTAAAGAGGCGGGCATTACGGCGATGCTGACAGATGTAGTGGCGCTGCGTGTACCACATGCGGCAGGGTCCTTGAGCAAAGCAATGCATCAGATTGTTGAGGGTAAAGTAAATGTAGAGTATATGTATGCATTTGCCAATGGAAGTGATGCGGCAGCAGTTCTTAAGAGTGATGCACCGGAAAAGGTAGTGGATATTTTAAAGAAAAGCGGGTTTGATGTATATAGTGCAGATGAAGCGTATCGTGCAAATCAATAAATATTAAAATAAATTTTTATTTCAAAGGAGGAAATGTCATGTTAGACAAGAAAGTAGCAGAGCTGTTAAATCAGCAGGTAAATAAGGAGTTTTATTCCGCATATTTGTATCTGGATTTTTCCAATTATTATTTTGATGAGGGATTGGACGGATTTGGAAACTGGTATAGAATTCAGGCTCAGGAGGAAAGAGATCATGCGATGCTTTTTATCCAGTACCTGCAAAATAACGGCGAGAAGGTTTCACTTGAGGCGATCGACAGGCCGGGAATCGAGCTGACAAATGCAAAGGTTGTTTTAGAAGAAGGATTAAAGCATGAGCAATATGTTACAAGCCTGATTCATACAATTTACGATGCTGCTTATTCAGTAAAGGATTTCCGTACGATGCAGTTCCTAGACTGGTTTGTAAAAGAACAGGGAGAAGAGGAGACGAATGCAGATAATCTTGTAAAGAAATTCGAACTGTTCGGAGATGATCCAAAGAGCCTGTACATGCTGGATAATGAGCTGGGTGCCAGAGTATATTCGGCACCATCGCTGACACTGTAGAGATGAACAGGAAAAAAGTAATCTGCCCATGCTATCATGTCACAAAAGGTGATATTATAGACGCGGTAGAAAAGGGTGCGGCTTCCTTCAAGGAGGTTAAGAAGATGACAAAGGCATCTAAAGGATGCGGAAAATGTAAGAAAAAGGTAAAAAAGCTGGTAAAGAAGCTGATATAGGAACTACTGACAGACGGGAGCAGAGATGTTCTCGTCTGTTTTATATATAAGGGCTTGAAGATTTGGAAGATTGTGGTATGCTAATTAAGGTGTCCTTTTTTGGTGGTTTGGAACAGACTGATTTATTGAAGTACAGCCATAAAATTTCACTTTACGGTAAGAGGTGCAGAAGATATGTTGTTGTTACAGCAGATGATCGTATTATTTATATATATTATAGCAGGTTATGTTTCTAGTAAAATAGGAATTATGGATGAGGAATTCAGCAGGAAAATCTCCTGGGTAGTTGTAAATATTGCAAACCCGGCACTGACGATTTCCGCAGTAGTAAATGGGGAGGGAAGTATTAAGGGGAGAGAGCTTCTCATTACAGCAGGACTGGCGGCAGTTATTTTGGGAGGAATGGTACTTATATCCCAGCTGCTTCCCGTTGTGCTTCGTGTAAAGAAAGAGCAGAAAAATGTGTATAAATTGCTGTCGGCATTTAATAACATTGGTTTCATGGGCTTCCCGGTGATTGTTGCAGTGTATGGGGAAGAAGCGCTGCTGTATGCATCTATATTTACGATGCTGTTTAATGTGCTGATTTATACTTATGGCATCCGGGTGGCGCAGGGGGAGAAGGCAGGAAAAATCGAGTGGAGAAGAATCTTTAATATCGGTGTCTGCAGCAGTATGTCTGCTATTCTAATTTATCTTGTGCAGATTCCTACACCAGTCTTTTTTAATACGGCGGTGAGCGGTATGAGCGGACTTACGGCGCCGCTGAGTATGATGGTAATCGGAATTTCACTGGCGGGAATTGAGATAAAAGCATTGTTTCAAGATATACGGATGCTTTTATTTTCATTGGTAAAGCTTCTGGTTATTCCGATTTTCGGGCTGTTTGTTATCCGCCGGTTTATTGACAATGAGATGCTGTGCGGCGTCTGTATGGTTATGCTTGCCACACCTTCTGCAAGTATGGCGGCTATGATGGCTCAGCAGTATGGAGACAATGAATGTGCCGAGCTGGCGGCAAAAGGTGTGGCGCTTACAACACTTTTGTCGGTTATAACGATTCCGGCAGTATCGGCGTCTGTTTTTTAACTGCTTTCTGTCCTTATATCTGGATGCAACCGAAAGTTTACATCAGGATATTTAAAAGCAACACAGAATCTATAGACGATACATTGTGGATAAAGTAGAATGAGACCAGCCTTAAGCGCGCGAAAGGTAATTTGACAGGAAGGGTGAAGGAAGGATGAGCTTATTTGGAGAAAATTTACAATTTTATCGAAAGCAGCATAGTATGACACAGGAACAGCTTGCAGAAAAACTGGAGGTATCCAGGCAGACCGTATCGAAATGGGAAGCAGGAGTTTCCTATGCAGAAATGGAGAAAATTCTTCTGATTTGTGATATATTTTGCTGTGATATGGATACTCTGATGCGGAAAAGTGCAGGTGAGGTTTTTGTAGAGGACAATAAAAGGCATCGGGATCATATGGCAAAATCGAGAGTCAGAATATGTACGGGAATCATAATTTTGATTACAGCGCTTGCATTTTACCAGATACTGGAAAGCCTCAGCATAGGTTCTGAAGCGGTATGGAACACATTATTTTTGGGGGCGGCAATTGCGGCAGTTCTTATTTTTGTCCTGCAGGGCTTAGAAAATGAAAATTACTGCAGAAAATATCCTTATATACAGGATTTCTATCCACTCGAAGAAAAAGAAGAGTTTGAAAGGAAGTTTCCTTCCAGGATAACGGTGGGAGTAGGTTTCATACTTATCGGGCTCCTATTCGGAATAAGTGGAGATAGTCTGCCGGTATCTCCTGAAGTAACCACAGATATTTATAATGGTGTTTTTTTCCTGTTCGCAGCCGCCGGAATCGGAGTTTTAGTCAGTACAGGTCTTAAAAAGAGCGAGTACGATGTAGAAGAATACAACAGAAACAACAGAAAAAGATGTCCGGAAAACGGAGATAAATATAAAGAGAAAGAGGCAAAAGCAGACAAGTGGTGCGGCTGCATCATGATTATTGCAGTCATCCTCTTTCTGACGGCGGGCTTCATATTCAAGCTTTGGTCAATCTGCTGGATCACTATCCCCATTGGCGGCCTGATCTGCGCAATTATATCACTTTTCACAAACCAAGATTAACGGAAATCTATAGTTCAGTATTCGAGACACAGTTTTGTCCAGCTGAAATATTTAAAGGAATCTCTTAGAAAATGTGGTGACGTGGAAATTTCAGCTGGACAGAGCCATCTAAATTCGAAAAATAAATAATCCCTCTTGTACAAAAATTCTACTTGTGCTAACCTATATATAACAAAAGAGGTGACATACTATGCTGATAGAAATTGATTTTAGCAGTGATGAAGCAATCTATGTTCAGCTGCAGCATCAAATTATAATGGGGATTGCAACAGAGGTGATACGCGAAGGTGATACGCTGCCGTCTGTCCGTCAGCTGGCAGATTCAGTCGGGATTAATATGCATACGGTCAATAAGGCATATACGCTTTTAAAGCAGGCCGGTTTTATTCAGCTTGACAGGCGTAAGGGTGCAGTGATTGCCATAGATGTTGATAAGATACAGGCACACGCAGAGATGAAGCGGGAGCTTCGTATTGCGTTAGCCAAGGGATGCTGTAAGAATATCAGCAGAGCAGAGGTACATGAATTGGTGGATGAGCTGTTTGATGAATATACGCGGGAATGCAGGCCGTAATATAAAGATTCTTAAGGCAGGTTTTGTACCTGTGCGGAGTATTTTGTTTTAGACATAACTTATAGAAAGGAAATCAGAGCATATGAATTATACAGAGCAGGCAAAGGAAGTACTGAAGGCTGCAAGAACGACTGCAAAAGAGCTGCATCATCCATATGTTGGGACGGAGCATCTGCTTTTAGGTCTTTGTAAGGTGTATACAGGTGTTGCAGGACAGGTGCTGGCGCTCAATGCTGTGGAGGAGGAAAATATTTATAAGGTAGTAGATGAGCTGATTTCTCCGGTTGGAGATGTAACATTTGAAGATAATCCAAAGATGAGTCCAAGGTTGGAATACATCCTGGAGGAGAGCAGAAATGAAGCGGTGAGGTTTCATTCCGAGAAAATAGGAACGGAACATATTTTGATTGCTATGCTGCGGGAAGCCGATTGTGTGGCGACTCGTATTCTGCTTACACTTAATATTAATCTCCAGAAGATCATGCAGGAGATTTTAAACGTGATAGGTGTGGATGCAAGAGAATATCAGGAGGAGGTGACCCAGGAATACCGTCGGAAGAGAGAAGGAGTTCTTGGTCAATTCGGAACGGACCTTACATTGCAGGCTGAGGAAGGAAAGCTTGATCCGGTGGTTGGGAGAGAGAAGGAGATTCATCGGCTGATGCAGGCGCTGAGCCGGCGGACTAAGAATAATCCATGTCTTGTAGGGGAACCGGGCGTAGGAAAGACAGCAGTTGTAGAGGGACTTGCAAGTCAGATTGCAGCAGGAGCGGTTCCGGATAGTATGAAAGATAAAAGAATTCTGACCATGGATTTGGCAGCTATGATTGCAGGCTCAAAATATCGTGGTGAATTTGAGGAGCGCATGAAGAGACTGATTCAGGAGGTAAAGGCATCGGGAAATGTGATTTTGTTCTTAGATGAGGTCCATACGATTATTGGTGCAGGCGGTGCTGAGGGTGCGATGGATGCTTCTAATATATTAAAGCCTTCTTTGGCAAGAGGCGAGCTGCAGCTGATAGGCGCCACGACTATTGTGGAATATCGGAAATATATTGAAAAAGATGCGGCATTAGAACGCAGATTTCAGCCGATTACAGTTGAGGAGCCTACACAGGAACATTGTCTGGATATTTTGAACGGGCTGAGGGTAAAGTATGAGGAGCATCATCATGTAGAGATAGAAGATGAAGCACTGAAGGCCGCTGTGGGTCTGTCTGACAGGTATATCAGTGACAGGTTTTTACCGGACAAGGCAATTGATGTGCTTGATGAAGCCTGCTCGAAGACAGCGCTTCAGGGCTTTCAGGTACCAGAGACGATATATGAGCTGGAAAAAAGAGCGGCTGCTCTCGAACAGGAGCTTGAAGAGTTTATCCGCAGCAGGATGATGGAGGAAGCATCGAAAGTCCGCAGGGAGAAGGAAGAGACAGAGAAAAAACTGGTGCAGACGAGAAGACGTTTCCAGAGAAAAATAAAAAAGAAACAGGTGTGTGTCACAGAGGGGGATATCGCATCTGTTGTGTCGGAATGGACGAAGATTCCGGTACAGCGGCTTCAGGAATCAGAAGGAATCAGACTTAAAAGGCTTGAACAAACGCTGCACAAAAGGGTAATCGGGCAGGAAGAGGCGGTTACTGCAGTTGCAAAGGCTGTGCGGAGAGGAAGAGTCGGACTCAAGGATCCGGGAAGACCGATAGGCTCATTTTTGTTTCTTGGACCTACAGGAGTTGGAAAAACAGAGCTTTCCAAAGCACTTTCCGAGACGCTGTTTGAGAATGAGGATGCCATGATTCGTGTCGATATGTCAGAATATATGGAGAAGCACAGCGTAGCTAAGATGATTGGATCCCCTCCGGGGTATGTAGGGCATGATGACGGCGGACAGCTGAGCGAGCAGGTGAGGCGGCATCCGTATTCTGTTATTTTATTTGATGAGATAGAGAAAGCACATCCGGATGTGTTTAATATTCTCCTGCAGGTGCTGGATGACGGCCATATTACAGACTCGCAGGGGAGAAAGGTAGATTTCCGTAATACGGTTATTATCATGACCTCCAATGCCGGAGCTCAGTCGATTATTGATCCGAAAAAACTTGGCTTTAATGCAAAGGAAGACAAAGCAGGTGATTATAAGCGGATGAAATCGAATGTTCTGAATGAAGTAAAGCTTATATTCCGTCCGGAGTTTTTAAATCGTATTGATGAAATTATTGTATTTCATCCGCTTGGAGCCGATGAGATGAAAAAGATTGCAGGCTTGATGTGCAGAGAGGTGGTGGCGCGTGCAGCCAGTCAGCTGGATATTCGTCTTACCATCCGGGATTCTGTGAAGAAGCATATTGTAGAGACCGGCACAGACCAGAAATATGGTGCAAGACCGCTGAGACGTGCGGTTCAAAGCCAGCTGGAGGATAAGCTTGCCGAGGCTTTACTTGCGGGAGAGGTCCGGCGTGGTTCACATGTCGTTGCCGGATTGTCCAAAAAAGAGATAAAATTTGTCACGAAGGCTACAAATTAAGCTGGATTTGATATATAATAGAAAGTACAAAAAACCTAGGAGGAAATGTCAATGGCAGCGGTGAAAGAACTTTTAAGAGCTGAAGAGGACGGTACACTTAGCTTTGGAGATTATACCTTGGCGGGTAAGACAAAGCTGGAGGGCTTTGAATTCCAGGGGGACATTTATAAGGTGAAAACCTTTGCTGAGATTACAAAGCTGGAAAAGAACGGTATGTTTGTATATGAATCTGTGCCGGGAACTGCAGTAGAAAATTTTAAGGCATCAGAGACAGAGGTCATATTCGATGTATCGGGAATGCAGGATGCACAGTTTACATTAGAGCTGGAATCCGACAGTGAATACACCGTATATATGGATCAGGTGAATGCAGGAGACATGAAGACAAATCTGAGCGGAAAGCTGAGTGTCAGTGCAGAATTAGAGCCTGGGAAGAGCGTAGGAATTAAAGTTGTAAAAAAATAAAGATGTATAGTACGATTGAGGGCCGCGTATCACGTATACGGCGGCTTCTTTTAATTAGTATAGTGGTATGATCAGAAGGAGAAAAGTGGAATGGCAAAGGCAAAAAAAAGCATATTTTTCTGCCAGAATTGCGGACATGAGGAGAGTAAATGGCTTGGACAATGTCCCATGTGCAGGGAATGGAATACTTTTATAGAGGAAAAGGCAGTACCGGCGAAGCCGGGAGTTGTAAAGGCTGTGCGAGAGGCGAAGATTGTCACCTTGTCGAGCATAGTGACAGATCAGGATGAAAGAATCCTGACAGGAATTGCGGAGCTTGACCGTGTTCTGGGAGGAGGCGTTGTACCTGGTTCTCTAGTGCTGGTAGGCGGGGATCCCGGAATCGGCAAATCTACACTGCTTCTGCAGGTATGTCAGAAGCTGGCCGCTGCGGAAAAGAAGATATTGTATATATCAGGAGAGGAGTCCTTGAAACAGATTAAGCTGAGGGCCAACCGCATGGGGGAATTTGCAGAGAGTCTTTACCTGCTGTGTGAGACAAATTTGAATATTATCCGGGAGGTTATAAATGAACAGAAACCGGATATGGTGGTAATAGATTCGATTCAGACGATGTATGACGAAGAGGTTGGGTCTGCGCCGGGAAGTGTTTCCCAGGTACGTGAATCTACGAATGTATTTATGCAGCTTGCAAAAGGACTTGGAATATCTATATTTATTGTAGGCCATGTGACAAAAGAAGGAACCGTTGCAGGTCCGAGAGTACTGGAGCATATGGTAGATACAGTGTTGTATTTTGAAGGAGACAGGCATGCTTCATACCGGATTCTGCGGGGAGTAAAAAACCGGTTCGGTTCTACAAATGAAATCGGAGTTTTTGAGATGCAGGAAAAGGGGCTGACAGAGGTAGAGAATCCATCGGAATTTATGTTGAGCGGAAGGCCGGAGTATGCCTCTGGCTCCGTTGTAGCATGTACGATGGAGGGAACCCGCCCGATGCTTATGGAGATACAGGCGCTGGTATGTAAAAGTAACTTTGGGATGCCGAGAAGAACAGCAGCAGGTATGGATTATAATCGGGTAAACCTTCTAATGGCCGTCCTGGAGAAGAGGCTGGGGCTTCCGTTGTCTGGCTGTGATGCCTATGTAAATATCGCCGGAGGAATCAGGCTGAATGAACCGGCAGCAGATCTGGGAATTGTGATGGCGATAGCCTCCAGCTATAAAAACCGCCCGATTTCAGAAAATACTATTGTATTTGGAGAGGTAGGCTTAAGCGGAGAAGTACGGGCGGTTACTATGCCGGATCAGAGAGTGGCAGAAGCGAAAAAATTAGGCTTCAAAACCTGTATTATTCCCGAAGTGTCGGTTAAAGGGCTGGGAAAGATAAAGGGAATAGAAATTGTGGGAGTTAGGTCGGTGAAGGAAGCGATTCAGGTGCTGTAGAGAAGATGGCGCATGGCAGGAGCGTAAGTATAATTTCATCGGACGCTCAAAGAAGATACTATCTGCCGTTTTTTGCCAGAAGAAGTATAGCTTCTTCGGTGTGCTTTTTGTTATCTGTGCTGCAGCTTATTCATACGGCATCTATACACAGCAGTCCGCCTCGGACTGCGTCCTTCAAATACTATCCAGATAAACCTGCACATACTCCCGCCTAAGTGTCATTGTTCATCTCCTCCAATATACGGTCAATAAGCCTCACTGCCACCTCTTCTTTTTGCATCAGTTCCAGCCTGGCAGTAGAATCCGGTGTAAGAATTGTGACGATATTAGTATCTGTTTCAAAGCCTGCTCCCGGAGTTTTTAGATTATTTGCAACAATCATATCGAGATTCTTTTTTTCCAGTTTCCTGCGGGAATTTTCCAGCATGTTTTCTGTCTCCATCGAAAAGCCGCAGAGGAACTGCCCATTCTTTTTATGTTCTCCTAAATATTTTAAAATATCATCTGTTCTTTCTAGAGAAATGGACAAATCAGAATCAGATTTTTTAATTTTTTCCGGCGACGTGTATGCCGGACGGTAGTCGGCGACGGCGGCGGCTTTGATGATAATATCCATATTGCTGCTTCTTTCAGTTACTGCATCAAACATCTCTTTTGCGGATATAACAGGAACTACTTCCATGAAAAGAGGAGGAGTAAGAGCTGTTTTTCCAGTGACAAGAGTTACGTCTGCGCCTCGAAGCATGCACATTCTGGCAATACTGTATCCCATCCGGCCGGAGGAATGATTTGTGATGAAACGGACCGGATCAACAGCCTCCTGGGTAGGACCGGCAGTTACAAGAACCTTTTTACCTGCCAGATCTTTTTTGAAGGCAGCACAGTGCAGGATGTATTCGTAAAGCGTTTCCGGTTCAAGCATTTTTCCTGTGCCTGTGTCGCCGCATGCCAGACGCCCGCTTGACGGAGCAGCTATTTGCATGCCGTATTTTTTTAGAAGTCTTAGGTTATCCTGGGTTACTGGATTTTCGTACATGCCGGTATTCATGGCCGGAGCAATAATCTTGGGAGCTTTGCTTGCGAGTATAGTTGTGGTCAGCATGTCGTCGGCTAGTCCGTGAGCCAGTTTGGCAATGATGTTTGCGGTTGCCGGCGCTAGGATGATCACATCAGCTTTTTGTGCAAGAGCAACGTGCTCAACATGAAATTCAAAATTTCTGTCAAATGTATCGGTGATACATTTATGTCCTGTCAAGGTTTCGAAGGTAATCGGATGAATAAAGTTTTTGGCATGCTCTGTCATTATAACGCGGACCTCAGCGCCTGCTTTTATAAGTATGCTGGCTAATGAAGCGCTTTTGTAAGCTGCAATCCCTCCGGAAACGCCAAGAAGGACTGTTTTTCCCTTTAATAGCATATGAATTCCCTTTCTCTTTATAATTTTTGTCAAGAATATAAGTAATATACTTATTGGTATATCATTATCACTATAGCGTGTTTTTTTATGACCTGCAAGATTAATAATGATTTTTACTCTGCAGCATGTTAATATAATAGAAATACAATTCGATAAAACGGGAGGAGCAGAATGAGGAAGATAAAAATATTATTGTTGGCATGCATAGTATGTCTGTCTGTGGCGGCATGTAACAGCGGGGATCAACCTGATGAAAAAAAGGCGGATGAAAACGAAACAATACAGGAGGATTCTAAAAAGGACGACAGCAGTGCAGATTTGGATATATCTCAGGAGGGCTTGGACGGAGAGGACAGTACTCAGTCGGATAAAAGAGAATATTTTACACTTTATACAGAAGATAAACAAAGGAGCATACAGATACAGAGTCCTGAAGGGTATCAGCCTCTGGAATACTCAACCGAGACCTGGCTTGATTTTGGGATGCCTGATAAAAGCGGTCAGGACAGTTCACAGCTTATGATGATACTGTTAGATAAAAGCGAGGCAGAGGCTGCTGAAATGATGATGCAGGAGGTTCAATATATTTCCAGTGCGAATGCGACAGGAGATATAATAATAGAAGAAATACAATCTAAAAATGAAGAGGGCAGGGACGTATCTTATTTTCATTATTCTTATATAACTGATGATATAAAAACCGAAGGTTATCGTGTATGGAGCATGCTTCAAAACGGATGTATATTTGCGTGTACAATAGAAAATAAAGGAATTGAGGCGGCGGCTCCGGATATTGAAGGCTTGGTACAGGAACTTCTGTCAGGAATACAGGAATAAATTAAGACTTGTTACTGAATTAACAAAGTGATATAATGACACCGTAATTGTATTGTATCCTGCTTATAAGCGGGAATGATAACAAGGAGGAATTGAATAATGAAAGAAAGAAAACACGACACAAGATGGATGGTCAGTGTTGCACTTATGGCAGCGATTATTATCGTGCTGGCGAATACGCCGCTTGGTATGATTCAGCTTCCGATTATTAAGGCGACAACTGTGCACATTCCGGTAATCATCGGAGCAGTTTTGTTAGGACCCTCGGCAGGAGCAGTTCTTGGAGCAGTATTCGGCATTTGCTCATTGATCAGCAATACGATGGCACCGACACTGTTGTCTTTTGCATTTTCCCCGTTTATGAGCACGACAGGGATTACCGGTGCGGTAAAAGCGATTTGGATTGCGGTAGGCTGCAGAATGCTGATAGGGATTGCAGCAGGATGGCTTTGGATTCTGCTTACCCGGATTAAAGTGAGTCATCTGATTGCACTTCCGATAGTAGGATTTGCCGGCTCTATGGTGAACACGATTACGGTTATGGGAAGTATCTATGTGCTGTTTGCACAGCAGTATGCAGATGCAAGAGAAGTGGGTGTTACCGCAGTGTGGGGACTTATTATGGGGACTGTGACAGCCTCTGGAATTCCGGAGGCAGCAGCAGCAGCAGTTCTTGTATTAGCGCTTGGTAAAGTTCTGATACAGGTGTTTAAAAGAATGAAGATGCCGATGGCGGACGAAAATGCTTTCGGAACAGCGAAATAAGGTCAGCTGAAAAACAGTTTATCTGAGTTTAAAGGATGAAAATAATACATGAAATATCTGATTGAAACTGCATTATTGACACATGGATTAAAATCTGTTGCAGACAAGGAAATTCTGAAAATATGGACAGAGGAAAAAGCAAATCTGGTCTGGGTGTCTGAAGGCAGGATTGTTGTTGGGGATATAGAACAGTATTTGGGATTCCGTACAAAAACGGACAGCCTGATCCGCATTAACCGCAGTCTGCTTAAGAGAGCAGCTGCGGACAGGCTTTCCGGTGCACTGACGGCGTCGGGTACAATGGCGGTCTGTCAGAAAATGGGTCTGGGTCTCGCGGTAACATGCGGGATGGGCGGTATTGATTCATGCCGGGAAGAAAAGCTCTGCCCGGACCTGCCCGCGCTTAAAGAGCTTCCGGTTGTATTGATTTCTGCAGGGCCAAAAGATATGGTGGAAAGAGGGCGGACTATTAAGTGGCTGATGCAGCAAGGGGTTTTGGTACTTGGTATAGAAAGGGATTATTGTACAGGATATATTTTCTCAGGGGAAAAGGTTAAACTTGATGGAAAGTATGGGGGAGTCTGTAAAGCACCGATGCTGATATTGAATGAAATTCCTGAAGAGAAGAGGATTTTGGACAGGAGTATTTTGGAAGAGGCTGTTAAAGCAGGTATAAGAGCTGAAGAAGAAGGACGATATTATCACCCGGCAGTCAATGGGAAAATAGACGAATTAACAGCAGGATATTCTTCCAGAATTCAGCTGGAATCACTGCTTGCTAATGCCCGGCTTGCGGAGGGAATCTGACAAGAGTAAGACTTATCCTTTTAAGATAAAAATCCGTGCAAATTTAATACTTGACAAATATAGATAAGGTGTGGTATAAATATTTAGTGCAGTGAATGCACAAAGTATAGGGGATTGGTCAAGTGGTATGATAGGGGTCTCCAAAACCTTTGGCGGGAGTTCAATTCTCTCATCCCCTGTTAGGCAGAATCGTATATATGGTACTGCAGATTTAACAAAAACAAAATGTGAGAAAGTAAAAAAGCCTTTTTTATTATATCATATAATAGAAAAGGCTTTTTTTGATAATTAAAATACGTTTTGATGATACGCGTATTAGTCAGGAGATATTCCAGAGTTTATATTGGAATATCTCTGTTTATTTATAAAAATTTAGTCATTTTTTCAGTTGTAGATGTTTTGAAATATATTTTTGAAATATAATTTTATGAACTATATAGATTGATAAAGTATATTATATAATATATAATATAAATACAAAAAATATATGAAAGGAGCATAAAGATGATATTTCCGTTGAATGCACCGATGTTTGATTTGCTGGTTCTTTCGATTGTAGAAAAAGAGGATGCTTATGGATATCAATTGAGTCAGATAATAAAAAATGTATCCAGTACTAAAGATTCGGCGCTTTATCCGGTACTGAAAAGACTTCAGGAGCAAGGCTGTCTGGCAGTATATGATCAGCCGTATCAAGGAAGGAACCGAAGATATTATAAGATTACAGAGACAGGAAGGCAGCGGTATTTTACGCTGAGAGAGGAATGGAGAGCCTACAGGGAGGCGGTAGAAAAGATTGTAGAAGGAGGAATGGAAAATGGGTAGGGCCGAATATATGAGGTGCCTGCAGCACAGGCTGAGAAGACTTCCGAGGGAAGACTTTGATAAGGCGGTTGCTTACTTTGAGGAATATTTTGATGAAGCAGGAGCAGAAAATGAAGAACAGGCGATTGAAGATTTAGGAATGCCGGATATGGCGGCTGACCAGATAATCCGGGAATTTGCTGTGGAAAACGCAAAGGAACCGGTAAAAAATGTAAGAAGAAGCTTTTCCGTTATATGGATTGGACTTTTGGCCGTATTTGCAGCTCCGATTGGTCTTCCACTGGCTCTTGCACTGGGAGCAGTTGGATTGGCATTGATAATTGTTGTGATGTCACTTATATTTGCATTTATTGTCTGTGCATTTTGTATGGCTGCTGCTTCCCTTCCTTGTATCGCAGTCAGTATATGGCTGTTGTTTACTTCCTTTGCAGATGGTGCGGCTACACTTGGAATGGGACTAATTGGTCTTGGGGTAGGAATATGGCTTATTATGGGCTGTGTAGTATTTTCAAAATGGTTTTTGCATCTTATGACGCGTTTATTCGGGAAGGTTGCGAAGGGAGGAAGCACGTATGAAAAATAAAAAAACATGGCTTATACTTTCAGCAATGTGTGTAATTTTAGGAATTATTATATTGACGGCAGGAAGAATTTTAGGAGGGCTGCCAGGATTTTATATTGATAGAAATGGAATTCATACCGTTAATGAAGCGCAGGCTTCGGAGTTTGTAAGAGATTCAAGAGTATTGGAAGCATTTGAAAGTATAGAGATTGATATCGATGAAGCAGATGTGGAGTTAATTGAGTCTGACAGATTTGCAATTGATTACTGCATTGCAGGAGAATACGGAAATGTGATTTGTGAAGTGAAAGATGGGAAGCTGGTTTTTAAGGAGGCAGCCCACAATCGTATCTGGAATTTCGGAGCTTTTATACCAGGTTTTGGAGAGGTTTTAGATGAGACAGACTGCTATATAAGAATAGAAGTTCCTGCGGGAACACAGTTTGACGATATTCTAATAAATATGGAGGAAGGCAGTCTTAATCTTCCTTCTCTTTATGCAGAGCAGCTGAAGCTTGACAATGAATATGGAGATATAAATATAAAAAAATACCACGGAGAAAAATTAAAAGTGGATATGCAGGATGGGGATTTTTCGGCAGATGTGATTGAAGCGGAGCAGGCAGAGTTTAATAATGAATATGGAAATATTTTGATAGACAGAATTTCCGGAGGAAATATATTATCGAAGCTGGAAGATGGTGAATTTTGTATTAACAGTTTAGATATGGACAGAACAGAAGTGAGCAATGAGTACGGAAATGTTTGTCTGGGTATTGCAGAAGATATGAATGAATATGGTCTTGATTTGGAGACAGAATACGGCAGTATCAATATAGCTGATGGAAAGCTGGAAAGAAGGTACAGCGATGAAGGGATGACGTACCGGACAAAAGACAGCAGATCAAAGAGAATAGAGGTGTCCTGTGAGGACGGGAATATTGAAGTATTTCAAGCGAGATAATGTAAAACTGCAGAATTGATAAGGGCCGGCAGAAGCGTAAGTGTAGAGTTATACTTACGCTTCCGCCGGCCCTTATCGTTTAACCGGAATATTTTAAATAATCTTCCTGAAATTGCAGAAATTGTGTTTCCAGCTTTGCAAGCTCTGTATCAGACAAGTTTTTTAACAGAGCAGTCATATCTTCTTTGGTTTTAGACGGGTTACAGGGAGCCTCTAAGGCGAAATCACTGTATGCACGTATTTTCTGAAAATATAGATTTGTTTCTGACTGTTCTTGACTGTCCCGGCACATATGATACATAAAGACACAATCTGCGGCATCGGTTTGAGTACATTCTTTGCATATCCATTTTCCAAGGTAATAATAGGTTTCGTTTAATTTATATAGAAAACCTGGAGATTTCAATAATTGCTCTGTCAACATGCCGTTTCCTCCTTTACTTCCCCTTCTGTCAGAAGTATTCTTAATATTTTCAGGTATGTATCTATATAGAACAGTACCAGATGGAGAGAGAAAATGCAAGGAGATACGGGGAGGAACCATTATAGAAAAAATGCATATACTTATAGTGTCGTATCCTTACTGGCATATTATATCTGATAAGATAAATCTTATTATCTTATCGGGTGATAATCCGCCTGCCCTGTACGGGGCTTATATTGCGGGAGGCTTGTATGAGTATACATATATTGGACTATTCAAGATAACACATCTCTTGGACTGCTGATGCCCAGGAGAGCATAGAAAGGAGAGAATGCGATGCCAGAGAGTATAATGCCAGAAAATACCAACCAGGACAGCAATCGAAGTAATAATCTGAATGAAAGCCGGGAGGATATGATATTTCTTCCAGAATCACCAGATACGCCTTCCTTTGGACCGCCTGCAGGAGAGGTGATTCCGGATCTTTCAGGAGGTGAACCTGCAGCTCCAGGAGAGGATATTTCCCGTCCGCTGCCGACCCCTGCGCTGCCGTCCCCGCCGCCCTCTAACAGACCTCCGCGGCCGGATATCACAGTGCGTCCCGTCATTCCGTCTGTGCCGGGCGGAACAGGAAACGGACAGCGTCCGCCGATTACCATATATCCGATTCCTATTATTCCCAGACCGGAGCCGGATATAGAGGAGCAGGGGTACTGTACGATACGTTTTCTTCACGCAGCGGTTGGATATGGGCCTTTGAATGTGATGATAGGAAATAAACCAGTAGTGAACCGCCTGCAGTATGGGGAAGTATCTTCGTATTTTATTGAGACAGATGAATTTAAGACAATTAATGTGACAGATGCCAGGATGCGCAGAGCAA
Organism: uncultured Lachnospiraceae bacterium; assembly: GCA_946558465.1. Taxonomy (GTDB): domain Bacteria; phylum Bacillota; class Clostridia; order Lachnospirales; family Lachnospiraceae; genus CAPEBR01. The sequence continues at coordinate 39,947 of CAMNTM010000005.1, forward strand.
TGATTGCCAGTGAGACATTTTTCTTCGGAGAAGATGATGTATATACGATTAGTTTTGTAAATGGAATGAATGGGCTCTCTATGTACCTGATTCCGGATATACCATGCAGAAACCGCCGGAACAGCCGTTCCTGCGTAAGAGCAGTGAATTTGTCTTATAATTCTCCGGCTCTTGATGTTACAGCGCAGGGGGGAGAGATAAGATTCGAAGACCTCCGTTTTAAAACTATTGCTGCTTACAAACAAATGAATCCGGGCATTCAGGAGTTTTATGTGTCAGAGACTTTGAGCGGCGCTTCGGTGTTTCAGATTACACAGGAAATTGAAGCAGGAAAACTGTACACACTTTATGTTATCGGCGATGCTTATGGCGCGCCCGATATGACGGGTGTTTTTACGGAGGATTATTCTTTACTTCTAGATTAAGTGAAATAGATGTCTGTACTGCTTTATCAAGCAAGTCTTGAAGAGTTTGAGAAGTGTTCAAATGTCTGTGGTTTTGTTGATGTTTGTAAAAGCCGGGAAGGATAAGAGTGTTTTATAGTAAGAAGACCGGAGTATCTATTCGGATACTCCGGTCTTCTTTTCTTAATCTCAATTTGTGTATTGCTTTTAAATATCCTAAAAAATATCACTTCAAATATATAAAAGGTACATCGAAATTACGATTAATAGAGGTGTTGCTTAGAGTTTTGTTACGTTTACAGCCTGAGGTCCTTTAGCGCCCTCAGTTACGTCGTACTCCACTTCCTGACCTTCATCTAAAGACTTGAAGCCTTCCATGTTCAGTCCTGAATAGTGTACAAATACGTCGTTCCCGTCTTCATCGGAAATGAAGCCGTATCCTTTTTGGTTGTTAAACCATTTTACCGTACCTTTCATACTGATACCTCCATCTAAAAGAATAAATTAGCGACTGTCTCAAATTCGGAATATTATGAAATGTTCCAAATATGATACTCCGTCACTTTATCATGGATTGCTCAAAAAGTCAATATGTTTTCGTGAGTGAATGTAAAAAAGAATTGCAAAAGTATGGTTTTCAAGGAGTCATCTGCTTGACGAAAAAGCGCAAGACGTGTAAAGTATAAAGTGCAGAACTAATTGAGAAATTTTAAACAGGGGTTGAAGGTATGATAACATTAACGGGGAAAAAGATATCAGAAGGAATTGCAATCGGTAAACTCTCTTTTTATAAAAGAGATATTAAAGAGATTAAAAAGATTTATGTAAAGGATGTTGAAAAAGAGATTCAGCGCTTTCAGCGTGCGATAGAAAAGGCAGTTAGTGAGCTTAAGCTTCTTTACGATATGTCTATCCGGGAGGTCGGAGAGGCAAATGCCGCGATTTTTGAAATGCAGCAGGGAATTCTGGAAGACAAGGAATATATAGACGGAATGATAAACATGATACTGGAAGATAAGCTGAATGCAGAGTACATTGTGCAGCAGGCTGTAGAGAGATTTGTAGATGGCTCTTTCCTTCAGAAGAAGGGCTATAACAAAGCGCACGAGGCAGATTTTAGAGATGTAGGACTTAGATTAATCCGGATACTTTCCAGGAGCTGGAAGGATAAGATGTTTATGGATGAACCGTTTATCATGGCTGCCCGTGAGCTGTATCCAAGTGACACAGTTCAGCTTGATAAGACGAAGGTGCTGGGCTTTGTTACGATGTACGGCACGATTAATTCTCATACCGCCGTGCTTGCCAGAACGAAGGGAATTCCATCGGTTATTGCACTTGGAGAGCCTTTGAAGGAGCAGTACGAGGGGAAAACAATTATTGTCGACGGGTATGAAGGCAAGGTATATATAGAGCCGGATTACACAACTCTTACCAGGATGAAGCAGAGGCGGGATGCAAGTCAAAGCCATACAAAAAATCTGGAACGGCTGAAAGGAAAAGAGAATGTTACGCAGAGCGGACAGAAGATAGAGATTTTTGCAAATGTAGGAACTCGTGAGGATATAGAAAATGTACTGCGCAGTGATGCAGGCGGGATCGGCCTTTTTCGAAGTGAGTTTTTGTATATGGAGACTGGAAACAGGCTTCCCACAGAAGAGCAGCTTTTCCAAGTATACAGGCTGGCGGCAGAATCAATGGGAACAAACCGCGTTGTAATTCGAATTGCAGATTTAGGCGGAGATAAGATGGCCCGCTGTATAGATCTTGGCGCGCAGGCAAATCCGGCCATTGGACTTCGAGGACTGCGGGTGATGTTTGAGAAGGAAGATGTTTTTATGGATCAGTTAAGGGCGATTCTCAGAGTATCTGTATTTGGAAATGTCTCAATTCTGCTTCCGATGATTACCTCATTAGATGAGGTTGCAAGGGCGAGAGGGATGCTTGAACGGGCGAAACGGGCACTCAAGGAAGAAAAGATACCTTTTGATGAAAATATTCTGCTGGGTGTTATGATAGAGACTCCTGCAGCGGTTATGATAAGCGGAGAACTGGCGCGGGAAGTAGATTTCTTCAGTATAGGAACAAATGATTTGTCTCAGCTTACACTGGGTACGGACAGAGGAAACAGCAAGGTGGAAAAGTACTACAATCCCCACCATCCTGCTCTTCTTAAGATGATTCGGATTGTGACAAATAATGTGCATCTTGAAGGGAAGCATATCAGCGTGTGCGGTGATTTGGCAGCAGACCTGACCATGACAGAATTTTTTATCCAGATTGGCATTGATGAGCTGTCGGTAGCGCCGAATCAAGTGCTGGCGCTTCGAAAGAAGATTAGAGATATACAGTAAAAAGAGGTGATGGATTTATGTGGACAAGAGAGCAGTTAAAAATGAATGCAAGGTATCTTATGAACCGTAATTATTGGGAGTGTGTGACTGCCTCTATTATTATGGGACTTTTTAGTGCGTCTTTCAGTATGAGAGGTATGGGCAGTAATACAGGGGAGTTTTATTCTGAATCTTACGGCTATGATGAGAGAATTTTTGATGTTGTCTATGAAATCCCGCCCAGACTGAAAATGCTTCTTGCGATGTTTCTTGCAGTCGGGATGTTTATCGGTGTGCTGTTTACACTGGCGCTGCTGGTGCTTAAGATATTTGCAGGAAATGTACTTATAGTAGGCGGATGTCATTTCTTTATTCTGAATCGGACAGAAAAACCAAAAATGCGGGAGCTGCTTGTATATTTTAAAGGCGGACATTATGGTAATATTGTATTTATTATGTTTTTAAGGAGTCTATATATCACCCTGTGGACGCTTTTGTGTTTTGTTCCGGGAGTCATAAAAAGCTATGAGTACCGTATGGTGCCGTATATTCTTGCAGAAAATCCAAATATGGACAGGCATACGGCATTTGATTTGAGCAGGCGGATGATGGATGGAGAAAAATGGAATGCTTTTGTCTTAGATTTATCTTTTATCGGCTGGTATTTATTAAGTGCGGTCACATGTGGAATTGTGGGTATATTCTATGTGCAGCCATATGTAGAGGCAACAAATACAGAATTGTATGCATATAATAAGGTGAAGGCCTATAATCAAGGATACATAAGATGAGTATGGAATAAATTTACAAAAAAAAGCTTACATTAAACTAAATTGCGTGATACAATATACTCAGGGTGATGAGTATGTTTAAAATTGGTGATTATGTAGCACATTATAAAGAAGGAGTCTGTGAGATTATGAGTATCGGCAGGCTCGATATGAGCTGTTCCGATAGAGAAAAGGAATATTATACATTGAAGCCCCTCTATGATGCGGGGGGAACACTTTATACGCCTGTAGAAAATCAAAAGGGCCAGATAAGAACCTTGATTACTATAGAGGAGGCAGATAGATTAATCGCAGAGATAACAGAGATAGCAGAACTTGGGGTCTCTGATGAAAAGAAGAGAGAAGCGCTCTATAGAGAAGCCTTGTTTAAAAATCAGTGCAGAGAGTGGATTGCGGTTATTAAGACTTCTTATGGCAGAAAAATGAGACGTATCTCATTAGGTAAAAAGACAATACACGTAGACGATAAGTATCTGAACATTGCAGAACAGTTTCTTTATGGTGAGCTGGCAGTCGTTTTGAACATACCGAAAACGGAAGTCCGGGATTATATTATGAAAAATATAAAGAAATAAATTGTAGTCGGGGACGGGGTAAAATTAAAAATACCCCGTCCCCGACTACAATTTATTTTTCAGTAATATACATTTGTATACTTTCATATTCAAGCTTTGCAGGTGGAATTAGAAGTCCGGCATTCATTAATACGTCGCCGGGATATTCTTTTCCTTCCACAAGATAGCTGCTGCCGGAGTTTAGTCCCTTCAGCTTTAACCAGCATCCGGGTCCGTTAGGATGAATCTGAAGAGCGACGGCACAGAGAAGTGCTTCGCTTCCGTCCTCCGCAGCAAACTGCCAGCCATGCCAGCTTTCGGCAGTATCTGGGTTGGTCAAACGATAATAATTTCCATATTGAATCAGATCATAATATTTTTTAAATTGCCGGATTTGTGCTTTGACAGCTTCTTTATCATATGCGTTCATTTCGGCTGGGTCAAGCTCATAACCGAAGGTACCTGACATGGCAGTGACAGCACGTGTTTGAAGAGGCGTTATACGTCCGGTCTGTTCATTTGGACACTTGGATACATGTGAGCCCATAGTGCTGACAGGATAGCCGAAGGAAGTACCATATTGGATGCTGAGCCGTTCAATTGCGTCGGTGTCATCACTGCACCAGATCTGTGGAGTATAATATAGCATTCCGGCGTCAAAACGTCCGCCTCCGCCGCTGCATCCTTCAATCAGCATGTCTGGATATCGTTTATTTAGCTTTTCCAGCATATCATATACACCGAGAACATAACGATGAGCTGCTTCACCCTGTCTGTCAGGCGGAAGGGCGGCGCTGTATATATCAGAAATACTGCGGTTCAGATCCCATTTTAGATATTCAATCTGTGCACTGTCCAAAACTCTGCATATATGTTCAAAAATATAATTTCGTACATCCTCTCTGGAAAAGTCCAGTAAAAGCTGATAACGTGAACGGCAGGGCGGCTTGCCGGGAATCTGGATTGCCCAATCCGGATGTGTACGATATAAGTCACTATCTTCATTGATTCCTTCCGGTTCAAACCAGATACCAAACTGCATTCCGAGATCATGAATGCGGTCAGATACACGGCTTAAGGAGCAGCCTAGTTTTTCTTCATTTACAGCCCAATCACCAAGACCGGAGATATCGAGATCGCGTTTCCCAAACCACCCGTCATCCATAACGAATAATTCAACGCCTAATTCGGCAGCATTTTTAGCCATTTCAATAAGCTTGTCCCCGTTAAAATCAAAGTAGACGCCCTCCCAGCTGTTCAGAAGGACAGGTCTTCTTTCTGATTTCCATTTTCCGCGGCATAGATTTTCCCGGAAGGCTTTATGATAGATCCGAGAGAGGCTGCCAAGTCCGGAGTCAGAGTATGCCATAGCAACCTCAGGAGCCCAGAAGCAGCAGCCGGGATTTAGTGCCCAGGTAAAGTTGTCCGGATGAATACCCAGAAGAATTCTTGTCTGGTTATACTGGTCATGCTCTGCAATTCCTGAAAAATCACCACTGTACAGGAACGAAAAGCCATAACAGTTTCCTGAATCCTCCGTTGTCTCTCTGTCTGAGAGGATTAGAAAAGGGTTATATTGGTGGCTGGAAGTGCCCCGTGTGCTTCCGACTGACTGGAGGCCGTGTACAATTGGTGTACGCTGATACGTGCGTTCTTTCACATGTCTTCCGTAAAAGGTATGAAGATCGAAGCTTCCATGCAGATAATCTACACATGCGCTCTGAACATTTTTTAGATAAATACAGTCGTTGCTGTGGTTTTCTATGCATACAGCTCTTGTTATGATATCAAGCTCCTCTAAAACGCCGTAGTAAAGGTGCACATAGAAGAGATGCCGCGTATCTTCTAAAGTAATAATCAGGGTATCAGCATTCGTATTTTCCCCGGCATAGAGTGCAGGCAGTCCAGGAAGACTGTATTTTCCTTTTTTTATTTTAAAACTTAAAAATTTCAGCTCACAGGAGAAGCTTCCGTCAGGATAAAAAACCTTAAGTGCCGGGGAGCGGTAATCACCATTTCCATATGTAGGATACTCCTGCGGAAGTGCATCAAGAGAATAAGTTCGCTCATCTCCGGCATCATAGGGGTTTCCGGAAAAGCCACGGTCAGCATATGTGATCAGATAAGAATAATCAAAAACAGACCCCCGTTTACCAAAGCAGGTATGGAGTAAAACCCCATACCTGTCTTTTTTCATCTGGTACATCATATGGTTCGTCTGTAATGTAAATAAAGTATTTGCATCATTGAGTAATATCGCCATAAAAGACCATCCTTTAAATGTGTAATTGTTTGTACTACTTCACTGCACCATTTACGACACCATTGATAATCTGCTTCTGACAAATCAGATAGAAAACTAAGATCGGCAACAATGCTAACAGATAGGAAGCAAATGCCAGGTTGTAGTTTGTACCAAACTGTGTCTGGAAGGTAAGCTGCGCCAGAGGCAGCGTGTTAGCACCTGTACCGGACATAATAACAAGCGGTGTCATAACATCGTTCCAGGTTCCAAGAGCTGTCAGTACAGCAACGGTAGCGTGCATAGGAGACATAATCGGGAAGATGACCTTCCAGTAAGTCTGCCAGGTCGTAGCTCCGTCTACAAAAGCAGCCTCTTCAAGTGCGATTGGAATGTTCTTAAGGTAACCGGTGTAAAGCATTACGTTCATCGGCATATAGAACACCAAATAGCATAATATAACACCGAACCAGTTGTCAACCCCCATTTGTGCGGTTTGTTTTACCAGAGGCATCATCAGGATTGCGAAAGGTACAAACATACCGCTTACAATATAGAGATAAGAAACTTTGTAAAATCTGCTCTTTGCCATGCTTCTTCCAATTGCGTATCCGGCGAGAGAGTGAATCAGAATTGCAAGCACAACTGTAACAATCGTTATCATAACGCTGTAGCCAAGTGAATGCCAGAAATCTGTAACACGCATTGCTTCAGCAAAGTTTTCAAGACTCCAAGTTTTTGGAAGACTTAAGAGTCCGGCAATATCGTTGGTCATCTCTGACGGTTTCTTAAATGCGATGATAATCGTCATATAAAGTGGAAAGATAACAGTAAGACAGCCAACAATTAATAATATGGTAAGCGGCCAATTCGTAGTAGCAGCAACTCTATTTTTCTGTTTCATTATAACTGTTCCTCCTTCTTTCCTGTGAAGTTAAGCTGGAATACAGAGATGGCAACGATTACGATAAAGAAGATAACTGCGTTAGCACTCTGGAAACCAAATTGTCCGCCGCCCATACCATTGTTGTAAATCAGGTAGGAGATGGACTCTGTACTCTGTGCAGGACCGCCCTTGGTCATCGCCATGATCTGGTCGAATACCATCAGGAAGTCTTTCATACTTAATACCAGGTTGATGCTGAAGAATGGAATAATCAGCGGGAATGTAAGGTTCTTAAAGCTCTTCCAGCCGGTTGCGCCGTCAATAGCACCTGCCTCGTATACATCTTCCGGTACAGTCTGAAGACCGGATATGTAAATAAGTGTTGTCTGAGCGATGGACTGCCATGCGGCTACAATTACAATGGCAAACCATGCAGTTTTTGTATTGGAAAGCATACTGGAACCACCGGTAACTGCAGGGAGGATATAGGTGAAAATATATCCGAAGATATAACCTACAACCAGTCCGCCGAGAATACGGGGAACAAAGTACACGCCTCTTAATGCACTTTTTGCACGGATCTTGCCGTTTAAGCCAAGAGCAAGAAGCAGTGCGATTACATTCGTAAGAATTGTTGCGACGACAGCGAATTTAAAGGTAAACAGGTAAGATTTTCCTACACGTGCATCTGAGAATAAGTCTGCATAATTTCGAAATCCTACCCAGTCATAGCTTCCGAATCCCTTGAAGTTTGTAAAACTGTACATAAGGCCTTTAATCAAAGGCAGAGTGTTAAAACAAAAGAACAATGCCAGGACCGGAATGGTAATTAATAAAAAGGTCTGGTTTCTGCTGAGTTTTTTCATTATTTATTCCCTCCCTTTTCTTCATATTCCTGTACCTTGCGGATAATATCGCGGTTATATCTTACCCAGTCGGTATCGAATTTATCAAGGAATTTATCTACATCTCCGTTAAGCAAGAAGGTTTGGATCTGAGCATCTACGCTCATCTCTGACGGATAATAGTGATCCTGATAGTCTACAATTCTTCCTTCATTGATATAGTCAAGCATACCGTCAAGGGCCGGAGAAAGCTTGAATTCCTGGTTTTTACAAGGAACTGCATTCTGATCATCCAGGTAAGTCTGGATTGTAGAATCTTCTAGCAAGAAGCTTAATACTTCATATGCAGCTTCTTTGTTCTTACACTCATTTGTAACACAGAACTGAAGGTCAACACCAGAGTTCAAAATATTGTCAGCTTCTGTATCACATCCCGGCATAACAAAGGAATCAATATCCATATCCGGGTTAACAGACTGAATCTGCGGAACCGCGTAGCTTCCGATACAGTACATTGCAGCTTCGCCGTTTGCAAAGGCAGTACATGCGTCATTATAATTGTAAGCAAATGGGTCCTCCTGAGCATGCTCAAGGAGCTCAAGCATCTTTTCTGAAACCTCCCGGTATTCATCTTTAAATACGGTTTCCCCTTTATTTACCTGACGGCATACATCTGCAGGAGCTAAGTCACAGGCAAGTGCATTCCACGGAGCCAGACAGGTCCACACATCCTTGAAGCCAAAATACAGAGGCTGCTGCCCGGAGGCCTTGATGGTTTCACATAAATCCATAAATTCATCCCATGTGGTCGGGATTTCCCAGCCATTTTTCTTAAACATATCTCTGTTGTAAAGAACACCTGCAGCATTCGCTACATAAGGAACCGCATAAATGCCGTCCATTGGAACAAATTCCAGGTTCTTATCAATGTCCAGATAAGCCTGTTTAATCAATGAAAGTCCTTCAAAATCTGAAATATCCATTAAGATTTCAGCATCAAGGAAATTTGAGTAGTTGACATCACCGCCGATACCGATAATGTCGGGAGCTTTTTCTTTGATAAAACGTGTTTTCAGTACAGTCATGGCATCATTAGGAGATTCAATTTCCAGCACAATATCATCGTGTGTTGCATTGAACTCCTCCTGCATAGTTTCGAAAGCTTTTACAGCTTCCTGCTTGTACTGAAGAATGGTGATATGGGTCTTTCCGTCTGAGCTTTCAGATGAGCATCCGCTGGCTGAAAGTACGGTCCCAATCAGCATTGCTGCCACAAGTGCTGTGGCAATTAATCTCTTCTTCATTCCACACCTCTCCTTTTACATGCATTCGTTAATCTGCATGAATTTTAATGTATTTATCGATAAAATGATAGCAGTTTGCCAGAGAAAGGTAAATGTTTGTATGTGTCCGAAAATTATCATAATGCGTGATTATAACGAAATTGTTGAAATGCAGACGCATTATGGTATATAATAAGGATAATCATTAAAATTTCGTAAATTTATACAAAAGAACAGGCCTAATTTTGATGAAAATCACGAATTTCATTTTAAGGAGAACACGCATTATGACGAACCATTTGTTTTCTGTATTCCAGGATGAGCGTTTTATGGACCTGACAATATACCAGTATGGGTATGAAAAGTGTGATCCGCTTCATTCCTTTGGACCGTATATAAGAAATAATTATCTTTTTCATTATGTGATATCAGGGAAAGGGGTTTTAGATGCCAGTGACGAGAAAGGGAATGCTTCTTATTATGATATATCAGCAGGAAGTGGTTTTTTAATAGAACCTGGATATGTTAATACGTATTATGCAGATCATGATGAACCCTGGGAGTATGTCTGGGTGGAGTTTGGAGGACTTAGAGCGAAGGAATGCGTAGAGCTTGCAGGAATTTCCCATAAATCTCCCATATATCATCCGGCAGCTCCCGAATATGGAGAGCTGATTGCAGAAAGGATGCTGACAATTGTAAAGAGCCAGAATGCATCTTCTATGGAGCTTATCGGGCATTTATACTTGTTTTTGGATTATCTCATAAAATATTCGGCATATAAAAAACAGCTTCAGGGCGGAAAGCTAAGTGAATTTTATGCGAGAGAGGCGGTTGTGTATATCGAACATAATTATGACAAGGATATTACGGTAGAGGATATCGCAAAGAAATGTCAGCTTGACCGCAGTTATTTCGGAAAGGTTTTTAAAAAGGTGGTTGGACAGTCACCTCAGGAGTTTTTGATTCGTTATCGGATGGCGAAGGCAGCGGATGCGTTAATTATTGAAAACGATTCGATTGGAGATATCGGAACAGCAGTGGGGTATCCGAATCTGCTGCATTTTTCCAGAGCATTTAAAAGTGTTTACGGGATTTCGCCCAGAGAATACCGTCAGAAGAATAAGATTATAGACAGATAGGGAAAGGAATTTGGACAGCATATGATACGAATTAAAGATATTGCAGAAAAAGCGGGTGTAAGCCCTACAACGGTGTCGAATGTAATTCATGGAAACCGTAAGAAGGTATCTAAAAATACAATGAAAAAAATTGAAAAGATACTTACAGAAATGGACTATGTACCTAGTATGGGAGCCATGATGCTTGCAGGAGGAAGCTCCAGGATTATCGGAGTTTTAGCCTGGGAACCAGACAGAAAAAAATATCATTCAGAGGGTCCGGCATTTTCTAACATAGTTATCCGTTCACTGGAATCGGAGATATACAACAGGAATTATTATATGCTGCTGCATTTTGTGTCGTCTCCTGAGGAAGGGATTCAGTTTGCCGCCATATGGAATGTAGAAGGATTGATTACACTAGGATTCGGCGCCAAGGATAATGTAAAGCTTCAGAGTAAATGTAAGGTTCCGGTCGTGTCGATTGATGCATATTATAAGGAGCAGCAGGTAGCGAATGTTGGACTTGATGACAGAGGCGGCGGTTATCTTATGGCAGAATATTTAATTCAGTGCGGACATGAGAAAATTGGATTTGTGTCAGATAATGATGTAGGGGTAGACCATGAGCGGTGGAAGGGAGTTTGTTCTGCATGCAAAGAATATAACGTGCCGGAGGAAGGTGTGAAGCATATTATTATTCCTGGTGAAACGCATATGAGGAGAAAATTTTATGAGAAATATCTGGATGTAATTTCCAGAAAGTATGATGCCCTGTTTTTTGCATCGGACTATTACGCTGTTGAAGCAATTGCAGAGATGGCAGACAGAGGTATACAGGTGCCGGAGGAGGTATCAGTGGCTGGTTTTGATGATAATAAGGGGGCAGAGCTCTGCCGTCCTCGTTTGACAACGATACATCAGGAGGCAGAAGCTAAAGCATGTCGTGCAGTAGGGAAGCTGTTTGATTTCATAAGGGGTGTCCGGAAGATATCTATGACAGAGAGACTTCCGGTAACGCTTGTAATCCGGGATTCTGTACTTGTACGAGAATCTTAATACTGAAAAATACTTTAGCTTTATGAATTATTAAAAATGAATAAAAAGAATGCCCGCATATTGTGAAATATAACGTTTTGCGCAAAACCTATTGAAAAATTTAAGAATTCGGCTATATAATGGTTAATATAAAAAAAGGTTTTACGCAAAACGTTACAAACAAAGGAGTGATAAGCTTTATGGATTTGTCTATCTATCAGTGTGGGTATGAGAAACACCGTCCGCTGCAGATAAATCAATCTGGGTTAAGCGGACATTATCTTTTTTGCTACATTATTTCAGGAAAAGGAGTTTTGCGGATACAAAGGAAACCGGCTGCTGCCTGCAGCTATGAGTTATCCGGAGGAACCGGATTTTTGATTGAGCCGGGCGAAGGCGGAAAATACCAGATTATTTCGGAAAAAGCAGGGGATTATGTCTGGATTGAGTTCGGCGGATTCAGGGCGGGAGATTATATGAAGCTGACGGGATTATCCGGCGAACAGCCGATTTATACTCCGGAAAGCCCGGAGCAGGGTGCAGAGCTTCTGCAGAGTATGCTTATTCTTACGGAAAATGAGGAAGAGCTTAGGATTAGGTCTACGGGATATTTGTATTTGTTTGTGGACTGTCTGATCCGTACTTCAAGATTTAAGCAGCATGTGCCGAAGGAAGGAAGAAGCAGTGAATCCTATGTCTGGAGAGCGGTGCGCTATATTGAGCAGAATTACTTCCGCCATATATCGGTGGAGGAGCTGGCAAGACACTGCTGGCTTGACAGAAGCTATTTTGGAAAAGTATTTAAGTCGGTCATGGGACAGTCTCCTCAGAGGTATCTTATCAGCTTCCGTATGGAGAGAGCCGCAGAAGAGCTGGCCGGAGGAAACGCTTCTATCGGAGATGTAGGAGCGGCTGTAGGTTATCCGAACCTTCTGCATTTTTCCAGAGCATTTAAAGGGGTATATGGAATCTCGCCCAGAGAGTACAGACAGAGACACGGGATGGCTGGATAGGATAAAAAGGAAATAAAGTAAGAGGAGAAATAAAGCAATGGACAAAGCATGGTGGAAGGAAAGTGTTGTATATCAGATTTATCCGAGAAGCTTTTGTGACAGCAACGGAGACGGTATTGGAGATCTGAACGGTATTATAAGCAAGCTGGAGTATTTGAAGGAGCTGGGAGTTGATGTCATTTGGCTTTCTCCCGTTTACCAGTCGCCGAATGATGACAATGGGTATGATATCAGCGACTATAAAGCAATTATGACAGAGTTCGGCACGATGGAAGATTACGACAGAATGCTTGCCCGTGCGCATGAACTTGGAATTAAAATTATGATGGATCTGGTGGTAAATCATACATCGGATGAGCATGCCTGGTTTGTGGAGAGCAGGAAGTCTAAGGAGAGTCCGTACCGGGATTACTATATTTGGAGGGACGAAAAAGACGGTAAGGAACCAAATAACTGGGGCGGGTGTTTTGGCGGTTCTGCATGGAAATATGATGAGGGTACAGGACAGTTTTATCTACATTTGTTTTCTCCTAAACAGCCGGATCTTAACTGGGAAAATCCTCAGGTGAGAAAAGAAGTGTTTAATATGATGACTTGGTGGTGCGATAAGGGGATTGACGGTTTCCGCATGGATGTTATCAGCCTGATATCGAAGAGACCCGGACTTCCAGATGGTCCGGCAGGAAAAAGCGGGTACGGAGATCCAGGATGTGCGAATGGTCCCCATGTGCATGAGTATCTTCAGGAGATGAACCAGGAGGTACTGTCGAAATATGATTTGATTACGGTGGGAGAGTGCTCCGGTGTTACAGTAGAGGAAGCAAAAAAATATGCTTCTGTAGAAGGAAAAGAGCTGAATATGGTGTTTCAGTTTGAACATATGGACCTCGACGGAGGAGAAAGTTTCAAGTGGAACCATAAAAAAATCAGGCTGACAGAGCTTAAAAAGGTAATGAGCAAATGGCAGACAGAGCTTTATGGGAAGGCATGGAACAGTTTGTATTGGTGTAATCATGATCAGCCCAGAATGCTGTCAAGAATTGGAAATGACAGCGGTAAATACCGTGAAGTATGTGCGAAGATGCTTGGAACTTGTCTGCATATGATGCAGGGAACACCATATATTTACCAGGGAGAAGAACTTGGTATGACGAATTATCCGTTTACGTCGCTTGAGGAATTTCGGGATATCGAAAGTATCAATGCGTATCATGAGCTGACGGAAAAGGGTGTAGTTTCTAAAGAGGACATGTTTGATTATATCAGCTATAAAGGGAGAGATAACTCTAGAACTCCGATGCAGTGGGACGAAAGTCCTCAGGCCGGCTTTACGTCCGGGACTCCCTGGATAGCTGTGAATCCTAATTATAAGGAGATTAATGCCGCCGAGCAGATGTCAAGAGAGGATTCTGTATTTCGTTATTATCAGAAGCTGATTAAACTTCGTAAAGAACATGAAATTATTGTGTATGGTGATTATACACTTCTTCTGCCGGACAGTGAGGAAATATATGCATATGTGCGTTCCTGTAAGAAACAAAAGCTTTTGGTAGTGTGCTGTTTTACCAAGAAGGAGACAGTCTATGAACTTCCTCAGGAGTTCTCACGCCAAAGTGGAAAAGTGCTTGTCTCCAATTATGGAAGAAGGTCGGTAGAAGAAACGCTTATTCTTGCTCCATATGAGGCGGCGGCAATACTTTATTAATTACAATTTTTAATTCTTATTTGCAGAGATATGAAAATATTTATATGGCAAAATACCCTGGAGAGCTCTGCAGAGACTCTCCAGGGTGCTATGCGTCGGAGATATCACAGCAGCGGCATATAACATTTACGATTTCGTCTACGGATTCCAGTTTGCCTCCTTCTTCCCATTTGAGAAAGACATTCAGCAGTGCTCCGCCGTAGAAATACAACTCATAGGCAGAACGAGGATATATAGGGTCAACAAATCGCAACATGTAGTCATTGATTGCAAATATCATAAGAGAATGAAGGTTTGCTTGTGCCAGAGTGAGGAAAAAGTCGGAATACTGGTCAAAGAACAAGAAGGCGTGTCTGACATGGGTTACATCGTCGAAGCTTGTAATCCCGACAGAACGGCTGCATTTCTCCAGATAACACTCAATGATTTCATGAAGGTAATTATTCAATGCATCCGTTTTTGATTGGAAATAGTGGTAAAAGGTCATTCTGGATACACCGGCCTTTTTTACAATATCTGAAATTGTAATTTCTTCATAGGCTTTATTCTTCATCAAAGCTATCATGGATTCACCGATACACTGCCGGGTGAATCGGTTTCTTTTTGTGAAATTTTTCCCAAGTATATGCTTCATAAGTGAAATATCAGGTTTCATAGCGGATTCCTTTCAAAAGTTGACATATTATATTATTTTGTAAATTGTATCATAAGAATATGTAGTATACAATGATAAGTAGTAATAAAAACTATGTAATGAGACAAAGGAGAATAGTTATGGGAAAGATTGTACTTCTTGCAGAGACCGGTTCTGATATTCCGCGGGATGTGGCAGAGCGAAATGAGATTTATATAGTACCAATGCATGTATCTTTTGGAGATGAGACAAGGGATGACGGAACTTTTCCGTCAGAGGATATATGTAAATATTATGAGGCGACAGGAAGTCTTCCCAGAACGAGCGGAAGTGTGCCGGAGGATTTTAAAAATATATTTGATAAGATCCATGAGGAAAATCCAGACAGTCAGATTCTTTATCTGGCTTATTCTTCTGTGACTACCTGCTCTTATCAGAGTGCACAAATTGCTGCCGAAGGAAGAGAATATGTTACAAGCGTTGATACAAAACAGGTATCGGCCGGACAGTATGCGGTTGTTATGGAGATGGCAAGGCTGTTAAAGGATCATCCGGAATGGAGCATTGATGAAGCTGCGGCGAAGGCAAAAGAGGTTTCAGAAAGTATCAGCATGTGTTTTGTGCCGGATAAGCTGGAGTTTTTACGGGCCGGCGGAAGAGTAAGCAATGCGGCAGCGCTGTGCGGAATGCTTTTGAAGCTGCATCCGAGAATAGAGATTCTTGATGGTTATCTGCAGGCGACAAAAAAGCATCGGGGCAGTATGAAAAAACTGGTTCCTCAGCTTGTAAAGGACTATATTCAGGAGAAAAATCTGGCACTGGAAGAGATCTGGCTTATATGGGCACCAGGACTTGACGAGGAGATAAAAAAGCAGGCAGAGGCGGCAGCAGAGGAATGCAAAGTAAAAAAGGTTACCTGGGTAAAACAGGAGGAGTTATAACGACACATGGAGGGCCGGGGGCGTTTGGTGTGGTTGGAAAAAAATATATTCGTCAGATAGTTTGACGCTTGGTGTATAAAAGAGATTAGAAATTCAGCCTGCTGATTATCTAATCTTTTTTCATTTAGTAAAGAATGTACGTGTCTTGTATGCCATGAATAAAAATAATAAATAAAAATTGTGTAGAGTGCACAAATATAGAAAAGAGTTTTTAAAATGTTTGACAAAAATAGATATATATATTAAAATCAAATTAATGAACATGTTCAGTGAACATGTTTTTTAAATGCTGTTATGAGAATAGTAGAAGGAAAGGAATGAAGAAACTATGAACAAGGAAAAGAAAAAGCTGACACTTCCTCCGGCATTGATTCTGCTCTTTATTGTGCTGGCTTTTATGGTAGTATTAAGCTGGTTTGTACCGGTATCTACTGTAACAATCAATGATTCAGGGGAAAGAACCGTTCATTACAATGCGATTCAAGATGAAGAAGGAAATCTGATTGAAGGTATCGGTACCCAGCCGGCGGGAATCTGGGATTTGTTTCTGGCTCCTATCAAAGGATTTCAGGATGGTGCAGATGTTAATTTCTCTATTTTGATTTCAGGTGCTTTTCTGGCTATAATTACTGCAACGGGTGCAATGGATGCCGGTATCGGAGCGCTGCTTCGTAAATTCAGCGGAAAAAAGCTTCTGGCGATTTTGATGTTTGTGTTTGCGCTTATGGGAACGGTATATGGAGCTTGTGAGGAACTTCCGGCGTATGCACTGGTGTTAATTCCCTTGTGTATCGCTGCAGGATACGATGTTGTTACCGGAATTATGGTTTTATTTGGAGGAGCCGCCATCGGAAATATGGCTTCTGTTGTGAATCCATATTCAACGGGTGCTGCAGTTGCGGCTATCGGTAACCCGCAGCTTTCTCTGGGAACCGGAATTGTGATGCGTATGCTGGTATTTATTATAATGTACGTAGTAGGTACTCTTATGGTAATTAAGTATGCAGAGGGAGTTAAAAAGGATAAGAGCCGTTCTGTTATTGCAGAATGTACAGATATAAATGACCTCACATCCAAAAGCAGCGGGGAAGCAGTTGAATTAAATAAGAGAAGAATCTGGTCTCTCATTGTATTTGGAATTATGATTTTAGTAATTGTACTTGGATATATTCCGTGGAGTTCTATTTCACTCAGTGATGGAAGAACCATGTATGATGTAGTAAATTATCCGGCTATGTGGATGATGGAAAAAGTGCCGGCTCTTGGAGAGTTTCTTGGTGCGGATACGTTTACCTATTTAGGAGACTGGTACTTTGATGAATTTTCAATTGTATTTTTGATAGGTTCTGTTGTGGTAGCCTGGATTAACAGAATGTCCCTGAAGGAATTTACAAATCTCTTTATTCAGGGCTGCTGCGATCTTTGTTCATTGACAATTATAGTAGCGGTATCCAGAGGTGTATCCCAGATTATGGGAAGCAATACAGAAGGAATGGGTATTATTTTTGTATACTGGATTCAGGGAATGCTTAAGGGAGTTCCGGTTTGGGGATTTGTAATCGGAGCGGTAGCAGCGTACATACTGGTTGGACTTCTTCCACTTGGAACGAGCTCTGCATCAGGAATTACAATGCCTGTACTGGGGGCGGTGGCTATGGCGTTGTTTGCAGCTTCCAATCTAGGAATTGAGGCAGGACAGATGCTTCTTGTATCTGCATTTACAATTGGATTTAACTTCTGGTTTGTAGTATATCCGAATGCTCCGATTATGGGAGTTCTGGAATTGACCAATGTGCCGTATGAACGGTTCCTGAAATATTCGCTGAAATTCGCGTTTACGTTGCTGCTGGTAGGTACTGTGGTGCTGGTAGTTGCGCCATATTTGGGTCTGGTGTAAAGGAGGAAAAGAGATGAAGCCAATTGTTGAACGACTTTTTCGCTATGTAAAAATTGATACGCAGTCTACGTGGGAAAGCACAGAGGTTCCGGCGTCAAAAAATGAGTTTGTGTTAGGCCGGATGCTGGTTGAAGAATTAAAAGAGATGGGAATAGATAATGCCTGGATGGATGAAAAGGCTTATGTTTTTGCAAGTATACCGTCAAATTCTAAAAAAGAGATACCTTCTGTAGCCTTTTTCGCTCACCTGGATACTGCTCCGGACGAAACAGGAGCAAATGTAAATCCTCGTGTTATTGAAAGCTGGGATGGCAGGGATATTGTTTTAAACGAAAAGAAAAATATTGTCATGAAGACAGAGGATTTCCCGTGTCTGAAGGATAGTATCGGCAAGGATTTGATTGTAACAGATGGAACGTCTTTGTTAGGTGCGGACGATAAAGCCGGAATTGCCGAGATTATGGAGGCAGCAAGGTATATAATGGAGAATCCAAAGGAGGAGCACGGAGAGATTCACATATGCTTTACACCTGATGAGGAGATAGGAAACAGTACGGAATATATCAATATCAAAAATGTTCCAGCCCAATACGGATATACGATGGATGGAGGCGAGCTTGGAGAAATTAATTTTGAAAACTTTAATGCCGCTACAGCTACTGTAAAGATTCATGGGATTGCAATCCATCCGGGAGAATCGAAGGACAAGATGCGCAATGCAGTGCTGGTTGGAGTGGAGTTTATTAATCATCTTCCCTGGAGAGAAAGTCCGGTTAATACAGAGGGTTATGAGGGCTTCTATCATGTGACAGATTTTAAGGGGGGAGTTGACAGCGCTGAAATTACAATTGCAATCAGAGACTTTGACGAAGAAAAGTATGAGATAAGAAAAAGGCGTATACAGCAGATTGAAGATTTTATGAATGAATATTACGGTGCAGGGACAGTAGAGGCGAAGGTAGAAGATTATTACCTGAATATGGCGCGGGAGGTAAAAAAGCATCCGAAGGTCCGTGAGTATGCGTTGGAAGCTATGAAACGTACAGGAATTGAACCGATTGTAATTCCGATACGTGGAGGTACGGATGGATCGACGATTTCCTTTATGGGAATGCCGTGTCCAAATATTTTCATGGGTTCGGCAAATTCTCACTCTATCTATGAGTACTGTACAGTTCAGTCAATGGAAAAAGCAATGGAAGTTATTCTTAATATTATAAGGCTGTTTGCCGAAGGGTAAAAATAAATGCTGCCCGCAGACAATAAAAAATGTCTGCGGGTATTTTAAATGCGGAATTAACGAATGTCATGAGCAATCAGAGTTTTCTTTAGATAGGAAACGGTAACGCTGACGGCTTTATCTACAGGCATAAACTGAGGGTTTTCCCGGAGTGTTTCAAGCATGCCGCGATAAATCAGAAGATTCATAGTGTTAATAGACAGGATAGTATCTTCCGGAACACTCAGCTCGGCTTTTAAAAGAGATTTCGTCAGCGCTATATATTCCCGTTGAAACAAATCATCAGATGTCAGCATGGAGGAATAATCTGCGACTTCCTCATCCCATGTTTCCGGAAAGATCTCATAATACTCTTTGAAAAAGAAGGTTAAGTCAGAGTGTCTGGATTGATTTTTGAAGAAAAGAAGCCAGAAAATATCTGGGTGTGTATAAGAGTGAAAACAAAAGCATTCCCACACTTTAAAATATTTTTCAAGAGCAGTCTGTGCAGATGAAAGATAATTGTGAAGATCTTTTGCATATTCGTCTAGAAACTTTATGGCAGCAAAAATACACAGCTCGTCGAAATCTGAAAAATAATGATATAAGGTTGCACTATTATACCCTGCGAGCTCAGCAGTTTTTCGAATAGACAGGCTGGACAGGCCTTCTTCATTTATAATTTTTATTGCTGCATTGATAAAATATCCCTTTGTTTTTTGACGATAGACATGTCGTCTTTTTGTTGATGACATATGATAAAGCTCCTTAAAATATAAATAAACGAAATTATGGAAGAGATTGACTTTAGTGTATTGTACCGTTCATCAAAATAACCTGGCTGAATTTTCCCCTGCTGTGTTATTCGAATAAAAATGAATGATACTGTACGTTAGTATTATTATATAAAAAATGCACAAAAAAATCGACATTAATTTATTTTATTTGCTATTTTTTTAACTTATATCAATCAATGATTGAAAAACCAATCATTGATTGATATAATGTATCTATAAAAGCTATATAAAATAGCAATAATCTATGAGAAAGGAATAAGAGACTATGAAAAAAAAGAAATTTCAAATGCCAAGTGCAATTATACTGCTGTTTATTGTGTTAGTATTTGTCTCAATACTGACTTGGTTTATTCCGACATCAGTAGTAACCTATGATGAAAATGGAGAGAGTGTCATCCATTATAATGCCTCCTTTGATGAAGAGGGAGAAGTGGTTGAAGGAACAGGAACGTCTCCGGCAGGGCTTTGGGATGTATTTATGGCACCGATTAAGGGATTTGCAAATGGTGCGGATGTAAGTTTTTCTATTTTGATTTCCGGTGCATTTCTAGCGATCATTAATTTCTGCGGTGCGTTAGATGCGGGAATCGGAGCTTTGCTGAAGAAATTCAGCGGGAAAAAGCTGCTTGCAATTTTGATTTTAGTGTTTGCGTTAATGGGAACAGTATATGGTTCCTGGGAAGAGCTGCCGGCTTATGCGCTGGTATTGATCCCGCTCTGTATTACAATGGGATATGATGTACTGACAGGAGTTTTTGTATTATTTGTAGGCGCTACAATTGGAAATATGGCCAGCGTAGTAAATCCGTATTCAACCGGAGCAGCTGTAGCGGCTATCGGCAATCCGGATTTATCACTTGGTACAGGTATTGCTATGCGTATGCTGTTGTTTGCGGCTCTTTATGCGGTTGGAACGTTTTTAATTCTCCGTTATGCAGAGGGAGTAAAAAATGACAAAACAAAATCAGCATTATATGGACTGGAAGATATTAATACTCTTTCCGCGCATGAGGATACAACTTCTTTTCCAGAGCTGACAAAGAAGAGAGTATGGTCCTTAATTGTATTTGGATTGATGGTTTTAATTATTGTAATCGGCTATATTCCATGGCACGCAATTCCGGTAGGCGACCATACTATGTATGAGGTTATAAATGCACCTGCAATGTGGATGATGGAAAATGTTCCGGCTCTTGGAAATTTCCTGGGAGCAGATGCATTTACATACTTTGGAGACTGGTATTTTGATGAGTTTTCAATTGTATTTCTGGTAGGTGCTGTTATCGTTGCTGTTATCAACCGGATGTCGCAGAAGGATTTTGTAAGAGAGTTTGTACAGGGAGCCGCAAGTCTTATAAGTCTTACTCTCGTTGTTTCTATCTCCAGAGGTGTATCTTTGATTATGGGAAGCAGTACAGAAGGTATGAGTATTACCTTTGTATATTGGATTCGTAATCTTTTGCAGAATGTTCCGATATGGGGCTTTGCGATTGGAGCAATTCTGGTATATTGTGTTACGGCTCTCTTTATTCAGGGAACCAGCAGTACAGCAGGTATTACGATGCCGATTCTGGGTGCGGTAGCATTTGCGTTGTTTTCAGGAAGTGCAATCGGTGCGGAAGGCGGACAGATGATTCTGGTGTCTGCATTTACGGTTGGTCTTAACTTTACTGCCAGCGGCCTGTTCCCAGAGGCGACAAAGATGGGGGTACTGGAGCTTACGAATGTACCATATCCTGTTTATTTAAAACAGGTAATAAGAATTATGATTCCGCTGCTTCTTGTATCGGCAGTTGTAATTATGGTTTCTCCATATCTGGGATTAGTAAAATAAGAACAAGGAGGAATAAAAGGTGTATCAGAGATATATTGAAGTAAAGGGAAATGCCCGCGAACGGGGAAGACAGATAGGAAAGCTTTTGAAAATGCAGATTCTGACCAATTATAAAAATCAGACAGCCTTTTACCGCAATAGTGAGGATTATGATTATAAGGATTGGGAGGAGATGGCTGTACGCTATATTCCGATGATGAAAAAATGGGCTCCGGAGGTTTTGGAGGAGATGTATGGTATGGCTGAAGGCGCCGAGGTTGACTTTAAGATGATCCTGGCTCTGACGACTGCATATGAGAAATCCTTTGCAAGAGATCAGATAAGTGATAAATGTACTTCCTTTTTTACAACTGGAAAGGCCTCCAAAGACGGAAAAACGATTGCAGGCCAGACAAATGATGAAAGATTTACCGAATGGCTTTATCAGTTGGATGTGGTAATCCACCACAGGGAGGAAGAAAAAGAGGTTCTTACTTATACGCATCCGGGTATTCCGGCGTATATGGGGATAAATAACCGCGGATTAGCAGTTTTATGGACTTATATTGACAATGGTATTGTAGGGGACGGAGTTCCGACAAATGTGATTATCCGCCGCTTGCTGGATTGTGAGGATATAGAGGAAGCAGTAGATTATTTGAAAAATGTGCCGCATGATATTCCAAATCAATTTGGACTGGCAGATAAGAAGGGAAATATTATCTGTGTAGAATGCTTTCCGAACAAGGTATATGTGACACGCAGGGAGGATTATTTCGTACATACAAATCATAATGTATATACACCTGAAGAGGAAGAGTGCACATGTTCTTCAACATCATGGGACAGATATGACGTGATGAAGCAGTTAATTGAGGATAACTATGGAAAAATTGATGCAGATATGGGAAAAGAATTTCTGAAGTGTCATGATAGATTTCCAAATAGCATTTGTTCCCATCCGGCGCCGGAAAAGCCGTGGAATAAGACCTTAGCGGCAATGGTGTATGAGCTTAATGAAGGAAAGATGCATATTGCTTTTGGAAATCCGTGTGAAGCAGAGTATCATACCTATCAATTTAACAAATATTTATAAAAAATAAGCAGAAAACATAAGTTTACGGAAACGAAAGATACTAGGAGGGTATCTTCGTTTCCGGTCCAGTTTGGCTGCGGCTTTATCTTTTTTGCTGGTTAGTAACAAACTTTAGTATCTGGATAAGTTTATTTGTAAGCATGTCAGAATCTAAAGAAGGATTCTGACATTTTTGTGACAGAAGATATTTTAAATAGCTGACAGTAATTTCATTAATAGTTTCTAGATCGGACTTGTGAATTCCGGGATCAGATTCTGCAAGAGAAATCAATAGCTGCATGCACCGTTCGCTGATATTTCTGCCGTAATACATATGCTCTATATCAGGTGAGTAGGTTTCTTGCTCTTCTGGAAATATTTCGTAGTATTGTTTTATGGTTTCTGTGAGATTATCACTATATTTTCCAAAAAAGAAATCATAGAATATTTTTGGATTTTGGAAAATTGTCTGTGCGAAAAAGGTCCAAATAGAGAAGAAGCGTTCCCTTGAAGGAAGATTTTGTGTACTTATTTTTGAAAGATTACTGCTGTATTCGTTAAAATATTTTAATGATGCAAGAAGAATCAGCTGGTCTACATCTTTAAAATACAGGTAGATTGTTGAATTGTGGAAGCCGGCCTTATCTGCAATTTTGCGGATAGAAATATTCTCCCGGCCCTCTGAGTCAAGTAGTTCCTGTGCTGCCTTTATAAAACGGACTGCATTTTGGCGTTTTATGATTTCTTTTTCGCTATTCATATAATTTACCAATTCCTTTAAAAATTTATATTTTTATTCAAGAAGTAAACCAATCCCGTATAAGGCATACGTTGCGGGAGAGCATATAAGTATATTTTGCCAGACGATTCGTGTATCTTGAAAGTTTAGCTTATTATAACATAAAATAATGAGAGTTTGAAATAAATAGTATATAGAAAATTTCTATATATAAAAAACAATATTGACAATAAGCGCGCTCATTTGTATAATTGTTGTATAAAATGATGAATAAGCGCGCTTATAAAATAAAAATATGTAAAACATAATATGACTTATAGAGACAGTCTATGAAAATGCAATGCAATAAGTGAGGAGGAAACCATGAAGCTGGAGATAGGGAATTTCTATGTGAAGGATATTGTTTTTGGGGACAAGTTGTCTCTGGAAAATGGAGTGCTTACGATTGATAAAGAAGAAGCGCTTGATTTTGTTAAAGAGGATGAAAGGATAACAGAGGCGGAGCTTCATATTGCAAAGCCGGGGGACAAGATCCGCATGTGTCCGGTAAAGGAGGCGGTTGAGCCGAGAGTGCGTCCGGATGGAAGAAGTATTTTTCCGGGCTATACCGGTGATTTGGCAAAAGCGGGAGAAGGTGTTACTTACGCACTTAAAAACTGCAGCGTGCTTGTGGTAGGGATGCACTGGGGAGGATTTCAGGATGGAATCATTGATATGAGCGGAGAGGGACAAAAATATACATATTACGGACAGCTGAATAATATAGTTCTAGTTGCAGATACAAATGAAGAGTTTGAAAAAAATGAGCAGCAGAAGAAGAATGATGCGTTAAGAAGAGCAGGACATAGGCTTGCAGAGTTTATCGGAGCATGCGTAAAGGATATGACCCCGGAGGAAACAGAGGTTTATGAGCTTGGAGGAATGATTAAGCGCGGGCCGGAGACGGAAAAGCTTCCTTCTGTTGTCTATGTTATGCAGCCTCAGTCTCAGATGGAGGAAATGGGGTATAATGATTTGGTATATGGCTGGGATATGAATCATGTAGTTCCGACAGTTATGCATCCAAATGAGATTTTAGACGGAGCCATGGTTTCAGGAAGCTTTATGCCGGTATCTTCTAAATGGGCGACTTATGATTTTCAAAATTGTCCGAATATTAAAGCACTTTATAAGGAGCATGGCAAGACAATTAATTTTCTTGGTGTTATTATGTCTAACTTGAATGTGGCTTTAGAGCAGAAAGAAAGGGCAGCTCTGTTTGTCGCACAGATTGCGAATAGTCTTGGTGCAGACGGCGCTGTTGTGGCAGAAGAGGGGTACGGAAATCCGGATGCAGATTTTGTCGGCTGTATTGTGGCACTTGAGGATGCTGGAGTCAAAACGGTAGGAATTACGAACGAGTGTACCGGACGTGACGGACAGTCTCAGCCTCTTGTGACATTAGATGAAAAGTGTGATGCAATCGTATCCTGCGGAAATGTATCTCAGTTGATAGAACTGCCGCCGATGGAGACAGTTTTGGGTGAGCTGCAGGCACTTGCGAGAGACGGGCTTTCCGGCGGCTGGGCAGACGATGAGATTCTGGGGCCTTCTGTCAGGGAGGATGGGTCCATTATTATGGAAAATAACTCGATGTTCTGTGGTGATCAGGTGTGCGGCTGGTCTCCAAAAACAATGAAAGAATTTTAGCGGAGGTAAAAGTGCAGTGAAAAAGGCAATTTTATATGTAAATCAATTTTTTGGACAAATCGGCGGAGAGGAACAGGCAGGAACTGCACCTCAAATACATGAAGGACAGATCGGACCTGCGATGCAGTTTGCAAAGGAGCTTGATGCCAAGGTAACACATACGATTATCTGCGGCGATAATTATATGGGTTCAAACACAGAGGAGGCGGTTGCGGAGATTCTCAGTATGCTGGAAGGGAAAGAATTCGACATTTTTCTTGCAGGACCGGCATTTCAGGCTGGACGTTATACGGTAGCCTGTGGTACGATCTGTAAGGCTGTAAAAGAGAAATTCGGTGTGCCGGTTGTAACCTCTATGAATAGCGAAACTCCGGGCGTGAATATGTTTAAAAAAGATATGTATATCCTGCAAGGCGGCAATATTGCATCTAAGATGAGAAAAGATGTAAAGGCTATGGCTAAGGTTGCGAACAAGCTGTTAAACGGTGAACCGATAGGAAGTGCAGACGAAGAGGGGTATTTTGCAAGGGGGATCCGCCATCAAGTATGGCGCGCAGATGGAAAACCGGCTTCTGAGCGTATGGTAGACATGCTGATTAAAAAATTAAATGGAGAACCCTTTCAGACAGAGCTTCCTATTCCAAAAAGAGATATGGTGCCGATTGCTCCTGCCGTTAAGAATTTAAAGGAGGCCAGAATAGCGTTGGTAAATACCGGAGGCATTGTTCCGGCAGATAATCCGGATCATATTCAGTCGGCTTCGGCGACGCGCTGGGGAAGATATAATATTGATGGTGAGGAAGCATTAAAAAGCGGAGAATATAAGACGATTCATGCGGGGTTTGATCCGGCAGCAGCTGATGCAGACCCAAATGTTATCACGCCGGTTGACGCGCTTAAGACTTTGGAGAAAGAAGGAGTTTACGGAAGTCTTCATCCATATTTTTATACAACAGTAGGAACCGGGACGACAGAGGCAGAGGCACAGAGAATGGCCAAAGAGATGATTCCTCACTTTCAGGAGGACCATGTGGATGCTGTAATCATGGTTTCTACATGAGGGACCTGTACTCGTTGCGGTGCAACGATGGTGAAAGAAATTGAAAGAGCAGGATTTCCAATCGTACAGATGTGCAATTTGATCCCAGTAGCAAAAACAGTTGGTTCAAATAGAATTGTTCCGACAATATCTATTCCATATCCGTTAGGAGATCCGGGAACTTCTAAAGAAGATCAATGGAAGCTGCGTTATCATAGAACGAAGGTGGCTTTAGAAGCTTTGGCAACAGACATTAAGGAACAGACAGTATTCCGCGTGTAAGAAAAAACGAAACACCGGGACTTTTTCTGAAGAAAAGAGTTTAAAGCGGAAAACAAGATGTGAGAATGTGCTGGAAAAAGTGAAATAAAAGAAACGGGAATAAAAAATGTGGATAATTACTATAAATTAAATAAAAAATTAATAGTATGCTATGTTATTTTGTGATATTAAAAGTAGAATATTATGATTAAAAGAGGGTGTTGTAAAATTATTGAGGCAGATAATTGAGCAATACTTTCTTTCTGTTTTGAAATAAAAATATGGAGCTGACGCTCTGGTAGATGTTTTGTATACTTTAGCGTCAGCCCCTTATTTTTTAAGAAAAAATACATAGCATAAAATGTATTTTGAGTAATTTGGTTTTGCGTTTATTTTGCTGCCTGTTCCGCAAATTCAGTTGTAACCAGGTCTTCATAAGATGCACGTTTGGTAAGCTCATCGGCCTCTTCGAGAATATCCTGGAGAAGCTCAAAGCTTTCTTTTTCAAATATAAGGTCGGCTTTCCAGGTGTCTTGATCATAGTAACGAGTAACGATAGTTGTGATAGTATCTAAATCTGTTTCCTTAAACTGCGGCGCTATGATAGAAGCAATTTCCTCTGGCGTATGAGTCTGTACATAGTCCATACCCTTTTGCAGAGCATTTGTGAACCCTTGAATGATTTCAGGATTTTTTTCTATATAGCTTTGTTTTGCAGAAAACGCAGTGTATGGTACGTAACCACTGTCAGTTCCAAGTGAAGCGACAACATAGCCTTTGCCTTCTTTTTCAAGCGTAGTCGCACCGGGTTCAAATTCTACTGTGAAATCTCCCTGCCCCTCAGCAAATGCAGCGGCAGTGGAGCCAAAGTCGATGCTTTGGTCGATGCTTACATCTTTGGCAGGATCGATTTTATTCTGTTTTAGAATGTATTCGAATACCATCTCAGGCATACCGCCCTTCCGTCCTCCCAATACATTTTTATCTTTCAGATCTTCCCACTTAAAATCAGGCATTTCTTCGCGTGCTACTAAGAAGTTTCCCGCACGCTGCGTAAGCTGTGCAAAGTTTATCACATAATCATTTGCTCCTTCGTTATAAGTATAGATAGATGCCTCAGAGCCCATAAAACCAATGTCGGCGCTGCCGGATAATACGGCGGTCATTGTTTTGTCGGCTCCAAATGGAGATAACTATTTAATACAAGTCAGATTATAAAAAATCTATGTATTCTATCGCAGAGTCTTCTCTCAGGTGTATCTCTTCTACAACAGAGCGCCAGAAGGCTCTGCGGTTCTCTAAAGAAAGAGAATCATACATGCTGCGGAAGTCTGTTTTAAGCAGGTTTTCCAGATAGGTAAAGTCTCTCTGTTCTTCCTGACGGCTCCGGGACAGCTCTTTCAGTTCTGTCTCGATTCGGTCGTATTCTTTGTTATAATATTCCCAGTCGACGCGCCCCTTCTGGAAGAGGAGATTCAGACGCTCCCGCTCCTTATGAAGCTGTTCAGGCTTTATCACCTTTGTAGTTTTCTTTCGCTGTTCATCAACCTTCGATATGCGTATCCTGAATTTATAGTATTCGTCCTCCAGATTTGTAAGAAGATATTTTTCTACAAGATTCTGGCTGAGCTTGTGCCGGTAAGTACATTTCTTGTCTATGGCAGCATGGTTACACCGGTAATAGCAGTAGGACCTTTTTTCTCCGGTCTTCCGGTTAATGATGGAATTTACACCGGTCCCGGATAACATCTGGCCGCAGGCCGGGCATCGAATAAGGCCGGTAAAGAGATAGATTCTTCCGGAAGGAGCCTGCTTTATATTTTTGCGTGAAATTCTCTGGATTTCATCGTATTCTGTTTCTGTCAGGTATGCAGGACAATAGGGGATTCCCCGGTAGGTTCCCCTGTAAAATTCGCTGGACAGCATGGTCCGCATGATGCTCCAGGAAAAATCCGGATTGAAATACTCCTGTATGTATTTCAGCGCTGCAGTTTTGTTCTGATGCTTCCGATAAAATTCAAAGAAAGCATTTACCATAGCTTCCTGTTCCGGATTTTTTACCATTCTTTTCACACCGTCTACCTGGGCGGTCATGTACCCGGGGGGCATGTTTGCCTCGCCAAAGATGAGTTTCCCCTGCCGGATCGAGGCTTCATTCACGAATTTAATACGCTCGCTGGTTGTATCTACTTCATTCTGTCCAATGGAGAGTACAACATTCAGCTGAAGGCGCCCATCACGGGTCTCCATGTTGATGCCAGGCTCGCTGGCGGAAATCCAGCTTACACCGTGTGCATCAAGAATATCCTGGACCTTATAAAAATCAGACATATTCCGAAACCACCTGTCAAGCCGCCAGAAGAGGATAACGTCGATTTTCCCGGCTTTTACGTCGTTAAGCAGGGAATGTATAGCCTTGCGCTTTTTGAGCTCTTTACGGGCTGTTTTTCCCTCGTCAGCATAGATTCCGGCCACGGTCATATTGTGGTCAGCCGCATACTGCTCCAGGTATTCCTTCTGGGCCTGTAAGGACTTGCCGTGAATCTGCTGTTCTGCTGTGGAGACTCTTATGTAGATTGCGCAGCGCAGGATTTTTTCGCTCATTAGTGTCACGCTCCCCCCTTAAATGATATGTAAAAAATGGTATAAAAATAACACCTGTACAGGTGCCGGAGGATTGTGATATAATCTTATTGGCAGTAAGCTATATCATGTGTCCTGGGCACTGTATAGTAAAGTCGTCCTTGCTGGTATCCGGCAAGGGCGCATTTTTAAGTTATGACAGCAAATCAGAAATCTTGATTGTCATATCATTAAATATGTGTACGGGTATTTCATCGTCAAAGGAGTAAAGATTTGATGATTCTTCCCCGACAAAGACATAGGTCTGTACTGCATTTTTCATCGGATTCACAATCCAGTATTCCCTTACCCCGGCAGTACGGTACTTAAATAATTTGATAATATAATCTGTTCGGGTGCTGGCAGGAGATACAATCTCTACAATCCAGTCTGGCGCCCCCTCACAACCTCGGTCAGATAATTTATCCTTGTCGCATATAACAGATATATCCGGCTCAACCCATGTTTTGTCATTGGCCGTAAGATTGACGGCAAATGGAGCCGGATAGACCTCGCAGCTTCCTTTTTTGTCTGTGATGTAATTCCCAACAGTGAGACTCAGCTGCTGGACAAGTTTCTGGTGTATCCGGTTTGGCGGAGCCATATTATAAAGCTGGCCATCAATCAGCTCCGCGCGCTGGCCCTCTGGAAGATTCCAGTAGTCTTCAGACGTATAAATGTTTTCAATTGGTAATGGCATGTAATCACTTCCCTTCGTTTTATTATGCTTTTAGTAAGGAAGTTGTTAGGCACAACCTCCCTATAAAAGCACTATTTTGTTTGAATTTTTTGGAGCAAAGCCTCCTGAAGCACTTGAGAAAAATTCAATCCCATAGCAGAAGCAGATTCGTTCAGCCACTCTGGAATGGTGAGAGTTTTCTTGATTGCTTTATTGTTATACATTTTCCGGTATTCCATTGTATCGCATGCGATATAGTTTATAAATTCATTTCCAGAAAGAGAAAGACTTGCTGGAAGTGAAGGTGCAGGAATTATGCGGTTGTCTGTTTCGTATCCGTAAAGGACAAGAGCAAGGGCATCTTCTGCCATTTCAATTCCATCTTCAATAGAATCTCCACAAGTATAGCATCCTTCCAAATCTGGAAAATTGATAGAATAGCTTCCATCTTCTTCCGGTGTGAAAATTGCTGGATAAGCGTATTTTGCCATAATAAAACTCCTTTCGTTTCGATATATTAAGATTGAAGAATCGGGGACTATTTAAGTCCCGCATCCTTCAATATGTTATTTAGTGTGCCTACTGGAATCTCTGCTTTGTGCCTCGGTACTGCGAACTGTTTGTCAGTTTTGTTGCTATACCAGATGTCGTGTCGGCTTCCGTTTCTTAATAGTTCGCATTCGTTCTTCTTTAGCAGTTTGAGTAGTTCCTGTGTTTTCATTGTTCCTCCTTTCTATAATAATATTATAACACGTATAAATACGTGTGTCAATAAGAATATGTGTCAATACGTATTATATTATGCTTTGCATTGGAAAAATATAATCGCTTTAGTGTTTATAGCGTTAATTTATTTTCCTCTTTTGTATTTTATTTGATATCGCTTTGAAAAGCGATTGCCTTTCCCAAAATATGTACATCATTAAGTTCCTCGTCTTGAAAGATTAGGTCTTCAAAAGTTGGATTTTCAGCTTTTAATATCAATAAGGATTTTTCTTTATAATAGTAAAGCCTTTTAAGCGTAGCTTCGCTCTCATTATTCACAACGACCGCGGCAATCTCTCCATTCTCAACCATATCCTGTTTTCTTACAAATACAATGTCTCCATCTAATATTCTAGCGTTTACCATGCTGTCACCGGAGGCTCTCAAACAAAAATCTGCCTTAATGTCTGTACCTGCCATGACGTAACTCTCCCTGTCCTCATTTGTATATTTTGGAATCCCACAAGCTATTTCTCCAAGTAAGGGGAGACGCTTTAACTCTATGGGGTATATGTTTGATAGTGTAGGTTGTGTTTCGTTTTCGCCTGTTATCAAATATTCCACTGTAACGTCAAAGTAATCTGCAATTTTTTGCATTTTATCAGTCTTGGGTGTATATCTCCCGGCCTTCCAGTTGCTAATGGTGGATGTGGTAAGTCCAGTCTCTTTGCAGACGCGGTATGGAGTTACCCCTTTTTCTGCGCATAATTTTTCAAAAATGTCATACATATAGCACCTCACAAAATAACTTTGAAAAATAAGCTAAAAAGTATTGACAAGCTTTGAAAACAATGCTATTCTATAGACATAGCTTTGATAACAAAGCTAAACAAACGTAATAGCTTTGGTTTCTGGTATAAGTTTGATTGACACTTTAATTATATTTGAAACCTTAGCTAATGTCAATATATTTTTAAGGAGGTGTGGAATTTTGTATAAAAAATATGCTGAGTTGCGGGATAAAGCTGGTGTTACTGACTACGAAGTCGGAAAGCGAACAGGAATAGCCACTTCTACGATCAGTAACTGGAAAGCTGGGAGATATACTCCAAAAACTGACAAAATCAAAAAGATAGCTGATTTCTTCGACAAGCCGATTGAGTATTTTTTGGAGTAGGGAGGTGAGAAAGACGGATACAACAATTATATCATTTGTTTTGTCGGTCATAACAATAATTTCTAACATTGCATTATTTTTCTATAACAGGAAGTGAATTTACAAACCGGGTGTATTATCTTTTTCCGGGCAAAACAAAATAAAAGTTTTTGATTTATGCGTTGTTTGAACAATTATTTCAATCATATTTTTAAGAATTAATGATTTGTCATTAAAATCAAAAACAACTTTATGCATTGCTCCGGCGTTTGCAACTATATTTATAGGAAAGTCGGCAGACAGAATGCGTTCTGTATGTGGTATATCGGTTTCAGGAAATGCAGGAAAGTAATGTTCGCTCACCCATCTATGGGATAAGTAACATTGAATATCATGTATTTTCATTCTGGTAATAATAAGTGGAGAATTTGATAAATTTTGTATTGATAAAGTTAGAATACATCTATTGAAATTCCCTTTGTCATACCATTCAAATTTTTCTATAGACATTTTAAAATTTGTGCGCTTGCAATACAAAGTGTATATCCATTGTGAAGAGGATAGTATAAGACCGAGTATAGAAATTGTTAATGTTATGTATTTCATTGTTAAATATTTCTCCTTTGCATTTGATAAGGAGATTATAGCACAAAAGGAGGTGATATGAGGTATGGCTCTACATAAATTAAAAATCGATGAAGGACTTTATCTAGATAATTTTTTACTGCAAGGAGTCAAGGCATACAAGGTAAACCATGAAGAAAATGAAGATCTTGCATGCCTGACTCTTGAAATGGATGTATCACTGCTAAGCAATAAAGTTTGTTCCCAGTTCGATAGCTTCTTTAATCAGGAGGGATACGGAACTGGAAGCGAGAGATAGAAGCTTCGGCTTTACTTTTTCCCAAATAGAAGTATTTTTAGTAGCTTCTATAAATTGATAGCCAGAAATAGATAAATCTCTTATGGCTGGCAATGGTTCATTAATGTATTTTTTTCCAGGAATTATTATATTCGAATCTATTAGTTTCCGAATCCAGTATAGAACTTCATTTTGCGGATACTGGGACAAGGCAGATTGAGCTAGTTTTACTGGATTGATAGGTATTATATTACCGTAATCGTCAGGAATGAGATTATTGGAAATAGTAATGAGTATATTCCGTAGGCAATCTATATCAGGTCTCATTTTTGAAAAGCTCCTTTCTTCAGTACTCGGCATTGGCAGATGCCTGTACCTAAATTATAGGAAAATTGGAAGAAAATAACAATACAAAAGCACAAAAACAGAGCCCGAGAAGGCAACATAACAGGAGGAATTATAGAATAGGAGCCTGAGAAGGCAGCAGGATAGGAAGGAGGTGGTATGAGGTGAGAATTACATTAAAAGACTGGATAGCGTTACAGAAGAAAAATGTCAGAGTATGTGACGGAAACGAAGACGTTGTTCCTAAAGTGATTTTTATTGGAATCCTGAAGGAAGACGGAACCATAGAATCAAATGTAAGGTTGGTATCCGTAGAAAAATGGAGACAATTTGAGGAGATATGGAAGCAGATAAGCGGACAGAAGAATCAGGCGTCCAAAGATTATCTGCCTCCTCAATTCTTCCTGTTTTGTGAGTAAATATTTTAGGGTAGTTAATTTTGATTAATAAGCAGATTATACGCTGTTCCAATCATGTCTTCCCAGGATTCAAAATTGGACTGCGATTGAATTGCTTTATCAAATTCGTTACTATTTTGCAATTTATCTAAGTCGTTTTGAGATGTTATATCACAGCTGATGGATTCGAAAAAATCTAAAATGTTTTTATGTTTTGTATATGTACTCATGAATGAATCAGGGAAGAGTTCATATAAGCTTGCGGACGATTCGTATTCAAGACGTTTTTCAATATCTTCAATATGCTTACCTACAGCTAAACGTATTTGGGTCATAGCACTTCTCCTTTCCTTGTTACTTGGATATGCCAGTATCCTGTATCTAAATTATAGAAGGATTGGAAGGATTTTACAAGAAAAAGAGAAGGAGGTGGTGAGAGATGTTAAAAACATACGCAGTAGTTTTCCAAAATGAAAGAACCGGGAAGGTAAAAATGGATATGTTTACAGATCCAAACGAAAGGGAAGCGCGTAGGAGTTTCCGGGAAGTCTATAGGCATGACAACTATAGGATTCTTGCAACAGTAGAAATCCCAGAGATAACAAAACCAGAGCCTGAAAAGGCGGTAGGATAGGGAGGTGATAGAGGTGGCAGGAATTACAATCAACAAAGTAGATAATCGTAGTTTTTTAAAGATTGGAAGCGAGCAGATAGAAGTATCTGATTATAACGTTAAAAGCACTGCAAGTGGAGTTACAGAGCTTAACGTCACAATCAGAGGTACATCTAATGTATTTGAGATGTCAGCCAACCTAAAAGAGCAGATGAAATTGATCCCGTAATCCATGAATTACGTTCCATAACAGCAGAAAATTTAGAGAAAAGTCCTTTTTGCGGTGGAACTTGATTATTTACTACCATTTCAAGTAAAGAGATTATTTGCTGAAGTTCTTCTTTATCGTTTGAATTGCTGGAAGCTATTTTCTCTTTAGCATCTTTGATGGCACTGTCTATATTTATGGTAACAACAGATTGCGTACCAATTACGGAATTGTTAGCTGTTCCAATGTTGAAGGTCAAGTGATCTTGAGCAGTATTTTTGTGTTTGTATTCTGATTCGGTTAAATAAAAAAGCTTGTACTGCTGGAACTCACCGAAAGCAAAATCAGATACTTTATCTTCCACATAAAACCGCTCGTTTTCCGGGTTGATAAGCCAATCACCAGAATTTACGTCAGCATCTTTAAGCATTCCAATATATGCTTTTGCGGTTGCCGATTCGTGATTTGGAAGCCCTTGCGCATGGGAAACTATTTGTCCATTACGTTCAATTTGAAACGTGATCCCATGTCGCTCAATGAACTGTTCTGCAATATTCATGTCTATATCTCCTTTTCTGTGTACTCGGTGCGGTAACACTCGTACTTACAGTATAGGAGATTTGGAGAAAAATGGCAACATGTACAAACAGTAACACATACATTTATATAACAGAAAAGGAGAGAGGTGAGAGATATGGACATTGAATTCCGGAACTTTGACATGTTTAAGG
Organism: uncultured Lachnospiraceae bacterium; assembly: GCA_946558465.1. Lineage (GTDB taxonomy): Bacteria > Bacillota > Clostridia > Lachnospirales > Lachnospiraceae > CAPEBR01. Next base: position 74,585 of record CAMNTM010000005.1, read on the forward strand.
TCATTGAGAAGTTGTACTCCCTGCTGGCAGAGCAGGAAGGTGCTGAGATTACGTGTACATTGGAAAGAGATGACGGCGTTACCAAAGAGATAAAGACCGCCTGAGGCGGTAAAGGCATGGACAAGCATTAGAGGAGGTGAACAATCATGCAGAATAACAAACAGAAACTATGCAATGCCCTGGTGCCAGTAATCCGGGAAATAAAAGGCTTTTATAACCTGTTAAGGCTTGAGTACCGGGGAAGCCGGGGGCTCGTGTATGCGGTATTCTCAACCGGAATCCAGAAGGTTATAGACGTGGACGGGCTTTCCGATGAAGCGCTGACTATGGCTATTCTGTCGGGGGTCACAGAGGTAATGCCGGAGGACAGCTTCCAGAGGTTCCTGAATCAGCAGAGGGAGCGTATAAAGGAATTGCGTCAGAAAGGCTGGGATAATAACGAAATTTTATGGCAGCTTACCGGAGTTGTAGCAGCTACAGCTTGGGAAGATGTAGAACTCAGTTTTACCGCATCGCAGTTAAGTCAGATTTTCGACCTGGTATTAAATCAGAATGAAAAAGAGCGCTTACATAATGCCCGGCAAGGCGCGTAAGTGCTCCGAAAAATAACCAATTAAAGTATAGCGCAGAAGAGGAGATTCGTCAAACAGAAGTTTTGGATTCAGGAGGTAATAAAGAATGTCAATGTATTGGACATGCCCTCTATGCGGGGCAAATTTAGACCCAGGAGAGGCCTGTGATTGTCAGGAAGATAAAGAAGATAAAGGAAATAAGGAAGCAGTAAAGACGGCAGAGAAAAGAACCGCCGAAACATATATAACTTATGTCGTAGTGTGAAGAGGGGATTTGCCAGATGGGAAGATACAGGATTTATGACTATAAAGATGAGGCGGACTGGCTTCGCGGCCGTACAAATGGAATTGGAGGGAGTGATGCAAGCGCAGTAGTAGGAAGGAATCCATATAAGACAAACATTGATTTGTTTGAAGAGAAAACAGGAAGGAGGCGTGTGGAAGATATTTCCAATAAGCCCTATGTAATATATGGGAAACGTGCAGAGGCGCCTATACGGGAGCTGTTTCGTCTGGACTATCCTCAGTATATGGTGGAGCATCACGATCTCCGTATCTTGCAGAGCGAGGAATACCCCTTTATGCAGGCTTCCCTTGACGGGGAACTGATTGACGAGAAGGGGCGCAGGGGAATTCTGGAAATTAAGACGACTAATATCTTACAAAGCATGCAGCGTGAGAAATGGAAGGACAGGCTTCCGGATAATTATTATATCCAGGCGCTGCATTATCTGTTAGTGACAGGGTATGATTTTGTTGTATTGAAAGCACATCTGAAAAGTTTGTGGGACAGGGATATAAGGACGCAGGTCAGACATTATTTCATCGAGAGAGAAGAAGTGGAGGTAGATTTGGATTATCTATTATCAGAGGAAATAAAATTCTGGAAGTATGTGGAGAGCGGGCGCAAGCCTCCGCTCGTGCTTCCGGAGATATAGGAGGAGACTATGGAACTAAAGATTATCAGCCCGCAGGAAAACGGGTTTTTAAAGGAAATTCAGTGGAACAGCGAGGAAGTAAAAGCTTATATTCTGGAGAAAACAGCACAGTATAAGGGGCTGGTATTTACAGAGACAGAGATAAGTGATGCTAAAAAGGACAGAGCAAAACTGAGAAAATTTAAGAGCGTTTTTGAAGATGAACGGAAACGGATCAAGAAGCTTTGTCTTGAGCCGTATGAGAAGTTTGAGAAACAGGTCAAAGAAATCGTTGAGTTAATCGAAGAACCGATTTGTATGATTGATGCACAAATTAAAGAGGTGGAAGAAAATAAGAAAGAACAGAAGCGCAGAGATATTGAAAGTCTCTTTAAGGATATTGGTTTCCAGACTTTTGTTACATTAGAGCAGATATTTGACGGCAGATGGCTGAATGCGTCCGTTTCTTTAAACAGCATCAGGGAACAAATGGAGAGCCGGATGTATCAGATAGGGAGTGATGTCCTGAGTATTAATCAGCTTCCAGAGTTTAGTTTTGAAGCAATGGAAATTTATAAGTCTACACTGGATATTGGACAGGCAATTCAGGAGGGGCGCAGGCTTTCTGAAATTCAGAAACAGAAAGCGGCCTATGAGTCTGAACAGAAACGGCTTAAAGAAGAGGCTCAGAATAAAGCGGCAGAGGAGGCGGAAGCCCGGAATAAAGCAGCGGAAGAGCCGAAAACATCGAAAATTCAGGAAGAACAGACGGAAAATCCAGAATTCCAGAAAGAGCAGCTGATTACGATTGATTTTCGTGTAACTGCTACGAATGAACAGCTGGCATTGCTTAGGAAATTTTTGATTGAAAACAGAATCATTTATGGTCCGGTACCAAAGAAAGGAGAATAAGATTATGGCAGTAGAAAACAGCCTGGCAGAAAAGCCTAAGAAACTGGACTTTGCAGTTTATTTGACGCAGGATGCCGCTAAGAAAGAGGTAAACAAAATTTTAGGAGGTACAGCGAGTACAAGGTTTATTTCCAGTATCGTGTCGGCAGTACAGACTACACCGGCATTAAGTGAATGTACAAATCCCAGCATTTTATCAGCGGCGCTTCTCGGTGAAGCTTTGAAGCTGTCGCCGTCGCCGCAGCTGGGACAGTTTTACCTAGTCCCGTACGACAATAAAAAGAAGCATTGTAAAGAGGCTCAGTTCCAGTTGGGATATAAAGGGTATATCCAGCTGGCAAAAAGAAGCGGCGTATATAAAAAGATTAATGTTATATCCATTAAGGAAGGGGAGCTAGTCCGGTATGATCCATTGGAAGAAGAGCTGGAAGTACATCTAATCGAAGATGATCTGGTCAGGGAGGAAACACCAACAATAGGATATTATGCGATGTTTGAAGAAATTAATGGATTCAAACACAGTATGTACTGGTCGAAAAAGAAGATGCTTACCCATGCAGATAAGTTCAGCCAGGCATTTTCAAAAGACGGTTCAATTGTACATACCAAATATGGAGATAAGAAAAGGGTATCGTTTGAAGATTATGAAGCTGGGAAATACGATTCAAAAGATGAATGGCTGTATTCTTCCTTTTGGTATAAGGATTTTGATGCTATGGCGCATAAGACGATGCTCCGGCAGTTAATCAGTAAATGGGGAACTATGTCTATTGAGCTGCAGACGGCGCTGGACAAGGATATGGCTGTGATACGGGAAGACGGAAAGGCGGATTATGTAGATGCAGATGTCCACACAAAAGCGCCGGAAAATGTAGTTTCAGAGCAGGAGTTAACGGAAATCCCTGAAGAAGGCACGATGCAGGAAGAGGTGCAGACAAGTGCGGAAGAGGCCTTTTTTGGTGGGAATATATAAAAAGGAAAGGAGGAATTGATGATGAACCATATCAATCTTGAAGAGTTTGCAAATGGGGCGTTTTCCGTGCAGGTGAACCGTGCCTTTGAGGAGGTAACGAAGAATATTCAGGACCCGAATACGGAAGCGACAGCGGCAAGAAAGATTACAGTCACAATTGGACTTAAGCCGAATGCTGACCGAAGTTTTGTCGCGACGGGAGTACAGACTAAGACGACACTTGCGCCGGCCCTGGGAGCAGTGACAGCCATTCAGATGGGCAGGAATCTTCGAACTGGCGAGGTAGATGCGGTAGAAATTGGTACAGGACAGATACCGGGACAAATGTCATTCAAAGAGATACCAGGTGTGATGCCGGAAAAGAAGTTCGACGAGTTTACGGGTGAGATTCTGGAGCCTGGAGGGTCTTCTGGTCAGAGGAAAATTGTAGACATGAGAAAAGAAGCGTAGGAGGAAAGAAAGATGTTGGAAGGATTAACGGAAGCATTACGTTACATAATGGATTTGAAAGAGGAAAGTATGAAGCCTCAAACAATTAAGATTGACGGAAAGGATTACTGTACAAGGAATTTGAAAAGGTACCATACATGTGATATGGCAGACGCCCTGCGTATAAATACCCTGACAGCCCTTGTGGATTACATCAAAGGGAAAGGAAAGGATGAGTTAAGACAATCCACAATCATTCATGTAGTAAGCCCTGCACAGGTAAGGTTGATTTCGGGGTTGTTTGATGAGAGGGTGAGAGAATGTCTGATAGAATCAAATGCAATTGTAAATGAGTTCCAGTTTGATCATTATTATGATCAGGAACGATTTTTAATCGAATTGCAGGCTAATTTCCTTGAAACAGAAGATTTACTTAAGCTTAAGCAGGTTGCAGGTAATATTCAGGCAGGTACTACAGCAAACTATGATGATGATGGAGTCAGTCAGAAGACAACCATTAAGAGCGGTATTGCCAATCAGACAGATGTTATTGTCCCGAATCCGGTGAAGCTGAGGCCTTACCGCACCTTTGCAGAAATAGAGCAGCCGGAGAGCTCCTATGTTTTTCGAATCAGCGACGGAAGCAGGGGTCCGGAGTTTAAACTTGTGGAAGCTGATGGAGGCTTGTGGAAGCATGTGGTGATGACCAGAATCAAAGAGTATCTGGAATATGAGCTGAATTTTATGCTGGAAGAGCATAGGATAACAATTATCGCGTAAGATAGAAGCATTTCCCGTATGGTTAATGTATCGCGAATGCAGCTGGTAAAACGGAACTGTCTCCTGCTGGTGCAGACCGGCAGGAGAGGAAAGGAGAAAGGTGCATGAAAAGAGCAGTGACATTTCACGTACCTGGGCGTCCTCAGGGAAAAGCACGTGCAAGGACATTTTATAGTCCTGCAGCAGGAAAAAGTATTTCTGTTACTCCAGATAAGACCGTGCTATATGAGAATCTGATTAAAGGGCAGTATATACAGGCAGCTGAGGGAATGTATATGGAGCCCGGAACGTCAGTGGCGTTACGGATTGTGGCCAGATTTTTACCGCCTAAGAGTAAATCAAAAAAAGTCCAGAGTCAGATGTTGGAAGGCAAAATACTGCCTTTGAAAAAACCAGATATGGATAATATTGTGAAGGTAGTGGCAGACGCTTTGAATGGCGTCGCATACCGGGACGATACGCAGATTGTGTTGGTTGTGGCTAAAAAAGCTTATTCTGCTCTGGAAGGGCTTGATATAACGGTTGAGGAATACATGAGCGAAGGGTAGGTGAATCTCATGGGGGCAGGAAGGCCGCCGAAAAAGGGACTCTCTTACCATAGAAGTGATATAGATTATTATGAAGATTTTAAGATTATAGACCTTTTGAATAAATATGGGCCGCTTGGTCAGACCATTTATGACGTTATTGTGAAGATGGTGTATCGCTCAGGGTATTATCTGGAGATTCCGCTGGATAACCTGGCACTCAGCGTAACCAGAACAATAGGAAATAAATGGATACGGAACAAAGACCTTGTGTTGCAAGTTGTGCAGTATTGTGCGGATATAGGGCTCTTTGATGATGCCCTCCTGCAGCAGTCTGTCATAACCTCTGCTGGAATTCAGAAACGCTATTCGTTAGTGACTGTTAGGAACAAGGTTAATAAGGAAAAATATTGGCTTCTGAATGAAGAGAGTGGGGAGCCTTTATTAAATGCACCAAAAAACAGCATTTCTGCACCCAAAAATGTAATTTCTGTTACAGAAATTCAAAATACTGATGCAGAAATCCCTACAAATAAAAGAAAAGAAAAAGATATATATGATATAGCATTTCAGCCGGAGGAATTAGAAGCTGCATTCCAAATGTATCTTCTTGTACGTAAGCATAGTTATGGTGAGATTCTTCCGGAACAGGTGCGGGCATTGAGAGAGGATTTAATGAACCAGTCTTCTGATTGGAATGAGCGGCTTGCGATAGTGAAGAAAGCAACGGCAGGGGGCTGGAAGAGTTTTTATAAGCTGAAGAAGGAGCCACAGAAGGATTCAAAGGGAAAGATGAAAAAAGAAGAGGGGAAGAAAAATAGTTTTAATAATTTCCAGGGGAGAGACTATGATATGAATAGTCTGGAGAAACAGTTAATTGAGAAATAGTTTGTTTGATAAGGAGTTAAAGAGGATAGGGAAGTGGAAATAAAGTTAAATAAATGCCCGTTTTGCGGTGCGGAAGCAGCGGAAATGTTAAATGCACATGATTTGGAAGAGTGTGGAAATTTTGAAGATGACCGTTGCCCTTGCGAACAATACGAAGATGCAGGGGAATGTCAATTTCATACAGTTGTGTGCAGTATCAACAAAGGTGGTTGCGGTGCTTCTTCGGGATATTTTGCAACGGAAGAAAGAGCGGCGCAGGCATGGAACAATAGAGTATAACTTGGCACAAATCCCCCTCAAATCTCCTGTAAAATAGGATTAGGAGCAAAGTGATTATGTCTGAAAAACCAAAGAATATTACAAAGAGTGAATATTGCATTGATTGCCAACGCTCATATCAAAACCTAAATACATTAAGGTGGATATGCAGGGAAACAGGAAAGATTGTTGTTGGAACAGATGGGAGAGCGACAGTTAATGCAATGAGATGCAGATAACATCAGGGGATTTAGGGGGAGTATGGAGGTACAGCCGGTAGCCGATACGCATTATCTGGTAGATGTGCCGGCGGTAGAAAAAGAGGAGTTTGTGGAGCTTGGAAGGACCCAGGTGCGTAAGGAGTGAGAAAAATTGAGCATTGACAGCAGGGTTCCAGAACAAACGAAGGAGTAGTACAAAAGGAGTTGGTATCATATGCAGAAGCAGCAGACGGAGAATGACCTGAAAAAAGAATATTTGAGGGGCTATCGCGGGCATGTCCGCAGAATCAAGCGGATAGAAAGCGAGCTTGCGGAGCTTCGTGTTATGAGGGCAACGATGCCTGTGAACAATGACGGCATGCCTCACGGTTCCGGACAGGCTGATTTATCCGGGTATGCTGCGGAGCTGGACGACCTGGAACGGAGGCTGATAAAGGAGCGGTATGAGCGGATTGTAACCTATCAGGACATAGCCTGTCGGGTTAAGAAACTGAAAAGCGAGAATGAGAAGGATGTGCTGTTTTACCGGTACATAGCTGGGCTTTCCTGGTGGGAGATAGCGGAGAAGATGAGCTTTTCAGAAAGACAGATATTCAGGATTCACGGAAAGGCTTTGGCACACTTTCAGGTTCCGAAAAGTTTTTTGGGAAAAATAAAGGATGTCAGTGAATGTCAGTAGCATCTGTGGTATTATGGTATCATCGAGAAGCGAAAGGAAAGGACCTGAAGCTTCTTCTTTCATACACGATGCAGGAAAGACACTTTGGGCTATCAGGGTGTCTTTTTTGTATGATTTAAGAAATAAAAATATTATACGCATCTAATGCGTATAAATGTGTTGACAAATGCGTATTTAATACGTATAATAATAGTGTAACTAAATAATATCCATTTTGGAGGTAACAATAAGTGAAGCGAAGGGATTTAATTAAGCTTCTTGAAAAAAATGGGTGGTACTTGAAACGGAATGGGAGTAACCATGATTTATATACAAATGGTATGAAGATAGAACCTATTCCAAGACATTCAGAAATAAATGAGAAGCTTGCGCAGGCAATTATCAAGAAACTGAGGCTTTAGCCTCAGTATCTTGGTTATATTTTTCTCATAAAATGGTATATTATAAGTTATACAAGGAGGATTTAGGAGGAACGTGAAATGCAAGGGAAAGGAGCATATCCAATTGTTTTAAAAAAGACTGCTGAAGGATATTACGTAGAAATTCCTGATTTTGATATTGGGACTCAGGGAACTTCAGTTGTGGATTCCATGGAAATGGCAAGAGATGCCATCGGTTTAATGGGAATTGATATGGAAGATGATGGAAAAACAATTCCTGAACCGTATACCAATGAGGTCGTCAAGGAAAAAGATGATGTCTTGACGCTGATTGATGTTGATTTTGCTGAATATCGAAGAAAAGTAGATAATCGAGCAGTCAAAAAGAATTGTACACTTCCTTATTGGTTGAGTGTAGAAGCCGACAAGAAAGGGTTAAATTATTCTCGGGTTTTACAGGAAGCAATTATGAATATACTTGGAATCAACAAAAATACAGCAAGCTAAATCTTGATAGAAAGGCACCCCACCCGGGTGCTTTTCTAATGCCATAAAACCAGGGACTGAGAGGTGGTGAGATGCCTGGTTATGAAAACATAAAAAATAAAGGTTTTGATCATCGAACAACGGACGAACTACGGGAAATTACATCAAAAGGTGGTAAAGCAAGCGGTAAAACCCGGCGCCGGAAAGCAGATTTTAGGAAGACTTTGAACATGCTCCTTACCACAGAAATAGAGAACAATGATTACAAGCCAATTCTGGAAGCTCTTGGTGTAGAGAGCACACTGGAATCGGCCATGCTAATGTCCATGATAAAAGCAGCGCTTGCAGGAAATGTCAAGGCTGCTTATTTTGTTGCTCAATATGCAGGACAATCGGACAAACCTGACGAAGACATAAATAATCGGGAAGCGGATACAGAGCTGAAACGTGCAAGAAAACAAGCAGTAACTGGTGAAAACGAAACAGAAGAAGCACTGGAGAAGTTAGATAACATTCTGAAGGAGATGCGGGATAATGCAGCTAAGCAGGAAACAGAATGAATATATCGTTAATGCTACACATCGATGGAATTTCAAGTCTGGTGCAGTGCGTTCCGGGAAGTCTTATGTAGATACGGCATTTGTTATTCTCTTCCGGATTCGTGAAAGGGCTGGTAAGCCGGGCCTGAATGTGATTCTTGGAGTATCAAAGGAATCTATTGAGCGAAATGTGTTGCAGCCGATGCGCGAAATTTATACAGATACCCTAATTGGGACAATCAATAGCCGGAATGTAGCAAGGATTTGCGGGGAAGATGTATACTGCCTCGGCGCTGAGAAAATAAGTCAGGTGGCAAAGATTCAAGGCTCTTCTATCAAGTATTGTTACGGTGATGAGGTAGCAAAATGGAATAAAGAGGTATTCCAGATATTGAAATCCCGTCTGGATAAGCCTTACAGCTGTTTTGACGGCTCCTGCAATCCGGAGCACCCGACGCACTGGCTCCGAGATTTCCTGGAAAACCCGGAGCTGGATATTTATCTACAGCAGTACACAATTTTTGACAATCCTTTCCTTCCGGAGGAGTTTGTAGAGCAGTTATGTAAGGAATATGCAGGTACGGTATATTATGACCGGCTGATACTCGGCCTGTGGAAGCGGGCAGAAGGTGCGATATATAAAAAATTTGCAGATAATCCCGCTGCATTTAAGTGCGAGGTTGTCGGCCGCCGATCGGGCGATACAGGGATAAAACAATTCTGTAAAGAGGATATAGCATCTATCGAAATTGGCATCGACTTTGGAGGAAGCCAGTCAGGACATTCTTTTGTGGCACGGGGATATACAGACAATTATAAGGAGGTTATAGCCCTTAAGTCCAAACGGATTGTTGCAAAAGATGAAGATGAGGAAATAGACAGTAACCGCCTGGACCAGCTGTTCTGTGAGTTTATCCAGGAAGTTATTGATACATACGCCGTCGGTGCCGAAAACGGGAATTATACCTCGTATTGTAACGTGGAATCCGTGTTCTGGGACAATGCAGAAACCGTGCTGGGTAATTCTATCCGGAATTCGGTAGAAAAGCATTTTCCCTGGGTGTCGGTTCGGCCTGCAAAGAAAAAGACAATAAATGACCGTATCAGATGCACGATCCGGCTGATGGGCGCCGGGCGTTTTTTTATTACCGACGACTGCAAATCTCTTGAGACGGCATTTACAGATGCCGTCTGGGATAAAGAGGTAACGGATAAAGATGAGCGTCTGGATGATGGCAGCACGGATATTGACAGCCTGGACGCATTCGAGTACACGATAGAGCGGGATATGAAATACCTGATTCAAGAGGTGGAAGATGTTTAATGGAATAAAAAGGATATGGGAAAGGATAAGGCATATGTTTGGATATAGCGCTTTAAAAAGCATTGCAGGGAAGGACATCGCTCTTTCTGAGTCCATGATAGAGGCAATCGAAAAATGGAAAAAGATGCTGAACGGGGAAGCCCCCTGGACTACGGAACATGTGAAATCACTCAAAATAGAGGCTGGGATATGCCGGGAGTTTGCCGATGCAGTCCTCGTAGAGATGGAGACAAGCGTAAGCAATGAGAGACTTAATAAAATATATCAAAAGGGAATCTCCGACCTGAATGAGAACCTGCAGGAAGGACTCGGCCTGGGCTCCTTTGTCATTCGTCCCATTGGGCCAGGGGCAGCAGAGTATATTACAGCGGACAAGATTATACCGATACAGTTTGGAGACGATGGAAAACCTCTGGATATTGGTTTTTTGTCTGTGAAAAAGGTTGGCAAAACAGACTATTATTTCCGGTTCGAGCGGCATTATTTCATAAATGGAAATCTGACCATTGAGAATAAATGTTACCGTTCGCAGTCAGAAAACTATATCGGTTCTCCATGTGAGCTTACTGATGTTCCGGAATGGTCAAACATCAATCCGGGTCCAATAACTTATCCGGGAATGACACAGATGGATTTTGGATATTACAGGAATCCGGTGAAGAATAAGGTTGACGAATCAAAATGCGGGGTATCTGTTTTCGAGTCAGCGGTAGAGCTGATAGAAAAAGCTGATGTACAGGGAGCCCGGCTGGATTGGGAATACGAGTCAGGAGAGCGCGCAATCCATGTAGACGATAGAGCCTTAAAAAAAGGCACGTCAGGCCGTTTCGGTATGGCAAAGCTGAATGGCCGTCTGTACAGGGGGCTTAATCTGGAAGATGGGAAAGACAAAGAGCTCCTGAAGGAATATTCTCCCGAGATGCGCGACGAAGCTTATAACAGGGGCCTTGAAAAGTATTATCGGAGCATAGAGTTTAATGTAGGTCTTGCCTATGGAGATTTATCCGATGTACAGGAAGTGGAGAAGACGGCAGCAGAGGTAAAGGTGTCTAAGGCCCGGAAGTACAACCGGGTTACAGCCATACAGGAGAAGCTTAAGGACTGCCTGGAAGGGTTTGTTATAGGTCTTGCCTTTTACAACAATATGTATCGGATTGGATACGAGTTTAACTGTAAGTTTAACGATTCCATTTTAACCGATGAGGAGACAGAGCGGCAGCAGGACAGACAGGATGTAGCTATGGGAGTTATGCAGCTGTGGGAATATCGCATGAAATGGTATGGTGAAGACGAAGCGACAGCGAAAGCCAATCTTCCAGAGCAGAATACTGTACGGGAGTAGGCGATTGAATGAACCGAGAATATAAGGAAAAGCTTTCCGGTAAAATAGAGAAGAATTTTTCCGATTTGGAAATGCGCATTCTGGAAGATATTGTCAGACGGATACATAAAATGGGGAAAATTACCAGCACTGCCGACTGGCAGATAAACAGGCTCCGGATTCTCGGAAATTCCTCTGAGGATATTGAGAATATGCTAAAAGATGCATTGCATGCGTCCTATCCGGAGATGTTTGAGCTGTATGATAAAGTGATTGACTGGGAGTATGTACGCAATAAAGATGTTTACGAACAGATTAATCAGAAATTTATCCCTTATGAAGAAAATACGGAGCTCCAGCAGCTTACAGAGGGATATATCCGTCAGACGAAAGGAGAGCTTGAAAACATTACGCAGTCGTTAGGCTTTTGCCTGGATTACGGGAATGGCCGAAAGGTAATGACTCCATTGGCAGAAATATACCAGGGCTATCTTGATGCTGCTATGCTGGACATTACAAGCGGTGCCTTTGATTATAACAGCGTCCTGAGGCGTACCGTAACACAGCTTACCAATAGCGGACTCCGTTATATTAATTATGCTTCCGGGTGGAGCAATCGTATAGATGTAGCGGCAAGGCGTGCAGTCATGACAGGGATTACCCAGCTCTCCGGGAAAATCGCAGACATGAACGCTGAGAAGCTGGGCACGGATTATTTTGAAGTAGAATGGCATGCAGGAGCCCGGCCTACACATCAGGTCTGGCAGGGACGGGTTTACAGTAGAGAGGAATTAGTGACGGTATGTGGCCTGGGTACTGTTGCCGGCTTGGAAGGGGCAAACTGCTATCATTCCCGGGCGCCCTTCTTTCCGGGCATATCTGTACGAAGCTGGTCTGATGAATGGCTGGATCAGATGAATAAGGAGGAAAACACACTAAATAAATTTCAGGGCAAAGAATACACGGTATATGAAGCCAAGCAGAAACAAAGGAAAATGGAAACGGCCATGCGGGCCCAGAGGGAGAAAGTAAAGGCCCTGCAGACGGGAAAGGCTGACCCGGACGAGATTATGCTTGCCAAGTGTAAATATCAGGGCCAGCTTAACGAGTATGTGAGATTTTCCCAAAAGATGGGACTCAAGGAAGAGCGCGATAGGATTTATCTGGATATGCAGGGCAGAGTAGCACCGGAAAGCAAGTCTGTTATGAAGAGATTCCCGAAAGAAATGATTGAAAATGCAGGGCGCGATATAAAGCAGTATGAAAGATATAAGAATATCATAGGAAAAGATATGTGCTCTCTTGCTGAGTTTGGCCAGATGAAGTATAATGAACCTGAGAAGTTCGGCTTGCTGAAGGGAAAAGCTGATACATATTCTGATATCGATAAAAAAGATTGGACGGTAGAGTTTAAACAGAAATCTAAGGAAGCATATGAAAGATTTGCTGAAGAAAACATACATATGTCAGTTCATGCGTTGAGCCGATTGCCGAGATTGAATAAGAAGGGATATGCGAATATATCAGAGGAACATGTTATGATGCTTTTAAAAAGAAATCCAAATTATTTAGAAGGTAAAGACAAGCTGATTTTCTTTGATGAGAAGTGTCAGCTAGCTTTAGTAAAAAACAAGGATACAAAGGACATAGTTTCTATCATAAGGCGAAAGCAACCAAAGGAGATATGGGAAAGTGTTTGAAAAGATGATGAATTACATCCAGGAGTTTCTGGAAAACACACCAAATGATATTTATGAGTTTTCAATTATTTTAGAAGATGCTCTGGTAGATGATTATGATGAAATGCACAACGAACAGCCAAGAGCAACGGAGATTATTGCAGATGAAACACCGGATATTTGTGCCTCAGCTGAGCCAGGAATGACACTGGAGGAAATCGAGGAGTTCAAGCGAAAGCTGAGAATTGAATATGACAAGGCACTGAAGGCGGTTATATAGATAAAGGAGGATAGGTGATGGATAATTTTAAAGCAGTATATACAATTTTATCGGCATTGGAAAAAGATATGGACGCACCACAGGCTGATGTAAGCAAATTTAACAGCGAGGCACTTTGTGTCAGCGAAAATAGATGGCTTAGATACATAGAGATGATGACGGACGTTGGATACATAAAAGGGGTGAGAATTGTGAGCGATATTACAGGAGATAAACGGTGCGACTGCCGAAATATACAAATCACCTTGAAGGGGTTGGAGTATTTGCAGGAAAACAGCATAATGAAGAAAATATACAATACGGCTAAGGGCATAAAAGAAGTTGTACCTGGATTGTAATATCGTCCGATAATTATAGTAAAAGTTACCACTACTCCGCGGAGTGAGCGGTATTTTTATACCAATTTTTAAGGAGGTGATCCAGTTATTTCCCACAAGACGCAGGGTCAGGCGTCTTATTTTTATGTCAGCAGATAAGACGTAAAACAGTCTGAACTTACTTGAAATCAGAGGTGCGACCTCGTAAAAAGAGCGTAGACGAAAGGAAGGTATTGTAACTATGAAAAGAGAAGAATTGGAATCCTTAGGGCTGGAAAAAGAAACCGTTGACAAAATCATGGACATGAACGGCGCTGACATCGAGCGGGAAAAGGCGAAGACAAAAGAGGCCGAAAATGAACGTGATAATTACAAAGAGCAGCTGGATACGACTACAGGCGAGTTAGATAAGCTCAAAGAGCTTAATCCGGAAATGCAGGCTACTATCGAAAAGCTTCAGGGGGAACTGAAAGCTAAAGATGAGGAGTACGCGAACAAAGAAGCAGAGAGGCTCTTCCAGGATACTTTGTCGGAGGCAATTAAAAGTGCAGGCGGCAGGAATCCAAAGTCTGTAATGGCGCTGCTTAACATGGAGGAGTTAAAGGAATCGAAGAACCAGAGCGAGGACATCAAGAAAGCATTGGAGGCTGTGAAGGAATCCGATGCTTATTTATTTGGAACAGATGAACCCTTCAGTAATCCGGTAGGAGGCACAGGGGGTTCAGGCGGCGGGGATTCCACCGTTGTGGCTATGAGGGCGGCAGCAGGGCTTGAACCGAAAAAATAAGAAAGGAAAAGGTAAAAAATTATGCCAAACGCAATTACATTAGCAAAAGAGTATATCGGTATTTTAGATGAGGTTTACAGGAATGCATCAGTAACGGCTGACCTCATTTCTGATGCAACCATGATGAGAGCAGGGGCAAACGTAAATGAGATTATCTATCCTCAGATTGAGGTAGGAGGTCTGGGAGATTATGACCGCAATTCGGGTTATACGTCAGCGGCAGTAAAGCTTGACTGGAAGACGGCCAGATTCAACTATGACAGAGGCGCGAAGCTGGAAGTAGATACGATGGACAATCAGGAATCCATGAATCTTGCATTTACCCGGGCAGGGGCAACGCTGCAGCGCGAGAGGGTAGCGCCGGAAGCAGATGCGTTCACTTTTGCGACAATCTGTGGATTTGAGGGGATTACATTAAGAGGTGAGAACCTGGCAGACGCCCAGGCATTTCTTGCGTCGCTGCTTGAGGCCAAGAACAAGATGGACGAAGACGAGGTTCCGGAGGAGGGAAGAATCCTCTATGCGACACCGACGCTCCTCAATGGAGTTATGGCTTTAGACACGACAAAATCAAGAGAGGCTTTAGCCTGTTTCCCGGTAAAGAAAAAGGTACCTCAGGCCAGATTCTATACAGCGATTGACCTTTTGGACGGGAAATCACCAGGAGAGGAGGCCGGCCATTACAGAAAATCCAAAGGGGAATATAAGCTGACAAGCGATACAAGTATTGTATCCGGTAAGACGTATTATACAAAGAGCGATAATACATATACCGCAGTGACAAGCCCTAATGTATCAAACATTGGAAGCTACTACGAAAAAACGTCCGAGGCAAAGGACATTAATTTCATGATTATCCATAAGCCGGCCATCATCAAGTTTGATAAGCATGTAGCCAATGACATTATCCCGGCCAGACTGAATCCGAATGCAGATGGAGATATTCTGAAATACAGGAAATACGGGCTTGTAGACTACTACAAGAACAAAGCAGCCGGATTTTATGTTTCGCACAAAACAGCGTAGAAAGGAGCAATATGAGAACAGTAGGAAAGACTTTTCAGGAACCGCCAAAACAGAAAGTAAAAAAGCCTTCAAAGAAGGAAATAATAGCAATTCTCAACGAAAGGGGCGTTGAATTTGATGAAAAATCAACGGTAGATGAGCTTATCAAGCTGGTTCCGGAAGGAATTAAGATATAATGAATTGTTATGCAGATTATGATTTTTATAAGTCTGTTTATCATGGCGGCTTAAAAGAAGAAGAGTTTAACAGATATGTTATCAAGGCGAGCGCCTATGTCCGGAGGATAACCTTCAGACGGGCCGATGCCTATGCCGAGGGCGATGAGATAAAGCTTTCATGCTGCGCGGTATGCGATATATATGCAGACGATGAAAAAAGAAGAGCGGAGTATAAAGGTCGGAATATCACCTCCGAAAAAAACGACGGGCTTTCTATTACTTTTGCGCAGGAGCAGCGTGAAGGGGAAACTTCTGAGGAACTGCTTTATCGTAAGGCTTATAAAGCGGCAGAGATTTTTCTGGCCGGGAAGGGTCTGCTGGATTGGAGTGTGTAAAAATGATTACTAATGCGGATATGACTATTTATAATCAAGTTCCAAACAAAGAAAAGAAATGCTTTGAGTGGCGCTCCCACTATATTCCGGCGGTAAGTTTCCACACGGACCAGAAGGCTTCCTTCGGCGATGCAGGCGCGAAAAAAGAAGACATTTATAAAATCCGTATCCCAGAAGAACATCTGGAGGATTACAGGACGCCGGAGGAGTTCCACAAGGATTCCGGGGAAGGCTGGACGGTAGAAAAGGGGGCCCTGTTTGTTACCGGGCATCATGGAGAGATAACCGGCACACAGGACCTGGAAAAGCTGCACAGGCCCTACGGCATTATAAACAGCTGGTCAGATAGCCGCAGAGGCAGCCTTCCCCATATACGGATAGGGGGGACGGTGTAAAAATGAAGTTCCGCATTACGATGAACCCGGAGGATAAAATACTGTTAAAGAGGGGCTTAAATAAGAACGGGAAGGGCCAGTTTTTCTTTTCCAGCGAATTCGGACGGCTGTGTACAGGATATGTCCCCAGGAAAAACGGAGTCTTAAGAAAAAGCCTCCGGATAGAGCCGGACAACATTTCCTGGAATACCCCCTATGCCAGAAGGCAGTATTATGAGCACAAGGAGAAGCGTTTATGGGCCGAGAAATGCTGGCAGGACCACAAGAGGGACATTATCCGGTCTACAGCAAAGTTTTGCGGCCTGACGGTAAAATAGAAAGAACAAAGAGGCAGGAAAGCAAATGAGCATAATCAATGCAGTAAGAGAGTTTATACAAGAGAGCTGTCCGTACTTAGAGGAGTTTGACGGCCTTTTTCCGGTAGTCAATCTGGATATGCTGCCGGAGAATCCGGCGTCGTATTCCATTGAGAGTATCCCCAGCGAGCCTATTGTAAAACGGTACACGAACGGGGATTCCGTAAGGAAAATTACGTTCCATCTGTGTTCCAGAGAGTTTTACAATGAGAAAGCGAATGCGGATACCTCGGAGTTCTATGAGAAGTTTTCGGACTGGCTTGAGGAGTGCAACAAGCAGAAAAACCTTCCGGCGCTGGAGGGAGGCATGCGGCCCCTGAAATTTATTGTGAACACTGGGGGCTATGCAGACGATGCCACAGGGACCCTGTCACAGTATCGGATACAGTGTGAATTTAGATATTTTAAACCAAGAATATAAGGAGGCAGATAGAAAAATGATGGACATGAAACTACAGTTTTTTGCTGAAACAGACATCAGCACAAGCGGAAATGAAGGGAATGACGACGTAGTACAGCGTTATCAGGAAGCCCTGTATGTAAACGTGACGCCGAAAACGCCGACTCCTTCCTGGGAGCTGTTTGGGACCGGTGCGACAAAGGCAGATGAGAGCTTTGACGCAAAGACAAATGATAAGAGATATATCAATCAGGTATCTTCGTCGCAGAGTGTAACAGGCTATACCTATTCCATAGAATATGAGTATGACCAGATTCCGTCCCAGAAAGCGATTAAGTTTATTGACAGCGTAGCAAAAAAAGAGAAGGTAGGAGCCGACGCTATGACGGACCTTACTATTGTGTCCATGTACCTTCCGGCAGACGAAACAAAGGGTTATCCATCAAGGAAGCGCCGGGTAGCGATTTCCCCGGACGGAAATGCGGATAATGACGGAACCATGACCGGAACCGGAAGCCTGCTGGGCCGTACAGATTGGAGCTATGGCTACTTTAACGTAGAGACGCGGACGTTTACGGCAGACAAAGCGGCGGAGGCTGCTTTTGATGTAACCGTGGGGTAGTACCGGCTGCCGGCAACATGGCGGCCGGCAGTCCGGAAGAGTCAGGCCATGAGGAAACAGAAGCGCCGAAGGTTCTGAAAGAACCGGAGGAGCAGGAAAAAACAGAAAGTGAACAGGTAAAGGGCGCCGGGGAGTAATCTCCGGCGTTTTGATATCAGGAGGGAAAAATCATGATGACAATTGAAATTAACGGCGTAACCTTACCGTTTGATGCTACCGATGCGGATACCTTAGATAAATACTTAAGGGCCACCGATGCATGTGCGGAAAGGCTCGATAGCATGGAGAGCCCGGGAGATAACCGGGAAAAGATCGTGCAGATGTACCGGGACGTCTGCCAGTCCGTTAAAACCGTCTTTGACGATATATTTGGGGCTGGTACCGGCGAAAAGGTATGCGGGTCGAATGACTCTGCAAACCAGTGCAGGGAAGCCTATGCGGCGTTGATAACGGAGTATAACAGGCAGCAGGAGGAAGCAACGAAAGCAAATGAAGAGTTCCAGAAGCTTTTCGTAAATAACAAATGATACTCACAGAGAAACCCCCGGTATACTTGTCCGTGAACGGGAAGGACTATCCGATACTTACGGACTTTCGGGCGGTGCTTGATTATGAGGCCCACATGAAACAGAACGCCTCAGACAGGGAAATCGTCCTGGCAGTGTATGAGATGTATAAAAGGGATAATGGAATCTTAAAATCCGATAACTTTATGGCAGCTTTAGAACAACTGAATTGGTTTGTCTCCTGCGGGGAGAAGCCCAAAAGCAGGCCGTCTAATGAGGCGCTGGGAATCAACCGGAACCGGCCCTTTGATTTTGAAGTGGACGGAGGACTCATATATTCCGCCTTTGTGCAGACCTACGGAATAGACCTGTATGAAGTAGAATATATGCACTGGTGGAAGTTTAACGCGCTCCTTGCGGACATCAGTAAGGAGTGCAGGTTTTCTAAGGTGATGGAATACCGGACCATTGATTTAAAAAATAAAAATCTCAGCAAGGAGCAGAAGAAACTGTATTCTGCCCTCCAGAGCTATTACAAGATTGTAGAAAAAAGAAGCCAGGAAGAGGATGACTTTATCAAAGCACTGATGGAAGGGAGGGACCCGATGAAACGGTGACAACGGGAAACAACAAGAAAAGGAAAGTGAAATGCCCTTATTGTGGGTATAAGATGCCGATATTTTTTGACGAAGACACAGTGTGTTGCGGCATATATGTACGCTGTAAGGGCAGGAGCTGCAGAAAAATATTTGAAATCAGGATAAACGTCAAGTAGTGCCATTGAGCCGATGACTTTATTTCACATAAAGGCAGGTGGCAGTATATGGCAGATGGAAAAATAACGATTGAGACCTCGATTGATAATGCCGGGGCGAAAAAAGACTTAGATAAGCTGATTAACCAGGTGCAGTCTACCGGGACAAAGGGAGCCGGCAGAACGGCAAAAGCTTTCTCCCTGATTGGGAAAGGAGCAGCTGCCGGGGCGAAAACAGCCTCCGCGGCTATTGGAACGGTCTCTGCCGCCTTAACAGCGGCGGGCGGCTTTGCAATAAAAACAGGAATTGATTTTGAGAGCGCTTTCGCCGGCGTAAAAAAGACGGTAGACGCGCCAAAGGAAGTCATAGAAGAGCTCCGGGCATCTCTGATTAACATGTCCAAAGAGATGCCTCAGTCCGCGTCTGAATTAGCGGGTATTGCAGAGGCAGCCGGCCAGCTGGGAATTGAAACAGCAAATATAGAGAGCTTTACCAAGACGATGGCGCAGTTAGGTGACGCTACCAATATGATGGCGACGGAGGCGGCGGATTCGTTGGCCCGGTTTGCCAATATCACCGGAATGAGCCAGGGAGACTTTGACCGGCTGGGCTCGACAATAGTGTCTTTGGGAAATAACCTGGCCACGACGGAGAGTGAGATTACAAACATGGCCATGCGTCTGGCAGGAGCCGGCCATCAGGTAGGCATGTCGGAAGCCCAGATTATGTCCTTCTCTGCGGCATTGAGTTCTGTCGGAATTAATGCTGAGGCCGGCGGTTCTGCATTTTCTTCCGTTATGGCTAAAATGCAGCTGGCAACAGAAAAAGGCGGAAAGGAACTCCAGGAGTTTGCTGACGTTGCCGGCATGAGCGCGGACGACTTTAAGGCAGCATTTGAGCAGGACGCGGCCGGAGCTGTCCTCTCTTTTATTGAGGGATTATCCAAGTGTGAAAGCCAGGGAAAGAGCGCTATCGGCGTGCTGGACAGCATGGGCATTACGGAAATCATGCAGAGAGATGCGCTCCTTCGTGCGGCCGGGGCCTCGGACGTTTTTACAAAGGCCCTGAAAATCGGCACATCGGCCTGGGAGGAGAATACCGCCCTTGCAGACGAGGCCTCCCAAAGATACGAGACCTTAGAGTCCAAGCTTGCTATGATGAAGAACAGCGCCGCGGCGCTGGGAATTCAGTTTAAGGACTCCATAGACGGAGAACTCCGGAATGCAGTGGATATAGGAACTGACAGCATTAATCGGTTGTCTGATGCTTTTACCGAAGGCGGGCTTGATGCGGCGGTAACTGAGGCCGGGGATATTATCGCGGATTTGGCGGTTCGGATAGCCGGCAGTGCGCCGGATATGATACAGTCCGCGTCAAAGCTTATAGGCTCCTTTGTAAAGGGGATAGCCGAGCATAAGGGTGAGATTATAAGTGCCGGAATCGACGTTGCCAAAGAGTTGGGAAACGGGATTGCGGACATGCTTCCGTCAGCAATGGGAAAACCCGCAAAGGAAGCCATTGATACCCTTGCAAAGTCGATGAAGTCTGGAGGACTCAAAAAAGCTGCCGGTGATGTGGTCAATGTTTTTAAAAATATAGCTACGCTTACGTCGAAAGCTTTAAAGCCAGCGGCTAAGACAATAGATTTTCTTGCAGATAATTTTAGGATTCTAGCACCGGCTGTAGCAGCAGCTTATACAGCAGTAAAAATGCATGCAGTTGCACAGGCCCTATTAAATAAAGAGGGAAAACTCAGCACTGTGATAACAGCAGCAAAAACCGCTGTAACAAAAATCCATACTACAGCTACAGCAATTCAAACAGGAGCGACGACTGCAGCGAAGGCAGCTCAGGAAGGACTGAATGTAGCTATGTCTGCTTTTGGCGGTCCGGTGGGTTTTGCGATTACAGCAATTGCCACATTGGCGGCAGGCATTGGAATGTTCGCGCTTACGTCCCAGGATTCCACGGAGGCAGTCCAGGAGGAGACCAATGCCCTGGCAGAAAATGCAGAGCAGATACGGGAAACCCAGGCAGCACGTCAAGAAACCGTAGAAGGGGTTACTCAGGAATACGGGCATTATGAAAAGCTGTGGGAAGAATTACAGGGGATTGTCGATGAAAATGGAAAGGTGAAGGAAGGCTATGAGGAGAGGGCAGCCTTTATCACCTCTACGCTGTCTGATGCCCTCGGCATAGAAATCTCCATGACAGACGGGGTTATAGATAAATACGGAGAACTCCAGGGAAGCATCGACGAAGTTATAGAAAAAAAGAAGCAGCAGGCAGTCCTTGACGCCTATTACGACTCTTACACGGAGGCAATCAAAAAGCAGGCGGAGGCAAACCGGGATTTAGCGGCGGCTCATGAGGAGTTAGAGACTGCAAAGAAAAATGTCGCCGAAGCCGATGAGCAGATGCGAAATGCGGAATCCACAGCCGCATCTTTGGAAGCATTTAGAAACCAGCAGAAAATGAATGCTGAGCTGGACGCAGCGCAGGAAAACTATAACAACGCGAAGGTTGCAGCCGATGAATACACGAATACCATAGCAAACTATGAAGCGGCAAGCGGAGCTATCATAAGCGGAAGTGAAAATGTGGATTCCGCGTTAGCTCTTTTGACCAATAACATGAAGACGGCCGGGACGGCTACGCAGGAAGAGCTGGTAAAACAGACAGAGGCTTACCGGACGGAGTTTGAAAATATGCGTGCTGCCGTTGCAGACGGCGGCGATAAGATTAGCCAGCAGAGGGTAGCCGATGCCCAGGAGGCCTATCTTCTGGCAGCGGAACAGATGATGCTGGGAAGCGGAATGACTCAGGAGCAGGTACAGACAGAACTTGCAGAACTGGCCTATCAGATAGGATTAAGCGGTGTTCCGGAGGCGGCCGGAGCGGAAGCAGCCGAGACCACTGACGCAATGAGCAGTACGCTGGCCGCCGGGGAGTCTGAGGTTCAGGCCGGAGCCGAGGCAATGACTTCCGGGGCAGAATCAAAGCTGCAGAACAGTAACCTTCCAGCAGCCGGAGCCAGCGCAGCATCGGGAACCGGCGCTGCTATGGGAAATACTTTGAAGGGAGAAGCCGCACTGGCCGGAGCCGGTGTGACACATCTAATGAATGCCGCAGCGCAGGGATTCGGCAAGGCTAATCTTCCGGTTGTTTCACAGACACAGGGTAAGGCCGGGGGCGCTCAGCTGGCCGGAGGTCTGCAGTCACAGTCTGGTACGGTGGCAAAGTCAGCGTCACAGCTTGCGGATACTTCCAAAAAAGCACTTACTTCCAGCAATCTAAACCATCATTTCCTGCAAGAAGGAAAACAAACCGGGCAGAGCCTGGCAAACGGCCTAAAATCCCAAAGCGGCGTTGCGGGAAGTTCGGCAGGCGTCGTTGTATCCAGTGTTAAAAATGCAGTATCTGGCTTGGCTTCGGACGGACAGACAGTCGGCACTCAGTTTTCTGCGGGAATGGCAAACGGGATTCGTTCCGGGTCTGCAGGAGTGGCATCAGCCGCGGCAGAAGTAGCCAGAAAAGCAGCAGAATCCGCCCGGGCCAACCTGGATATTCATTCCCCGTCCCGGGTGATGGAAAAGGTGGGATATTGGTACGATGAAGGTTTTGGAAGGGGTATCCGGAAATACGGAGACCAGGTAATCCAGGCCGCCGACAATCTGGTATCCGAGCTGTTAATCAGTCCGCGTCAGCTGGCCCGCTCCGTGCAGTCGGCCTTTGACGGAAACATCATGAGGATAGCGGAGCGGTACGCGTCCGCTCAGAATCGGATTCCGGGGGAGGCGGCTTTTGAGCTGGACTATAACTGGCTGGCCGGCCTGCTTGCAGATGCGCTGACAGACCGCTTAGACGGGCTTGTATTTGAAGTCTTTGGAAGAGAATGGGGGCGTCTGGTAAGGGAGGTGGACCATGCAATTTGACATTTATTATAAAAGCTGTACAGGAAAGGTGTTGAATCTGGTAAAAGAGCCCTACCGCCTCCAGACTGCGGATTTTTTTGATTATGCCTGGGAGCCTTACACAGAGAGCGGATACATCACAGCCTTTGAAAAAAAGATTGTGAAGAAAAGCGCCGTCCTTACGATTACGGCTGATACCCCGGAAGACTACTGTGAGGCGGTAGATACATTTTTTGAAACCGTAGAGCTTGATGTGCTGAATCTGACGCCGGGAAGGCTGTATATTGGAGAACAGTATCTGTCCTGCTATATCGCCGAGTCAGATAAAACCGAATGGGAATACGGGATTCCCCAGATGGATATAACACTGTCTATTATTACGGACTATCCTTACTGGATTACGGAAAAAGGCTACGGCTTTTCTACTACGACTACCGTATCTACAAACAATAAAAGATATGGGTACCGTTATGGATACCGGTATGCAAACGGGCTGACCGGCGCCTCCATAGATAATACATTTTTTTACGATGCAAATTTCCTGATGCGCATTTACGGCCCCTGCGTGAATCCTATGGTAACGATAGACGGTCATCCTTACCTGGTCCATATCGTCCTGATTCAAGGCGAATACCTGGAGATAGACAGCCGGAAAGGAACAGTCATAAAGACTATGACAGCCGGGCAGAAAGTGAGCTGCTTTCACAACCGGGACAAGGATTACAGTGTGTTCCGGAAGATTACCAGCGGCCGGAAACAGGTAGACTGGTCAGGGAAGTTTGGATTTGATTTAATCCTTTATGAAGAGAGAGGTGAGCCAAAATGGCAGTAAAGGAGGTAAGGGCGGCAGCCGGGGAAGAGAGTAAGAATCTAAAACCTGCATCGGGAGATATTTATTCGGAAGCCTTCCAGGCTCCGGAAAGGAAATATAAGTCCAGCGAAAGAGTCAGCTATTATCCGGTTACGGTTACGGCGTCCGATGAGAGCGGGAATGTATCCTCCGTTACAGCCGAAACAGGAGGAAATGACCTGATTTTAGAAGTACGGGAGAAACAGATTTTTCCCCTCGAATTGATTGCTGTCAATCCCTTGCGGGAAGAGATTGGATTTGTAAGGGAAAATATAGATTTGGATTTGGAGATAGGCGATACCTACGACTTTGAAATCCGGATTGATTTAAACGTCTGGGACAGGGAAAAGTTTTGGTACAACTACCTATTATTTGTCCCCAATACGGAGTACGGCGGAATCATAGAGGATTTGGAGGTCATCACAAAAACCAATGAAATCGTGTTCCGGGGCGATACCTGGCGGGGCATGTTAAGAAAAAAGGTGGTAGAGCCTCCGGCTGGAAACGGACATCTAATCCTGAACGGAGAATTGAATACGGTTATCCGGGGACTGATTGACGGACGGTTTGGAGATTTGTTTGTGGTCGACGCGGCCGACAGCGGCATAACGATAAAGAACTGGTCCGTAGACCGGTATGTACTGCTGTATGACGCTATTATAAAACTGGTGGAGAGTGTCGGCTGCCGCCTGCAGATAGCTTATATACAGGGGGAAGGAACAGAGCCAGGGAAGGTACATATGCAGGCGGTACCTGTTGCAGATTTGTCGGGAGAGATAGAGTACAGCCAGGACAATAAGGTACATTTTGATATCCGGGATTACCGGAAAGGCATCAACCACCTTATCTGTGCCGGAAAAGGGCAGAATGAGGAGCGTATCGTACGCCATCTGTATGTACAGGCCGACGGAAGCATCGGGGATACCCAGTATTATTTTGGCTTGTCGGAGCGGGCGGCGGTATACGAATTTACTTCCGCCGATGAAGACAGCCTCCTGGACTATGGATTCAAGCAGCTGAAAGAATTGCAGAACTATAAAAAATTTAACCTGTCCGTGTCTGATATAGACCTGGAGCTTGGGGACATCGTTGGAGGCAGGGAAAGAATTACAGGGACCGTCCTGAATAAACCGATTACGAAAAAAATATTGAAAATGTCCAAAAAGCGGACAACGATAAGCTATGAAATCAAAGGAGATGATTAAAAAATGAGTTTTTATCCGATTACAGTCAATACGCCAGCTATAGAGGAGGCGCATATATTTGCAGAAGACGATGCGGCAATTTACCAGGCCATATTTGGAGAGGACTGTGTTTTTGATATAGGGAGCTGTCTGAAGGCAACGGTATTGAGCAACAATAAGGTGCGTATCGGAGATGGAGTTCTGGCTATGGGAGGCCATATCGGCCGGAATAAATATGGAGACTATGAAGATTTGACTATCTTAAACGGTACATCAGGACAGAAAAGGAATGATTTGATTGTAGCCAGGTTTGCCACTACAGGCTCAGGGGGAATTGATACCTTTACCCTTGCCGTAAAGCAGGGTACTCCGGGAACAACGGCAGAAGACCCGGCGATTACGCTTGGAAGCCTGTATGAGGGGGCGTCGCTTAGGGAATTTCCTCTTTACCGGGTGAAGCTGGAGGGGTTAAGCATAACCGCGGTGGAGCAGCTGTTTAAGGTGCGTAAGACAACACAGCAGCTGGAAGAAGAGGTTGCCGAATTAAATAGGAATACATTACCGGATATATCTACATCAAATGGTCTAACGTATGAAAAATACAAAAATGGCCGAATGAGAATATACGGAAAGGTTACAACCTCAGGCCAAACCGGATTAGCAATAGTTGGTTTAGAAATACCGTTTAAAGATATAAATTACACAATCCAAGCCACACCGGAATATTATAGCTCGTCATACACAGTGTTTGAGGTCAGTGCGCAAAAGAGTACTATTTCTTCCTTTAACATCTATACACGGGCTAGTAATAGTTCGCTTCTTGGTGGAGTCGGTGTATATGTTGCGCTGGAGGGCTGGTGGAAGTGATTATGCCTTACTAATTTGAGGACGAAACCTAACACGAAAAATCCCACCAACCTCTGGTACAAAATTAGTGGTCGAAACAGCAGTCATGTCCCCATAACCAGAAATTTTATTCCTATTTAATTGAGTAACAGAAAGGAGGAAAAATGTCTATAGAAAGCGTAACATTGTCCTTGAATGGAGAAATACACAATATTCCGCTGGATAATTTATCAAAAAAATATAAAAAAGTTATTTCTGCACCTCAAAACAGCAGTTTTGCACAGAATGGTTATCCTATGATACTGCAAATAGAAAATGGAGCAGGAAACATCATTACAGTAACCGATAATCATGCTGTTTACGGGGCCGATATGCGCCTGAACGTCTTTGAAGAGACGCCTCCCTCCATTACTATAGTTAAGCCAAGTACAGGGGCTTATATCGCCTCTCACGCAGTAAGCATCGAATTTACAGTTACAGATAATGATTCCGGGGTTGACGAATCGACCATATCCATGCAAATAGACAGCTTTGTAGCAGCTACAAGCGGTATCACTAAGACGGTTATATCAGACGGATACCGTTGTTTATACAGCGTGCAGCTTACA
Source organism: uncultured Lachnospiraceae bacterium (assembly GCA_946558465.1). Taxonomy (GTDB): domain Bacteria; phylum Bacillota; class Clostridia; order Lachnospirales; family Lachnospiraceae; genus CAPEBR01. Next base: position 100,869 of record CAMNTM010000005.1, read on the forward strand.
GACGGAAGCCATACGCTGAAGGTAAATGCATGTGATAATGACGAGAATCAGGCGACGCAGAAAGAATCTGTATTTGTTGTCGATACGACTGCTCCAGAATTGAATATATCCGAGCCGCCAGAGCAGATATACACCAAAGAGGGGGCGGGAATCATTTCCGGCACTACAAATGATGTCACATCATCTCCGGTAACAGTCCAGGTCATCTTAAACGGCGCTGACCAGGGAGAAGTCCTGATTGATGCAGAAGGCGGATTTTCAAAAACTCTTACCTGGAAAAAGGGGACTAATACGATAGTAGTAAAAGCAACCGATAAGGCCGGGAATTCGTCAGCCGTATTGCGGACGGTCATTTGTGATACAGATGCGCCGGAAATTAAAAGAGTTACGATTACCCCGAATCCAGTAGAAGCTGGAAGTGAATACTCTATTGCCGCAGAAGTTGTGGATTAGAAGTCAGAGAAAGGTAGGAAGGTATGGGAAAGGTAGTAATTGATGATATTATAATAATTCCGAATCCTGTTAAGGTAGGAGGAAATATAACCGTAGAAATAGAACTGCATGAAGAGTATGCCGACGCAAAGCGTTATGCATATAAATACCCGGTGCGATATGCCGGAAGTGAAGAATAGGAGGAGAAAAATCAATGAAAAAACTGGTATTTAACGATGGGCGGAGTATTAATATCCAGTCTATCACAAAATCGGAGGGCTGTCTGCATGTCAGGCTAATCCTTACAACGTCAGAGCAGTTAAAGGCGTTGTTTATGGATAACTTCGCGACACAGAAAATGACTGTTTCGGAAAATGGCGTCTCGGAGAAGGAAGCGTATGAAAACTATACCGAGCTTTCTTATTTGAAGGAAGAGGCAGGCGGAATCTGGGAAGTGGAAATGTTTCAGAAAGGGGCGTCTCTTAAAGAAAAGCTGAGTAAGGTAGAGGAAAGTATTCTTTTAATGGGTTCTCTGGCCGAGGATACGGCGAAACAGGTAACAGACCTACAGATGGCATTATGTGAATTGTATGAAGGACAGGGGGTGTAATTATGAGTTATATGGCAAAAGTATATGCAGATTTGATTCGTAAAGGCGAAAAATCATTGGAAAATGTGCCGGAAAAGTTAAAGGTTGAAGTTCAGCAGCTTCTCAATCACGAGGAAACGAAAAGTGATTAGGAGACTGCTGTTTTTCATATTTTCAAAAATATTCAGGAAGGAGGCCGAAATGATGGCAGTAATTTATGCAACATTAATTATTAAGGGGAAGAAATCTATTAATGATGTCCCAGAAAAAATCCGGGAGCAGGTAAAAACAGTGCTGATTGACCTGGAATTACCTGAGCTTACAAGAGAGTAATAAGGAGGTGCCGGTATGGACCTTGCACATGAAAAGAGACTAACCGAGGTAGAGCAGCGGGCAAAGAGCAATACGCATCGTTTAGATGATTTAGAGCCGATTGTGAAGGAAATCCACAATATGTCGGAAACTCTGGTGGAAATGACCGCAGAAATGAAGCATACAAACCGAAACGTTGAGGAAATCAAAGAAAAAGTTGAAGTGATGGAGCAGGAGCCGGCTGACCGCTGGAAGAATTCCACCAGAGCGTTATTTAATGCTTTCCTCGGTGCGATTGGGACCGCTGTAGCAGGCGGTCTTATTTATATCTTAACAACAATGCCAAAGTAAAGGAGAAAAATTATGAAGAAAAGAAATTGGGGATTATGGGCAAAGGCAGCAGGAATCAGAGCAATAAAGACGACAGCACAAGCGGCGGTAGCTATGCTGCCAGCGGCGGCAACAATTACGGCCGTTGACTGGAAGGTAGTTATTGGCACAGCGGCACTTGCAGGGATTACGTCATTGCTGACAAGCATTGCTGGGTTGCCGGAAGTATAGGGCGTGTAAGAAAGATTCTTCAGATTGCAGAAATTGTAGAATCATGGTAGTATAAGAAACAGAAACGACCGTGTTGCAGGGTGGCTTGGCCTTCATTCGTATTTACGTTTTGTAAGTAGCCTTTCATAGAAAAACCACCCTACTAACTTTGGCGAGTGAATGGGGTGGAGTTTCTATCTTATCAATCGGCCAACCCACCTTGTGGGCGGTTGTTCCTTCTGTCTATATTATAGAGCAGGTGAATCAAAATATCAATCTAAATTTTGGAGAGTCCGGAGGTGGATTCTCTTTTTTATATGCGGTTTATCTAGGAAAGGAGTGGTAAAATATATGTTAAAAAAAGATGCAGCTGTATCAGCAATGAGACATTTAGTAACACATGACTGGCACGGGTATTCTCAGCCTCATCGTTACGGAGACGGGGAAGGAAACTGTGAAATAATAATAGCTGGAAAGAAATTTTATGTCAAGCAAGGAGACCGAGACTGCTCATCGGCGGTAATAGAGGCATATACAGCCGTAGGCATCAATTGTGGCGGAGCAACCTATACAAGCAATATGCGCTCGTGCATGGTCAAATCCGGAAACTTCCGGTGGCACCCTATGAGAGAGGGATATATAGCAAAACCGGGTGACTGCTATCTTAAGGAGGGCGCACATACAGCTATGTGCACATCGGCGGTCCCCGACCTACTGGCGGAATTTAGTATATCGGAGACGGGTGGAATTGATGGAAAGACCGGAGACCAAACAGGAAAAGAATCAAGGGAACGGGCCTATTATAATTATCCGTGGGACGGCATCTTGGAATGCATCAATAAAGATACAATAAGCGGTGCCGCATCGGAAACGCCTGAGAAAGTCACAGATAATGTCCCGATACCAAAATACAGAGTCCTTACAGCAGAAGATGGGTATCTGGAATATTTGACTGGCCTAAAATGCGCTGATGGTTGCGGCGACGACTTTGCCGGAATTAGGGGCCACTTAATCCGTAATGTACAAATTGCAAATCTTGGCCCTAAAGGCTGGTTCCGGCTGACACTTCATCGTCAGGGGTTGTTACCTAAAAATACCGAAAATACAGATATGTCTGATTATGTAATCGGAGTGACCGTTTACTACGATACGCCAGAACCTCAAAAGACGGGATATTACAAAGCAAAATACAGAGTATCTCCACTTAACAAAGACTATCTTAAGTGGGAGTATGATGACGAGGACGGAGGTGCCGGAGATGATACAAACGGCATAGACAGATTGCAATTAACAATCGAGCAGTAGAGGACGGCTTTGCCGGAGAGGTGGGGACGCCGATTGACAGGCTTCAGATGTCTATTAAATAAATTTCCCTGTTAAGGGTTGACAGATTTCCCTTATTGGGTTAATCTATATATGGACACTAAATCACATAAGTTACGCTATTAGAAAGAAGGAGAGGAAAATGACTACTAACTTTGGTAAGTTTTGTAGAAAGTTGAGAATCAATAATGGAGAACTTCTTTATGACATGGCTGGAAAGTTAGGTGTCTCTTCTGCGTTTCTATCAAAAGTTGAAAATGGGAAAAAGAAACCCCCTATGGAGTGGAGAGAAAAACTAATTTCACTATATTCACTAAATACAACAGATATAGAAGAATTAGATATTGCATTATATGAAGCTAAGAATTTCTACAGCATTGATATTAGTGAATATAGTGAAAATGACAAAGAAATTATGTGGTCGTTTGCAAGAAGATTTGATACCATTGACAAAGATAAGTTGCAAGAATTTTTACAGAAAGAGGTGCGTAATAAATGAATGTAGCGGCTGATCCATTATCCAGATTAACAATAAGAAAGATAGCTTGGGAAGTGAGAGAGATTATTGGCTGTGTTCAACAAGAATTTTTTCCAATTGTGCGTTTTATAGAATGGGTTTTATGTAATCCTAACAATGAATATGGAATGGAATTTGAAATTGCGGAACCTTGGGAAATGCAAAATACTTATGGAACAACAAATACGGGTAAAAATAAAATGATTATTCGAAGTGACGTCTATGATAGAGCTGTACAAGGTAGTGCTAGGGATAGGTTTACACTTTGTCACGAGTTAGGTCATTTTATTCTGCATCAACCAGGAAGTATTAGTTATGCGCGTGGAAATGTTCCAGCGTATCGGAATCCAGAATGGCAAGCAAATACATTTGCAGCTGAGTTGATGGCACCTGTGGAATTGGTCAAAAATATGAGTATTGAAGAAATGATGGAGAAGTGTGAAATATCGTATCAAGCTGCAGAAATCCAATATAACATAATTCATAAGTGATGTTTTGGAATTATCCTAAACATAGAAAAAACCAAGCGCACAAGACGCTTGGTACTTACCGAAAGTGTTTCCACCATGCGGTTAGTTATAATTTTCCTTCGACAAGAAAATTATAGCATGATGAGATACCTTTTGGCAAGAGGAATTTAAGAAAGGAGGTTTCATCATGTATATTTTTAGAGCTTCAAAAAAAACAAAAGATGGTACTAAAATATATGCACGTGATTATGGAAAGCGTTGTTTTCCAATTTGGATTGGACCAGGTCCAGAGCCATTGGCCATTAAACGTGCAAATGCTTAGATAGGGTGGCAGAGAATATGTGAGCTAACCTGCATGTTCTTCAATTATTTTATTAATAACGAATAAAAGGAGAATGATGTTATGTCTAAAACAAAATCAAGTGTAAGAGGTGTACAAAATAAAAAAATTGTTGTGGTTAAACCATATAAAAGAAGTGATGGGACACATGTAGATGGGCACAGGCGTTCTACTCCGAATTAAAGGAAGAGCCTTTAATTTTGAGACCGAAAACTGTTTTATGTTTTGCGTAAACACAAAAAATTGTTATAAGATTTGTGATAGTTACAAGCGGGCAGAGCTGGATTTTCTGGTTCTGCCTTTTGCTTTATAAAGTTTATATGTAATATAAGATCATAGTGTAAATGATGTATGTAATTTGTATTAAATAGCTAGCTCCAAATCCTGTAACAAGCTCTAAGTCAATACCTTCCTCATCAAAGTATCCCTCTTCGATAGCCACATACATAGGTGCATAAAAAATAGAATGTGCCACTTCATTTAATATAACTTTTGCAGATTCAGGAAGTACCTCTTTTTGAGTATTATCTTCAGATGCTGCAGAAGTATCTGTGGTATCCTTTTCTTTTGAAGAAGAGCAGGCCAGCAGTGACGAAGCTGTCATGGCAATAACCAGGCATACACTTAAAAAGCGCTTTTTCATAATAAATCCTCCTTAAAAGTCTAATGGTATAATATATTCTCAGATAAAAGATGTGTGAATTGTAGTTGGGGACGGGGTATTTTGAAAAATACCCCGTCCCCAACTAATAACTTCCGGTTAAAAAAATAACTTATAATTAAACTTTTTTTCAATTGTCTGCCAATTTATTCACTGCTACAATGTTTTTAAAGAAATATTTTTGAGAAATAGTATATTAATACATATTTTATAAAAGAGGGAGCAAAGAATATGCCGATAAATTCAGTGATACGTGATAAAAGAAAGGAATATGGATTAACGCAGGAGCAGGTTGCCAAGTATCTGGGCGTTACGGCGCCTGCCGTGAATAAATGGGAGAGTGGAATTTCATGTCCGGATATAGTGCTGCTTGCTCCACTCGCCAGACTGCTTCGAATTGATCTTAATACATTGCTTTGTTTTAGTGAAAGTTTATCTGAACAGGAGATTCGGATGTTTAATCAGGAGCTCTATCATGTCTCCCAGAGTGGAGGCATTGAGGCAGGATTTGCATTGGCAAGAGGTCAGATACAGGAATATCCAAACTGTATGTTGCTTATTTATTCTGCAGCAGTAATATTGGAGGGTGCCGTTGCAGCAGCAAAGTTATCGCCTGATAAAAAGAAGGAATTTGAAGAACAGATTTTGTCATGGTATGAGCGTGCTGCAAAGGAAGAGGAGAATCATGAGGCGGGTATGGCGGCAAAGATCATGCTGATTTCAAAATATGTGAGTCTGGGAAAGTATGATGAGGCAGAAGAATTGATAGGCGTGCTGCCGGAACGCTCTATGTTTGACAAACGGTTTCTTCAATGTGATCTTCTGTTAAAGAAGGGAAAAATAAAAGAAGTCCGGAAGCTTCTGCAGAGAAAACTTCTGCAGGAAATAAATGAGGTACAAGGGATTTTTGCAAGACTAATCAGTATGGAGCTTTTACAGGAGAATATTGAAAGGGCTGAAAGGCTTGCAGAGATTGTTCATAAGGCAGTAAAGTTATTCGATGTATGGGAGTTTAATAGTATAGTACCTCTTATACAGACGGCATCTGCAAGGAAAGACGTAGAAAGAAGTATAGAGCTTTTGCAGGAGTTGTTTTCAGCTCTGCTTGTGCCCTGGAATCTGCAGGAATCCTTGCTGTATGACGAGCTTGGAGAAGAAAAAGCGGAAGATACTGGAACAAAAATTCTTCCATTAATAATTTCAGAGTTAGAAAATAGTGAAGAGTATGGGTTTCTGCACGAAAATGAAGATTTTCAAAAGCTGCTTGCCAGGCTCCGGCGTTATCAGGAGAAGATGAAAAGGACTGTAAAAAATGAAGAAAGAACAGGAAAATAGAATAATTTTTATGAAATTCTGCATACTATTCTGAAGGTGGAGAAAAAAGTTGAAAAAGCTTTACCGGACAGGAGTATGTACTATGAAGGAAATAAAAACAGATCTTTTCCCAAGTAACCTGTATGCGGCCAGAGACAGAGCGGCAAGAGAGGAAGAGAACAAGAAAAAAGACATACCAGGGCCTTCAGAACCGCTTCCGGAGTCTGAACGGCCAAGGAAGGATGGGCCGGGGGGAGAATAGGCAGAATCTGACGAATTGGGGACGGAGTATTTTGAGAAATACCCCGTCCCCAATTCGTTAATTTATTTTCCGAACAATTCTTTTGCCTGCTTCATATTTTCCATAATGGATACTTCAAATGGACAGCGGGTTTCACAGGCGCCGCATTGTATACATTCCCCTGCATGGTGAGAAAGGGCGCCGTAATGTTCACGGACGGTCTCCGGGACAGAGGACTGGGCTTTTGCCAGGTTAAGGAACTTGGTGACAGAGGCGACGTCAATATGTTTTGGACAGGGAGCGCAGTGGCTGCAGTACATACAATGTCCTTTCCAGCTGATATTAGGGAAGGAGGCAAATGCCGGTGCATAATCCTTTTCTTCTGCTGACGCATATTCGTAGGCGAGGCTTGTTTTAAGCTGTTTAAGTGTATGCGCGCCAGACAGTACACAGGCAGAGGCAGGACGCGTCAGAGCGTAGTGAAGACATTGACTGACAGTCAAGGCGCGTCCGGCAGGAGACATAGAGGCATCCAGCAAATCTCCTCCGCCAAAGGCCTTCATGACGGTAATACCGATGCCGAGGCGTTGACAGGTTTCATATAATTCCTGGCGCTCTGGATTCATATTTACAAGAGGAGACTGGTAATTTTCATCTCTCCACAAATCCTCTACATCCTCACTTGCAGGCTGCAGGTCGTAGCATGGATTTATGCTGAACATCAAAACCTCTATGTATCCGCTGTTTGCGGCGGCCAGCGCGGCCTGTGGGTTGTGGCTGCTCAGTCCGATATGATGAATAGATCCGGATTTCTTCAGCTCCAGAATATACTGCATAACAGGACCATTTACGATCTCCTCCCAGTCTTTTATGGAATCTACATAATGAATCATGCCTACGTCAATATAATCTGTCTGGAGAAGTGCGAGCATCTCTTTAAAGCCCTCTTTTACCTCGTCAATGTCTCGGCTGCGTTTATATTGGCCATCCTTCCAGACAGAGCAGATATGAGACTGAATCAGGAATTTATCCCGTCTTCCTTTTAATGCCTCGCCGACACTTGAGCGGACGGCAGGATTGGAAGTGTAGAGGTCAAAATAATTTATGCCGTATTCTTCGGCAGCATCTAATAATATTTTTGCATTTTTGCAGTCATTTTCTGCAAAACCCTCGCAGCCTAATCCTATTTCGCTTACCATCAGGCCGGTATTTCCAAGATTACGGTAATTCATGAAACGTATACCTCCTTTAATAATATTTGATTGTGTCTTAAGTTGAATTTTATCGTATAAAAAACTTTTTTACAATATATGCGAACATTTTCTTGATTTTCTTGAGTATACTTTTGAGGAAGATTATGTTAAATTATAATTAAATAATCATTTTATAAGAAAGGATAGTTCCGGCGCGTTCTGATACAGGTATAGAATTTCAAGCTGTGCAGGATCAACTGACAAGCCGGAAAAAGATAAAGAGTGAAAATCATAAAAATAAGAATGCTTAAGATATTGCTTCTGACGATTGCTTTAGCAGCAGTCTTTCTGCAGGGATGCGGCGGCCAGAACGAGGAGAGACATTCTGTAAAGCAGGAGAAGGAAAAAAAGGAACAGGGGACTGAGGACAAGCAGGAACAGGATGCGGATGTGGCACAGATCCGGCAGGCGTCGCCGTCAGTGACGGGAGCACTTCATGTAGAAGGAGCGAAGCTTGTGGGAAGGGATGGAGAACAGGTGCAGCTTAAGGGACTCAGCACACATGGTCTTGCATGGTTTCCCGATTATGTAAATGAAGAACTTTTTCGAGAACTCCATGAGGAGTGGAAGGCTAATGTAGTTCGTCTTGCCATGTATACAGAAGAATCTGGGGGCTACTGCAGTGACGGAGATAAGGAACACCTGAAGGAATTGATTCGTGATGGTGTAAAATATGCGGCTTCTCAGGACATGTATGTAATCATAGACTGGCATATTTTGTCAGACTCTAATCCGAATATACATCTTGATGAGGCAAAAGCATTTTTTGATGAGCTGTCCGCGGAGTATGCAGGTGAGGAACATGTTTTGTATGAGATATGCAATGAGCCAAATGGAGTGACGGGATGGAATGAGATTAAATCCTACGCGGAGGAAGTCATAAGTGTGATTCGAAAGAATGATGCAGATGCGGTCATTCTTGTGGGAACGCCCAACTGGTCGCAGTATGTGGATGAGGCGGCAGCAGATCCCATTACTGAGTATGAGAATATTATGTATACACTTCATTTTTATGCGGCGACTCATACAGATGATCTGCGGGAAAGACTTTCGAAGGCAGTAGAGGGAGGACTTCCGGTATTTGTATCAGAATACGGTATCTGCGATGCAAGCGGAAACGGTGGAATTGATGAAGCACAGGCAGAAAAGTGGGTGGAGCTGCTGAATCGTTGCAATATCAGCTATGTGGCATGGAATCTGTCCAATAAGACAGAGACATCGGCAGTGTTTAGCAGCACCTGCAGTAAGACAAGCGGCTTTGACTGGGAGGATTTGAGTGATTCCGGACGCTGGGTTTATCGTATGCTGACGGGAGAGGATAAGGAAGAAGCAAAAGACTCTGCAGAAAATTCCTTTTTGAGCGGTGATTTGGAGATTTCCATACATTTAAAGAACAGCTGGGAGGCTGACGGAGAAAAGGTTTATCAGTATGAGCTTACGTTGAAAAATGTATCGGATAAAGCATGTACGCACTGGACAGCAGAGATTCCATTTGAAGGCAGCATTACACTTACAGACGGATGGAACGCCGATTATACGGTACAGGGAAATGTGCTTCTTATTACATCAAAGGATTATAACGGTACGCTTTCTCCGGGAGATACAGTTTCAGATGTAGGCTTTATTGTAAGCGGAGGAAATGTTCAGAATTGACAAACATACCAATGGTATGATAATATACACATGCCTTCGGTATGTATTGGAAGGAAATAGAATTGTATGGCCAGAAACAAATATCCAGAAAAAACGGTGAATATGATCTTGGATGCAGCCTTTAAGCTGTTTATGGAAAAGGGATATGAAAGGACCTCTATTCAGGACATTATTGATAATCTGGGGGGACTCAGCAAGGGAGCGATTTATCATCATTTTAAGTCTAAGGAGGATATATTAATTGCAGTTATAAACCAGATGACAGCAGAATCAAATCAGCTGCTTGCTGAAGTTAGAGACCGGCAGAATCTGAATGGGAGAGAAAAGCTCAGAGCAATTTTTAAAGAATCTCTTTTTCGCCCGGTACAAGATGATATTTTTTCTGTGGCGCCGAATCTGGGAGACAGTCCGCAGCTCTTATTTGGAATTATCAAAGATACGCTGTATGAAGCCGTGCCGCATTATGTTCTGCCTATTATCCGGCAGGGAATCGCAGACGGTTCAATTGTGACCGATTATCCTTCAGAGCTTGCACAGTTGATTATATTGGCAGCAAATGTCTGGATGAATCCGATGATATTTGATGATTCTCCGGAAGAGTCTCATAATAAATTCATGGTATTCGGACAGATGATGAAAGGGATGGGACTGGATATTTTAGATAAAGAGATGCTGGAAAGGTTGGAAAATCTAGCGCAGATTTATCACGATAATAAATAATAGTATAAGTAAAAATTACCGTCACCTGATAAGGACTATAGAATCTTATACGTATGAGCCTGTTTTTATTTATAGGCAGGTAAGGTTTATGTCTGTCAGGGGACGGAAAATTTTACGACATTTACATACCGACGTTTGGTATTTATATTTAAAGGAGGACAAATATGTGAAACAAAAACTATTTTCAAGAAACTTTACATTAGTTATAATAGGGCAGATCATATCTTTATTTGGAAATGCGGCAGTTAGATTTGCACTGCCTCTATATCTGCTGAATCAGACAGGCTCCTCGGCTCTTTACGGAACGGTAATGGCCTGTGCTTTTATTCCGACAATTCTTCTGTCTCCGATAGGAGGAATCATTGCAGACCGGACAAACAAAAGAAATGTTATGGTTATTCTGGATTTTTTTACGGCGGGAGTCATATGGATGTTCTGCATGCTTATGGGAAATGTGAATCTGGTTATACTTCTTACGGTAACTCTTATGCTTCTCTATGGAATTGCCGGTGCGTATCAGCCTTCTGTGCAGGCAAGTATACCTGTGCTGGTTCATCAGGAATATTTTATGGCAGCGAATTCAGTGATTAATATAGTAAGCTCTGTTTCAGCCTTATCAGGTCCCGTACTGGGTGGAATTCTGTATAGTGCATATGGATTAAAGCCGGTACTGTGGGTTAGTGCGGTCTGTTTTTTTTGTTCAGCGGTTATGGAAATTTTTATTGAAATTCCTCATGTAAAACAGATGACGGAGGGAAGCATATTTCAAGTGGCAAAAAAGGATATTGCAGAAAGTATTCATTTTATCCGCGTTGAAAAACCGGTAATTGGAAAAGTATTACTGGTAATCTGTGCAATGAATTTGTTTTTGTCGGCTATGTTTATTGTCGGTCTTCCCTATCTTATAACAGAGGTGCTTGAATTTTCTCCGGTGCAGGCGGGCCGGCTGTACGGGTTTACAGAAGGTGCGGTGGCAGCAGGAGGACTTGCAGGCGGCATCTGTGCAGGAATATTTGGGAAGTGGCTCACAATCCGAAGAGCCGGCAGTCTGGTAACTGTCTGTGCAGCCGGAGTATTTCCAATGGGCATTTCTCTGGCGCTTGTTTCCTCTGACTGGATAAATTATGCGCTTATTACATGCTGCGGCTTTGTAATTATGGTATTTTCTACGATTTTCACTGTACAGATGATGTCCTTTGTACAGGTGCAGACTCCAGATTATCTGATGGGAAAGGTAATCTCGGTAATACTTATGCTTGCCACATGTGCTCAGCCGTTGGGAAATGCATTTTATGGGATTTTGTTCGAGCTGTGCAGCGGCTTTGAATTTGTAGTTATTTTCTTTTCCGGAGGGGCATCGCTTTTAACAGCAGTCTGCATGAAAAAGGCTTTATCATAAAAGCATTGCTTCTTTTAGTGTTTGACAATATAATGATATTAGAGTAGACTTTGAAAGTTTCTAGGAGAGGACGCTGCATGAATCAAAATTTTATCAGAGAGGTCAGTATCAACTGGGACAGGATTGATGCAGACAGCTATCTATGGGATATTTCTGCGCTTCAGTTTACGGAGCCGGTTGTATTTGAAAGTCCGGTTACATATTTTGTCGGGGAAAATGGTTCGGGAAAGTCTACCCTTCTGGAAGGAATTGCAGCGGCATATGGTTTTAATCCTGAAGGGGGGAGCATGAATTATCGGTTTTCCACCTATGATTCACATTCCGAACTGTACCAGGCTGTTCGATTTGTTAAGGGAGTGAGAAGACCGGCAGAAGGATATTTTTTAAGGGCAGAAAGCTTTTATAATGTTGCAAGCATGGCAGAGGAGTATCGTGATCATACTCCTAAAGAAATCTATTATGCCAGATACGGAGGGAAATCTCTGCATCAGCAGTCGCATGGAGAAAGTTTTATGGCGCTGATTCATGGGAATTTTTCCGGAAGTGGGCTTTACCTGCTTGATGAGCCTGAGGCAGCTTTATCGCCTCAAAGACAGCTGACTCTGCTGATTGAGATCGACAGGCTGGCACGTTCTGGGGCACAGTTTATTATAGCGAGCCATTCTCCTATATTGCTGGGACTTCCGGGAGCCGGAATTTTATCTTTTGACGAAGGAGTCCTGCATCCCTGTGAGTATCTGGAAACGGAGAGTTATCAGGTGATGGAGATGTTTATCAATAACAGGGAATATTTTTTGAAACAGTTATTGGGAGAAAGAATATGAAATGGATTTGGCTCTCAAAGGAACCGCTAGAGATTTATGCAGATGTATTTTCAGATATGAAAGAGGAGGATATGGAGAAGAAATGGAGAGAGAAAGACTAAAGAAGCAGTTTGAATTCTGCAGGGAGATTGACAAGGAAAAATTCATAGGAAGACAAACCTATCTTACAGACGGGCAGCGTAAGGAAAATGATGCAGAGCATGCGTGGCATATGTCAATAATGGCAATTCTTTTAAGTGAATATGCTAATGAAAAAATAGATGTGCTTAAAACTATAACAATGCTGCTGATTCATGATTTGGTTGAAATTGACGCCGGCGATACCTATGCCTATGACGAAGAAGGGAATAAGAATAAAAGGCAGAGGGAAGAAACGGCAGCAGAACGTATCTTCGGCCTGCTTCCACCGGACCAAAATGAAAAATTACGGGGATTATGGGAGGAATTTGAGGAAGGTGCGACGCCGGAGGCAAAATTTGCTCGTGCAATGGACCGTATTCAGCCGCTTATGCTGAACGATGCTTCGAAAGGAAAGAGCTGGATTGAGCACGGGATCTGCTTGGAGCAGGTGATGAGAAGGAATCAGAGCACAGCTGACGGCTCGAAAGAACTGTGGGATTTTGCCTGTCAGAACTTTATATGTCCCAATGTAGAAAAGGGAAGTTTAAAGCAGCAGGAGGAAAAACTATAATATGAAAAGGGAGATTTTGCTGCTGGGAAATCCCAGGCTGTATGATGTAAGCGAAGCAGTTAGAAAAGAGGAGCTTTCTGACCTTGAATGCGTTGTGAAGGATCTGCATGATACATTGATGGATTTTCGGGAACGATACCATGCCGGACGGGCAATTGCAGCACCGCAGATAGGCGTATTTAAGAGAATTCTTTATATGTATATTGATAAGCCAGAAGTATTTATTAACCCGGTTTTAGAATTTCCGGATGAGGAAAGGATGGAGCTTATAGATGACTGTATGTCATTTCCGAATCTTCTTGTGAGAGTGGAGCGTTATAGAAGGTGTGTAATCCGGTATAAGAATATGGACTGGCAGGATTGTGAGAAGAAGCTTGACGGAGAGCTGTCCGAGCTTTTGCAGCATGAGTATGATCATCTGGACGGAGTGCTTGCAACGATGCGGGCAGTAAACAGCAGGGCGTTTTATATGAGGCAGAATTGACTTCCACTCGTGTTTTTGTTATGATAATAAATAAAAAAGAGGTGATTTTATGGATATAGCAGCATTATCTACAAGTATGGCAATGGAGCAGTTAAGTGTAAGCGTAAATATGGCCGTTATGTCTAAGGTTCTTGACACAGCGGAGGCTTCTGCAGAGGTACTTACACAGATGACAGAATCTCTGGCGGTTCCGGGACTGGGAGAAAATATTGATATTATGGCATAAAGAAAGACAGGGGTATTTTGTATGACTCGTGAGGAATTGTATCAATCTATCTATACACATGACACGATTTATCTGCCGCCTCATGAGCAGACGACGGCTGCGCTGGAGGTTTCTCTTGGCTGCAGCTGGCATAGATGTACCTTCTGTGATTTTGCAAGGGATGCCTTTCACATTCATGAGCCTGAGAAGCTGGAACAAAGCTTACGTGTCCTTTCTCAGCTGAGACCGGATGATACAAGGCTGTTTTTTCTTGGTGAAAATGCATTTTTTATGACAGCGGAGCAGATTTTCAGCATTATGGAGCTTGTGAGCCGGCATATGCCTAATGTCCGTGAATATGCAATGTATTCCCGGATTGACGATATACTCAGGAAAAGGGAGGAAGAGCTTTTCCTTCTTAATGCCAGAGGACTTCAGGCACTTCATATCGGAGTGGAAAGCGGGAGCGATTCTATCCTGGAGGCCCGGCAGAAGGGGATTACCTCAGCTCAGACGGTAGAAGCCCTGCAGCGTCTTGACAGGGCAGGTATCCAGTACTATCTGACGATAATTCCGGGGCTTGGAGGCCGGAGGTTTTCTCGGCTGCATGCGGTTGAAACAGCGCGGATGCTGAATCAGGTACATCCGCGTAATATCTGGTGTCTGAAGCTTAAGCTTTGGGAAGGCACACCCCTTTATAAGGAAGCAGAGGACGGAGTATTTGATATGATGACTCCGGCAGAAATTCTAAGAGAAGAAAGACTTTTGCTGCAGAATCTTACAGTTTCAGATTGTCTGTTTGAAGATACGACCGTGCTTGATAAGTTTACGATTCAGGGAATGCTTCCTGGTCAGAAAGAAGAGTTACTGCGGGCAATTAATTATTTGCTCAGCTTGTAAAATTACATGAAATCTTCCGAAAATTCTTTAGAAGTATCGGAAGATTTTTTATGCGGATAGGTCTTTCTTCCTGTACAGCGTCACTGCTGAAAATGCAGCTGCTGCCATTATGGCAGCATGCAGTCCAAGCAGCCTGGTATTAATTTTTATCCCAGTGAAAATATCTGCTCCGTTAGAAAAGTAATACGGTGTCACATATTTTAGGTTTTCAAGGTCCGGCAGAATCCGGCACATTAAATCTGCAGCATATAAAAGGATAGCGATTCCCAGTGCGGCGCCTACGGGCTTTTTTCTGCAGTATGCAGAGATAAGAAAACAGATGCTTCCAATCTCAAGATCCATAAGAAGCTGCAGGCCGTGAAAGGTGAGAAATTCCCTGCAGGGCAGAGATTCTCCTGCGCCTAGAAGGCCGGCTAGTATCCATGCTGCACAGATTACATGAAACAGCAGGGTAAGTGCCCAAAAAGAGGCATATTTTTCCAATACAATGCGGGTTCTTCCCAGAGGGAGCGTATATAAAAACTCGGCGGTATGTCCTTCCTCCTCCTTTGCCAGCAGTGCGGCGCCTGTCATGGCAGAAAACATGGCACCTCCGATTGCAAACATCAGGGATATCTCTGTGGCATAGAAGCCTTCCATTGTGGCAATACTGAGTCTGTCAAGTCCCAGTACTTCCGACAGAGTGCCCATCTGTGAATAGCCCTCCGCCATCTGTTCCATCGTATCTTCCAGTCCGCCAAATAAAAGCAGGCAGCCGAAACAGAGGATTCCTACACAGAATGACCAGATAAGAAGTATTTTTTGATTTCTCTTTAATTCATGTATGAAAATAGTCATTTCTTTTTTTCCTCCCGGTAATAATGCATAAAAATTTCGTCTAAGCCAGGCTCTTCTATGAGTACATCCTGTATTTTCATGCCATCCAGCTTATGAATCAAATCCTGCATATCGCCGGTATAGACAAATTCCTCTTCGTAATCCTTAAGAGATATTTTGACCCGGCGGATATTGGAGCGTGTCAGATTCTCCACAGTGTCCTGGCGGATCAGCGTCCCATCCTTGATGATCGCAGCATTTCTGCAGTAACGTTTTACCTCTGAAAGAATATGGGAGGAAAGGAAACAGGTAGTGCCATTTTTATTATATTCTAAAATCAGGTCGAAGAAAAGCTCCTGCATCAGCGGGTCCAGCCCGGAGGTCGGCTCATCGAATATTAAAAGTCTGGGTTTGTGCTGCATGGCACATACGATACTGACTTTTTTTCGATTACCGAGAGATAATTCCCCGATTTTTTTCTTTTTATCAATCTCAAGAAGCCGGCACAGCCTGTCTGCTTCTGAACTGCAGTTTTTCCCTCTTGCTTTTGCACAAAAACGTATGATTTCTTCTGTCTTCATTGCAGGATAGAACATGGTTTCTGACGGCATATATCCGATTTCCTGCAATATTTCTTTTTGATTTTTAATATTGTCCTTTTGAAGCAGCCGAATTTGTCCCTTCTGGAATCTTAAAAGTCCCAGCATGCTGCGGATGGCAGTGGATTTCCCAGAGCCGTTAGGCCCCAGAAACCCGAAGATATCTCCTTCCTCTACCGAAAGCGACACATCCTTTACTCCGAGGTGTTTTCCATAATATTTGGTCAGATTCTGAATTTCAATTACCTTTGTATTCAAATGATCCGCCCTCCTTATATTTTGTAAGCAGAAGGTTTAAGTTCCTTGTGTCGGCAGCCCGTTTCAGTCTGTGAAAGACATACACACAGAGATAGGTAAAAAGCATGAATAAAAAGAAGAAGCAGGATGTCAGAATATGTCTGTCAAACCAGCTGCCCAGATAAGAGGCAGTGGTGTAGATGAAGGAGCATAAAAGCATCCGGCAGAATTCCTTTTTGCCAAAATGTTCTGCTTCGTCAAAGCTGTGAAAGACATACATCTGCAGGTAACCTGTCAGATAAGCGGTCAGTATCATTTCACACATATACAGTACACGTGCCAGAAATATTTTTTTGAGGGCTAGCCATGTAAAATAAAAGAACAGAATACAGCAGAAATAAAGACATGCCTTATACTCAATTACAAGCTCCTTTTTCAGATATTTCATAAGCAGGTGCTTCCATTTATTTTCTGTCTTCATCTCTGTCTCCTCTCAAAACCTGTCGAAGCTGTCCGGCATATTTTCTGGAGATAATTACCTGCTCTCCATTTTCCAAAGTCGCGCGTATGCGGCTTCCAGGCTCGCTTTTCAGATAATCAATTTTATATATGTTCAGTATCATGGATTTTGAGCAGCGGAAAAATCCTCTGTTTTCATAAATAAATGCAAGCTCACGGAGACTTCCGAATGCTTTTACTACCTTGTCGGAAAGGTAGAGCCAGGTTTCTCCATCTACATTTTCTATATAAAATACTTGCTCGGGAAGAATAAAAAGTGTTTTCTCCTCCCATAATGCCTTGATCCGCAGGGCCTGTCCCTGCACAATATCGGCAATTTCTGTAATGGTGTCGTTCATTGTGTGATATCGGACAATAACCTCCTCGTCACCTTCCGGGATTTTTATCATCGTAAGTTTCATCAAGGTATCCTCCTCTACTGCAGATATGGTAGCATTTTTTTTGTTTTTCTACAATAAAAAACTGCCAGGATGCGTTTTTACAGAGGTAACGTGCATATCTGGAGTATGTTTATTGCGTCCGGAAATCTGCTGTGATAAAATCAAAAGAAGATAAAATGGCCGGAGTGTGAAAATTTTGATTAAAATTGCGATTTGTGATGATGAAGAATATTACAGAAACAGGATAGGAAGGCTTTTGGATTCCTACATGCAGACACATGACCTGGATGGGGTGATGGATATATTTTCTTCCGGGAAGGAGTTTCTTAAAAAACGGGAAAATATTGTACGGTATGATGTGGTTTTTATGGATATCAATATGGACGAAATGGACGGTATGGAGACTGCAATGAAAATGCGGGAATATCATTCGGATACCTGTCTGGTATTTGTAACAGCATTTATTGACTATGCACTGGAAGGGTACAAGGCGGAGGCCGTGCGTTATATTATGAAGGATTCTCTGGAGACCGCGCTGCCGGAATGCATGGATACAGTGCTTAAGAGGCTGAACATGAGAAGCATAATATTTACATTTATTGAAGGAAGAAGGAAGCTGTATACAGATAATATCCTTTATGTGGAAAGCAGCAGACATAAATCTATATTTACGTATCTGGCAGAAGAGACTGTGCAGTACCAGATGTATGAAAAGCTGGATGTGATAGAGAGAAGACTGGAAGGGTATGGGTTTCTGCGTATTCACAAAAGCTATCTGATGAATATGAAGCATATTCGTAAAATCAGCAATTATGCCGTGGTGCTGGATTCGGGAGAGGAATTTCCGGTTCCAAGGCTTAAGTTTCGGGCGGTGAAGGAAGCCTTTACTGCATATAAGGGGGAGATGTAGATGGGGCTTATCTGGAAGTGTCTGATATTATCCTGGATTTTGGCTGTCAGCTGCAAGGTGTTTTTTGAGACGCTGTCAGAAAAAAGGCGTTGGAGGCATGCTTGGATTTCTTATACGATGATTCCGGTGTGGACAATCGGATTTCTGGTGATTGCATTTACCCGGATACCGGCGTATATTCTGCAGCCG
Source organism: uncultured Lachnospiraceae bacterium (assembly GCA_946558465.1). Taxonomy (GTDB): domain Bacteria; phylum Bacillota; class Clostridia; order Lachnospirales; family Lachnospiraceae; genus CAPEBR01. The sequence goes on from CAMNTM010000005.1 coordinate 119,387, forward strand.
GTTCGATTGATTGCGGTGGTCAGTGCCGGCGCCGGAATTTATTTTCCTGTGAAAGTAGTCAGAAATCTTGTGATGTCGGTGCTTTTTTCCGTATTTGTATGGATTAGCAGCCTGATTGCAGCAATCGGACTTGCGTTTTTTTCATTTCCTTCAGAACTGACTGCTTCTCTGACGGAATGGCTGTCGGCGGGGCTGCTTTTGAGTGTGCTGTTGTTTTTACACCGCAGATATGGAGATATATGGAGGGAAGACGTATATATGCAGGAGAGTGCAGACTGGAAAGGGCTTTGGTTTTTTCCGCTTATCAGTCTGATTTCGGTAGTGACCTTCTGCGCTGTAAGTTTTGACGGCAGATTTTTGAGTAAAACAGGAGTATATACGGCCTGTGCAGGCGTCCTTGCAGTCAATATGGCAGGACTTTATTTTATGGGAAATCTTTTGATTCAGAAAGCAAAGATTGAGAAGCTTAGATTGATGCAGGAGCGTACGCAGAACCAGATGCTGCTGTATGAAAGCGTGAAAAAAAGCAGCGAGAGTCAGAGACGTTTTATGCATGATTATAAAAATCAGCTGGCCTGTATACAGGGACTGCTTGCAGATAGAAAGGCGGAGGAAGCAGCGGCTTATATAGAAAAGCTTGGAATAAGTTTCAGAAAGCTCAGCGATTGTGTGAATACCAATCATGCGGTCGTCAATGTGGTGCTGAATCAGAAATATGAATATGCGCGGGAAATGGGAGTTACCATGGTGTTTCAAGTAAACGATTTATCGCATCTTGTGATAAGTGAGGAGGACATTGTAACGATACTCGTAAATTTGATTGATAATGCGGTTGAGGCCTGTAAAAAGATGGAAACAGGAAGGTTGATACAGCTTAAGATGATTCTGGAGAATGACCAGCTGGTATTATCCGTAAAAAATCCGGTGAGAGAACAGATAAAAATAAAGAATTATAGAATACTTTCGACAAAAAAAGATAAAAACAGGCATGGAATCGGCCTGTGTAATGTCCGTCTGGCCGTGGAAAGAAACGGCGGAACAAGCGCATTAAGGTGTCAGGACGGATGGTTTTATGTTTCGGTGGCAATACCGAACAGAAGAGCTGTTGTATAAAGCGTTCTTTTTTTGCTGCCTGAGTGACGATTTATGCAGGGTATCTTGTCTTTGTGAAGTGTGTTCAGATAGAATGAAGGGGAATTTTGATTTTATTTATCGTTCATTTTGCAAGGAGGAGAAAAGATGCGGAGAGAAGAAAGAAAAACAGGCAGGCTTCGAAGTGTTATCGTGCTGGCGGTGCTGCTTGGATGTATTACCGCGTGTGCGGGGAAGGAGAAGAGTGCCGGTGCCGGAACACCTGAGGAGGTGGTGAATACAGTGATGCAGTCGATCCGGGAGCTGGATTTGGATACGCTGAACGCGGTGACAGACAACAGTACAGGAGTCATAAGAAACTGGCTTGGCTGGCCTGTCAGGAAGGAATATAAGGTATTCGGGGAGCTTTTGCAGTCAGAAAATAAAAGGGACAGGCGATATAAAAGGAATTACAAAATTGCGAAAGCTGTTACAGAAAATTTGGAATGGAGGATTAAGGATATACGGGATCAAGAAAGACGGACGGAGATTGATCTGTGTATTTCCAATGTTGATATGAGCGAGGCAGAGGGCCGCTATATGATTCGTGTAATGGAGGAGATGTTGGAAGATGAAGGCACGGGGCTTCATATGCTTGCAGGCAGTATATTTGATTTGACAAAGTGGGAAGCGGATGAACTTTGTCAATATATCAATGAAACAGAGGAAATTAGTACGATAGAGGTCACAGTTATAGTCAAAAGGGAGAAAGAGGGCTGGAGGCTTCATATAGACGATGCATTTGTGAATGCTTTTATGGGGAATATCAATTCTGAGGAGATACCAGAGGAGCTGGAAATACAGTTGGAAGAATTGGAAGCTGAATATGAGCGGAGATTAAAGCAGTGGGAAGAGGATATTATGGAGGGAGCGCAGGACTGGGCGGACGAATGGATAAAAAGTATGAGTGGATTAAATCAAACAGGAAAACTATCGCAATTCAGGTGAAACAGGAGGGAAAGGTTGTCGTACGTTCTCCGTATTTTGTTTCAAAAAAGCAGATAGAGCAGTTTCTTGAGGAGAAAAGGGCCTGGATTCATGCACAGCAGGAGAGATTTAAAAGCGTGCAGGAAAACCGCAGGGAAATTACAGGTGACATGAGGCTTGGAGGAATTCGTGCAGCGAAGAAGATGATCCCGGAACGGGTGAGATTCTATGCAGATATTATGGGTGTAACCTACGGAAGAATTTCGATTCGGGAACAGAAGACGAGATGGGGGAGCTGCAGCAGCAAAGGAAATCTGAACTTTAACTGGAAGCTTGTGCTGATGCCGGAGGGAGCGCTGGATTATGTGGTGGTACATGAACTGGCACACAGAAAGGAAATGAACCACTCGAAAGCGTTCTGGAAGATTGTGGAAGAGGTACTGCCGGACTACAGAGAAAGAAAAAAACTTCTCCGGCAAGGGGAGAAGCTTTATCAGTAACTTAATGTAATAATTCCGGCATGGGATCGACACCGGCGATAAGCAGTGTTCCGATGACAGCGGACACAATGGTACTATAGATTATGCAGGGAAGGATATTCGTACGGATAAGCCTGCCCTCATTTCCGTTTGTTCCGGTTGTTGCACACACCGACACGATATTGTTTACGCAGATCATATTTCCGATGGCTCCACCGCAGTTTTGAAGAGCTGTGATAAGTACCGGCGGCAGGCCGACCATTGTAGCCGTCTCGAACTGGAGAGGTGCGAACAGTGTATTGGATACGGTGCAGGAGCCGGATAGAAATGCACCCAGCACACCGATAAACGGTGCGATAAGAAAATATGCGCCTTTGAAAATATCAGCAAGTGCGCCTGCCATTACGTACAGCATGCTGCTGTTAGCGAAAGTGAATTCGTCTGAAAAACCGGCAGAATTGACTGCAGCGCCGATCTCTGCATTGGAGGTATAGCGATAAAGCTGAACCATTGCAACACCGAACAGGAGAGTCAAGGCAGCGCCGGATATCATCCTGACAGAATCCTTGACGGCGGCGGCAGTCTCAGATTTTGTCATCTTATGGATAAAGATTGTGGCCAATGCGGTTAAGGTAAAGGGTGCGATACCTGCATTCCACAAAAACTTGAAATCCCAGTCAATACCCTCAAAACCAAGAATACTTTTAATATGTATAATAAACGGATCATGGTTTAATATCGGCTTGATTTGAAAGAAAGCGACTCGTGATAATACCAGAAAGATGCTGATAAGGATATATGGAAGCCATGCCGTTACTGCTGCCATTTCTTTCTTTTTTACAGAAGCAGTTTTCTGAGTGGTCCTCCAGGATTTATTGTCCCATTGCGCGGCGTCGTCAAAGGTCCATACTTCCTTTGGTACAAGGAATCCTTTTTTTACTGTAAAAATCAGGATGGGCAGAGAGATAAGAAAAGCAGTCATGGAGGTGAGCTCTGCGCCGGTGAAAAATGCCGCTGTCAGATAAATCGTGCCAAGTACACACTCCGCAAACAAACAGAATGGAATGACTGCAAAAACGTCCTTGAAGGATTTCTTTTTGCCGAATACTTTTACTAATACGGCAACGCCGGCAATGATAATAAAGAATCCTCCAATTATATGAGGAATGCAGCTCCATCTTGTCAGCATAGTCAGAAATTTGTCTGGGCTGGCGCCGAGATTTACAACGGAGCTTTCCAATACCTGGGCAGCGGTCAGCGTCGGAACACCTACCGGTCCGGGGACAACAGGTGTAGAGTTGTAAATTAGACATACAGTGGCGGCGGCAAGCGGCGGGAATCCCAGACTTATAAGAATCGGGGCAGCAAGCGCGGCCGGGGTTCCGAATCCGGCCGTGCCTTCAATGAATCCGGCAAAAATATAACCAACCAGAACAGCCTGAATCCGGGCATCCTTTGTAATATCTGAAAAGATACTGTTAATAGAGGCCATTGCCCCGGATTGTTTTAGTATATTCATAAGAAGGATTGCCCCGAAAATGATACATAGAGTTTCAAAGGCACTTAAGAATCCGGAGATTGTTCTGGCGCCTATCTCCCGGATGCTCATGTCCCAGAGACATCCGGATATCAGACAGGTCATCAGCCATGCAGCGGGAAGCGCATGTTTTGCCGGCCAATTAAAACCTGCCATCGTAACTACAATAAAAAGGATTGGTACAGCTGCAAGGAAAGCATACATAAAAATTCCTCCTAAACAAAGATTTAAAAAACGGCAGTAATAGTATGATTCAATACAAAGAAGTTTAGCAGGGAAGCTTTCCTTTTTCATTTGGCAGAAAATAAGTTACTACAAAATACAGACATGGATAAAGTTGTGTATGAAAAGGAGAGGTATAAAGGAGAAGCTGGGCAATATGAATGTGTTCAAATTTAGTACAGATTCTGCAAGTGTACAATGTGGAGAGCTTTTTTATTGAATATAGAAAATTCTTATAATATAATAAAATATATAGAAAAACAGGATAAAAATCAGATTTCCATAAAATAGTGAAAACTGTGGAGGGTAAGGAAGCGCATATGTCAAATAACCGAATCACAAAAGAGGCGCTTGCGAATGCTTTGAAAAAGCTTTTAGAGCAGCAGCCGTTATCCAAGATTTCTGTAAAATATATTACGGATTATTGTGATATAAGCAGGAATACATTTTATTATCATTTTAAGGACAAGTATGAGTTGATTAACTGGATTTTTCATACAGAAATGCTAGAAAATGTCAATACGTTCAATGACCCGTCAAAGCTTACAGAAAGCTTTGTGAAGGTATGCAGATGTCTGTATGCGAATCGGAGATTTTATCTGGCATGTTTTCAGTATATAGGGCAGAATTCGCTGTTTGAGTATCTATATGATATCTATTATGAGCTGTGGAAGATTAACATTGATATGGGATATTCTAAATGCGGATTTAAGCTGTCGGAGAGTGAATTAAGCCTTATGGCAAAGCTGAAGGCGCATGCGCTTGTCGGTATTATCAGAGATTGGGTAAATGAAGGGATGAGAGATAACTATATGAAGTATTTTGAACAGATTCGGGAGATTTTGGATTCAGAAGCGTCAGGATATTCTTTATTATCAAACCAGAGGATGATGGAGCACAGAACACAAAATTTTGATAAGAATCCGGTTAGAAAGAAGAATTTAAAAGTATGTTAAATCAGACAGATTACATATATTCTAATCCGGATAGTAAAAGACAGGGAGAAGGAAAGTTAATTCCATTTATCAATTATCAGAAGCCTGCGCCCCAGAGATGCCTGGATATGCTTCTGGCAAAATATCAGGGCATGCATTATCAGAGCGAGGTGATTATGGAGACGCAGCGTGCAGTGAGTGTTCCGCGCCTTAGATGCAGATCTGAGGAGACAGTGCTGCTTTTGATTACAGACGGCGGTTTAGTGCCTAAAGGTAATCCGGACCGTATTCCGTCAACGAACGCCGGATGCTTTGGAATATATGATATAAAAGGAAAAAAAGAATTAAAAAGGGAAGAATACGAGGTTTGTCATCAAGGCTATGACAATCGCTATGTGGAAGAAAATCCGAATCGTCTGGTTCCGGTGGATGCACTGCGTGAGCTGGAAAAAAAAGGGAAAATCGGAAAGCTGTATGATTGCTTTATCTCGACGACGGGAGTGATGACATCCTCTGAACAAAGTGTCCGGATGGGGAAAAAAATTGCCGCTTATGTGGAAAAGAGCCCGGTGGATGCAGTGATGATTACATCTGCGTGCGGAACCAGCACCAGGTGCGGTGCATGTATAGGAAAGGAATTAGAGCTAAGAGGAATTCCAGTAGTACAGGTGACAAATCTGACGCAGATTGCGGTCGATACAGGTGTCAGACGGGTGATAAAAGGCGATAACATTTGTTATCCATTTGGGAATCCTTCTTTGACGGCAGAGGGAGAATATCTGCATCGTGTAAGGCTTTCGGAAAAAGCGGTACAGCTTTTACAGGAACATCTGAATCAATGACAGGGAAGTACAAAGAAAACAATATATCTTTGTACTTTTTGTTTCTTTTGGCAGTGTTTGGAATTGAGGGGTAAAGGGGCAGACAATCCCGGAAATTGTGCACATACAATATGTGTAAAGGATTTAAACAGATGATTTTATTTGTGTGTTGTAACAGATACCGGTAAAAAAGTAAAATATATTGCAGATATATCCGAAACAATATTCCAAAGCAGGAAGGAGGAAAGGATATGAGTAAAAAATTACAAATAGATTATATCCGTGTGAAGAAGGTGCAGTTCGGAGCGGCCGCCAGTTTAATAGACGGGGTGCTGACAGTTAATAAAGAGGAGTTAATGGATATGGCAAAGAGCGAGATGTTTGGAAGCCTTGATATCAAGCTTGCCGTTCCTGGTGAGAGCTGCCGTATTCTGGGCATTCATGACGTTATGCAGCCGCGCTGTAAGGCGGATGCACCGGAAACCTCTTATCCGGGAATCTGGGGGAAGCTTGCTCCTATGGGCGAGGGACGGACAGTCGCTCTGAAAGGTGTTGTTGTATCCGATATTTATTATGCAAAGTGCAATATCAAATATTATATGGATATGGGAGGACCATGTGCAAAATATACACATTTTTCCAAACATTATCATATTATTTTAGATGCATCGCCGGCCGAGGGAGTCAGTGATGCAGGCTATGCGGAGGCTTTAAAATATGCTTCTTTGACAATCAATGTCTTTTTAGCTAAGCTGGCAGTTAATCTGACGCCGGATGAAACAGAAGAATTTGAGATGGGTCCGGTGGGACCGGGAGCAGATGGAAAGCCCCTTCCAAAGGTTGGCTATCTGGTCGTACATATGGCGTCTCATGACACATGGAATTTCCATTTTTATGGACAGAGTGCGCTTGGGTTTCTGCCGATGATTGTACAGCCTACGGAGATTTTGGATGGCGCTATGATATGGCGTTACTGGGAGCCGAATTATTATCTTCAGAATGAGGTGTACTTAAAGGAGCTGTTAAGACGGCACGGAAAGGATATTGAATTTGCAGGCATGGTTGTGACCAACAATGTTATGAGAATTGACGGCAAGGACACGATGGGAATGATTGCGGCAACGCTTCTCAAGGAGACATTGAAGGCAGACTGTGTAATTGTCAATAAGTCGGGTATGGGACATTGCCAGCTTGACCAGGCGCTGGCATTTAACTGGGCAGAGAAAATGGGTATGCCGTGTGTTATGAATCTGTCTGCGGTGTCAAATGATAAACCAGGGGATATGCTGGTTATTTCCGATCCCAAGATTGACGCGGTTATTAACAGCGGAAGAAATTTTGATCTTGAGCACCCGAAGGTTGAACGTGTAATCGGAGAGGGAACCAATGTGCCGAGTCTTATGGGATATGATGTGCGGGGACCATTTACGCATACGACAAACTTTGCTTATCAGGGAATCTGGTCGCAGCTTGGAGACTGTTATGTGACGACAGATAGAGATTTGCCGGATGCCGTAGAAAATGCAGACAGGCAGGAGGGGTAGGAATGTCAGAAAGGATTAGAGTTATACATTATATCAATCAATTTTATGCAGGACTTGGCGGAGAAGATACGGCCAGTGTCGGTATCAGTGTAAGAGAAGAGCCGGTTGGGCCCGGCCTTTTGCTTAAAGGACTGCTTGGTGATAATTATGAGATTGCGGCAACAATCATATGCGGTGATAATTATATTGCCGAAAATACGGAGGAAGTATGCGGCAGATTTCTTGAGATTATAGAGGAATACAAAGGGCAGCTGTTTATTGCAGGGCCGGGGTTCAACGCGGGACGTTACGGACTGGGCTGTGCAGCAGCGACGGCGGCAGTGACAGAAAAGCTAGAGATTCCGGCAGTAACCGGGCTGTATTCAGAAAATCCGGGGACAGACCTTTATAAGGACCGTGCATATATTATACAGACTGAGAATAATGCGGCGAAGATGCGTAAGGCAATGAAGGAGATGGCTGCATTTGCAAAGCGTCTGGCAGAGGGTGATTTTATCGGGGACGGCAAGAAGGAGGGCTTCCACGGTTCCGGTCCGGCAATTCGTATCGACTACAGCGTTCCTGCTTCCGTGCGCGGGCTGAACATGCTGCTTGATAAATATTATCATAGAAGCTTTTGCACAGAGGTAATAATGCCGAATCATGAGGATATTCCGCTTCCGGTATTGGAGAAGCCGCTGAGTGAGATTCGGCTGGCATTTGTTACTGACGGGGGCCTGGTACCAAAAGGAAATCCGGATAACATGGTTCCGACGAATTCAAAATATTATAAAAGCTATTCATTCGGAGATGCCGAAAGACTTGAGGCTGCGGATTATGAGGTCAGTCATCAGGGATATAATAACGCTTTCGTGCTTGAAGACCCGAACCGTCTGGTGCCGGTAGACGCGGCGGTTGCGTTGGAGAAGGAAGGGAAGATTGGAGATGTTCTGCCCTCGTATTATACAACAGCGGGTGTTATGACACCGATGGATATGGGGAAAAAATTTGGAGAAGGAATTGCAAAGGGGCTTCTTGATAATCATGTGGATGCAGCGATTCTTACCTCTACATGAGGTACCAGCTCTCGCTGCGGTGCAGTGATGGTAAAGGAAATCGAGAGAGCCGGAATCCCGGTTGTCCATGTGACAAATCTGACAAAGATTTCCGAAGGAATCGGTTCACATAGAATTTTGCGGGGAAACAGTGTGCTTCATGTATTTGGAAATCCGTCTCTTCCGGCAGAGCAGGAAGTCAAATTCCGAAAAGGTATGGTAGAGGAAGCATTAGAAATGCTGACGCAGGCTCCGAAGGAGGGACAGCATTCGTTGGTGCGTGAATAGGAGGATAGGAGAAGCAGTACAGATATTGGAAGACGAAAAATTGAATTTTAAGGAAAAAGTGATGGAGAAGAAATACAAAAATATTCAGAATTATATTGTTAGGCTGCGCAGAGATCTGCACCAGATTCCGGAGCTGGAAACAGAACTTCCAAAGACAAAAGCATATATCTGCAGAGAGCTGGAACGTTTGGGAATTCCCTTTACCTGTTCAGAAAAGGACAGTGGAATTCTGGCAGTGATTGAAGGAAAAGAAAAAGGAAAAACGATAGCACTTCGAGCCGATATGGATGCACTTCCGCTGGAGGAGGAAACCGGTGCTGCATATGCGTCCAGTCATCCGGGCTGTATGCATGCCTGCGGGCATGACGCACATATGGCGATTCTGCTGGGAGCTGCAAGACTTTTAAAAGAGCAGAGGAAGCTCTTACGGGGAACGGTACGTTTTATTTTTCAAACTGGAGAGGAGATATCAAGAGGTTCTGAAATAGCCATATCCAACGGCTATGTGGAGGGTGTGGATGCAATTTTCGGGCTGCATATCGGCAGTATTCTTGGCAAGGAAATCCCAAGCGGTACTTTGATTTTTCCGCGTGCCTGTTGTATGGCCTCCTTTGATAAATTTGTATTGAGAGTGAAAGGAAAATCCTGTCATGGTTCTACTCCGGAAAAGGGAGTGGACCCTGTAAATATAGCGGCACATCTTATATTATCACTGCAGGCGGTTCAGACAAGAGAGATTTCGGGGAGTTCTGCAAGCGTTATTACGGTAGGAAGAATTCAAGGCGGTGCACAGTATAATGTGATACCAGATGAAGTGATTCTGGAAGGGACTATCCGTGCGTTAGACGAGCCGGTCAGACATTATATTGCGCAGCGTATCCGGGGATTGGCGGCGGCAACGGCAGCAGCATTCGGGGGAAGCTGTGAATGTGAGATTATCTGGGGCGCTCCTCCGGTAGTAAACGATGAAGAGCTGGCGGAGCTGGCAGCAGAATCTGTAAGTGATTTGTTTGAACCTAAGGATATTATTGATAATTTTCCGATTCCGAATATGGGCGGTGAAGATTTTTCAAATTACCTGCAGATTGTACCAGGAGCGTTTTTCTTTTTAAGTACGTCAAGTCCTGAAAAGGGAACCGATGTGCCGCATCATAATCCGTATTTTAATATAGATGAGGATGTAATGTGGAGGGGCGTGGTGACATTTGAGAGGATTGTAATGCGGATGCTGCAATAAATATTGAGGATGACATATTTAAAATATGCTTGAAATTAGGACAATTTTCCGGAAGTGTATGAGTTTTAAAAAAATATGTTTGTGCCGAAATTGGCAGTATGGTATAATTTTTTCATACAAAAGAGGAGAATTATATAAGGATGTTACAAAGCAAAACAAAGTGTGATCAAATTGTTGAGGAAATAACATCTAAGATTTTAAAGGGCGAGTATAAAGAAAATGAGGTTCTGCAGCCGGAAAGTTATTTCGTAGATTATTTTGGTGTGGGCAGGGGTACGATTAGAGAAGCATTTAAAAAGCTGAATACGCTTGGACTTGTTACAATCAAGCAGGGAAGAGGGACAATTGTAAACCGGGCATCTCTCGGCAATCTTATGCACCCGCTGTACTCAGCCATTGTGTTTAACGAATATAATGCGAAGCAGATTTATGATGTCCGGGCGGTATTAGAGGCTGGAATTGCAGGACTAGCGGCTATGAATAGCTCAGAAAAGGATGAGGATGTACTTGGAAGGCTGGCAGATGAGATGCTGGCAGCTACAAAAAAAAGGGACAGCAGTACGTTTTCGAAGCTGGATATTCGTTTTCATGAGTATATTGTCGAGATGGCAGATAATGAAGTGCTTAAAATAATATACAATACGATTAATGATATTATTAATAAATACATTGTGGAAACAAATTTTTCATTGGAAGTAATCTCAGAGTCTGCACAGAGCCATTATAAAATCTGTGAGGCAATTGTATCACACAATCCGGATGAGGCAAGATATAGGATGCGCAAGCATATTGAGGTTGTGAGAGAATATGTATTGGAGCAGATTGAAAAGGGAATGTTTCCGATAGGGATTCATTAGGTGTTAAATGGAAAGTATTCCATTTAATATATTAACATTAAAGGTATGATGATAATACCTTTGGAGAAGGAGGATAAAATGAAAAAAAACGATTTAGCATCCATGAAAAAGAGAATGTTAGGCTGTGTGCTTGCAGCCTCTATGCTTGCTGTAACGGCCTGCGGAGCTTCAGGAGGCGGCAGTACAGAGGGCAGTGAAGAAAAGGATTCCGATTCCGGTACTAAGACGGAAGCAGAGCCTCTTGTGCTCAACATCGGAAATGTATTTAATGACGGCAGTGTTTTGAATGATGTTTGTCTTAAGCTGACAGATGATTTGAATGCTTCAGGATTATTTGAGGTTACTTACTACAATAATTCTACATTAGGGACCTCGTTAGAGCTGTTAGAGCAGATGCTGGAGGGACAGAACACGGCGGCAACGCTTTCTGGTTCTGATATTGGCGACCAGGTAGGGCAAAAAGAGCTGGGAGTAACAATGGCTCCGTTCCTTTATGAGGATATCAATGATGTTTATAAAATTACAGACAGTGATTATTATCAGGATTTGATGCAGAAATCCGCAGATGCAGGCATTCATATTACAAATGCGCAGCTGATGTCCGGTGAGAGATATTTCTGGACAAACAAGGAAGTAAAGGTTCCTTCTGATTTTGCAGGAGTGAAGCTTCGTGTTCCTACGAATTCTCATTACATAAACTGTTTTACGGCATTTGGTGCAACGCCTACTCCTATCGGTGTAGCAGAGCTTTATAGCTCTTTATCTCAGGGTGTTGTAGATGCATGTGAATTTCCGCTGGTAGATGGTTATGGACGTCAATTATATGAAGTAACGAAGTATATTTCTAATACTCCTTATATGTGTGAATTCCTGATGCCGTGCCTGCCGGAATCTGTATGGCAGAGTATGTCAAAGGAGCAGCAGGAGGCGTGGGAAACCTGCTGTAAAGAAGCAGCAGATTATGGATTTGAGATATATTCAGAGCGCAGCGAAGAGTTTAGAGGTAAACTCAGTGACGAGGGAATTCAATTTATTGATATTGACGAAGAGGCATTTAAAGAAATGGTGCCGTCATATTATGAACTGATGACAAAGGATGCCGGATGGTCAGAAGATGTTTATGATACTGTAACAGAGATCGTGCAGTAATTATTCTGTCTGATGACTGGCTATACAGGTTCTTATGAAAGATTCTATATAGCCAGTCATTTTGTATTTGAATTGGATAAATGGAAGAGGTTTAGGTATGCTTGATAAAGTAATTGATAAAGGTATTAGCTGGGTTAGGAGAATTATGCTTTTAATCTTTGGGATTACCACGATGGCGCTGGTACTTTCTACAGTATACGGGGTGGTCATGCGGTATATTGTAAATGCTCCTATTCCCTGGATAGAAGAAATACAGATGATTTTAGTTGTCTGGATGACATTTTTTGGAATCTGCGTGACGATTCTTGAACAGGGAAATATTTCTATTTCACTGCTGGTAGATAAGCTGCCGAAAGGATTGAGGAAAATATGTGCACTGGCGGGATGGGCAGTAACTGCAGCTGCTATGCTTGTAATTATGCGCCTGGAATTTATCCGGCTGGGTAATTTATTATCCTCTCATCAGATGACAGCGACTCTTCATATACCAAAATATGTTCAGTATGCGGCAGTTGCATTTTCCTGTGTAATTATGCTTTTGAATCACTGCATGGTGGGAATCAGAAATATAAGACAAGGCTTAAAGGAGGAAAAGTAGTATGAGTACAGGATTATGGTGTGTAATGATTGCTACGATAGTAATGCTTGCACTTATGTTTTTGAATGTTCCTATTTACATTTCAATTTTCAGTGGTTCTATTTTATACTTTTTATTAAATCCGACGGTAAATATCACAATGATGGCGCAGAGAGTTACCTCCGGCGTAGAAAGTACCTCACTGCTGGCATGTCCATTTTTTATCTTTGCAGGTGTTTTGTTCAATTATTGCGGGATAACAAAGAGATTGATGGTATTCTGCAATCTTGTCACCGGGAGAATACATGGGGGACTTGCACAGGCAAATATTCTTCTTTCTACAATTATGGGAGGAATGAGTGGTTCCAATAATGCGGATGCAGCTATGGAAGCCAAGATTATGATTCCTCCTATGGTGGAGCAGGGGCTGCCTAGAGATTTTTCGACAGTAATTACAGCCTTTTCCTCTTTGATTACTCCGCTGATTCCGCCAGGTATCTGTATGATTCTTTATGGTACTTTGGCGGGAGTATCTGTAGGTAAGATTTTTGTGGCTGGTTTTGCAATAGGAATTCTGATGTGTGTTACGATGATGGCATTTACGGCAGTTGTATCAAGAAAACGCGGGTATAAGCCTACCAGAGACGGAAAAATGAAAAAAGGAGAGCTTGCAGATGCACTTAAGGTTTCCTGGCCGTGCCTGGTACTGCCCGTTATCATTATCGGAAGTATCCGTATCGGAGTATGTACTCCTTCAGAGGCGGGAGCCGTGGCGGTAGTGTATGCATTAGTACTTGGCTTCAGCTATAAGGAATTAAATGCAAGGAACTTTGTTTCGGCATTGAAGGAGGGGGCAGTTTCTATCGGTTCTATTATGATGATTGTGGCAGCCTGTTCCTGTTACTCCTGGATATTAACAAAAGAGCAGGTTCCTCAGATTCTCACAAATGTAATTATGTCGGCGTTTTCCAGCAAGATTGTTTTTCTGCTTGTCGTAAATTTGTTTATGCTGGTTGTCGGAATGTTTATGGAGGGAGCATCAGCAACTATTATTCTGGCACCTATTCTGGCGCCTATTGCAGCAAGCTATGGATTAGATCCGGTCCATTTCTGCATGATTGTGACAGTCAACCTTTCAATCGGCGTTCTGACACCTCCGGTAGGGACAGTTATGTATGTGTCATGTTCTATTGCCGGTGTTAAAATCGGAGATTTTATGAAAGCGGCAATTCCATATTATGGATATATGTTTGCAGTACTTTTAGCAGTGACATATCTTCCATTGTTCGTATTATAAGGGTTGGAGGAAGTGATAAAATTATGAAATCGGTAATACCATTTGGATTTGATAAAATAACAGTAGAACACGATTGTATAAAGGCGGTTTTTGATTCTAGGATTGATGAACTACATCAGACGAGATCAGAAGATGAGATTGTTTTGGAGGCGATGGAGCATCCGATTATGAGTAAGACACTTTCTGAACTGGCACAGGATAAAAAAAAGACAACAATTATCATCAGTGACCACACAAGGCCTGTTCCAAGCAAGCATATTATTCCGTTTATGCTCAGAGAACTTCGTACGGCGAATCCGGATATGGAAATTATGCTGCTTGTAGCGACAGGATGCCACAGATTAACAGAGGTTCGCGAATTAACGGAAAAATTGGGAGAGAACATAGTACAAAATGAAAAAATCATTGTGCATGACTGCGATAGGGAAGAAGATTTGGTTAATATCGGGAAGCTTCCTTCAGGGGCAGATTTAATTGTGAGCAGATATGTGCTGGAAGCAGACCTTGTTATCGCAGAAGGGTTTATTGAACCCCATTTTTTTGCCGGGTATTCCGGAGGGCGCAAGAGTATTCTGCCGGGAGTCTGCGCACGGAGAACTGTGTTGGGAAATCATTGCAGCAGATTTATTGACAGTCCTTATGCTGTGGCAGGTGTTTTGGAGAATAACCCGATTCATACAGATATGGCTGCAGCGGCAAGGATGGCAAACCTGCAGTATATTGTTAATGTGATTATAAATAAAAATAAAGAAGTGGTGGCTGCTTTTGCAGGAGACGTTATAGAAGCCCATAAGCAGGGATGTGAATATCTTGCCGGTTACTGTAAGGTAAAGATTGACAAAAAACGAAATATTGTTATTACGTCCAATGGAGGGTATCCTGCAGACCAGAATATTTATCAGGCAGTGAAGGGAATCTGTACGGCGATGCAGGCGGTAAACGACGGAGGAATTATTATTATCTGTTCAGAATGCCGGGATGGTACGGGCGGAGAGATGTTTTATCGTAAGGTGAAAGAATGTATAACCATTGAAGATCTGCTGCATGAGATTCGGGCGACAAGTATGGAGGATACGATTCCAGATCAATGGCAGTACCAGATTCTTGCGGATGCAATAAAAAAATATAAAATATTATTTGTTACAAATCCAGAGTTGAAAACTACTGTTGAAGAGATGAAGATGACATATGTCTCTTCCCTGCCCGAAGCAATTGAACAGGCTGAGGCGTATTTTGGGGGAAATGAAGAGATCGCTGTAATTTCTGACGGGATATCGACAATTATAGAGAGCTAGTACGCCAGGATTATTGGCATGGAGGCTGATATGGAAAACCGATACTTTGAAAAGGTAAAAAACCAGAAAGATTTACTGGTAGAAAAAGATAGAATAACGGATTTAAATGACAAGAAATGGGCGCATCCGGATGGTGCGGAGCTTTTCAATCTGGATCCCGCTTTGAATGCGCAAAGCCGTATGATGTATGATCCCAATGTATCTATGGAGGAAAAAATCAGGATCGGCACACAGAAGCAGAAGGGCTATATGGATGAGTGGTGGAGCAGGAAGCATTCCTGTGAGGTTGAAGAGCATATTGTTCCAGGCTGCCCGGAGGAACCGGAAACACAGGCAGTTGTATGGGTAGTAAAGCCTAAAACGGCGAGGCCGAAGAAGAACAGAGTGATGTTTTATGTAATTGGAGGCGGCATCTATTCCGTGAATCCCAATGCATATCCGATAGAGATGCTTTGTGAGAAGTATAATGCCGTGGGGGTTGTAGTCATTTATCGAATGTCCTGGCAGGCACAGTATCCGGCAGCAATTAATGATCTGCATGCAGGATATCAATGGATGACCGATCATGCAGATGAGATTGGCATTCATCCGAATAAGGTAGTTTTAAGCGGCTGCAGTTCAGGAGCGCATCTCGCTTTATCGCTTGCATTTCGTCTAAAACGCTATGGCCATTTTCCAAGAGGAATTGTGACCGTGTCTGCACAGGTAGACGACAGAGAGCTTGACGGAGAAGGCTGGTATACAGGAATCTATGATACGATTGATGAGCATGATACACTTATGCAGTATCTGGGACGTAATTTCAATTCTGTATTAGTCGGACCGGAAGCAATGCCGAATCATGCGACAGTGGAAGACTGCATAGGATTTCCGCCTGTTTTTATGCATCAAAGTGAATTGGATCCGGATATTCTCAGAAATCTCGAATTTTATGGGAAGCTGGTAAAGGCAAGAAGCTTTGCAGAGCTTCATCTTTACGGAGGTTCTATCCATAATAATTCAGTGTGGGCAGGTATTAAGGCTACTGGAGAATTGAATGCGTATTCCCGTCAAGTGGCGGATTTATATTATAATGAGATAGAATACTGCTATAAATTTGATCTGAGACGTCCCTGGGTAGTGGATGAATATAAAGAGTTTCTAAGAAAAAAGTTTGATCTGTAAGGGGGAAAGCGTATAATGAAGGTGGAAGTATATAAATACAGAGATTTGGGAATTATCCTGGACCCCGAAAGTGATACAAAGCAGCGGACTGTTATTTTGGTGGGCAAACAGACGGTAAAGTGTAATCCAAGACACGCGGTTATATATCTTTCTACAGATAGAATAAACGAAAAGTCACCGAATCTGGAGCTTATGAAGCAGTATTGTTCGGAACACAATATCATGCTGGTATGTCCGAAGGACAGCTGTCTGGTGACACTGGAAGCGACATTTCAGTATCTTTTTTCAGAATATTTAGAGCTGAATATTTTCAGAGATGAGTTGAAAATATGCATATCTGATTCGGAGCAATATGAGAAAGCGGCAGAGTTTTCCTCTTATCTTCTGGATGAATATGATGTTGTAACAGATGAAGTCAGTATTTTGCCGCTGCAGTCCGGGAATTTCGGAAAGAAGGAAAGTATGAAGAAAATAGGATTTATTGGTCTTGGTATTATGGGAAAGTCAATGGCCCGTAATTTGATGAAGGCAGGCTATGAGCTTCATATTTATGCGAGAAACAAGGCAAAAGTAGAGGATTTGATTCGTGAGGGCGCTGTATTTTATGATAGTGTGGCAGAGTGTGTTAAAGCTGTAGATGCAGTAATTACGATTGTAGGCTATCCAAAGGATGTGGAGGAGGTCTATTTCGGCGAAGCAGGTATTTTGGAAAATGCAAAGACAGGTGCATATGTGATTGATATGACAACCTCCAGTCCGAAGCTGGCTGCGGATATTTATCGTGAAGCGAAGAAAAAGGGGCTGCACGGTATGGATGCGCCGGTGACCGGCGGTGATACCGGCGCCAGGGAAGGTACATTGTCAATACTGGCCGGAGGCGATAAGGAAGATTACGATACCTGTCATAAGCTGTTTGAAGCAATGGGCACAAATATAAACTATGAGGGACCGGCGGGCAGCGGACAGCATACAAAGATGGTAAATCAGATCATGATTGCAGGAAACATATCGGGTGTCTGTGAAGGAATCAGCTATGCAAAGGCACAAGGACTGGATATCCCTACTGTATTAAATTCCGTAGCTTCGGGAGCGGCAGGAAGTAAGCAGCTGGAGGCCTTTGGACAAAAGATTGCGGCCGGCGATTATGCACCTGGATTTTTTATGAAGCATTTTATCAAAGATATGAAGCTGGCTGTAGAAGAAGCAGAGACAAAGGGTCTTGATTTGAAAGTATTAAAGCAGGTGCTGGCAGATTATAATACATTAGAGGAGGAATACGGCGATTTTGGAACTCAAGCGCTGATTAAATTTTATTCATGAAAATTTTATTTGCATCAGATTCATTTAAGGGATCTTTGTCATCAAAAAGAATCAATGAGCTGCTAAGAGAAGCGGCGCTGGAAATTTTTCCTGATTGTCAGACAAAAGGAGTAGAAATTGCAGACGGAGGAGAGGGTACTGTCAGTGCTGTTACGGCAGCGGCCGGCGGGAGGCTGTGCTCTGTTGATGTACACGGACCTTTGATGGAAGATGTCCGTGCTTCCTACGGCGTAATCAGGGAAGATTATGCAGTGATTGAGATGGCGGCGGCATCTGGTCTTACGCTTGTGCCGGCTGGCTTGAGGAATCCTTTGAATACCTCTTCCTATGGTACTGGAGAGCTGATAAGAGATGCGCTTAAGAAAGGATATAAAAATATTGCTGTTGCGATAGGAGGCAGTGCGACAAACGACGGAGGAATCGGAGCCATGAAGGCTCTTGGAGTTCGTTTTCTTGACCGGGCAGGAAAAGAGCTGCCGGGAGTCGGTGCAGACTTGGAGAAAATAGCGGATATTGATACCGAGGGGCTGTGCAGAGAAATTTCGGATTCTGCCATAACAGTTATGTGTGATGTGAACAATCCGTTGACGGGGCCAGAGGGAGCAACCTATACATTTGGGAAGCAAAAAGGAGGAACGCCTCAGATTCTTGACCGGCTGGAGCAGGGAATGGAAAATTATGTTTCTATTTTAAGGGATAGACTAAAGCTTGATATAGAAGCGATGCCGGGTGCAGGTGCGGCGGGCGGTATGGGAGCTGCTTTGTGCGGATTTCTCGGCGCCAGGCTTAAGTCCGGTATAGAAACGGTTCTTGATCTTATTGGCTTTGATACTCTGCTTGAAGATACAGATCTTGTGATTACAGGGGAAGGACGGATAGACTGGCAGTCGGCCTTTGGCAAGGTGCCAGGAGGCGTCGGCATGCACTGTAAGAGGAAGAGAATTCCGGTGATTGCAATTGTAGGAGGAATTGGCCCGGGCGCTGAAAGAATTTACGAATATGGCATTGACAGTATGATATCAACGATAAACGGTGCAATGCAGATAGAAGAAGCGTTAGAATGCGCGGAGGAATTATACAGCCAGGCGGCCAGACGTGCTTTCCGTATGGTAAAAGCCGGGATGAAGATAAAAAGATAGTATGATATTTTTTTAAGCAAGATATGTGATATCCAGCTGTGGAAATTGCATATCTTGTTTTTTGCGGAAAAATATACAGATAAAGACAGATAAATACTGATATTATAAATACAGTGTGCTAAAATAGGATAATTAGATAAGTACAGGGAAGGAGATTCAAAATATGAAATCATATCGTAAGGAGTTACATTTTCATCTGCCCTCAAGGAGAGGACTCGTAAATATTACAGACAAGGTTCAGAAAGCGGTCAATGAAAGCGGTGTTAGAGAGGGGATGGTGCTGGTGAATGCCATGAATATTACTGCCAGCGTTTTCATAAATGACGATGAGAGCGGGCTTCATCAGGACTATGAGAAATGGTTGGAAGGTCTTGCGCCTGAAAAGCCGTACAGCCAGTATAAGCATAATGGCTATGAGGATAATGCGGACGCGCATCTAAAGCGTACAATCATGGGGAGAGAGACCGTTGTGGCCGTCACAGAAGGGCGGCTGGATTTTGGAACCTGGGAGCAGATATTTTATTTTGAATTTGACGGGAAGCGTGACAAAAGAGTTCTGATTAAGATTATTGGAGAATAAGTCTATTGTTGAGATAATAGAAAAGAAGTGGTAAAATATATCCAGAGAAAATGATGACATAACAGGAGGAGACGTTCTATGCAATTTCCTATCGAATCTTACAGTAAGGAATACAAAGACCGCTTTTTGAAATACTATGATGAGTTCAAATGGCTGTATTATGAGCTTTACAGCGGGCGTACTGATATGTTTGAGAGTTTATGTGATGAGATGTTCTGCTGGTATAAATCAAGAAAGCCAAAGCTTAAGAAGCTGGATCGTATACGTGAGAAGGATCCGGATTGGTATAAGGGTAATCAAATGCTGGGTATGATGATGTATGTGGATGCCTTTGCCGAGGATCTTAACGGGGTCAGAAGTAAGCTTAATTATATTGAAGAATGTAATGTGAACTATCTTCATCTGATGCCCCTTCTGGATTCACCGGAGGGAAGAAGCGACGGAGGGTATGCAGTTGCGGATTTCAGGAAGGTGAAGCCGGAGCTTGGGACGATGGAGGATCTGGAAAATCTTGCAGAGGAATGCCATAACAGAGGGATCAGTATCTGTTTGGATTTTGTCATGAATCATACGTCGGAAGACCACGAATGGGCAAGGAAAGCCAGGCAGGGAGATCCGGAATATATGAGCAGGTATTATTTTTATGATAATTACGATATTCCTGCACAGTTTGAAAAGACGATGCCGGAGGTGTTTCCGACGACAGCGCCGGGGAACTTTTCCTGGCTTCCGGATATGGAGAAATTCATTATGACTACCTTCTATCCGTATCAGTGGGATTTGAATTATTGGAATCCGGTTGTGCTCAATGAGATGATTTACAATATGCTGAATCTGGTGAATAAAGGAGTTGATATCATCCGTATCGACGCGGTTCCTTATATCTGGAAACAGCTGGGAACGAACTGCCGTAATCTTCCTCAGGTTCACAGTATTGTCCGGATTATGAGGATTATCAGTGAGATTGTATGTCCGGGGGTATTACTTCTTGGAGAGGTGGTCATGGCTCCGGATAAGGTTGTACCGTATTTTGGCAGTGTTGAGAAGCCGGAGTGTCATATGCTGTACAATGTTACAACAATGGCGACAACCTGGAATACTGTTGCGACAAAGGATGCACTGCTTTTGAAGCAGCAGATGGATGTTGTAAATTCGCTGCCAAAAGACTATGTATTTCTGAATTATCTGCGCTGTCATGACGATATAGGATGGGGACTTGACTATTTGTGGCTTATGCAGTTTGGCATTGGGGAGGTAAGCCATAAGAAATATCTGAATGACTTTCTAACCGGACAATATCCTGGTTCATTTGCGAGAGGAGAGCTGTATAATTCTGACCCGGCGTCCGGAGACGCGAGACTTTGCGGAACTACAGCCTCGCTCTGCGGTATTGAAAAGGCGGCTTATGAAAAGGATGATGCGGCACTGGAGCGTGCGGTTCGTCTCGATCTTATGCTTCATGCATATGTGCTTGTACAATCGGGTATTCCGGTCATCTACAGCGGAGACGAGATAGGGCAGGAGAATGACTATACCTATCATGAGGACCCGAAGAAATGGGCTGATTCCCGTTATCTTCACCGTGGGAAATTCCGCTGGGATAAGGAAAAGGAGAGAAATAAGAAGGGAACAAGGGAGCAGAAGATCTTCGATGGTTTAAAAAAGATGGAAAAGATCCGCGGCGAAAAGCAGGTGTTTGGCAGTCATGCAGATGCGTGGACGATAGCTACCTGGGATAAGTCGATTCTGGGGCTTATACGTGCGAATCATAATGAGAAGCTGGTTGCGCTGTTTAATTTCAGTGAGTATGATAAGACTGCGTGGATCAATGAAGATGACGGTATGTATACGGATTTGCTCACCGGGCGCAAGATGGAGGCGAAGGGTGTGAATATTCCGGCTTATGGTGTATACTGGCTTTACAAGGAGAAAAAGCATTCAAATGTGGAAACAGTATAGCGGCATGAGATATTATCTGGCTCCCTTAGAGGGTATTACAACCTACATATACCGGAATGCATATCATAGCTGCTTTGCTCCTATGGATAAGTATTTTACCCCGTTTCTGGTACCACACACAAAAAAGGGATTCAGTGCCAGGGAGCTTAAGGAGATTCTGCCGGAGCATAACGAGGGACTATATCTGGTACCGCAGATATTAAGCAATGATGCAGAAGGATTTCTCCAGACAGTAAAGAAGCTTGAGAGATTTGGATATAAAGAGGTAAATCTTAATCTGGGCTGTCCGTCAAAGACCGTAGTTTCCAAACACCGCGGCTCAGGCTTTTTGGCAAAACCTGAGGAACTTGAGTGCTTCCTGGATAAAATTTACAGTGAAGCAGAGTCAGAGATTTCCATTAAAACAAGAATAGGAAAATTTCTTCCGGAAGAATTTGAAGGACTTCTAAAGATTTATAATAAATACCCGGTGAAAGAGCTGATTATTCATCCGAGAGTCCAGCAGGATTTTTATAAAAATGTTCCGCGTCTTGAGGTATTTGAAGAAGCAGTCAGGGAAAGTAAGAATCCGCTTTGCTATAACGGAGATATTTTTAAGATCGGAGATTATGAAAAAATCCGCGGAAAGTTTCCAGAAGTCCAGGCAGTAATGATCGGACGCGGTATCATTGGAAATCCGGGACTTTTGGAAGAGATAAAGGGAGAGGATGCAGCAGATGCCGGAAGGCTTAAGGCTTTTCATGACAGGATACTGGAGGATTACACGGCACTTGGATTGGGTGATAAGAATGTTCTGTTTAAGATGAAGGAAATCTGGTGCTATATGGGAGGCTTATTTTCGGGAGGAGGAAGGCTTCTTAAGAAAATAAAAAAAGCGGAGAGAATTATAGATTATAAGACAGCTGCAGATGATATTTTTGCACAGTATTTTATGCGGCAGTAAAGGAGAGATTAGGATATGGATGATCAGAAGAAACGTGTATATGATGCACTGGATAAGATGAAAATTAAGTATGAGGTGGTGGAGCATGAGCCGGTTCATACGATGGAGGATATGGACAGGCTTGGACTTCCGGAAAAGGGAACGCTTTGTAAGAATCTGTTTTTGCGTGATTCAAAGGGAAAAAGACATTTCCTTGTGACCTGTGATGAGAATAAGAAGGTGGATTTGAAAGCGCTTGGAAGGCAGCTTGGAGCCGGGAATATCAGCTTTGCATCTGAGGACAGACTGGAGAAATATCTGGGACTTAAGCAGGGAAGCGTATCGCCTTTCGGCCTTATGAATGATACGGACCATGCCGTAGAGTTTTTTATAGATAAGGATTTAAGCAGATGCCGGAGTCTGGGAATTCATCCGCTTGAGAATACGGCTACAGTATTTTTGTCCTTTAAGGATTTGGATAAATTCTTGTGGAATCTTGATATAGATGTAGTGAAGATTAAATTGTAAGAAGCAGGGCTGCCGCTTAAAAAAGCGGAGCCCGTTCTTATTGTGTATTAATTCTGTGTCTGCCTCTTTACAGTATTCAGCGCCCTGGCTACAGGCGGTATGGATATAATTATCAGTGTGATGATTCCTTCAGCTCCTAGATAGGTTCCTTGATATAGGGAAGAATATACCCACGGATTCATTCCTTCAGGTGCATAAGAGGCGAAAAATATTACTCCTGAGAGAGTGGAAAAGACGAATCTTCCCAGCACTCCTGCGATGTATCCCAGCTGAAGTCCGTATTTCCTGCGATTGAAAAATCCAGACAGCCCCAATGCTCCAAACGCAAGCGGGTAATCAAAAAGAACTTGCGGAAGGGAGAGCATATAAGGGTCGATGATGAACTGCAGGATACCGTATGCAGCTCCGGCAGTCAGTCCGAATTTCGGGCCGAACCAATATCCGATTAAGCAGATAAACAGCATGGATAAAAGAGTGACAGAGCCGCCCATCGGCATTTCCCATACCTTTATATATGAGGTGACCATTGACAGAGCGATGCCCATTGCAGAAAAAATAAGTTTTCTGACAGCGGAGGATGTGTCTGAAGACACAGATCTTCCTGTGTTTGAATTGATTTGTGACATTATGAAATTCTCCTTTCCTTACGCCGGCATTATCCGGATCAAGTTTTAAGGGTCTGCGCGTAACTTACGCATCTCAGCCGTTTCCAGCGCCCCGTGTACAGTAACCAGCATAAAACATGAGAGAAAAAATGTCAAGAAAGTTTATTTTTTTTTAATTGCATGTTACAGGCGGAAGAAGTAAAATTACAGAGTAATGCAAAACAGCGGGAAGGCTGTAGAAAAGAAGTCTTCCGGTCCGGCAGTTACCGGACAGATGAAAAGGATGCTTTCATTTATTTCTTAAGGCCAAAGCGGAAATAAAAAATATGTAATAAAATAATAAATGTAAAGCAATGCATAAGAGAAAGCGGGGAATAATATGAATCAGGATTATTTTAAGCGTATATGGTATATATGGTATCCTGTAATTATAAAAATAGCCGTTTCAGGAATGATAACTTCCATGATAATGGTAATTTTTCAGGCTCTTTCAGAGGTGGAGGTGCTGAGTACAGAAGGGCTTGGTGCTGTAATAGAGGGTATGCAGGACATGGATGTACAGCAGGAGCTGCAGAAGGATATTGCGGGGCTGCTTAAGAGTCTGGAGATTCCCTGCGGAATTGCAGCGGCAGTCATTACAATTCCGGTTCTGTCTTTCTTCTTTTACAGAGACAGAAAAAAGGAAAAACAGACAGTGCATAAGGCAGCCCTCTGGAAATATCCGGCGGTTCTCATCCTTTCAGCAGTGTTGTGTCTGGGACTTAACAATCTGATTCAGCTGGCTGGATTGGCAGAACTTGACGGCACCTATGAGGAGACTATGGAAGTGTTTTACAGTCCTCCGCTTATACTGCAGATTTTTTATTTAGTGGTACTGACACCTGTTTGTGAGGAGCTGGCATTTAGGGGACTTATGTTCCGCCGCATGCGGGAGGATGCTTCATTTGTGCAGGCAGCTCTTTTTTCTTCTTTGATATTCGCGTTTCTGCATGGAAATATGGTGCAGGCTCCTTATGGATTTGCCATGGCTATGGTGTTTGCATATGCATATGAAAAGTATGGTTCATTGAAGGTGCCGGTTCTGGGACATATGACGGCTAATCTGATTTCGGTAGCCGGAACATGGTATGGATGGTTTGAATGGATGTTTGAGGATGTGATGCGGGTCGGTGTTGTGACTGTATTTTGTGCAGCTGTGGGCTCTACCATGTTTGTTCTGATTCAGAGAATGGAATCTGTACTTGAGATTAAGGAATAGTAAAATAGATATATAAGAATGAATAAAAAGTCTGATGATATATAATATCAGACTTTTTATATTAAAATATATAATTATCAAATTATCTGATAATTATGAAGAGATTTATATTTACAAAGCAAAGGAAATGTTGTATAGTAGATAAAAATAAGTGTAGGAAAGGATGAGTGGACAAATGAGCGAACAGTATGGGCAGGGGCTGTATCGTCCGCAATTCGAGCATGATAACTGCGGAATCGGTGCAGTTGTGAATATTAAGGGACGAAAAAGTCATCAGACGGTGGCAGATGCGTTAAAGATTGTTGAAAATTTAGAGCATAGAGCGGGCAAGGATGCCGAAGGCAGGACCGGTGACGGTGTGGGAATTCTATTACAGATTTCACACAGATTTTTCACAAAGGTCTGTAAGCCTCTCGGTATTTTTTTGAATGAGGAGAGAGATTATGGAGTCGGGATGTTTTTCTTTCCGCAGGACGAATTGAAAAGAAATCAGGCCAAAAATATTTTTGAGGTTATTGTAAAGAAGGAGGGAATGAAATTTCTCGGCTGGCGTCAGGTGCCGGTTCAGGCAGGGGTTTTAGGGAGTAAAGCAAGAGAATGTATGCCTTGTATTATGCAGGGATTTATTGAGCGTCCAAAGAAGGTAGAGCGAGGGCTTTCCTTTGACCGGCGTTTGTATGTAATTCGTCGTATTTTTGAACAAAGCAGCGATGATACTTATGTAGCCTCCCTTTCCAGCCGTACAATTGCCTATAAGGGAATGTTTTTGGTAGGCCAGCTTCGGCTCTTTTTTGAGGATCTGCAGGATTCAGATTTTGAGTCAGCGATTGCGCTGGTACACTCCCGGTTCAGTACGAATACGAATCCAAGCTGGGAGCGTGCGCATCCAAATCGTTTTATCGTACATAACGGCGAGATTAATACCATTCGTGGCAACGCAGACAAGATGCAGGCACGCGAAGAAAATATGGAATCTGAATATTTAAAGGGTGAGCTTCATAAGGTGCTTCCGGCAGTCAACAGTGCGGGCTCTGATTCGGCAATGCTTGACAATGCGGTTGAGTTTATGGTGATGAGCGGGATGGACCTTCCGCTTGCGGTTATGATTGCTATACCAGAGCCCTGGGCAAATACGAGAAATATGTCTCAAAAAAAGAAGGACTTTTATCAATATTA
The DNA here is from genome assembly GCA_946558465.1 of uncultured Lachnospiraceae bacterium. Classification (GTDB taxonomy): domain Bacteria; phylum Bacillota; class Clostridia; order Lachnospirales; family Lachnospiraceae; genus CAPEBR01. Next base: position 145,368 of record CAMNTM010000005.1, read on the forward strand.
TGCGACTATGATGGAGCCTTGGGACGGTCCGGCATCCATTCTTTTCAGTGACGGGGACTGCATGGGTGCGGTGCTTGACAGAAATGGCCTGCGTCCGTCCAGATATTACATTACAGACAAGGATACACTGATTCTTTCGTCGGAGGTGGGTGTACTGGAGGTTGATCCTTCCAGTATCGTTATAAAGGAGCGCCTGCATCCGGGTAAGATGCTTTTGGTAGATACGGTCCGCGGCAGGGTAATTGATGATGATGAGCTGAAAGAAATCTATGCAAAAAGGCAGCCCTACGGGGAGTGGCTGGATAGTAATCTGATTGAGCTTAAGGATTTAAAAATACCGAATCAAAAGGTGCCTTCCTATACTCAGGAGGAATGTAAAAGGCTTCAAAAAGCTTTTGGATATTCCTACGAGGAAGTAAAGACTTCAATATTAAATATGGCGATGAACGGTACAGAGGGTACGGCGGCTATGGGAATTGATACACCTCTCGCGGTTCTTTCGAATCAGCATCAGAATTTATTTGGATATTTTAAACAGCTCTTTGCACAGGTAACAAATCCGCCTATCGACGCTATCAGGGAAGAGATTGTAACATCGACAGCGGTTTATATCGGAGCAGACGGTAATCTTTTGGAAGAAAAAGCAGAAAACTGCCGGATGCTTAAGTGTAATAATCCGATTTTAACGAATACGGATTTGCTGAAGATAAAAAATATGAAAGCACCTGGATTCAAAACCGCAGAAATTCCAATTACATATTATAAAAATTCAAGTCTGGAAAAGGCGATTGACTATCTGTTTATTGAGGTGGACCGTGTAATCAGGGAGGGTGCTAACATATTAATTCTGTCAGATAGAGGGGTAGACGAATATCATGTGGCAATGCCGTCTCTTCTAGCGCTGTCGGGGCTTCAGCAGCATCTGGTCCGCACCAAGAAGAGAACGTCTGTGGCAGTTATTCTTGAGACGGGCGAGCCAAGAGAGGTGCATCATTTTGCAACTCTTCTGGGCTATGGCGCCTGTGCAGTGAATCCATATCTTGTATACGAGACAATTCGGGAGCTGATTGATACGGATATGCTGCAGAAGGATTACTATGCTGCTGTATTGGATTATAATCATGCCGTTATCAACGGAATTGTTAAGATTGCTTCTAAGATGGGTATTTCGACGATTCAGTCCTATCAAGGAGCAAAGATATTTGAGGCAATCGGATTAAAGGAAGAGTTTATACACAAATATTTTACAGATACCGTAAGCCGGATCGGCGGAATCGGAATCAAGGAGATTGCAGAGGATTATGTGGCCAGACATTCTCAGGCCTTTGATCCGCTGGGGCTGGAGGTGGACCTGACACTTAACAGCATCGGACAGCACAAATCAAAGAGCGGTGGAGAGAAGCATCTTTATAATCCCCGCACTATCCATCTGCTCCAGCAGTCCACACGGCGCGGCGATTATGAACTGTTCAGGGAATATGCCAGGCTTGTAAATGAAGAGGGGGCCGATATAAATCTCCGAGGACAGCTTGAGTTCTGTTATCCGGAAAAAGGGATACCCATTGAGGAAGTCGAGAGTGTGGATGAAATTGTGACTAGGTTCAAAACAGGAGCTATGTCCTATGGTTCTATCTCGAAGGAGGCGCATGAGACGCTTGCTATTGCTATGAATCAGTTACACGGGAAATCAAACAGCGGTGAGGGCGGAGAGGAGATTGAACGCCTTGACAGTAACAGGTGCTCGGCGATTAAGCAGGTGGCATCCGGACGTTTTGGCGTGACCTCCCGGTATCTTGTAAGCGCAAAGGAAATCCAGATAAAGATGGCTCAGGGGGCAAAGCCTGGTGAGGGCGGACATCTGCCTGGCGGAAAGGTGTATCCGTGGATTGCAAAAACCAGACATTCAACACCGGGAGTGAGCCTGATTTCTCCTCCGCCGCATCATGATATTTACTCGATAGAGGACCTGGCGCAGCTTATTTTTGACTGCAAAAATGCAAACAAAGACGCCAGGATTTCTGTTAAGCTTGTATCGGAGGCAGGTGTCGGAACAGTTGCGGCCGGTGTGGCAAAGGCGGGTGCAGGCCTGATTTTGATATCTGGTTATGACGGAGGCACCGGTGCGGCACCAAGAAGCTCTATCCATAATGCAGGACTCCCCTGGGAGCTTGGACTTGCAGAAACACATCAGACGCTTATTCAGAATGGACTTCGTGAGCGGGTGCGGATAGAAACAGATGGAAAGCTGATGAGCGGCCGTGATGTTGCGGTTGCAGCGATTCTTGGGGCGGAGGAATTCGGATTTGCTACAGCACCGCTTGTAACCATGGGATGTGTAATGATGCGGGTCTGCAATCTGGATACCTGTCCGGTGGGTGTGGCGACTCAAAATCCGAAGCTTCGTAAACGTTTTACAGGAAAACCGGAGTACGTGATAAATTTTATGCGTTTTGTCGCGCAGAATTTAAGAGAATATATGGCGAGACTGGGAGTACGTACCGTTGATGAGCTGGTGGGAAGGACAGAGCTTCTTAAAGTAAAGGCCGAGCCTGCTTCTGAGCGTGCTGCATCTTTGGATCTGCGGCAGATTTTATATAATCCATATAAGGGAAGTAAAGTTCCGGCTATATTTAATCCAAGGAAGGTGTTTGATTTTGAGCTTGAGCGGACATTGGATGAAAAGGTTCTTGTGAAGAAGCTGCTTCCTGCACTTGAGAAGAAACAGAAAAGAAGCATCGAGGTGGATGTGACAAATATTAACCGCACTTTCGGTACGATTTTCGGATCAGAGATTACAAGGAGATATCCAGAAGGTCTGGAGGAGGACAGCTATGTGGTAAAATGCAGAGGCGCAGGAGGACAGTCCTATGGTGCGTTTATTCCAAAGGGACTGACGCTGGAGCTGGTGGGTGACAGCAACGATTATTTCGGAAAGGGGCTGTCGGGAGGTAAACTTATCGTTTATCCTCCGAAAGGAGTAAAATACAAGCATCACCAGAACATCATTATCGGAAATGTGGCTCTGTATGGTGCAACCAGCGGTAAAGCTTTTATCAACGGTGTGGCAGGAGAGCGTTTTGCAGTGCGCAATTCAGGGGCGGCAGCAGTTGTAGAGGGTGTCGGTGACCACGGGTGCGAGTATATGACGGGAGGCTGCATTGTAGTACTTGGAAGGACAGGGAAGAATTTTGCGGCCGGCATGAGCGGCGGCGTGGCGTATGTGCTTGATATGGACAATGATCTGTATCAGAATATTAATAAACAGATGGTAAATATTGAGAAGGTGTCTTCAAAATATGACGTAAGTGAATTAAAAAGTATGATTGAAGAGCATACTGCCTATACGAATTCGGAGAGGGGAAAAGAAATTCTTAATAATTTTAAGGAGTATCTGCCCAGATTCAAAAAAATTATTCCGGTGGATTATGAACGCATGCTCACGACGATTCTTCAGCTGGAGGAACAAGGCATGAGCAGCGAACAGGCGAAAACAGAAGCATTTTATGCGATAAAGGAAGGAAAATAGGAGGCAGAAAAGTGGGAAAAGCGACAGGATTTATGGAATATGAAAGACAAGATAAGAGTGCGGAGGAACCGAAAAGCCGTATCAGACATTTCCAGGAGTTCCATACGCCGTTATCCAGAGAGGAACAGGAGTGCCAGGGCGCGCGGTGTATGGCCTGCGGCGTGCCATTCTGCCAGTCGGGACAGATGATTATGGGTATGGCAAGCGGCTGTCCGCTTCACAATCTGGTTCCGGAGTGGAACGATTTGATTTATCATGGAAATTGGGAAGAAGCTTATTATAGGCTGAAGAAAACAAATAATTTTCCGGAATTTACATCTCGTGTATGTCCGGCTCTGTGTGAAGCGGCATGTACCTGCAGTCTGAATGGCGACGCAGTGTCTGTGAAAGCAAATGAATACGGAATTATTGAAAATGCATATGAAAAAGGATATGCAGCGGCAAAGCCGGTAAGAGTGCGTACCGGGAAAAAGGTGGCGGTTGTAGGTTCGGGGCCCTCCGGGCTTGCTGCTGCAGATCTTCTGAACCGCAGAGGGCATTCTGTGACGGTATTTGAGCGGGAGGATAAGGCCGGCGGACTCTTAAGATACGGAATCCCGAATATGAAGCTGGAGAAGCAGATTATAGACCGAAAGCTTGTGGTTATGAAAGAGGAGGGAATTAGTTTTGTTACAGGCTGTGATGTCGGAAGGGATAAAAAGGCAGCCTCGCTTTTAAAGGAATTTGACAGGGTGATTTTGTGCTGCGGAGCTTCGAATCCAAGAGATATTAAGGTGGAAGGAAGGGATGCGAAAGGAATCTACTTTGCTGTAGATTTTCTGAAGTCTACGACAAAGGCACTGTGGAGGGAGGATAAGAGAGACAAGAAAGCGAAGCTTAAAGAAAGTCTGCCAAAAGAGGGGGACTATATTTCTGCGGAAGGGAAGCATGTGATTGTCATTGGAGGCGGAGATACAGGAAATGACTGTGTAGGTACTGTGATGCGGCATGGAGCAAAATCGGTTCTTCAGCTTGAGATGCTGCCGAAGGCTCCGGATGTTCGTGCTGAAAACAATCCATGGCCGGAATGGCCGAAGGTTTGTAAGACAGATTACGGGCAGGAAGAAGCAAAGGCGGTGTTTGGACATGATCCCAGAGAATATGAAACTACAGTGAAAAGGTTTGTAAAGAATAAGGAAGGGAATGTCTGCCAGGCTGTTCTTATCAAGCTGGAGGCGAAAAAGGATGAGAAAACCGGACGTATGCAGATGGCAGAGATTGCAGGAAGTGAATATATAGTTTCTGCAGATTTGGTTTTGATTGCGGCAGGCTTTCTTGGAAGCGAATCATATGTGACAAAGGCGTTTGGAGTTTCGACAGATGCAAGGACAAATGTGGCGTCTTCGGCAGGCGGCTATAGTACAAGTGCCGAGCGGGTATTTACTGCAGGGGATATGCATAGGGGACAGTCTCTGGTAGTGTGGGCAATCCGGGAAGGACGAGAAGCAGCGCGGGAGGTAGACGTAAGCTTAATGGGATATACAAATCTTAATATACAGTAAGAGAAAAGTACACCGATGAATATAAAGTGTTACAAAAACATTAAAAATTATTGCAAATTTTTTTGGGTTCATGTATAATCATTTCTAGATGTAGGGGATTATAGGAAATTATTGTGGGTATATATAGTATAAAAAGCAAAAAAAGGAAGAATAAAGCGGAATGAATATAAAAAAATTTGGCAGGAGGTTACTGGCGGCATCAGTAATCAGTACAATGATTGTAACACCGGTTATGGCGGCTCCTACAGTTAGTGAGATTGAAGCAGATAAAAAGGCGGCGGAGAGTGAGGCGGATTCCCTTCAGAAGCAGCTGACGGACCTTATAGGAAAGATTAATCAGCTGGAAGAGGATCTGATAGCGAAAGGGCAGGAGATTATAACGGCTGAGGATGATCTAGCAGAGGCTGAGGAGACAGAGAGAAAGCAGTATGCAGATATGAAGCTTCGGATTCAGTTTATGTATGAGAGCGGAGATACCAGCATGCTGGAAGTTCTTCTGACCTGCCAGGATTTTACAGAGCTTATGAATAAAGCGGAATATGTACAAAATGTGCATACATATGATAGAGAGAAGCTTCAGGAGTACGTTGAGACAAAGCAGATGATTGCAGACCTTAAGACAACTCTTGAAGAAGAACAGAAAAATATGAAGTCTATTCAGAGTGAGTATGAGGAGCAGGAGAATAACCTGAACACGATGCTCACAGAAAAGCAGGCTGAGATTGCAAATTTAGGCGAGCAGCTTCAAGCGGCGGCGGAAGCTGCAGCTAAAGCCAGGGCTGAGGAGCTGAAAAAGCAGCAGGCGGTTGATCATAACAGCGGAAACGGTAATAATGGGAATGGAAATAACGCGAATGGAAATAATGGCGGTAACACAGGCAGCGGAAGCGGAGGCGGCCAGGATTCGGGTTATGTCAGTTCCGGCGATACTTCGGCAGCGCAGAGAATTGTAAGTGCGGCCAGAAGTATGATTGGTACTCCATACAAATACGGCGGCACAGGAAGCGGCGGAATTGACTGTTCTGGGCTGGTTATGTATGCCCATAGTGCTGCAGGGGTTAGTATGTCCCATTCATCAGGTGCCCAGGGAGGCGGCGGCATGGCTGTCAGCAGTCCTCTGCCAGGGGATGTAGTATGTTATCCCGGGCATGTGGGAATTTATATCGGAGGCGGCCAGATGATTCATGCTCCTGAAGAAGGAAAGAATGTTCAGATAGCGTCCGTTTATTCATGCGGAACACCGTGGTACAGACGTTACTGGTAAGAAATCGGGAAACTCTGCAGAATAAGGCATTTTCTGACGGTGAAGAGGAAGCAGGATATGTCCGGATGATGACAGCCTGAAAAAGAAAAAGTTGGCAATTTGGAAAAAAATATTGAAAACAATCGGAAATTGTAGTATTCTAACTCTAGTATGCGAATGAGATTAAAGTCGCGGCCGCTTCGGGGGGAGAAGGCCATACGGCTATGCAGCTGAGAAATAATTATTAAGGATGGGTGAGAATATGAAAAGACGATTAGTGCAGGCGCTCATCACTTCTATTGTGGTGAGCTCTTTAGTTATAACGCCGCTTTTGGCGGCGCCTTCGGTGGATGATTTGAAGGAGGATAAAAAGGCGGCAGAAAATGAAGTCGGCTCTCTTCAGAATCAGTTGAAAGATATGATAGGAAAGATTAATCAGCTGGAGGAGGATCTGATTGCCAAAGGAGAGGAGATTACTCAGGCAGAAGCAGATCTGACAGAGGCAGAAGAGACAGAAAAACAGCAGTATGAGGATATGAAGCTTCGTATTAAATTTATGTACGAGGAAGGTGATACCAGTATGGTGGAGACGCTGGTAACATCGGAGAGCTTTTCGGAGCTTGTAAGTAAGGCTGAATACGTGCAGAATGTACATACATACGATAGAGATAAACTTCAAGAATATGCAGATACAAAGCAGCAGATTGCAGAATTAAAAAGTACTTTGGAAACGGAAAAAGAAAATATGGAGTCTCTTCAGACAGAATATGAAGAGCAGGAAGAAGAGCTGAATACTACGATCAGCGAAAAGCAGGAGGAGATTTCCAATCTGGATGAGCAGATCGAAGAAGCCATAGAAGCAGCGGCTCGTGAGGCCGAAGAAAAGCGCAAAGCCGAAGAGGCTGCAGCCGCTGCTGCAGCAGCGGCAAATAACCGGAATAACAGCGGAGGAAACAATGGCGGTTCCGGAAATACCAATAACGGCGGAGGAAACGGAAGCGGCGGCAATTATGCCGGAGGCGGCAATAATGGCGGAGGAAGCGAAAGCGGCGGAGGTGCGCTTATAAATGGCGACGGCAGTAAGGGTTCTATTATTGTAAATGCGGCGCGCAGCCAGATAGGTGTTCCTTATGTGTGGGGCGGTACAACTCCGGGTGTAGGACTTGACTGTTCAGGCCTGACTCAGTATTGCTACAGAGTTGCGGGGATTTCTATTCCTAGAACGTCATCTCAGCAGCTTGCCAGAGGTACGAAGGTATCAAATCCGCAGCCGGGAGACATATGCTGGACTCCGGGGCATGTGGCTATTTATATCGGAGGGGGACGTATGATTGAGGCTCAGCAGTCTGGAGTGCCGGTATGTGAGAGCAATGTAAGGGTTACTTATTACCTGAGATTTTAATATTAAAACAAACAGAAATGTAAAAGGGATATTCCAGAATTTTATTGAACATGGAGTATCCCTTATTTTTATCATAAGGATAAAATCAGAGTTGTTTATAGAGAGAATACTTTATGAAAATCCTTGCATTTACAGGTGTTTTGTGATATTATCATAAAGTCGCAAAAAACACGCGTGTGATTACCCGAGACGGTGCCGGTACGCAGGGATGTACGGGTTTAAGGGCTTATATGCATGCGGAAGTAAAAACCGAATGGAGGAAAAGAGACATGAGCGTTATTTCAATGAAGCAGCTTTTGGAAGCAGGTGTTCATTTTGGACATCAGACAAGAAGATGGAACCCTAAGATGGCTCCGTATATTTACACAGAGAGAAATGGTATCTATATCATCGATCTGCAGAAGTCGGTTGGCAAAGTAGATGAGGCTTACAATGCAGTATCTGATATTGCAGCAGAAGGAGGTACAATTCTTTTTGTAGGAACAAAAAAACAAGCACAGGATGCAATCAAGGCTGAAGCTGAGCGTTGCGGAATGTTTTATGTAAATGAGAGATGGCTTGGCGGTATGCTTACCAATTTCAAGACTATCAAAAGCAGAATCGGGCGTCTGAAGGAGATTGAGAGAATGTCCGAGGATGGAACCTTTGATGTACTGCCTAAGAAGGAAGTTATCAAGCTGCGCAAGGAATGGGAGAAGCTTGAGAAGAATCTGGGCGGAATTAAAGAGATGAGAACCGTGCCGGATGCTATCTTTGTAGTTGACCCGAAGAAGGAGAGAATCTGTGTTCAGGAAGCCCATACACTTGGTATTCCGCTTATTGGAATTGCTGACACGAACTGTGATCCGGAAGAGCTGGATTATGTAATTCCGGGTAATGACGATGCGATCCGTGCAGTAAAGTTAATCGTTTCCAAGATGGCTGATGCAGTAATTGAGGCAAATCAGGGTGCAACAGGCGATGATGCATACTATGAGGAAGCGGCAGAGGACGTATATGAAGAGGAAGCTGTTGAGGAATAGGATTACCTGTGGATTTTGCGTGTAACAGGGCGGTTTATCCGAACTGTTGCAATTGTTAAGATATGGAGGAAGAAAAGATGGCAATTACAGCTAGTATGGTAAAAGAGTTAAGAGAGATGACAGGCGCAGGTATGATGGACTGCAAGAAGGCATTAACTGAGACAGACGGTGATTTTGATAAGGCTGTTGAGTTTCTTCGTGAGAAGGGTCTGGCTACTGCGCAGAAAAAGGCGGGAAGAATCGCTGCTGAGGGTATTGTTGCAACAACAATTAAGGCTGATGATAAGACGGCTGCAATTGTGGAGGTAAATGCGGAGACAGATTTTGTTGCTAAGAACGAAGTATTTCAGTCCTATGTAAAGGAAGTTGTAGAGCAGGCGGCTGACACAGATGCAGCAGATGTTGAAGCATTCAAAGCTGAGGCATGGGCACTTGATTCATCTATGAGTGTTCAGGATAAGCTGGCAGCTATGATTGCGAAGATTGGCGAAAACATGAACATCAGAAGATTTGAGAAGATTGTTTCTGAAGATGGAATCGTGGTATCTTATATTCATGCAGGCGGAAAAATCGGTGTATTAGTTGAAGCTAAGACAGATAATAATTCTGAAGCTGTTAAGGAAGCGCTTAAGAATATTGCTATGCAGATTGCAGCTCTGAATCCAAAGTATGTGTCTACAGACGAGGTGCCGGAGGATTATAAGGAGCACGAAAAAGAGATTCTGATGGCTCAGGCTAAGAATGATCCTAAGAATGCGAACAAGCCGGAGAATATTATCGAAAAGATGATTACCGGACGCCTCAATAAAGAGCTGAAGGAAGTGTGTCTGTTAGAGCAGGAGTATGTAAAGGCTGAGAATAAAGAGACTGTTGCGAAGTATCTGGAGATGGTTTCTAAAGAAGTAGGAACTGCAGTTGAGCTTAAGAGATTTGTCCGTTTTGAGACTGGTGAGGGGCTTGAGAAGAAGAACGAAGATTTTGCGGCTGAGGTTGCGGCGCAGATGAATAAGTAGGAATTTGTGAAAACAGGCGAATAGATATGAGAATGAGAACCCTTGTAAGTGGTGTGGATGTGCCATTTGCAGGGGTTTTTACATGGTATATATAGAAGTTGTAATGGATATTGTTTATAGAATATGGTAGAATAAATAAAAATAGAATTCAGGAGGTGATTTTTTGCTGGTCAGTACAGATAAAAAATGGGATTATGCATTAGGTATGATTAAAGTAGATGGATTAGAGCCATCCCCGGAATTTAAAAAATTAATTGAAAAAGAAAGTCGTGGAGAAATGACCACGGAGGATATGCGTAAAGTTTTAGACAAAAAATATAAGATGAAAGAATAAGGACTATATTATGAAAGATCCATATTTATATCCACATACAGATATTCTGAAGAATCTTGCCAATATACGGGACAGGGAAGTGTTATCGTGCATGGAAGCAGAATATACGAGTATACGGCTAGCGGAACTTGTGATAGGAGAATCCGTCAGCCGTTTTGATTTTGCAGCGCTTTGCGATGTACATCATTATATTTTCCAAGATATTTATGAATGGGCAGGAAAAATTAGAATTATAAATATTGAAAAATCAGAGCCGGCGTTAGGTGGTATCTCAATCGAATATTCCGATTGTTTTGATATTGTGAAGGATGCTACATATGTCTTAGATAAAATGAATCATTACACTTGGGAAAAGACCCCTATTGATGAAGTGGCAAAAATGTTTTCAGAATATTTAGCTGAGCTTTGGAAAGTGCATCCATATCGGGAAGGTAACACGCGCACAGTAATTACATTTTGCAGTCAGTTTATAGAGAGTAAAGGATTTTATATAGATAGTGATTTGTTTAAAGACCATGCGCAATATATGAGAACTGCTTTGGTTGCAGCAAGTGCTTTGTTTTCAGATTTAGGAGATAAACGAAAGCAGGAGTATTTAGAGAAGATAGTGTTGGATGCTTTGGAAAGAGGGCAGGAAATGAAACAAAGGGTTTCAGATGTTATAAAAAAAGCCGGATTTAAAACAACAGAAGGACGAATCCGTAAGATAGTATATTGGAATCGTTTAGAGCGGCATGAGCATGGGGAACGGGATGTTGGATTATATTTATTACAAAATGAAGAGAGTGAATAAATGGCTTATATTAAAAATCAAATATTACAGAATAATGCGCTTGAGGCATGGGCAATGTCAATTAGATATTGTGATTATATTTTAGAGGGAAAGGCAACTTTGGAATATCGTAAGCACTTTGTATCTGCGCTTCATAATGCTGTGGAATTATTTGTTAAACAGCTAATGTTAAATAATACGGATTATCGGGTAATACAACTGAAAAATGGATGCAATTCAGATGGACAACCAGCGAGAGATTTCTATAATTCCAAAGATTTAAATGATTATTTTAGTGGTTTGGATGAACAGACTATGAGGAAATTCTTTTCGATAGAATTTAGTAAAATGATTGATATCACAAATGATTTATTTTCGGAATATTATGCCCAAAATAGCGGGACATCTGTAAAAACTGCTTTATCTTTACTGAATAAGTTGAGAAATAATGAGATGCATTTCTTTATTGATAAGGATACATTTCTTTTAGAAAAGGAATTTCAACAGCTTCATAATTTTATGATAGTTTTTTATAATATTCTTCATTTTTATTCGTTACTGCCCTTTTGGGGAAGATTTGAGAGATAGGAGTATGCAAAACTGCAATTTGATAGACAGACGCTAAGTGATTTTACATATAGGAACGCTGTGAGAAATGCAAAATTTGTCCAGAATCTCAAAGAACAATTAGAAGGTGAAATTTTTCCTGCGAGTTTAGGAGGAGCGGCATTTGATATAGCTGATAGCATTGCCTGTGTCCTAAATGAGTATCAGGGAAATAGATTTGAAGATTTATGGATTTATATTGAAGCAATGCTTGGATATAAAATATTGACCTATCATGATGAGGCAGAGGAATATGAAATAGAAGGGCAGTACGGGATGGAAAAGGGATGTAACGTATATCGACAATACTATATAGATATTTGATTTCAGAAGGGAAATTTGAAATGTCAAAATTATATATTATTGGAAATGGATTTGATAGAGGGCATGGACTAAAAACTTCTTATTGGAATTTTAGAGAATATCTTGAAAAGTATGAGGAAGATTTCTTGGTTCAAATGGAAAGGATGTATGATTTTGCTCCTTTTGAAAGAAAAGATAATAGAAACCAAAAGAATAAGAAGCGGCAAAAATGGAGGGATGATGCATTATATCAATATTTATGGCAGTCGTTTGAATTTGAATTATCTCATGCGAACGAAGTTGAAATGGAGGAGAGGTCACAGTCTTTATTAGAAGTGATGGATTTAGATGGAGGATTAATCGGGATTGAAGATACAATGGATGATTATTGGGAAGAGGAATATCAGTTTATTGAAAAGCTGAATCATTTTGTTTGGAAATGGGCAAAACAAATTCGCTTAAATAAGGCATATCCGCGAAAGACATGTTTTATACAAAATATAGAGGATTATTTTTTGACATTCAATTATACCAGTGTTTTAGAAAGAGTATATCAAATTTCAAGTGATAGGATTTGCCATATACATGGAGGATTGACACCATATTGTAAAGAAAAACCTATTCTTGGACATGGAAATGTGGATATAATTGATGTGTATCAGGAAAAAGCAAAAAGAGCAGATGATGAGTTTGATGAAGGATCAAAAAGCATATATCATGCAATTACAAAGTTTTATGAACGGATTTTTAAAGATACAAATCAACAGATTAATAAGCATAGAGATTTCTTTCGGAATTTGGCAGATATAACATCTGTAAATATAATTGGACATTCTATGTCAGAGGTTGATTTACCATATTTTCAAGCAGTACAGTTATATAGCCTAGAAAAAATGACATGGAATATATACTATTTTAATAAAGATGAACAGGATAGTATGAAAGAGCGGTTGCTATCAATTGGAGTAATGAAAGAAGAGATTTATATGAGAGATGTAAAAGAATTTTGGGATTAAATATGATGTTGTATTTTTTATTGTAGTCATGTAAATTTGGGGGAAGAACCTTACCCCCAAATTCCCCCAAATGTAAAATGGCTATCCCCCAAATTTGAAAAATCAGAAATCGGGAATTTTAGAAGGCAAAATGAATTTTCCCCCAAAATAAAATTTGGGGGATACGGTTGAAAAGCCGCTGTCTTAGAATAGTCAAAAATCACTGCAAAGCCAGTAAAATACATAGTTCCAGGGATATGTGACCGGAACACAAAAACGGGAAAGTTCGCAAAACAGATGGGCAAATAAGCGAAGTCTGCATCTGAAACAATGAAATAAAAATATGAGGCTCTGGAGGCTTTGTAATCACGCATTTCCCAGTGGTTATGAGGGTTTCCGGAGCCTTTTTACGTTCCGGGGCGGCCAGGCTGGAAATGCCGCCTTTTCCGTTAAAAACTGTCTAAAATTACTTCAAGTTGAGTAAAATGAGTATCCGCAATCTTCAGCGAAGTTTACTCAAGTCATCAGAGTGCTTGAAATCATCTTACTTCATAATTAAATTACAAAGGTTATATAAGCAGGTATCTTACAGCGGCAATCTGAAAGCTGAAACATTACAGGAAGAACCACAAGAGAAAACAGCGGAGAAAAAGGAGGCATTTGCAAAATATACGGCGAAAGACAGTGTTTTTTCAACGCTTTTTCGGGATAAGAAGTACCTGATGCAGCTATACCGTGCGCTCCACCCGGAGGATGCGGAAACGACGGAAGATGCGCTTACGGACATTACAATAAGGAATGTCCTCACGAACGGAATTTTTAATGACCGGGCTTTCAGAGTTGGGGATAAAATCAGACAGCAGAAGCGGGGCGTAAAATGGGGAGAAGGAATGGAAAAAGAATTTGACAAAAAATATGAAACCATGAAGAAAATCATGGATGTTTTAGAGGATATTTTATGCTTCTACCAGGGCAGGGGGCATCTGTCCGTGTATGTTGATCTGGATTCCCTTGCATATGACGATGTCCGCTATACGGGAAAGAATAATGCGGTAGCCGGAGGGTATCTGAAAACATACATATGGGATACGCCGGGGACAAAGAACTTTACCATATAGGAGAAAGTCGGAGAAAAATGGGTATCTGCTTCGAGTATGACAATTCAGATAAAGGATGCAGGGCAGGCAGAAACACAGTGGGTACAAAGTGTTCTGGCAGAATGACGGATGATGCGATGATGAAAGATGAGAAACTGGAAAATGTCCGAAGATATGTGCTTAGAGAATTCAAATATGACAGAAACCATGCGCCGATTCGCCAAAAAACTTGGGATGGAAAGCCGATGGACCTATGCTGGATATCTACAGCACTACTACGCAACGGTAACCATAGATGGACAAGATTACGATTACGATGCCTGCCCAATGTCAGAGACGGGATGGACTACGGAGTGGGAGTACATAATGTAGATGGAATTTGAGATCAATAGTACCATTATTATAAAAGAGGAAGAATTGAGATGTTTAAGAGAATGTATTTGACATTGGAGGAAAACAGACTTCGTGATAGATTTGGAGGAACTGTAACGACAGCGATTATTGAGGTTTTGAATAAAAAGACAAATGATGATGGCGTCATAATCAGAATTTTATTTTACAGTTGTGGCGAGAGATGCCAGAGGCAAAGAGCGTTAAATCCAATGAAGCCAGTTTTATAAAGGTTTTTGAAGATTTATTATCTGGAATGTTAAAGGCGTTTCCGCATTTTCTGGTAAAACAATTAAAAGATTTTCACAACCTTTATAGAGCCAGCAGATATAAAGTATATGACAATCATAAATATATTTTGCCGGATTCTGAACACGCAAAAGATAATCGCTGGAATGATGATGGGATTCCATTCCTTTATTTATCGTATGATAACGATAACAAGAATTGTGGAGAAATAAAACAAGCAAAAAGAACCTGTTTTGAAGAAATTAGGGCAAAGGATGGGGAAGAATTATCCGTGTGCAGATTTAAAGCGGTTCATAGGAGAACTAAAATATTAGATTTATCTTTTAATGAAATTAATTATGATGAACAGGTGGGCAAACTAAATGCTTTAGAACCCATCTATAAAAATCAGATGATGAAGTCCATTCAGACAAATACAAAAATGAAAAAACGTCTGGAGGGATATGCTAAAGCAAAAGATGAAGAAGCATTTATGATTGAACTGGAGAAAATCCAGAAGAAATTAGGAATAGACGTAAAAATGCACCGGGATGTGCAATGGTAGTTATCAGTTATTTTGATAGGAAATATCTGCGATGCTATTTTTTATGCTGTTGATAAGGAGGATGATCCAGATTTAGAGGCATATATTCCGTTTAGGGCATTTAGCAGATATCTGATAGCTAATGGTTTTGGTGGTGTGGCTTATCGTAGTACAAGGATGCAGAAAATAGGTTTACACGGAAAATGTCTTACCCTTTTTGATAAAGAAGATGCCACATTTATAGATGGAGAGATGGAGGTATACAGGTATCACCAAGATAAATGTGAGTTTATAAAAAAATATTACAACATATGATCAAATAGTATAGACTGAACATCTATAAAAAATTTTCAACAAAATTTCATATTTCTGGTTGTAGCCCCCTCACTTTTTCCTTTGTATAAGTGAAGGGGTTTTTTACTGCCCCTGCTGTTCTTTGACAACTGAATACCCAGCATTTCTTTTACACCCCTTCTGCTGTTGGACGAAATCCGGCAAGCCACATGAGCGGATGCAGGCAGAAAAAGCCAGCATCACAAATGGCTCAGACGGTATGGCGCATCCATGCCGAGGGCGGGGACAGGCAGGAGCAATCATGGTACTTCTGTTCTGGTGTGAACCAGAGCAGCCCGGTGTGAACCACGGGGAGGTGAAATTCCTATGAGGCCAAATGCATGGCCGGAAGAGATGTTCCCAGAGGCGGGAGCCTGTTGTTTTTGAAGATATGTATTCCCATGCAATCCGGCATACGTTCTGCAGCCGATGTTTTGAGGCAGATATGCAGCCCAAAGTAGTGCAGAGTATTATGGGACATCAGCACTATAGTACAACTATTGATATTTATACCCATGTTACCGATGCAAAGTTTGAGGAAGAAATAGATAAGTTTGGACTGGCATTAGGGGGAGACTTTGGAAATATCATATACATTTGAACCTAAGTGAAGCAGAAGTAAGAAAGGATAAATGATATGACCGTATGGATATATAAATATTTTTATTTCAAGGCGCATAGCTTGAAAATAAAAACAGAGGCTGCATCAATCATCATAAATAAGAATAAAGTCTTTACTTCATAACAAAATAATAGTATAATTTTATAAAAAGATTGATATGAAAGACGGTTTCCAGTAATGGCACAAGAAAGAAAAATATAACAAAAATTGAAGGGAGAGAAGATTATGCTTATAAAAGCATCGGCGGCACTGAGAAATGATTATGCATCGATATCTGCACTGGCAAAGGAAACAAAAGAACCCATATATATTACCAAGAATGGGGAAGGCGACTTAGTATTAATGAGCATAGATGCTTTTGAGAAGCGGGAACAGATGCTGCAGTTAAGAGCAAGGGTACTTCAGGCAGAACAGGAACGAATAGATGGAAAGTCGACAATCAGTGTGTCAGAGGCAAGAAAA
This sequence comes from uncultured Lachnospiraceae bacterium, assembly GCA_946558465.1. GTDB lineage: Bacteria > Bacillota > Clostridia > Lachnospirales > Lachnospiraceae > CAPEBR01. The sequence goes on from CAMNTM010000005.1 coordinate 161,801, forward strand.
CGTCTAAGGGAGAGAGCCAGTGAAGCATAGGGTGGAAATTTTGCCTTCCGCATGGGAGGATTTGAAAAAAATAGAAGATTACTATATCCTTCAGTTTGATGTGCAGACAGCATTGAAAGTCAGCGATCATATTTTAGATACCATTGAACGTCTGGAGCAGTTTCCCGATTCCGGTTCGGCTACCCCGGACGATTGGCTGAATGAGCAGGGATATCGGATGGTAATCTGCAAAAAACATATTGCCATATATCGGGTTATTCATGAAACCGTATATGTATATCATATCGCAGATACGCAGACGGATTACACAAAGTTATTTTACGGGTAAGTGGTATTAACAAGATGGCATAAACAGAGGACAGGAGAGAATAACCATATGTGTAAGGCAGAAGATGATACTTTCGCATCCGATGAGGATATATTAAACATTTCTAAAAGACTGACCAGACAAAATAAAGAGGCATACGAGGTACTTACAAAACAAGTGAATCCCCATCAGAACCGGGTAGGAAGTTTGGAAGGACCAACTGAAAATAGATAGATTTGACCAACTCCGAACCTACCTGGCCAACTTTCCGTTTTGACCAATTCAGAGAAAGAAATCACAGGCAGAAAACAGACAAAAGAACCTGACCAATCAAAAAGTTGGTCAACCGTAAATTCCACCAAGAGAAAACAACGGAAAAACGCCGGTTTTTCAGGAAAGTTACTAGATCAGCTTGGATAATTCGCATTTCTTTTGAAACGGCAGTATATGTGTTTGATGATCCTTATTATATAGAAATGTTTGATTTTGAGCATAGTGTTAATGAAGATAGATATATTGCAATAGGGAAAGTCGGAGATGTGTTGTTTGTAGTATTTACAGAACGAAAGGAAACAATTCGATTAATTTCAGCCAGACTTGCAACAAATGCAGAAAAGGAGCTTTATTATGACCAGAACATTAATTAGTGAAAGTGGGCAAAAACCTACGGAGGAACAATTGAAAGAGGTAGAAGAGGCGAAAAAAGTCCTATTAACTTCGATGAGGACTGTGGAGAATTGTCGCTAGCTATGATGAAGGCGTTTAAGAGTGCGGTGGTGCAAAGGAATCGCAAGAAGAAAGCTTAGAAATTTGGGGGATGGAGTTGAAAAAGCATTGATTCAGAGCCGTTAAAAAACACTGCAAAGCTAGTAAAATGCATAGTTTCGGGGATATGCGGCCGGGACGGGGAAAAGGGAAAGTTCGCAAAACAGATGGGCAAATAAGAGAAGTCTGCCTGGTTATTTTGAATGAAGAAACCCTTGTGGATGGTGTGTGAATGCCATTTGCGAGGGTTTTATACATTTTCTAGAGTAATATTTGAAAAGACACCGACGGAGTTATGAGCAGAGTTTGTCTACAAAAAATATTGCAATTTACTCATTTAAAGGTGGAAGATTTTGTGGAAGTATTAGATATTTCGGCGCATGAACCGGAAAGGCGGCTTTCTAAACTGATCATTCCGTTAGTTACTAATTTTGGGGAAATACGTAAGTTTATGGGAATGGAGAATTGTCGTCAGCCATGGGGAAGGCGTTTAAGAGTACAGTTGTGCAAGGGAACGCTGTGAATGTTGAGGGCATACTGCGAAAGCGATATGCCCTTAATATGTATTATTGATTTTGTGAAAATAAAAATATTTGTAACGAAACTATCTTTTCTTCGACTAACCTATGAAAAGAAGGAGGTGAGCAGTTCTGGACTACGAAAAATTATATCATTCATACTATCTGCAAGTGTATTCTTATGTTATGACAATTATAAAAAATCAGTCTTCTGCAGAAGAAATAACTCAAAACACATTTTTTAAGGCAATGACAGCGAAAAAACAATTTAAGGGTAATTCTAGTGAACTTACATGGTTATGTGGAATTGCAAAGCATCTTGCAATTGATGAATGTCGAAAAAACACAAAGTTATCGGAATTAGATGAAGGAGTGTCAGCATCAACAGCTGATATAGAAAAAGCGGCAGAGGATAAAGATACTGCTCTTCAAATTCATCTGATACTTCACGAACTGCAGGAACCCTATAAAGAAGTATTTCAGTTAAGAGTATTCGGAGAATTATCATTTTCGCAAATAGGAATGATTTTTCGGAAAACAGAAAACTGGGCGAGAGTTACTTATCATAGGGCGAGGCTGAAAATTCAAGAAAGGATGGCAGAAAATGAATAAAAATAATTTTAACGAATGTGGTGTTGTGCAAGACTTACTTCCGCTTTATTATGATAATGCCTGCACTCCCGCTAGTAGAAAAATGGTGGAACAGCATTTAATGATTTGCGAGAAATGTAGAAAAACATATGAAGAATTGAAAAATACTACGATTGATACAGTTATGGAAAGTGAATCAGCAGGCATTTTGGAGAGACACGCAAGGAAAGAAAGAAATATGGCATACAAGGCAGGAATTGTGATAGCTTTTTTGCTATTGGTTCCGATTGTGATTACGTTCATTATATCAGTGAATAATGGGGGCGGGTTAGGAGTTTTTGCAGTATTAACGGCTTCTATGATGTTGGCGGCCTCATTGGTAGTTGTTCCGCTTGTTTCTAGGCAGAAAAGAATGATAAAAAGTATATTAACAAGCGTTATATCGTTACTTTTTATATTTTTTTTCGTAGACCAAATGAATGGAGGAGGACAATTTATTTTGTGGTCAATACCAACGATTTTTGGACTGTCTATTGTATTTTTTCCGTTGGTAATCAGAAATATAGCATTGCCGCCAGTTCTGTCTGATAAAAAAGCGTTGATTATGATGACGTGGGATACATTATGGCTTTTTCTTACAATTTTTGAAGTGTGTAATCATTCGGGTGATGTAGAAGGAATGAGAGCAGGCTATACGGTTTCACTTATTCTTATGACAGGAGTATGGTTTGTTTTCTTGATCGCAAGATATCTTCCAGTAAATGTATGGATAAAAGCAGGAATGATTTCAATTATAGGTTGTATTTGGACGGTATTTACAAATGATGTGTATGTATATTTTATGGAACATAAAAAGCAGCTGACAATTCTTGCGACTGATTTTTCTGACTGGTCAAATACAACTTGTTATAACGCAAATGTCTTTACCTTAACCTTAATTTTTGGAGGCATAATAGGTGGTTTGTTACTAATGTACGGAATTATAAATATGAAGCGAAAACGGTAGAGGAGGTATAAAGCAGGACGGCCTTCCCAATCAAAATATTTGATGAAGGAATTCCCTCTCAAAGCCATACCAGTTATGCCAGTATCTCAGAGTGGAAATAAGAATGAGAACCCTTGCAAGTGGCGTGTAAGCGTCATTTATAAGGGTTTTTGGCTTGATTTCTCAATGGATGGTGTTATTTAGATAAAAATATGATATAGTTAGACAAAGTAAATTTAATAAATTTGGAGGGCGGGAGAATGCTGGAATTTAAGTATGATACGCAGCTTTTAATTGAAGGTGAAAATCTTGATGAGGATGAAATAAGCAGATATTTTACAGAAAATTTTAAAGGTGACTGTCTGCTGGCGGTAGGGGATGAGGAATTGATAAAAATTCATTTTCATACAAATGAGCCGTGGAAAGTATTGGAATATTGTGCAGGCGTAGGAGAAATTTATGATGTTGTTATTGAAGATATGGACAGGCAGGCAAGAGGATTAAAGGGATAGATATATATTTACGGAGGCGGGAGAGATGGGAGTGTTCGGCGGCTTTAAAAGTAAAAAAGGAAGTATCAGTATTGATATAATAAAAGGCAAAGGCTGCCGGCAGAAATATTTTAATGAGTGTAAATATATCTGGAAAAATTATGTGCCCGAATACGGCCAGGCAAAATGTCTGCAGGGGGAATTACTTCGTGAAATAGAGAAGATCCGCTGTGAGGCGCAGGATAATGGCAATATAAATTGGGATGAAGATTATTCTTGTTTTTGTGATTTTATCAGCAAAGCATTGTCAGAGCAGGAAATATTTTCTGAAACGGAAAAGGAAGAAATCATTTTAATTATGTCATATATAAAAGAGTGCGGAGAATATGCCCGGAAATTTAATAGCGGTGCAGTCTCAGAGAGAGACGTTGATATAGAGAAAATCGCATACGTAAAGGATAATCTCTATGATATCATTTGTGATAAAATCGGAAAGCTGCAGAGATCATATCACAAGCCGTTGTATTATGAGCAAAATGACAGAATTAAAAGGTAAATCAAAGCCTTTTCCGTTTTTCAAAACGGATGAATAAATAGCCCGCTTAAAAGCTTTGGCTCAAACCAGGTGGACTTCGGAGGCATAAGCCGTCCTGCATCTGCAACAGACAGAAGCTCTTCCATAGAAGTCGGGTACATAGAAAATGCAGCGCCGTCCTTTTGTGCGTCAACAGCTTTAGAAAGAGTTTCAAGTCCTCGGATTCCGCCGATAAACCGGATGCGGGGATTCGTCTTTGGGTCCTTGATTCCAAGTAAAGGATCTAAAATTAAATCCTGCAGAATCGACACATCCAGCCCGTTTACCGGGTCGTCAGATAGGAAAGCAGAATTTACCTTTAGAAGATACCAGGAACCGTTTCCATACAGTCCGATTTCACCCTTTCGGACTGGATGCACAGCTTGTTTTCCTATTTTTTCCACCTTAAAGCGGGTTTTTATCAATGTAAGAAATTCTTCGAACATATAGCCGTTCAGGTCTGAAACAACGCGGTTGTAATCATAAATCTGAAGCTCTTCTGAGGCAAATAAAACAGAGAGAAAATAGTTGAATTCTTCATTTCCGGTATAGCGGGGATTTTCACTGCGGCGTTTTAGTCCCACTTTTACTGCTGACGCTGCCCGGTGATGTCCGTCAGCAATATAGACATTGTCGATGGTTTGAAAGATCTGATAAATGCTGTGAATCGTATCTGCGTCGGCAATTTTCCAGACCTGATGGCGAACCTGATCCTCCATCGTGAAATCATAGAGAGGTTCTTCCTGTTTTACTGCATTCAGGATGCGGCTAAGACGGGGCTTTTGATGGTATGTAAGAAAAATCGGACCGGTCTGAGCGTTTAGAGTATCTACATGGCGTATTCGGTCTAATTCCTTATCTTCTCTTGTGTTCTCGTGTTTTTTAATCCGATCCTCCAGATAATCATCAATGGAGGCGCAGCCCACAAGTCCGGTTTGGGTCCGGCCATTCATAGTTAGTGTGTAAATATAGTAGCAGGATGTTTTATCCTGAATAAATGAGCCGTCAGAGCGCATGGACTCCAAGAGGCTGCGGGCTTTATCATAGACAGCCTGAGAATACATGTCGGTATTTTCAGGAAACTGAGTTTCTGCCCGGTCGATTCTTAAAAATGACAGAGGGCGGGAGCTCACTGCTTCTCGTGCTTCTTGGCCGCTGTATACATCATAAGGCAGAGCGGCAATAGAGGAAGCAAGCTCTTTTGCAGGACGCACAGCCTGAAAAGGTCGGATGACAGTCATAAGTAATACTCCTTTTTTGGAAAATAATATAGTATGCGTTTGTTCTATGCCAGGCCCTATTATAAGCACAAAGTAAATGTGGCAGCATTTGGAATTGCCTGTTAAAAGAATAAATGTATTTTAACATATCCAGAAAAAGCGGGCAATATGTATTTGGTTATTATCCAGAGGTATAATTTTAGAGGAAAATCGTATGCTTATATTTAACAATTTAAAAAATAATATCCGCAGCAACATGACCATGGTAATAGGAATTGTCTTGAATCTGGCCTTTGTGTTCTGCTTTCTGTTTTTGAAAACGGTGATTGAATATACAGAGACATTTCGACTGGCCTTTCACTATGGGGATCTAGTTGGAAATATGAATATTTTTACAGAAGTGAGTATTCTTTCAGGAATGTTTTTATCAATGTTCCTGGCAGTTCCCTATATAAAAGAGCGTATCAGGGATTATGGACTGCTGATGATTTTAGGAATACGGAAAAAAAGTATGTATATTCTTCTGGGACTGGAATATCTGACTGTATGGGGGATTACGTTGATTGCTGGTCTGCTGTGCGGTTTGTTATTTGGTGCGGCAGTATATGCGATTTTAAAGTATGCGGGATTTCCGGGGGAAGAGATTCACTGGGGAGTGATCACAGGCAGGGTCTGTGGAATGGTTTTAGGACTAAGTATTGTTTACATTTTCATTACTTTTATCTATTTGTTAATTCGTATGTCGAATAAAAATTTATCGGAATTTGCATCGGAGACCAGCAGGCCAGAAAAAATGAGAAGTATGAATAAAAGTGTCCGGCTTGGGCTGATTGGTGTTTGTTTTATTATACTTAGTCTGACAATTAAATTCACAATAAATTATTGGCCGGTATTTTTAAGGCAGAGTATAGATAAAGATATGCTGGCATTTTTATTGTGCATTGTTGGAATATATCTGCTTTTGACTTCAGGGCTGGCAATTGTACTTAAGAGCATGCAGAAAAATGAGGAACGGTATGTAAGACGGATGCTTTCTTTGAACAGTATGAAATTTCGAATAGGTTCTTACAGAAATATTATTTTTGCAGTCATTCTCTTATATTATGTCGTGCTATTTTATGTGGGTAATAATGTGACGATATTTTCAGATGGAGACAGCGGAGACTACAGCTGGAGATATCCTAATGATATTGCGGCATACATGACGAAGGAGGAGCTGAAGCAATGGGAAACTGTCTGCCGGAAAAATGATGCAGAGCATGGCATTCAGAGTGTTCCCTATGTAGATGTTCTGGGACCGGCAGGAGGAAAGTATATTGGCATACCGGAATCTGCATACAAAAAGACAGTATCAAGGGACATTGAGCTTCAGAAGGACCAGATACTCTTATGTATTCAGACTAATGAGCAGGATGGGAAAAATGCGCTGGAGGATTGGGAGGGTGAAGATTCGATATTTCTGCGTACAGACAACGAAGAAAAGGAGTACGCTATTGCAGAAAAGGAAGTAGATATTCTGTCGATCGGCAGTTTTATGATAGAAGGTCTGAGGGTAGACATTGCTGTATTTGAGGAAGAGGCATATAAGGAGCTTTCGGATCAGATACAGACCTCGAAGTTTATGGTGATGCAGAATGTGCCGGAGGAAAAGGAAGCCATTATAAGGCGGGAGCTTTCGAATTTCAGAAAAGAATATCCGCAGATATTTTGTATTACAAGAACGGAAGCGCTGGCTGTGGAAGGTGCAGTAGATAGATTATCATCAGTTATTTATATATTTTGCGGAATACTTCTTACAACAGCAGGCCTTTCTATGCTTGGTATGAAGCTTTTTGCTGAAGTCTCAGAGCTGGAGAAAAAATATCTTTTTTTATCCTATATGGGAATGAAAAGAAAGCAAAAAGAAAAAGAGCTTAGCAGAGAGTGCCGGCAGTTAATCTGGATTCCGGCATTGTTCGGAGTTTTTCTGTCAGGTATTTATAAGGCAGATGTTGTACTGATGTATATACAGGCCAATCCGGCATATCATTTTTTTGAAGATGGACATATGATAGAATTTGTGTGGAAAATTTGCAGGGACTGGCTGTGTATCGTATTAGGCTTCTGCTTTGTCCAGATATTGTATGGAAAATATGTAATATCCGCCATGAAAAAGAGAATAACGTGTTACTGTGAACGGAACGGACGGTAACATGCAGCAAACAGGATTTACGGGGATATAGGGAGAGTCTTGTATTTGGCTCTGCCTTGTGATAATTTATTAATAGGACTATAAGAGATAAAAGCATGATATAAGGAATAAGGAGAGCCTGCATATCGGGCAGGAGATCCGATGATGGAGGGGTATAAATTCGTAAAATGGAGTTATATGAATGGGGTATTTCATCTGGAAGCGTGGATGAAAGGAACGTTTGGAGGAGAGTGGGACTTGGAAGGGTTTGTGGGCACTTTGCAGAAGAAGCCTTTCAAGGAGAGTTTGGAGCAATTGTGTGTGGCGCTGCAGCAGCCGGTGTTGCAGGGACGGCCGAATACGCAGGGCCAGCCGTATTTACAAGGCCAGCCGTATCCCCAGAGCCAGCCGATTCCGGTCCGAACGGTGGATAATACTAGTGCAGCTACAATGGCTTTGGTGTTTGGAATCTTTTCTGTAATAACAGCCTTTATCATTCCTATACTGGGTCTTCTTCTTGGCTGCCTTGGATTTTCAAGAGCGAGAATGGGTATGGGGTCCAGTAAAGCAGGGATGGCAAAAATCGGTAAGGTACTCTGCATTGCAGGTCCGATTGCCGCAGCCGTTATGTGGATATACAATATTATTGTGATGTTGGGGATGATGTAAAGAGGAAGGCTTTGCAGCTTGGGTTTCTGGTATTTTACATGAGTAATATATAGGAAGAATCGGGATAAATAACAAATAAAAATTGTCAAAAAAATAACAGCGTATGAATGTGTTTGAAGTTCATATGCTGTTATTTTTTTGACAATTCTTTGTGAACAATAAGGGATATTGTAAAATGTCACAAAATTATAGAAATCAATTTGTGCAAACTGGAAAATTTAAAATTCCGTAAGTAAATAAATTGACAAATGTAACATGCAAGCGTAATATGTAATGCAAGAAGAATAGTTACAAAAGTATGCATATAATTACAAATGTAATATAGAAGAGAGGAGAAAAATATGAATACAACAGCAAGAATGAATCACATTATCCAGCCAGACGGAAAGACCTTTATTTTGG
>CAMNTM010000006.1 GCA_946558465.1 uncultured Lachnospiraceae bacterium
CATTAGCAGGAGTGGTTTTTGCTAATCAAGATGTCTTTCCTGCTAATCGGAGCAAGAATTGTGCTAAAAATCGTGTTAATTGAAAAGGCAAAAGTTATTTGTTCAAAGAGCTTTTTTCTGGTGTTATATAATATGGACAGCCAAGAACGGAGTATTTTACTACATAGCTTTGTAGAACTGAAAAATCAGCTTATACAGCAAGTCAGATATACAGATTGTGTTGACGAATTTATCTTTAATGTTATCCATGCACTTATAAAAAAATTAAGAACAGAACCGGCAGGGAAAATGATGTACGATAAGGAATTTAAAGAATCAGTGAAGATAGCAGTAAAGAAATTAAAAGATGAATCTGCATTAAAACTGTTACAGGCTGATGATAGTTATCAAAAAGACAGTAAGGATGAGGAAAAAGCAGAAGATAAAACCTGCAGAAATGGTGTCTGTATTATAAATTTCGGAATAACTAATTTTTTCGGTATAAGAAATACAGGTAAATCTAACTATGTCGTTCAGTTACAGCCAATCAGGCGACTTGCATGATACGCTTTCGACTATCATGCAGAATATCATTGATGATAAATCTGTCAATGTTTCCAAATCCTGTACCATAATGAGAACGTTGTCCTGCTCCCGTCCAACATTGAGCTGTCAAAATTGGAAGTAAGACTGATTAACTCCATAAGCCGTGAAAGTGTATGCTGGAACTGCAAGGAAAAGATATATTTATTTTTATTGACAATAACATTTTATCTCTTATATGCTTGCTTAGATCTACATCAGAATTCCTGCTGCTGCCTCACATACAAAGACTACTACACAGCACAATGCAGCTATACCCATCATGTTAAGGCCCCTCCATGCAGCAATAACACCGACAATTAATGCTAGAATTCCTGCAAAAGGAATCTGCGGTGCAGTTATAATTGCAGGAAACGTCATGACAGCCAGAGTGACATATGGTACATAGTAGAGAAAAGATTGTATAAATTGGTTTTTAATTTTTCCACGAATTAAAGTAAGTGGAAGGATACGAATTAAACTGGACACAGCAGCAGCTGTAAATATGTACAGATATATATTATGTATCATATTCTGATACCTCCTTCTGTGAGGGTATAGGAGCGTCATCATCAGTATTTATCGGAAAGAAAACGGCAGCCAGTCCTGCGATAAGAACAGTTAAAAGACTGATTTTCATGCTGTCGGACATACGGTTAAAGAGGGCGATTCTGGATACTGCAAAGCTGGTCAAAAAACTTACAATGACTACACCGCCTACAATTTTATTTGTTTTCGAAGCGGGAATAATAATTGCAATAAACATGCCGTATAAAGCGACACTTAAGGCACTGACAATGGATGCAGGCAGAATATTGCCTGCTATAATTCCTACAGCAGTACCAAGTGACCAGCTTGGAAGGGCGATAGCCATTGCGCCATAATTATAATAGGGGTTCAGAGCTCCCCCCCTGCCTATACTGATTCCAAAAATTTCATCCGTTATTCCAAAACCAACTAATATACGGTGCAGATAAGAGGTATTTGGATTAAATTTCTGACTTAGCGCACAGCTCATAAGAAGATAACGCATGTTCGTGATTAAGATAATAAAAGCCATCTCAAGGTAAGGAGCATCTGCCATAATTACAGTAAATTCAGCGTATTCTCCGGCTGAGGCATGATTTAATATGCTGGACAGAAATCCCTGAAAGGAATTTAGTCCAGCTTTTTTTGCTACAATTCCTAATGAAAATGCTACAGAAAAATATCCAAGAGCAATGGGAATTCCGTCTCGCATTCCATTGATAAAAGCATTTTTATTTCGGTTCATTTCGTAACTCCATAATTATAAAAGCTTACGTTTCTTCATAAAATATTTGTATCATAGTTCTAAAACTATATTCTTATTTTGCAGGTGTTTAAAGAAAATGTCAAGCAGGCACGCAAGTAAAGATTTATAAATCTATTGAAATACAAGGAAAATAGTGGCAAGATATTATTTGTAAAAGATATAATAGAAAGAAGGGATTTGAAATGGCAGGATATTACAAGGGAATTTTAGAGATGATTGGAAATACTCCATTAGTAGAGCTGACGAATATAGAAAGAGAGCTTCATTTGGAAGCAGTAATACTGGCAAAAATGGAATATTTTAATCCGGCAGGAAGTGTAAAGGATAGAGCAGCAAAAGCGATGATTGAGAACGCAGAAGAAAATGGATTATTGAAAAAAGATTCTGTTATCATAGAGCCTACATCTGGCAATACAGGTATTGGTCTGGCATCTATAGCGGCATCAAAAGGTTACAAGGTCATTCTCACAATGCCGGAGACTATGAGTATAGAAAGAAGAAATATTCTAAAGGCATACGGTGCAGAGCTGGTGCTGACAAAAGGTGAAAAGGGGATGGCAGGTGCAATTGAAAAGGCAGAAGAACTGTCAAAAGAGATTCCGGGAGCTTTTATTCCAGGACAATTTGTTAATCCGGCGAATGCAGAGGCGCATAGAATATCAACGGGACCTGAGATCTGGATAGATACAGATGGAAAGGTAGATATTTTTATCGCAGGTGTAGGAACAGGAGGAACGATTACAGGAGTTGGAGAATATTTAAAAAAACAAAATCCAGAAGTAAAGATTATTGCACTGGAGCCTGCGGCATCACCGGTATTGTCAGAAGGTAAAGCAGGTTCTCATAAGATTCAGGGTATTGGCGCCGGATTTGTGCCGAAAGTTCTAAATACAGAGGTGTACGATGAAATATTTAAGGCAGAGCATGAGGATGCGTATGCAGCTGCAAGGCTTTTGGCAAAAAAAGAAGGAATTTTGGCTGGTATTTCCTCCGGTGCAGCACTTCATGCCGCTATTGAATTGGCAAAACGGCCAGAAAATAAAGGAAAAATGATTGTTGCACTTTTGCCGGATGGCGGAGACAGATATTATTCAACGCCATTGTTTACAGAAACGGATTAAATTTTATGGAGGATGCAATAGATGAAATTAATTAAAAGAATTATTTCAGGCTTGATGGCTGTATTATTATGTCTGAGTCTAGAAGTATCAGTATTTGCATCAAATACCGAAGAAGAGGAGCTGTCTCCGGAAGAAAAGGCAGCGTTAGAAGAGCAGGAACAGGTATATAATCTTCCGATTCAATCAAATGAGCTGACAGACTGGCCTCAGGGACCGGCAACCTATGGAGATGCTGCGATTGTCATGGAGGCAGGAACGGGCGCTGTTCTTTATGCTAAGAATATTGATGAGCGTTTTTACCCAGCAAGTATTACTAAGCTTCTTACGGTTTTGGTGGCTCTGGAAAATGGACAATTCAGTGATACGGTTACATTTTCCCATGACAGTATTGCCTTCCTTGAGCCGGGTGATGCTAATATAGGTATGCGGGAAGGTGATGTTATTACTCTGGAGCAGGCGCTTTATGCAGTTCTTCTGGCATCGGCCAACGAAGTATCGTACGCAGTAGGTGAAAGTGTGGGTAAGAATGCCGGACATGATTATAACTGGTTTTTAGACCAGATGAATCTGCGCTGCAGAGAGCTTGGAGCAGAAAATTCTAATTTTACAAATACCAATGGACTGCATGATGATAATCATTACACTTGTGCAAGGGATATGGCGCTAATAAGCAGAGAGCTTTTTAAACATCCGGAATTTTTTACAATCGTACAAACACTGGAATATAAAATACCGGCTTCTGAGACAACAGAGGAACATATTTTTCAGCAGAATCACAAAATGATGTATGAACAAAATGAGAATTATTATCCTTATGTAACTGCCGGTAAGACGGGTTATACTGATCAATCACGATCTACGCTGGTTACAATGGCCGATAACGGAGAAATGCAGCTTATCTGCGTACTTCTAAAAACGCGGGGAGGTAAATTTGTTTATCCTGACACAAGGAATCTACTGGAATATGCATTTGGTAATTTTAGAAAGATAAATGTGTCAGATCAGCCGCAGCCAGAGGAAATACAGGAGATATTGCCGGATGAAAGCGGAGGATATGTTGTGCTTCCGGAAGGTATAGATTTTGAAGATATAAATATGGAGATTCAGCCAGATGATGCGGCAGAAAGACAGGCGTCGCTTATATATACTTATGAAGGAAACTATGTAGGAAAGTCCAGTGCAGTGCTTGGTGATGCATATTATCCTGATGAAAAGGAAGAGAAACAAGAAAAAGAGAAAGCTTCTGTCGAAAATAATAAAGAAAGAAAACCGGGAAAAGACAAGAGAGATAATTTGATTTTGATGGTATCTGCTGTATTATTGATTGTATTAACAGCAGCCCTTATAGTTGTTGTAGTACGCAGAAAGCGGAAAAGCAGATAGATTTTGAAGAAAACCTTGACGAATCAGTGAATTTTCACTATAATTAAAACCGCATATTGAAAAAGACGTTGACGAAGACAGTAAGATATATCTGAACGGCTAAGCGAATCGGAGATGGTGGGAGTCCGATGCAAGTAAGATACATCCGAATATCACTTCCGAGCTGCAGCTTTCGAAAGGCTTGTGCAGACAGCTTAGTAGATACTGACGGAGTTCCCCCGTTACAAGGAAGACATATGATAGTATGTTTAGGTGGTTTAAAAACGCAGGCCTGGCTTTCGTCCTATACGGATGAAAGCCTTTTTAAATTGGGGACAGGGCATTTCCAATCTGGGACGGGGTATTTTTAAAAATACCCCGTCCCCAACTTAAAAAGGAGGTTAATCATGTACAAAAAAGTTTCTACAGATCTTAATTTTGTCGATCGTGAGAAATTGGTCGAGAAGTTCTGGGAAGAGAATCAGATTTTTGAAAAGAGTATGAAGGAACGTGACGGCAGCGACATGTACACGTTCTATGACGGTCCGCCGACAGCGAATGGAAAGCCGCATATCGGTCATGTTCTTACGCGTGTTATTAAGGACATGATTCCGAGGTACCGCACGATGAAGGGTTATGAGGTGCCGAGAAAAGCGGGCTGGGATACACACGGTCTTCCGGTTGAGCTTGAGGTTGAGAAAGCGCTAGGCCTTGACGGCAAGGACCAGATTGAAGAGTATGGTTTGGAGCCGTTTATTGACAAGTGTAAGGAAAGTGTATGGAAATATAAAGGCATGTGGGAGGATTTCTCCGGTACGGTTGGTTTTTGGGCTGATATGGAGAAGCCTTATGTTACTTATCATAATGATTTTATCGAGTCTGAGTGGTGGGCACTTAAGAAAATCTGGGATAAGGGGCTTCTTTACAAGGGATTTAAGATTGTTCCGTATTGTCCGCGCTGTGGAACTCCTCTCTCTGCACAGGAGGTGGCACAGGGGTACAAGGATGTAAAGGAGCGTTCTGCTATCGTACGGTTTAAAGCAGTCGGGGAAGATGCGTATTTCCTGGCATGGACGACAACGCCGTGGACGCTGCCGTCTAATCTAGGGCTTTGTATGAATGCAAATGAAGATTATGCGAAGGTAAAATGTGTTGACGGTTATACCTATTATATGGCAGAAGCGCTGCTTGATAAAGTGCTGGGACCTCTGGCAGAGGAAGGAAAGGCTGCTTATGAGGTGCTTGAGGTATATAAAGGAAAGGATTTAGAATACAAAGAATACGAACCGTTATATCAGTGTGCGGCAGACGGTATCAAGGGACAGCATAAGAAGGCATTTTATGTAACCTGTGATGATTATGTAACACTTACAGATGGCACAGGTGTTGTTCATATTGCACCTGCGTTTGGTGAGGATGATGCTAAAGTGTGCCGTAAATATGATATGCCTTTTGTTCAGCTTGTTGACGAAAAGGGAAATATGGCAGAATCTACTCCGTTTGCCGGCCTATTTGTTAAAAAAGCAGATCCGGAGGTGTTAAAAGAGCTGGAATCCAGAAGCCTTTTGTTCTCCGCACCGAATTTTGAACACAGCTATCCACATTGCTGGAGATGTGATACTCCGCTTATTTATTATGCGCGCGAATCCTGGTTTATCAAGATGACAGAAGTTAAAGATGATTTGATTGCAAATAATAATACTATTAACTGGATTCCCGAAAGTATCGGAAAAGGACGATTCGGCGACTGGCTTGAAAATGTACAGGATTGGGGAATCAGCCGGAATCGTTACTGGGGAACCCCGTTAAATATCTGGGAATGTGAATGTGGGCATCAGCATTCTGTAGGGAGCATCGCGGAGCTTAAGGAAATGTCTGATAATTGTCCGGATGATATTGAGCTCCACCGTCCTTATATTGATGAGGTTACAATCCGCTGTCCAAAATGCGGCAGACCGATGCACCGTGTGCCAGAGGTCATTGACTGCTGGTTTGATTCCGGTGCTATGCCGTTTGCTCAGCATCACTATCCGTTTGAGAATCAGGATTTATTTGAAAAACAGTTCCCGGCAGATTTTATCTCAGAGGCTGTGGACCAGACAAGAGGATGGTTTTATTCTCTTCTGGCAATTTCGACCTTAATCTTTAATAAAGCACCTTATAAAAATGTTATCGTTCTTGGTCATGTTCAGGATGAAAATGGCCAGAAAATGAGTAAATCTAAAGGAAATGCAGTAGACCCGTTTGATGCGCTTGAAAAATACGGAGCAGATGCCATCCGTTGGTATTTTTATGTAAATAGTGCACCGTGGCTTCCAAATCGTTTTCACGGAAAGGCTGTTGTGGAAGGGCAGCGCAAATTTATGGGTACTCTGTGGAATACGTATGCGTTCTTTGTATTGTATGCGAATATAGACAAGTTCGATGCCACGAAATATGCACTTGAATATGAAAAATTATCAGTTATGGATAAATGGCTTTTATCCAAGTTGAATACACTTATTAAGGAAGTAGATGACAGTCTGGCAAATTATCGTATTCCGGAGGCGGCAAGGGCGCTTCAGGAATTTGTAGATGACACGAGCAACTGGTATGTAAGAAGAAGTCGTGAACGTTTCTGGGCAAAGGGTATGGAACAGGATAAAATTAATGCGTACATGACGCTTTACACAGCACTTGTAGAGGTGAGCAAAGCAGCGGCTCCAATGATTCCATTTATGACAGAGGATATTTATCAGAATCTGGTAAGAAGTATTGATGGAAGCGCACCGGAGAGTATCCATTTGTGTGATTTCCCGACGGCAGATGATTCTTGTATAGACAAAGAGCTGGAATCTAATATGGATAAGGTTTTGAAATTAGTAGTTATGGGCCGTGCCTGCAGAAATACTGCGAATATTAAAAACCGTCAGCCGATTAGACAGATGTATGTGAAAGCAGATTTTACTCTTCCAGAATTTTATCAAGAAATAGTAGAAGATGAGTTAAATGTAAAAACTATGACATTTACACAAGAAGTACGTGATTTTACTTCATATTCTTTCAAACCTCAGCTAAAGACAGTAGGTCCGAAATATGGTAAAATGTTAGGCGGCATAAAAGGAGCGCTTTCTTCTATTGACGGCAATGCTGCAATGGATGAGCTAAATGAGACAGAATGCTTAAAGCTTAATGTAAATGGAGAAGAGATTACGTTGCTCCGTGAGGATCTTTTGATTGAGACGGCGCAGATGGAAGGTTATGTATCGGAAAACGATAATGGAATTACAGTTGTGCTGGATACAAATTTGTCAGAAGAGCTTCTGGAGGAAGGTTTTGTCCGTGAGATTATCAGCAAGGTTCAGACAATGCGTAAGGAAGCCGGGTTTGAGGTAATGGATAAAATCCAGATTACGTATGAGGGAACAGAAAAAGCTGAAAAAATATTTGCAGCAAATGCAGATACAATCGGTGAAGAAACACTGGCGCTCAAGATTACTAAGATGAATGCATCTGGTTATATAAAAGAGTGGAAAATTAACGGAGAAAAAGTAATTCTTGGTGTTGAGAAGGAATAGGAAAGGAGTAGGAATAATGTATAACCCCAGATTTGAGAAAGAAAAATTCAAAAAAGAGGTTGCATCAAGTGTCAGGCAGTTATTTAGAAAGGATATTGATGAAGCAACGGAGCAGCAGCTATTTCAGGCAGTATCCTATGCAGTAAAGGATGTCATCATTGATGACTGGATAAAGACACAGAACAGACATAAGGTGGATGATCCGAAGATGGTTTACTATATGTCTATGGAGTTTTTGATGGGAAGAGCTCTGGGAAACAATCTAATTAATATGACTGCTTACCGCGAGGTAAAAGAAGCGCTTGATGAGCTCGGCATAAATTTGAATATACTTGAAGATCAGGAACCGGATCCGGCGCTTGGAAACGGTGGACTTGGACGTCTAGCAGCCTGTTTTTTGGATTCTCTTGCAACACTTGGCTATGCGGCATATGGATGCGGTATTCGGTATCGTTATGGTATGTTTAAACAGAAAATTGAGAATGGATATCAAATCGAAACGCCTGATAACTGGCTCAAAGACGGAAACCCATTTGAGCTTAGAAGACCAGAGTATGCAAAGGAGGTACGTTTCGGAGGAAATATTCGTGTAGAATATGATGATGAGACAGGCCGCACACGTTTTGTACAGGAGAATTATGAGTCTGTTCTGGCAATTCCATACGATTATCCGATTGTAGGATATAACAATCATGTAGTGAATACTCTTCGTATCTGGGATGCGGAGCCGATTGTAGATTTTCAGCTGGAATCCTTTGACAGAGGAGATTATCATAAGGCTGTCGAGCAGCAGAATCTGGCAAAGAATATTGTTGAAGTGCTGTATCCGAATGACAACCACTACGCAGGGAAAGAGCTGCGTCTAAAGCAGCAGTATTTCTTCGTATCTGCCAGCCTCCAGGCAGCAGTTGCAAAATATAAGAGAACACATGATGATATAACAAAGCTGCATGAAAAGGTAACCTTTCAAATGAATGATACACATCCAACGGTTGCCGTAGCAGAGCTTATGCGTATTCTGCTTGATGAGGAGGGACTTGGCTGGAATGAGGCTTGGGAAATCACAACAAAGACCTGTGCATATACAAATCATACCATCATGGCAGAGGCTCTGGAAAAGTGGCCGATTGATTTATTCTCAAGACTTCTTCCTAGAATCTATCAGATTATACAGGAGATTGACCGCCGGTTTATTCTCAGGATACAGGCGCAGTATCCGGGAGATGAGCAGAAAATCCGGAAAATGGCAATTTTACGGGATGGGCAGGTAAAGATGGCGCATCTGGCAATTGTGGCAGGATATTCTGTAAATGGAGTTGCAAGACTTCATACAGAGATTTTAAAGAATCAGGAACTTAAGGATTTCTATCAAATGATGCCGGAGAAATTCAATAACAAGACGAATGGTATTACTCAGAGGCGTTTTCTTATGCACGGAAATCATCTGCTGGCAGACTGGGTAACAGAAAAGCTTGGAACAAAGAACTGGATTACAGATCTTTCTCTGATGAAGGGCTTAAAGCCTCTGGCAGAAGACGAAAGAGCGCTTGAAGAATTTATGGACATAAAGTATAAAAATAAAGTGCGTCTGGCTGCATACATAAAAGAACATAATGGAGTTGAGGTTGACCCGCGATCTATCTTTGATGTGCAGGTTAAGAGACTTCATGAATATAAGCGTCAGCTTTTGAATATTCTGCATGTTATG
The DNA here is from genome assembly GCA_946558465.1 of uncultured Lachnospiraceae bacterium. Taxonomy (GTDB): domain Bacteria; phylum Bacillota; class Clostridia; order Lachnospirales; family Lachnospiraceae; genus CAPEBR01. The sequence goes on from CAMNTM010000006.1 coordinate 9,604, forward strand.
TATCTATATAATGAGATAAAGGAGCATCCGGAGATGAGCTTTTATCCTAGAACATTTATTTTTGGTGCAAAAGCATCGGCAGGATATATTCGCGCAAAACAGATTATTAAGCTTATTAATTCTGTAGCGGATGTTGTAAATAATGATCAGAGCATTAATGGAAAACTTAAGGTTGTATTTATCGAGGATTATCGTGTATCAAATGCAGAATGGATTTTTGCGGCGGCAGATGTCAGTGAGCAGATATCTACAGCATCTAAGGAAGCGTCAGGAACCGGCAATATGAAATTCATGCTGAATGGTGCACCCACAATCGGAACGATGGATGGCGCTAACGTAGAGATTGTAGAAGAGGTCGGGGCAGAGAACGCATTTATCTTTGGATTAAGCTCTGATGAGGTTATAAGCTATGAGCAGAACGGAGGCTATAATCCGATAGAAATCTACAATAGTGATGCCGGAATACGCCGGGTTGTGGACCAGCTGGTTAATGGTGACTATGCAAATGGAAATAGGGAAATGTACCGTGATCTTTATAATTCTCTTTTGAATAAAAAGGGAAATGACCGTGCAGATATGTATTTTATCCTGAAGGATTTCCGGGCTTATGCCGAGGCACAGAAGAAGGTAGAAGAAGCCTACAAAGACAGGAAAGGATGGGCTAAGAAAGCACTCCTTAATACAGCATGCTGCGGTAAATTTTCATCTGACCGGACAATTCAGGAATATATTGATGACATTTGGCATCTGACACCGATTCATGTAGAAGAATAGACGAGGAGTAATTTTGATGATTTACACCGTGACATTCAATCCATCATTAGATTATATTGTATCTGTAGATGATTTTAAGCTTGGACTTACAAATCGTACGGATTCTGAGCTTATGCTGCCTGGAGGAAAGGGAATTAATGTATCAATTGTGCTTAAGAATCTTGGAATTCAGAGTACGGCACTTGGTTTTACGGCAGGCTTTACTGGAGAAGAGATTATAAGAAAGCTTGAGAATATGGGTGTAGAGAATGGATTTATCCGGCTTGAGGAAGGATTTTCGAGAATCAATCTGAAATTAAAATCCATCGACGGAACAGAGATTAACGGACAGGGTCCGAATATAAGCGAAGAGAAACGGCAGCAGCTTATGAACAGGCTGAATCAACTGGGAAACGGTGACGTGCTTTTCTTATCCGGCAGTATTCCGGCTTCCATGCCTGATGATACATACCAGAATATTATGGAAGCTCTTAAAGGGCGGGGAGTCCGGATTATTGTAGATGCTACGAGAGACCTGCTCTTAAAGGTGCTTCCATACAGCCCCTTTTTGATAAAGCCCAACAATCATGAGCTGGGAGAAATCTTTGGAGTCCGTTTAAAAACAAGAGAAGAGGTTATGCCTTATGGAAGAAGACTGCAGGAAAAGGGAGCTCAGAATGTATTGATTTCCATGGCCGGAGAAGGCGCCGTTCTTATTGCGGCTGACGGTATGGTGTATGATGCCCCGGCGCCGAAGGGAACTTTGGTTAACGGAGTGGGTGCCGGAGATTCTATGACGGCAGGCTTTATGGCTGGATATATGGAGAAACAGGATTACAGACATGCGTTTTATATGGGGCTTGCGGCAGGAAGCGCAAGTGCTTTTTCCGAGAATCTCGCAACAAAGGAGGAGATAGATGCTGTATATAGACAGGCAGCAGGAGGAGATAGATAAAAGGATTAAAAAAATATAATAATAATTAAGGAATAAAATAGGCTGCCCTTCCATAAAGTGTATGGGAGGGTATTTTTATGCGTCTGAAAATGAAACATTTTGTATGTTATGTTACGATTATTGTTTTGCTGCCTTATATAGTCACGGTATTTCTAAATGGGCCAAGCATGGTCTCTTCTTCCTATGTAAATGAGACGCGTGTGAAGGTAAAAACGGAATCGGGCACAACAGAAATACCTATGCAGGAATATGGAATTGGAATTTTGGCGAAGGAGATACCTGTTTCTTATAAAAAAGAAGCTTTAAAGGCACAGGCTATTCTTGTGCGGACAGATATATATAGTAAAATCCAGAGTGGAGGCAGTGAAACTATCCTTGAAGACAGCTTTTGGACGCAGAAACAGATGGAGGAGGCATGGGGAGCAGCGAAATATGCTTCTAATTATAAAAAGCTTAAAAATGCCTGGGAGGAGACAGAGGGGCAAGTCGTGACTTATGATGGAAATCTTGCAATAACGCCATTTTTTAGACTTAGTAATGGAAGTACCCGTGACGGCAGCGAGGCATTAGGAGATGAAAGCTATCCGTATTTAAAAATTGTAGAATGCCCATATGATATAGAGGCCGCTGAACAGATACAGACGGTGACAATTGATGATATGGAAGCAGAAATAGGAACCTGCGATACTGCAGGGTATGTGCTTAATGTGACTGTAGGCGGGGAAACAATAAGCGGAGAAGAATTTCGGACGAATTATCATCTTGCTTCCAGCTGCTTTACACTTCAAAAATATAATGGAAAACTTAGAATTACGACAAGAGGTGTCGGCCATGGATTGGGCATGAGTCAGTATACGGCAAATGAAATGGCAAAAGAAGGGGAAGATGCAGCTTCTATATTAGAATATTTTTTTGAAGGAACAAATCTTCAGGAAGTGGCGGAGATTGTTACTGGAAATGAATAAGTACATCGCGTTCTGGCAAAAATAAAGTCAGAGGTGGTGATAAAAAATGAAGCAGAGGCAAAGACCAAAAAGAAAAAACAGTGCTGCCGTCGCAACAGTTTTGTGTTTTGTAGCAGCGATTGCGATAGTCGGAACATATACACTTAGGGATTATAAGAAAACACAGCAGAAGGAAAGAATGGCAGCAATGGAAGAAGCCAAAAATATGACAAAAGATAAGGAAAAGGAAGAAACAGAGGAAGCAAGCGGCGAAGCAGAAAAGCTGGTTATCAATACAAAACCAGAGGCTGATTCCAGTAACACGGAGAATGATGATACAGAAAAGAAGGAAGAAAGTTCGAATGCCAGTATAGATGCGCAGGCTGCATCAGCAGGAAACAGTGCAGTATATTTTGATGACAGCAGCAAGCTTCTCTGGCCGGTAGACGGAACAATACTTCTTAACTTCAGTATGGACAAGACAGTCTATTTTTCCACACTGGACCAGTATAAGTATAATCCGGCACTGATTATTTCCGGCGCTGAAGGAGATCAGGTTATCAGCGGGGCTCCTGGAATTATAAAGTCTATTGATGTAACAGCTGAAACAGGAACAACAGTAAATGTAGACATTGGAAACGGCTATGAACTGTTTTACGGCCAGCTGAAAGAGGTTCCGGTAAAGGTAGGAGATCAGGTTGAAGCCAAAAGCGTGCTTGGGTATGTAAGCCAGCCTACAAAATATTACAGTGTGGAAGGCTGTAATGTATATTTTGAAATGAGAAAGGATGGCCAGCCGGTAAACCCGGTGGATTATCTGTCTGAGTAAGGGCGGAAATTACAGCCGCAGGCGGGAACACTTTGAGCCTGAAATATTATATAAGCATACAGAATATAAAAAGTGTGCCGGTCGATAAAAGATATATCGCCCGGTGCATTTTTTTGAATTGGATGCAGGAAAACTAAGGTGAAAATATTTTGTTTCAAGTTTATTTTTTATCAAGGTAAAAGAATCGGAGTAAAAAAAACCACCGTCCCCGGAGTTTTAAGCTACCTCCAAAAACAGTGATTTCTACTGCGCGATCAGGGGCTCGAACCCTGGACACCCTGATTAAGAGTCAGGTGCTCTACCAACTGAGCTAATCGCGCATATAAATCATATACTATATCTTATGATTTCCTTAACGCAAGTGCTATTATATAACAGTTTTTCCGGGAATGCAAGGGGTTTTTCTTAAATTTTTCAATTTATGGTTATATTTCCATATTTCTATTCATATATTAGTAAATGGGGTGAGGCATATGGTCAAAGAATTTTTTTTTCTCGCTGCAGCCGGTGTATTGAATCATTTCCTATATGAATGGACAGGCAGTGCGGTTACCGCGTTATTTTGTCCGGTAAATGAATCAACATGGGAACATTTAAAGCTTTTGTTTTTTCCATTTCTTTTTCAAATGATTTGGAATTATATAAGAAAAAAACCGAAACCGGCCGCGTATTTTTATTATAGCGGAATTTCTGTTCTATGCGGAATGGTTTCTATTATTGCTTTATTTTATACATATACCGGATGTATAGGCAAAAATTTTCTAATAATGGATATATTGATTTTCTTTGCAGGAGTATGGGTTTCTTTAAAGAGTATGCATAAGACAGCAGAGCATCTGCACATTGTGCCCTCTATAACAGTTACGTACGCGGGCTGGCTCATACTTGTCCTGTGCTTTTTTGTATTTACCTGTTATCCACCTGATATTCCGCTGTTTTTCCCATATGAGTGACGGAAATTAAGGATTCCTTTTTCTTTCGTGTCATGTGTTTTATAGCGTATTCCCGCCTCATGGCCTCTTCTTTTGTCTCAAATTCTTCAAAATACACAAGTTTTACCGGACGCCGGCTCTTTGTGTATTTGGCGCCCTTTCCCTCATTATGAGCCTTCAGGCGCTTCTTAATGTCATTAGTCCAGCCTGTGTAGAAGGTATGGTCACGGCATTCTAAAATATATGTATAATTCATAATATTCCCATAAGTTTCCTGAAAATGAATTTTTATGTTACAGTTCGGATAAATTGCTGTATTTTTTATTATAAATGCCTGGATATATTTTTGCAAATAAATGGAGAGTATATTATAATGAAAATATTCATTTCAAATGGAAGGATAAAATGAAGAATGAGCAGAGGAAAAAGGTATCTTTCATTTATAATAGAAAAGCTGAAAGTGTACATTGCAGGCTTAGGTGAAACTATACAGGAGCTGCAAAAAGATATTGAGAATATGAACGCCTATTACTGGGAAAATTACACGGAAATGGACCAGTATGGGTATGAGAATTATGATAATCAGCAGGCATTATTTTCTCAGGCAGACCGGAATCAGGAGTATCTGAAAAAAAGACAGCGAATGAAGCGAATGCTGGATTCTCCTTTTTTTGGAAGTGTAGATTTCCTTTATGACGGAGAGGAAGAGGCTGAGACATTTTATATTGGTATTGGAAATTTTGCAGAAGAGGTGGGCACGATACCACTTATTTATGACTGGAGGGCGCCGGTCAGTGGTCTGTTTTATGATTTTGACAAGGGAGCGGCGTCTTATGAAGCGCCGGCAGGTATACTGCAGGGAGAGATTTTATCCAAGCGGCAGTATAAAATCCGAGGCGGCCGTATGCTGTATGAATTTGAAAGTGATATGAAAATTGATGATGATATTCTGAAGTTTGAGCTTGGAACAAATAGTGACACAAAGCTTAAAAATATTGTCCAGACGATTCAAAAAGAACAGAACGTGATTATTCGTAATACAAAGGATAAGATTCTTGTTATTCAAGGGGCAGCAGGGAGCGGAAAGACATCGGTTGCTCTGCACCGGATTGCATATCTTCTGTATCATGACAGAGAAAACTTAAATTCGTCAAATGTACTGATACTTTCACCGAACGGAGTATTTTCAGATTATATTTCCCATATTCTTCCAGAGCTCGGAGAAGAAAATATAAGGGAGATGAGCTTTGATTTATTTGCTTATCAGGAGCTTAAAGGAATTGCAGCTGACTGCGAGGACAGATACCATCAGATTGAAAGGCAGATAGCGGGTATTAAAAAGGAAGCAGAGGAACGGTTCCGTTGGAAACAGTCAGAGGCATTTGTCAGAGAGATAGAGGGATTTTTAGTTGAGCTGGAAGACAGATTAGTAGATTTCCATGATGTGGAGTATCGAGGAATTCAGAAAAGTGCAAAGGAAATATTGAATTTTTTCTATTATAAATTTATGAATCTTCCTCTGTTGTCAAGACTGGATGCGGTGCGGGATTATTTTATTGATGAGTGGGAGACGCTTTATGGAAGAGAGCTTCCGGAGGAAGGACAGGAATATATCTGGAAAAGATTTGAGGAGATGTATGTAACAAAGGACATATACGTAATCTATAATTGGTTTCTTAAAGAACATGGATATCCTGCACTGCCTGAAGCGGCTGCAGAAGAAAGGGTGCTGAATTATGAAGATGTATATCCGGTATTATATCTGAAATATTGTCTTACAGAGCGAAAGGTACAGAAAAATATCCGGCATTTAGTAATTGATGAGATGCAGGATTATTCATATCTGCAGTATGTAATTCTTGAGAGACTATTTACATGCAGCATGACGATATTAGGGGATAAGGCCCAGACTGTAGACTCTGTACAGCAGGATGTATATACGTTTCTTCCTAAACTATATGGAAGGAAGGTAAGACGGATTCTGATGAATAGAAGCTACCGTAATACGGTGGAGATAGCGGTCTATGCTCAGAAGGTATCTGGAGCAGTTAAGCCTGAATATATAGAACGTCATGGAAAGGAAGTTGCAGAATGGCTCTGCGGGGACAGAAAGGAAATGTATGACAGGATTATAAAGGAAGTGCGCCTGGGAGCAGAAGGCTATGAAACTGCGGCTGTGCTTACGATGACAGAGGAAGAAGCTATAGAGGCGTATGAATATCTTAAAAGCAGATGCCGGAGTACTTCGTATATAGACAGAAACAGCTCGATATTTAAAAAGGGCATTACGGTTACCACCTTTTATCTTGCGAAAGGGCTTGAATTTGATCAGGTATTTATTACCGGAGGCGAGAAGGAAAATCCATTCTTCCGGCAGTTTAAATATATCTGTGCTACACGCGCACTGCATGAATTATACGTGTTGGGGACAGGGTAAAAGTAAATTGGGGACGGGGTAAAATGAGTTTTACCCCGTCCCCAATTAAAAAGGACTGCATATTTGGGAGGTTGCAGTCCTGAGGAAAAAGTTATGAAAAAGAAAATTATTTTGTTCTTTCGAACAATTATAGTATAAGCAGAAAGTGTGATAAAACTATGTTGAAAATGAAAATTAATTGTGAACAAAATATGACGGATTTTTTATACGGTAGTAAATAAATCCAATACCTGTCCTGTCATGATCTTAGGTGCATCACAAAGAAGATACATAACGGCGTTGGCTACGTCGGCGGCGCTGCCCATAGAAATATCATCCTGTCCTACGTTATGATTATAAACCCGCTGTCCAGGAGTATCTACGATACCAGGAGCCACCGCGTTTGCACGAATACCGAATTCTTGTGTCTGGATGGCAGTAGTTTTGGTCATTGTGATGATTCCGCCTTTAGCAACGGCGTATGCGCCCATCTGAGAGGCGATACGTCCCATTCGGGAGGAGATGCTTACGATGTCTCCGCTTTGCTGTTGTATCATAACGGGGATTACTTTATTGATGCAGAGAAAAGGGATCTTCAAATTGGTTTTTATAATCTGGTCCCACTGTTCCTCGCTCCATTCCCATATTTTGATGGCCTGTCTGCCTATTTTATCATAGATTTCGGAAGGGTATCCTCCGGCATTGTTTACAAGGATGTCGATACGTCCGAATTTTTCAACTACAATATCGACCATAGACTGTACCTGAGAGGCATCTGTCAGGTCACGTGACAGGGAGACAGCCTTTCCTCCATTTTCTTCTATCAAACGTACAGTTTCGTCAAGATCTGCCTGTGTTCTGGCTACACAAACAGTAACGGCTCCCTCTTTTGCTGCTGCAAGTGCAGTTTCTCGTCCTATCCCCCTGCCTGCACCTGTTATAATTGCAGTTTTTCCTTCTAATCTCATCATTTATTCCTCCATACAAAAAAAATAATACAAAATATAGGATTTTTTGTTACACGATAAGGTTCTCATTACTCTCTATAAAAAAGTCAACGGAAGCAGGATATACATAACTGTCTCCAATGGAATGAAGCAGGACAATATTGAGTTTTCCGCCCAGATTTTTTTTGTCCAGAGTGATTGTCTCTGTCAGGTCTGAAAGGGGCAGTCCGCATGCATGAGGAAGTCCATAGATATTTAAAGCCTCAAGAATACGTTCGGAGGTACCGGGGGCAGTCAGTCCCTGTTTTTCAGAAAGTCTAGTAATCTGATACATTCCGACAGCAACGGCCTCTCCGTGACTCTCTCGCTCATAGTGAAAATACTGCTCAATAGTGTGGGCAAGTGTGTGGCCGAAGTTAAGAAGTATTCGTTCTCCGAGATCGAACTGGTCATTTTCTACGACAGCTCGTTTAATATCTACACAGCGGTGGATAATTTCAGGGAGCTTTTGCTCCAGGTCTTCAAAGGATCTGTGGGATACCAGAGAAGAAAAAAGTGAAGAATCCTTGATACAGCCGGCCTTGATGATTTCTCCCATGCCGTCGTGAATAAAGCGCTTCGGCAGCGTGGACAGCACTGTCGGATCGATGAGCACCAAAGACGGCTGGTAAAAGGCACCGACCAAATTCTTGCCCTGGGGCAGATCTACGGCAACCTTACCGCCTACAGAGGAGTCTACCTGCGCCAGAAGAGAGGTAGGAATCTGAATAAATTTTACTCCGCGCAGATAGCTGGAGGCTGCAAAACCTGCCAAGTCCCCCATTACGCCGCCGCCTAGAGCAATTATAAGGTCGCTTCGTGACAATTTAGCGTTTAATAAAGCGGTGTATATGTCTGGAAGGCTTTGAAAGCTTTTTGTAGATTCTCCGTGAGGAAGAATAAGCGAGCAGCATTCATATTGTGCAGAGAGAGTGCTTTTGAGCTCTTCGCCATAAAGAGGATATACGTTGTCATCAGAGATAATCATAATCTTTTTTCCGGAAAATACTTCCAAGATGTAATCAGGGGCATGCTTAAGAAGCCCATTTTCGATATAAATTGGATAGCTGTTTTTGCCGAGTTCTACGTGCAGTTTCATAGATCTACCTTCTTTCCGATGACTTTAGCAATTCCGGAAATCTGACGGATTAATTCATCATATTTTTTTGGCTTTAGTGACTGGGCCCCATCGCACAGTGCGCATTCGGGATTATTGTGTACCTCGACCATAAGACCGTCGGCTCCCGCTGCTACAGCAGACTTCGACATCGGCTCTACAAGCCACCACTTTCCGCCTGCATGGCTTGGGTCAACGACAATCGGAAGGTGGGTAAGCTTACGTACCACAGGGATACTTTGGAGATCCAGAGTATTTCTTGTATAGGTTTCAAATGTCCGGATACCTCTTTCACATAGAATTACATTTTCATTTCCGGCAGCCATAATGTACTCAGCAGACATAAACCATTCCTCATAGGTCGCATTCAGACCTCTTTTTAAAAGAACCGGCCGTTCAATTTGGCCGAGCTGCTTGAGCAAATCAAAATTCTGCATATTGCGGGCGCCGATCTGAATCAAATCTACCTTCTCGTTAAAAACGTCTAAATATTCAGCTGACATAAGCTCTGTAACAATAGGCAGGCCGGTTTCTTGTTTTACCTCGCATAGAATCTCCAGGCCTTCAAGGCCAAGCCCCTGGAAGGCATAAGGGCTTGTTCTCGGCTTAAATGCACCGCCCCGCAGAAGATTCGCGCCGGAAGCCTTTGCCGCCTGAGCAATTTCCATAACCTGTTCCACAGATTCTACAGAGCAAGGCCCGGCAATCAATGCCAGGTGTCCGCAGCCTACCTTGACGCCTGAGACATCGACCATAGAATCTTCAGGGTGAAATGCCCGGCTTGCCAGCTTATATGGTTCCTGCACATGCATGACCTTAGTGACAGCAGGATCCACCTCAAAAAGCTTCATATCAATCCGGGTAGTGTCGCCGATACATCCGATGATGGTCATTTCGGAGCCTTCTATAATATGAGTATCCAGCCCGCGTGATTTAACCATGTTTTCCACACGGGTAATTTCCTGTTTTGTAGTACGTGGTTTTAATACAATAATCATGACTTATGACTCCTTGCTGTATATGTGTTTTAGGTATCTTAAATCAACCCTAATAGTAATGTTTTTCACGACATTTTGTCAATGGTTTTCTGGAAAAATGCACCGCAATAGGAAGAAAAGATGGCTGTTGTTTTTATGTGTGGAAATGAAATAATTGCTTATGATAGAAAAATGTTGAATTGTGGCGAGTATAGAATAGAAAAATAGTTTATCCCAAGGAACCGGAAAGGCAACCTAGTTGACGTAACTATAGCGATTTGTTAAAATAGATAAGGAAAAGTAAGGGTTTATCAAGAAACGAAATTATTTACAAGTGATAAAGTCTGAAGAATAGGCATAATTACAGCTGACAGGAGGGAAAATTATGCTGGAATTGACATTTGGCGAGCAGGTAAAGATTATTTTGAGCCGTAAGGGTATGACGATTAAAGAGCTTGCAGAGCTTATTGAAGAACATACCGGAAAAAAGATGTCCCGTCAGAATCTGACACAGCGGCTTTCAAGAGATAATTTTCAGGAACAGGACATGCGGATGATTGCAGAGATTCTGGGCTGTCCTCTGCATTTGAGTATTTTAGAGGATGCAGCCGGCAGTGGTTTAAGTTCATATAAGAGGGAAGAGACGTCTTATGTATCTGAAGAAAAGACGGGTGAGCGTGATATTACGGTCGGAGAATTATTGGATATGAATGAAAGACTTGATGCCGCAGTGGCGCAGGGGAGCGCTGCTCTTCCAGAGGAGTATACGGTAGAGGAGCTCCTTTCTGAAATAGATGCGTTGGAGTCAGAGACGAAAAAGCCTTTAAAAAGTGATATATCTGAAAATGACGGAAGAAGCTATGGTCTTAAAGGCTATCTCCATCGTCACAAAAGGGAGAAGGAGACAGAAAGGCCGTCGGAAGAGGAAGAATGGTTTCAGATGCAGTCTCAGGATACGGCAGAGCGGGAGGAATCGACAGATACAATAGATCAGGAGGAGCAAAAGGATGAGTCTGGACTTGGAGATGTGAATCCGTATACGGGCCAAGAATATGAGACAAATAGTGTTCGTATGCATTCGGAACGGATCGGCTATGTGCAGGTATATGACCGGGCACAACATTGTTGGACAGATATGACAGAATGGGCATTTTTAGGGTATCAGGAACGCAAAAAGGCACTGCTTGGGAAGGACTATGAATCCCCTATTTTTATTGATTGATTTGTTAGAACAGACTTTTTGATAAAAAATTTATAATACGGGAGATGAGGGCATATGAATTGGGAACAGCTGTTATCGCCCAAGCGGAGCAGAGGGGCGGCGAATAAAAGCAGGTATATGAAAAACACAGATTTACGCAGTGAATTTGAGAAGGATTATCATCGGATTATTGGGAGTGCTTCTTTTCGCAGACTTCAGGATAAAACACAAGTTTTTCCACTGGACAAGAGTGATTTTATCAGAACACGGCTGACGCATTCACTGGAAGTGTCGTCTTTTGCAAAATCTCTTGGGCAGAATATTGGGGAAAATATTTTAGTTTACAAGAAAGATTTAGGATTTACACCGCGTATGAAGGAAGATATCTGCAGCATACTCCAGTGTGCAGGACTGATCCACGATATTGGAAATCCTCCTTTTGGGCATTTCGGGGAGACGGCAATCAGGGAATGGTTTGAAAGAAAGCTTCCGATTCTTAAATATCATGGAGCACCGATTGCCGAGGTGCTTACACCGCAGATGAGAGAAGATTTCTATCATTTTGAAGGAAATGCACAGGCGCTTCGTCTCGTAACGAAGCTTCATTTTCTTGTGGATGAGCAGGGCATGAATCTGACTTATGCGCTGTTGAATACAATTGTAAAATATCCTGTTTCTTCAGATAGAATTGATAAGAATTCGGGAAATATTAAGGATAAAAAAATGGGATACTATTATGCAGATATGGATATTTTTGAAGAAATTCAAAGGGAGACAGGAACAAACGGAAGCAGACATCCTCTGACCTTTATCTTAGAAGCAGCAGATGATATTGCATATAAGACAGCAGACATTGAGGATGCTTTTATAAAAGGATATCTTAGTTATTATAAGTTGTTTGAAGAGCTGCAAAGAATACAGACCGAGGATGGGGACCGCAGCGGCTCCTTCAGACCGGCAGATAAGCTGGAGGAGCTGTATATGCGGGGACAGGAAAAGAAGGTTGAGAAGCCGGAGGAGTATGCCGTTAAGAACTGGATTGTGAGGGTACAGGGATTTTTAATTAATTGTGCGACGTACGGATTTACATCAAATTATGAGTCTATTATGAAGGGGGGATTCGGACATGATTTGTTTTACCGCACGTTTGCAGAAAAGCTTATGAAGCTGCTCGGAGATTTGGCATATAAGGAAGTATTTACGTCAGGAGATATTTACCGCATGGAGGTTGCGGAAGCCGCCATGATTGATTTTCTGATGGACAGATTTGCAGCTGCCATTATTCACTATGATGATGAAGGGGTAAGGCTTAATTCTATAGATCATCGGATAGTGTCATTTATTTCCAGTAATTATAAAAAGGCATATCACTATCATGCAAACGGAAAAAGTGAATCGGAAAAACTTTATTTAAGACTTCTTCTGGTGACAGATTATATATGTGGTATGACGGACAGCTATGCAAAACGTCTATATCAGGAGCTGAAAGCGATTGTATAAAAGTATAAAATCTTCCGATTGGTATTTTTCCAGAGTTTTCGGAATAGATTGTGATAAATGACACAAGATTGGAAGTGGCATCTTGAAACGATTTATTCGATATTTGTATGAATACGAACAGGGAAAAAGAAAACGGAATGTAGGTTTTGTAAAGGTGGAGCAGGAGGAAGGAGAATGTATACTGCATATTCACGGAAAAGGGCTACGTATAGAAGCCGGAAGCAGCTTTCAAGTATATCTGTTTTATGCGGAAGGGGAGAAATGTATAGGAGTCCTTCAGGGAGAAATCGGTTATATGGGGCCGGCACTTAATTATCGTTTGAGATATACAAAAGAAGATGTAGGTGTGCCGCAGAATTATGAAAAGGTGAATGGCGTGCTGCTGGAAGGCTCAGGAAATCATAGATTTGCGGCACTCTGGGATGAGGCTTTTGTTGATATAGAGAAAATGCAGATATGGCAGGGAGAAAAGAGTAATGCAGCACAAGATGGAAATATAGTAGAACAGGAAAATCCGTCACGGCCGGAAAGTATGCTCCAGAAAGAAGGCATAAATGCGGATGCAGACATTGAGTCAGCGAAATATCCGCAGGATGAAATCGAGGAGCAGCGGGAGAATGTGCCAGATACCTCTTCAGAAGCGCCGTCGTTTGAACAGCCGATGATCCAGGCTCCTGCCGAAGCAGATGAAGTATCATGTAATGAGATGTGCGGGGAGGTATCTGCGCCGGAGATGGCTGCATATGATACGGAAAATACAGATAGTATAGTTAATGCAGGCGACATGAACCGTACAAATAGTATAGGAACACCTGTATGGAAGGTAACAAAGCTTCAGAGAAAGGATATTACCATGCTTCCACGCTGTGAGTGGAGGCTTGCAAATAATAATTTTCTCCTGCATGGATATTATAATTACCGGCATTTGGTTCTGCTTGATAACGGAACAGTTCTAAAGCTTGGCGTGCCGGGTATTTATCATGAAAAGGAGGCCAGGGCGGCAGAAGGATTTGGTTTTCCGGAGTTTATAAATGCAGAAGAGACGAAGCTTTCTCTCAAGCCGGAGGAGTGTAATAAGGAGGAGCTTTTTGGGTATTGGTGCAGGCAGGTAAGACGGAGGACTAACGCCCGATAGGCAAGGGAAAATGAAAACAGCAGATGAAAAATATATGAAGGAAGCCATTAAACAAGCAAAAAAAGCATATGCTATAGGTGAGGTACCGATTGGCTGTATAATTGTATATCAAGAAAAAATTATCGGGCGGGGATATAACCGGAGAACCACTGACAAGAATACGCTTGCCCATGCAGAATTGATTGCAATAAAAAAAGCAAGTAAAAAGATGAATGACTGGCGTCTTGAGGAATGTACTATGTATGTAACACTTGAACCGTGTCAGATGTGTTCAGGAGCAATAGTGCAGTCACGTATGACAAGAGTAGTAATAGGCTGTATGAATCCGAAGGCAGGTTGCGCCGGTTCTATATTAAATCTTCTGCAGATGAAGGAATTCAATCATCAGACAGAGCTTACAACGGGAATATTGGAAGAAGAGTGTAGTCAGATGATGAAGACATTTTTTAAAGAGCTTCGCGAAAAGAAGAAAATGTGAAAATATTTTCTTCTTTTCGTGCGTTACGCTTCGAACATGGATTCACAAGCGTTACCTCGGCAGTTAACTCAGCCCAGGCACCCTCACGGCACCCGGAAGATTCTGTTTAGTGCTGCTTCGTTCCCGACCTGACACGGTTCACAGATTTCCGTCGCGTGAGACCCAGACATCAGCGCCACTTTCCGAGGGCAGCCTCGCAAATCAATGCCCTCTGCGCAACATCACCCCTGCTGTAGCGGATTGCAGGTACAAGGTACCGCTAACACCCCGGCTGCACGAGTTTATATTTTAACCTGTTTTTGAGAAAAAGTCAATGGGCGGGGACGGGGTATTTTTAATTTTACCCCGTCCCCAATTGGAAAAAAGGGAGATTTCTATGAAAATATTACTCACTGCCGTCAACGCTAAGTACATTCATTCAAACTTGGCTGTTCGGAATCTAAAGGCATATGCCAAGAGGCATGTGGTTCATGCTGGTCTTCAGATAGAGTTTGCAGAGTATACCATTAATCAACATCCGGATTATATTCTTACCGATCTTTACCGCAGGCATCCGGATGTGCTGTGTTTTTCCTGCTATATCTGGAATGCCGCTTATATAAAAAATATATTGAGAGAATTTAAAAAGCTTAGACCTGATACAGATATTTGGCTCGGCGGTCCGGAGGTGTCTTATGATGCATGTAAGGTGCTTTGTGAACTGCCGCAGGTAAAAGGAGTCATGAAGGGGGAAGGAGAGGCGGTATTTGCTGATGTATGCCGTATATATCTAGAGGAAATTCTGCCGGAGACAGTAGAAGGAATTACATTCCGCAATAAAGCAGGAGAAGTGACAGAAACGCCCTGGCGCGGAACGATTCCGATGGATGAACTGCCGTTTGTGTACAATAGTAAAAATATTGAAAAACTTCGGAATAAAATTATCTATTATGAGACAAGCAGAGGCTGTCCTTTTTCCTGCAGCTATTGTCTGTCGTCTGTGGACAAGCGTCTGAGATTCCGCAGCCTTTCATTAGTCAGACGTGAGCTTCAGTTCTTTTTGGACTGCGGGGTAACGCAGGTGAAGTTTGTAGACAGAACCTTTAACTGCAGACATGATCACGCATTAGAAATCTGGCGTTATATAGCGGAGCACGATAATGGAATCACGAATTTTCATTTTGAAATATCGGCAGATTTGTTAAATGAGGATGAGCTTATCCTTCTTGAAAGTATGCGTCCGGGTCTTGTTCAGCTGGAAATCGGTGTGCAGTCTGCCAATCCTGATACGATCCGGGAAATTCATCGAAGCATGAATCTGGAGAAGATAAAGGAAAATGTGAAGCGTATTTGGGAGCGCAGAAATATACACCAGCATCTAGATTTGATAGCCGGGCTTCCTTTTGAGGATATAAAAAGCTTTGCATGTTCCTTTAATAAAGTGTATGCAATGAAGCCCGACCAACTTCAGCTTGGATTTCTAAAGGTGCTGAAAGGTTCTTATATGGAGGAAAATAAGAAAGAGTACGGGCTTGTATACCGGGATACTCCGCCATATGAGGTGTTATATACAAAGTGGCTGTCCTATGAGGATATATCAGAGCTTAAAGGTGTCGAGGAGATGGTGGAGGTTTACTATAACAGCGGGCAGTTTACCCATACTCTGGCGGCATTGGAGGAGAAAAAGCTGTCTCCCTACAGGCTGTATCAGAAGCTGTGGCAGTATTATGACAGACATCATTATCTGGAAGTCGAGCACAAGAGGAGCAGACGCTATGAAATATTTCTGGACTTTCTCACAGAGGCCTTTCCAGAAGATAGGAAATATATGCAGGAGCAGTTAATTTACGATTATTATCTCCGGGAAAATGCAAAGACGCGTCCTGAATTTGCAGGACCATATTATGTTGGGAAGGAATTTCTTCGAAAATTTTATGAAAAAGAAAAATTAAAGTCTCGTTATCTGCGGGGATATGAGTTATATGACAAGAACCAAATGCGTAAAATGACACATATAGAGTATTTTCCGGTTATGGGAAAGTTGTTACTTTTTGATTACAAGTGGAGAAATCCATTGAATCAGGAGGCAAGAACGTGTATGATAGAAAAAGGTGATGAATATGAATTTTAATGATAAGAAGACAAGAAGAATCATAGCAATTGTTATTATGATAGTTATTGCAGCTATGATGGCGACATCTATTATACCTTATCTTGCGGGGTAATTTTCGGCACTCGATTTTATAGAACGAGAGGGCAGGTATAGAAAATGCCACAAAAAAAGGAAACAAGAAAATATAAAAAGCCGGCAAGACGCAGGCGGCGCAGAAGACAGATGACAGCCGGCCTTGTTTTTGTATGTATTGTTTTAATACTTAGTATTTCTTATTTTGTGCTTCATCGATATGTTTCAAAGTATCCGAAGGATGAGATATGTAAAAATATCTATGCAGGAAATGTGGACTTGTCGGGCATGAAAAGAAAAGAAGCAGAGGAAGCTCTTAAAAGCCAGCTTGACAAGGATAGAGAGCTTGCATTTTCTGTGAAGGTAGGAGCGCAGTCGGCGGAAGGTACTTTGGGCGAACTTGGGCTGGCTTATAAGGATATAGATAAAATTGTGGATAAGGCTATGAGCAGCGGAAAGAAAGGAAGTCTTTGGGAACGCTTCTGGAGGCTTCAGCATCTGGAAAAGAATAAGTTTATGATTGAAGAGGAGTATGTTCTGGAGAGAGAAGCTGCAGAAAGCATTTTGACAGAACGTATGCTTCCGCTTGCCGGCCGCGCAGAGGATGCAGCGATTTTCTGGGAAGCTTCCGGAATCACAATTAAGCCGGAGAAGACAGGAGAAACTATAGATATTGAGGCATCTATAAATAAAATAGAGAATTATCTAAACGAGAATTGGGATCATAAGATTTTTTCTGTGAAAGCTGATATGGAAAAGGAGGAGCCGTCGGTTAAAGCGGAGGATCTGGAGAGTATACAAGATGAGCTGGGATCCTTTTCCACAGATGCGGGAGAAGGAGAACGATGGCAGAATCTGGCAGCCGGTGTAGAGAAGCTGGATGGTACATTACTGATGCCAGGAGAAGAGCTTTCGGTATATGAGGCTACAGGCCCCTATGATGAAGAAAATGGTTATGTTCCGGGTGCATCCTATGAGAATGGAAGGGTCGTAGAAAGCTACGGCGGAGGTGTATGCCAGGTTTCTACAACATTGTATAATGCAGTATTATACGCCGAATTGGAGATTGTGGAGCGGTATCCACATTCTATGCTGGTAAGCTATGTTGCGCCTTCCAGAGATGCAGCAATAGCAGAAGGCTTTAAGGACTTCGTTTTCAAAAATAATTACGATACGCCTATTTATATTCATGCAGAGATTGACGGTGCTAATCAGCTGTGCTTTGCAATTTATGGAAAAGAAACGAGGGAAGAAGGCAGAACTATAGAATATGAATCTGAGACGGTGCTTACAGTTGAACCTGGAGTTATCTATAAAGTAGATAGTGAAGCCGATTTCGGATCGATGCAGACGACGGAAAGTGCACACACGGGTAAAGAAGCAAGACTTTGGAAGATTGTGTATCAGGATGGAGAAGAAGTAAGCCGGGAGATTATTAATAATAGTACGTATAATAAAACGGATCGAGTCATATCTGTTGGAACAAAATCTGAGAATCCAGAAGCAGTAAGCCGCCTGCAGGAGGCGATTGCAGCTCAGGATGAAGGGAAAATATATGATGCGGCTGCCCAGGGACAGTAGTCAGTGCTTTCCCCTGCCTGTAATAAAGCGGACAGCATATGAATATATGAGGTAAAGACATGAGGATAGAGACTGAGAAGGGATATGTGGTATGTAAAACAAAGATGGTCTGCGGCAGTGAACCGGATATAGGAATATATGCAGTTGCTGCACTGGTAAATGACCTGGCGGCGGAAGGTGTGGGTTTCCCGGCAGCAGGCAGTGTCAGTGTACAGCTTATACTGCCGGTTCAAATGCCTAATTCGAATAAATATACAATTATAAAAGGAATAAAAAAAGCCTGCAGGAGCTGCCAGATAAAGCTTCAGGGCATACAAGAGGAAAGGCATGCAGCGCTGTCAGAGTGTATGATTATTGCAACAGGAACTGTCCATGCCGCCGGAACAGGAACCTGGCAGAACAAGAGAATTCTGCCGGGACAGCAGATTGTAATGACAAAATGGGCAGGATTGGAAGGGACGCTTCGTATTGTTGATAAAAAACAGGAAGAATTAAAAAAAAGGTTCACACCGTTTTTTCTCAAACAGATCGAAGAATTAAGGCCGGAAATATTTGCTTTGACAGAGATAGGCGCTGCAAGAGATGCCGGTGTGTCCGCAGTATACCAAATTGGCGGGGGAGGTATTCTTGCTGCGTTATGGAGATTGTCAGAGGAGACGGGACTGGGCATGGATGTAAGTTTAAAACGTATTTTTATAAGACAGGAGACGATAGAAATATGTGAACATTTTTGTCTGAATCCATATCAGCTTGCTTCCGGCGGAAGTATGCTTATGATTACAGATAATGGAGAGATTTTGACGAATATACTTCATAAAAAGCACATAGAGGCAGCTATAATCGGAAGCCTGACAGACAATCATGATAAAATCATTCGAAACGGGGAGGACATTCGTTATATCGACCGCCCGGCGCCGGATGAATTAAATAAATTATTTATGGAGGAAAATTATGCAGGATAATAGGAAACAGATACTAAAATACTTAGAGACAAACAGCAAGGCAGACTTAGGTGAGCTGGCAGTTCTTTTAGGACTTGAAGAGGCTGAGGTGGCAAACGAAATTGCGGATATGGAAAAGGAAAAAATTATCTGTGGATATCATACGCTTATCGACTGGGATAAGGCAGGAGATGACAGACTGAATGCATTAATAGAGGTGCGGGTAACTCCGCAGCGCGAACGGGGATTTGACAGGACTGCAGAGAGAATCTGTAATTATCCAGAGGTATCAGCAACGTATCTTATATCTGGAGGCTATGATCTTTTAATTACATTAGAAGGCAGGACTCTGCTGGAGGTGTCAAGATTTGTATCTGAAAAGCTTGCTCCGGTGGATGAAATCATCAGTACTACGACACATTTTATCTTAAAGAAATATAAAGACCATGGAACTATGATGACACATAAGAGTAAATCAGAAAGGATACCGGTGACACCGTAATGAGAAATCCATTATCGAAAAAAATAGTGAGTATTGAACCGTCAGGTATCCGTAAATTTTTTGACATTGTAAGTGAGATGCCGGATGCAATTTCGCTGGGAGTTGGAGAACCGGATTTTGATACGCCATGGCGGATCCGGGAGGAAGGAATCTATTCCCTGGAGAGAGGAAGAACCTTTTATACTTCGAATGCAGGACTTAAGGATTTGAAAAAAGAAATATGCAGATACTTGGCCGGAAAAATTCAAGTAAAATATAGTTTTAATAGCGAAGTAATTGTAACAGTCGGTGGAAGTGAAGGAATTGATATTGCACTGCGGGCAATGCTGGATCCGGGTGATGAGGTGCTGATTCCGCAGCCCTGTTATGTGTCTTATCTGCCCTGTGTAGTTCTTGCAGACGGAGTACCGGTTGTAATTCCGCTTCAGCAGAAGAACGAATTTAAGCTGACAGCGGAGGAGCTGGAAGCGGCGATTACACCAAAGACAAAGATTTTAGTGCTTCCTTTCCCGAATAATCCTACAGGGGCTATTATGACAAAAGAGGACTTAGAGCCCCTTGTTGAAGTAATAAAAAAACATGATCTGTTTGTGTTGTCAGATGAGATTTATTCGGAGCTTACGTATAAGAGTGATCATGTATCTATTGCGGTTTTTCCGGGTATGAAAGAAAGGACACTGGTTATAAATGGATTCTCAAAAGGATTTGCTATGACCGGATGGAGACTGGGATATGTATGCGGACCGGAGGAAATTATAACACAGATGGTAAAGATCCATCAATATGCGATTCTTTGTGCTCCGACTAACAGCCAGTATGCAGCGATAGAGGGGCTTAAAAATTGCAGTGACGAGGTGCAGGAGATGCGTACGGCGTATAATCAGAGGCGCCGTTATCTGATGCATGAGTTTAAACGGATGCGGTTAGATTGTTTTGAACCGTTTGGTGCATTTTATGTATTTCCAAGTATTCAGGAGTTCGGTATGTCTTCTGAGGAGTTCGCCACAAGGCTTTTAGGGGAAGAAAAGGTGGCTGTAGTTCCGGGAAGTGCGTTTGGTGAGAGCGGGGAAGGCTATATTCGGATTTCTTACGCATATTCACTTGAAGATTTAAAGGAGGCAATCGGCAGAGTCGGAAGATTCGTTGATCGTCTTCGAAATGAAGTTTAAAGAACAAATTTTAATCTTTATGCACAGTTTTTTATACAGCCGTCTGCATAAAAAAGGGAATCCGGCCGCATGAGCTGATTCCCTTAAATTATCGTGTTTCCCTGATTTTACAGGTTTACTTATTATCCGAAATACCTTTTCAATAATCCTTCAAATGCTTTTCCGTGTCTTGCCTCATCACGAGCCATCTCGTGCACGGTATCATGAATTGCATCAAGGTTTGCTGCCTTAGCGCGTTTTGCAAGGTCAAACTTACCAGCTGTAGCGCCATTCTCAGCATCAACTCTCATCTCAAGGTTTTTCTTTGTACTGTCAGTTACTACCTCACCAAGCAGCTCTGCAAATTTTGCAGCATGCTCTGCTTCTTCATAAGCAGCTTTTTCCCAATATAAGCCGATCTCCGGATAGCCTTCTCTGTGAGCAACTCTTGCCATTGCAAGATACATACCAACCTCTGAGCATTCACCTTCAAAGTTTGCACGAAGGTCAGCAATAATATCCTCACTTACGCCCTTTGCTACGCCCACAACATGTTCAGCAGCCCACTCTCTTTCGCCTGTCTGTTCTTTAAACTTGTCAGCACCGACACCGCAGACCGGACATTTGTCCGGAGCTGCATCTCCTTCATGGATATAACCACATACTGTACATACAAATTTCTTCATAATAAATTCTCCTTTTCTTCTTTTATTTATAATATTAATATTAGTAATTGTTATTAATATTAAAATAACACAATTAAAACTCTGTGTCAATGTATATTTTACCATTTTTTAAAGTTTTATCCGAATTTTTTCTCATCCAGATATTTTGTGATAAATACATTATTTCGGAACAGACTATGTTATCTGACGGGAATGTTTAGTGCGGGTTACGGCAGCATTTTGCGCAGGTCCCATAAAATAATGTATTGTGATGCTCAATGGTGCCGTCAAAATTTGCCTCTGCAAGTTCATTGATCGATCGTATATGTTCCTTGTCCATCATTAAATCACTTACTCCTCCGCAAGAGGTACATATTACATGATAGTGGGGATGTGTATCTCCGTCAAAACGGTCCCCTCCATCTGGGGTAGGAATTTTAACGGCTTCTCCCATATCTGCGAGGAGATTCAAATTGCGGTAAACGGTACCTAAACTAATATGCGGAAATTCCTTTTTTACGTGAAGGTATACGGTATCGGCAGTAGGATGTTCATGGGTCTGCATTAAATATTCTTTTATTGAGGCACGCTGTCTGCTGTATTTTAATGTTGCCATGGATATCCCCCTTTCAATAATAGTAATGATTATTATAATTAGTATAGGGCGAAAAAAGACAGCTGTCAACGTTTATCCTTAAAATGTAATAATTTTGTAATATAATTCAGGAATATAATGTATATTATGGAAAAATATGGACATAATATGGCGAGAGAAACAGGGAAAAATAACCTTGACAACCAAAAAAAAGATGATATAATAAACGCGTAACATATGTAACAATTCTGTAATATTTACAAAAGATAAGAAAACATAAACAAAAATTTAAGGAGGGAGTTTATGGATTCTATTCTTAAGAAAGGGTTGTTCCTAGTTACTTTAACGGGAGCTATTGCAGCATTTCCAAACACGGCATATGCTTCAGATACAGACAAAGAAAATATTATGCCGGGTATTGGGATCGAACAGGTATTAAATAACTGCTATTCGTCGGATAAGAAAATAGACGTAGAAGAGTATTTAGTGCCGACACAAAAGGGTGAGTATTTAGATATGGCGTTTGCCGATGTCGATACGTTTCTTTATATAAGAAGCGAACCGACAAAAGAAAGTGAGTGGGTCGGTAAATTATATCCCGACTATGCTGCCAAGATCGTCGGTCCGGTAGGAGATTGGACAAAAATCGAGTCTGGATCAGTTACGGGCTATGTATATTCCGAATATATTATTGTAGGAAATAATGCGGAACAAAAGGCCCAGGAAATTATTGAGGAGACTGAAGAGGAAGAGCCAGAGAAAGCATTTACTTTTGCGGAGTCTAAGGAAGAGGAAGCTGCCAGACTGGAGAAGGAGGCCGAGGAAGAGGCCCAGAAGGCTGCAGAAGCCGCAGCTGCCGCAGCAGGAACCGGACAGGCTGTTGTTGATTATGCCTGTCAGTTTATTGGAAATCCTTATGTATGGGGAGGTACGAGCCTTACCAATGGTGCAGATTGTTCAGGATTTGTGCAGTCGGTATATGCGCACTTTGGAATCAGCCTTCCGAGAACATCCGGAGAGCAGAGAGGTGCAGGTGTCGGAGTCAGCTACAGCGAAGCAATGCCGGGAGACATTATCTGTTATGACGGACATGTAGGTATTTATATGGGCAATGGACAGATTGTAAATGCGATAAACAGCAGCCAGGGAATCGGGATATTACCGGCCACATATACGAACATTATTACTGTAAGAAGATTACTTTAACAGGCATATACAAAATAGACAAAAATGTTTGAAATTGTAAAAAAAAGTAAAATTTTAAGAAATGGACTTATCCAAGTTATCCACACCAAAATAGTCAAAAAAGGTGGAAAAAATGATGTTTTTAAAAAGTTTTCCACATTATCCACATAAAAAACCGAGAAAATGGTGGATTATTCGAGGGAAATAAAAGAACGAATGTTTTGTGAAGTTGTGATAAAAATACTCATTTGTCGAAAAAACCAGAAAAAAATGTTGACAATTGAGTAGTCAAATTTTTGGAAGAAATTCTTTTGAAATGTTTACACAATAAAAAAAACGGGATATAATAAGAGCACTGAAGAAAAAAGGAGGTGTCACGGGTGGCACAGGTTTCTAAAGATATGACGTTTGGTCAGCTGTTAGAGCAGTACTATGAGAAATGTCCAAAGATAGTGGATGTTTTGGTAGAAGCAGGAATGGGTTGTATCGGATGTCCGCATTCTCAGATGGAATCTATTGAAGAGGGTGCGATGGGACATGGTATAGATCCGGATCTTTTAATTGAAAAACTCAATGCAACAATTAATGCGGCATTGAATGTATAGTTCATAATGAAAAATAGTAATGCTTAAAAAGATGCTTTGGTTTCTGGAACCAAAGCATCTTTTTAAGCATATTCAATTTTAAATAGCGGAAAGCTTTTGTACCGCATCAGGAGTCACCATAACTTCACAGTGCTCTTCTAAGAATGCAAGTGTTCCGCCGGAGGTTTTTTCC
The DNA here is from genome assembly GCA_946558465.1 of uncultured Lachnospiraceae bacterium. Lineage (GTDB taxonomy): Bacteria > Bacillota > Clostridia > Lachnospirales > Lachnospiraceae > CAPEBR01. The sequence continues at coordinate 33,385 of CAMNTM010000006.1, forward strand.
AAAGTTCCATATTCAGACAGCATATTACAGATTCGGTTGAAATCTTTGGTTGTATGTTCTGATTGTGTAAGAGCTAGTATATATATGCTTTCTTCATGGTCTTTGTATAGTGTGTTGGAACCGAAATACATATTTCCGAGCAGACGGGATGCTTCGAGCACACGGTCTATAGTTGCAAATGAAAATAACCGTAAAGCCGGTTTAGTTTCTTCAGGAGTCTCTTGTGCGGTATCCGGTGCCGGTGTTTCCGCAGTATTAATCTTTTCCTTTACTTTTTCTAAGAGACTGAGGAAGGTTTCTGCGCCCTCTAGTTTATCTAAAGTCTCCTGTTTTTTAGCTTCTGAGTCCTGTCCCGGCAGAGGTGCAAATTTAGAAAAACGGGTGTCGAGTTCTTCTGGGTCTTCGACTTTAGTAATTATCAGCACGATAGAATCGGAAGAAGCGGGAATTGCCTCAATCATAAGAGGAATGTCCTCTGCCTCAAAGCCAAATTCAAAGGCTGCTTGCTGCATCATATCATGGAAAAGTGATCTTACTTTTTCGGTTCCGTAAGCCAATTCGCTCAGACGAAGCTGGCGGGCTTCCAGGTCAGCACGCGTCAATGTACAGCGTATCTGATTGTCATTGATTTTTTCAATCTTCATAATTTATCACTTCCTTTCACATAGTATAGCATAGAAAATGTAAGATATTCAATAAAATTAGTATAAAAATATTATATGAAAAAACAGTTCGGCCAGACAGTATTATTTTCTTCTATATTCTTCATTTTTCATTGATACCCCTCACAAAATTTTACAAAAAACAAAAAAACACTTGCGTTTCGTTCAGGTATCATTTATAATGGCTCTACTGAAAGATAGTTTCCCTGATAACTATTTTTAAGTTTTATAATTTCTAAAGAATTCTAACAGAATCTGCCAAATTCAATTTAGAATCTATTTATACCGTTTTCAGGTATAAGGACCAGACAATCAGAGGATAAAAACAAAAGATAAAATGACGAGGATAATGCAGAACTATCTTTCTTTTATACAAGACAGAGGATTTTAATTATAAAAAGTCTGCAGGTATAATTTGTCCGTACGTATAGTCAGAGAATGTATCACGCACCTTCTTTTGGATAGAATATATGTATGGATATAGCTGTCAGGGTATTGCATTGAGATAGGAGGGCAGCGTCATGAAGGAATATGGGAAACGAGAATTCCGCAAGCTTTTCAAAGAATTATCAGGATACGAAAAAAAAGGAGTGGGAATGTGGATGGACGGGCTTCCTGCAAGTCCTATGCAGATTGTGCAGGCACACATTATGCGGGAGGATACAGTCTATATGAGAGACTATGTGTTGAATGACAAAGGAGATATAAAGGATCTGTGCTTTCATGATGTAAAAGAAAAAATAGTGAAAAAGAAATAAAAGAAAGGAATGTAAATACCCCTCAGCAAAGAAATTGTCGAAATAAGTGATGACGTGTGTCGTGTGTTTTGATATAATAGGGTCGAGTAGGAGGTGCAGCATGGAGAATAGAGAAGGAAGAGGCCGCACAGCTTCAGACCGAAGAGTTGGTGTAAGACGAGGAGCTTCTTTAGATACAGCAGAAGGCCGCACAGTCAGAGGACAGTCAGCCGGGGAGAAGGTACAAAGAGCTGCTCCGGGTGTTCGTCCGACAAAAGAAGAAAGCATGAAAAGAATACGTGCAGCAAGAGAAAGCGGTACAGGGAGAACTCGTGTATCGGGAGATAATAGTGCAGGAAGAATTCGCAGACCAGGAGAGGACAGTGCAGAAAGAATCCGCAGAGCCGAAGAAGACGGTACAGGAAGAACCCGTATACCGGGACAGAGCGACGCAGGACGGACGCGTGTAAAAGAAGGACTTGATGAAGACAGAGGAGTCCAGATACGGAGAAGGCGTCCGCAGAGCGCAGGTCCGCAGAGCCGGGGCTCATCGGAACGTCCGCAGCAGAGAAGGCAGCCTTCAGGCAGTGCAGGAGACAGAAGAACGGTACGGGGAGCGCAGTCTAAGAAAAGAAGGAAGAAAAATCTGGGTATCAGAATTGCATTTTTGATTTTATTGATAATAATGGCAGCGGCAGCAGTATTTTTGTGGAAACGCTACAGTCCCTCCAGGGAGGAAGCCGATAGAAATAAATATTATGGAATAGAAAATGAGAATCAGCTTGCTATTATTGTGGATAATCAGATTGTAGAACCGCATGGAATGATTGCAGATGGCAAAGCATATATACAGTATGAGATTGTCAGAGATTATATTAACAGCAGATTTTACTGGGATGCAAATGAGAATATACTTCTGTATACACTTCCCAACGATATGGTTTCTGTTGGAGTAGGAAGCAAGGAGTACACAGTTTCAAAAGAAAAAAATACACAAGATTATGTCATTTTAAAGACAGAAGGAAGTACAGCATATATTGCACTTGATTTTATTCAGCAATATTCGAATATTGACTATGAGGTATATGATAATCCAGGCCGTGTTATGATTGTAAGCGACTGGGGTGAAACAACCGTTGCGGAAGTAAAGAAGAATACGCAGGTTCGTTACCGCGGGGGAGTGAAAAGTCCGATTCTTGCCGAGGTTAAGAAAAAGGACGAGGTAACGGTTGTTGAACATGAAGGAGACTGGGAAAAGGTTCGGACAAAGGATGGGTTTATCGGTTATATCAAGGGCAGCGCGCTTAAAGAAGCCGAGAAGAAGACGATTTCCAGGGAGTTTGAAGAACCGGAGTATACCAATATTAAAAAGGACTATACCATTAATATGGCATGGCATAATGTAACGAACACTACTGCAAATGACAGTGTTCTTCAGAGGATAGCAGAGAGTAAGGGGTTGACGACGATTGCACCGACCTGGTTCCATGTAGAGGATGTAGAGGGAAATATAGACTCTATCGCTTCGTCCAGTTATGTGAATTATGCACATCAATCGAATATAGAGGTGTGGGCAGCTATCAGAGATTTTGACGGTGGAATAGGCTCCTATGAAGAGTCATTTGAGCTTTTAAGCCGCACATCAAGAAGAGAGAATCTTATAAACAAGCTGATTGCTGAGGCACTTCAGGTTGGTGTGGACGGAATTAATGTCGATTTTGAAAAAATATCAGATGAGTGCGGGGAGCATTATATTCAGTTTATTCGAGAGTTGTCTATTCGATGCAGACAGAACGGGCTTGTTCTGTCCGTTGATAACTATGTTCCAAAGGGATTTAATATGCAGTATAATCGAAAGGAACAGGGAATAGTTGCCGATTATGTAATAATTATGGGTTATGATGAGCATTACGGCGGCTCTCCGGAAGCAGGACCGGTATCTTCTTATAATTTTGTAAAGGAAGGAATCGAGGAAACTTTAAAAGAGGTGCCTGCAGAAAAGGTTATCAGCGGCATTCCATTCTTTACGAGATTGTGGGCGGAGACGCCTAAGACGGAACAGGAGCTTGCTGAACAGGCAGGAACAGATGCGGCAGAATATGCAATGAATGTTTCCAGCGAGCCATTTGGCATGTCTTCTGCAAAAGCTCAGGTATCGGATGCAGGAGCGGAGGTTACATGGGATGATACGGCTCAGCAGAACTTTGCGACATGGAGTTCTGACGGAACAACCTACAAAATCTGGCTTGAGGATGCGGCTTCAATAGAGCCAAAGCTTAAGCTGATGAAGGACAATCATCTCGCAGGCACGGCAGCATGGGCAATCGGACAAGAGGATTCTGAGATCTGGGAGCTGATATTGAAATATACAAATTAGATATTAATGTTTTAAAATAAAATACCTCCGGAAGTCATATATTTAACAAGTATAGACTGTCTGGAGGTGTTTTATGTACAGGAAGATAGAGCTTGTGCTTTTGATACTGCTTTTAATCGGTTTGGCGGCTGTGAGTCGTCATCTAGAAAAACAGACTTTATCCGAAAAGGTGGATACGAAAGAAAAAGTGGTGGTAGTTGACTGCGGACACGGGGGAGATGACCCAGGAAAAGTGGGAATCAATGATGTACTGGAAAAGGATATTAATCTGCAGATTGGAAAGCGTGTGAAAAAAAAGCTAGAAAAAAAGGGATATGAGGTCATAATGACAAGAGAAAAAGACGAAACACTGGCTGAGAAATCCAGCAGTAATAAAAAAATCCAGGATATGAAGGCACGTGTGGCAATGATTAATGAAACGGCACCATCTATAGCAATAAGCATACATCAGAACAGTTATCAGGGAGAAAGCGTTCATGGAGCTCAAATATTTTATTATTCACATTCGACGGATGGTGAAGAGGCAGCAAAAATCATGCAGGAGGCGTTTCTATCGGCAGACCCGGATAATACAAGGCAGGCAAAGGCAAATGATACCTACTATCTGCTAAAGCGCACAGAAGTACCTACAATTATAGTAGAATGCGGCTTTTTGAGCAATCGAAAGGAGGCGGAGCTTTTGGCCGGTGAGGAATATCAGAAGAAGGTAGCAAAGGCAATTGTCTCTGGAGTGGAAAAATACCTTTCCTCAAAAACAATTGGAAAGTAAATAAGAGTGTAGTATAATGAGAAGCATGAAAACAAAAGTGAAAAAAATAGATAAAATGCAATTAAACAGTGAAGTAAGCCGGAGTATAGTTGAAGAGGCCGGAGATATATTAAAATCCGGTGGACTTGTAGCATTTCCGACAGAAACGGTATACGGTCTGGGAGCAGATGCGCTGAATAAAGATGCTGCACATAAAATTTATGCGGCGAAAGGAAGACCTTCTGATAATCCGTTAATTGTGCATATTGCGCGGATAGAAGACTTGAAAAGAGTTGTCAGGATAATTCCAAAGGAAGCTTATATTATTGCAGATAAATATTGGCCGGGGCCTCTTACGATGATTTTTGAAAAGGCAGAACAGGTGCCTTACGAAACTACAGGAGGGCTTGAGACAGTTGCGGTACGTATGCCTGGAGATGAGGCGGCAAGAAAAATTATAGAGGCTGGAGGAGGCTTTATTGCAGCTCCGAGTGCAAATACTTCTGGAAGGCCGAGCCCGACAAAAGCGAAGCATGTGATAGAAGACTTATCAGGCAGTATTGATATGATTATTGATGGGGGAGATACAGCTATTGGTGTAGAGTCAACGATTCTTGATATGACAGTGATTCCGCCAATGATTTTACGGCCCGGAGCAGTAACAAAGGAGATGCTGGAGGGTCTGCTCGGTGACATTGCTGTAGATAGAACGATGGTTTCAGCAGACAGTGGAACGGCGCCTAAGGCTCCGGGAATGAAGTACCGCCACTATGCACCGAAAGCAGAGCTGAGTATTGTAGAAGGTCCGACTGAGCTAGTTGCGGATGCAATTAATTCAATGGCATCAAGCCGGATTTCACAGGGTTTTCGGGTTGGAATTATCGGAACGGAGGAGACAAAGGGGAAATACCGGGCAGGTATTGTTAAATGCATCGGAACGAGAGAAGATGAAATGACGATTGCGGGTCATCTCTATACAATTCTGCGGGAATTTGATGAAGAAAATGTAGAATACATTTACAGCGAATCATTTTCTACGGGAGGAATTGGAAGCGCAGTTATGAACCGCCTTTTAAAGGCGGCAGGTTATCATGTGATAGAAGTATAAGGTACAAGAGAGGAGAAAAAAATGTCAAAAATACAGGTTATGGAGCATCCTTTAATTCAGCATAAGATTAACTATATCCGCAGGAAGGAAGTCGGCTCAAAGGATTTTCGGGAAATTGTCAGTGAAATTGCAGCTCTGATGTGTTATGAGGCTACGCGTGATCTGAAATTACAGGATGTGGTAATTCAGACTCCTATTTGTGAGATGACAGGTAAGGAGTTAAGTGGAAAAAAGCTGGCGGTTGTTCCGATTCTAAGAGCCGGACTGGGTATGGTGGAAGGTATGCTGAGTATGATTCCGGCGGCCAAGGTGGGACATATCGGTCTGTATCGTGATCCGGAAACATTTGAGCCGGTGGAGTATTACTGTAAGCTTCCGGCAGACTGCAGTGAAAGAGAGGTTTTTGTTGTGGATCCAATGCTTGCCACCGGAGGTTCAAGTGTTGCCGCAATTGAAATGCTGAAAAACAAAGGCGTGAGGAAAATTCGGTTTATGTGTATTATAGCAGCTCCGGAGGGCGTAGCACGTATGCAGAAGGCGCATCCGGATGTGGATATTTATATTGGGGCATTGGATAAGGAACTGAACGAACATAAATATATTGTACCGGGGCTGGGAGATGCCGGGGATCGCATTTTTGGTACAAAATAGGAGGAGAGGATAATATGGGAAGTAAAAGAGAGGACTATATCAGCTGGGACGAATATTTTATGGGAGTTGCGAAGCTGTCGGGAATGCGGTCGAAGGACCCTAACACACAAGTAGGCTGCTGTATTGTAAGTCAGGATAATAAGATATTATCTATGGGCTATAACGGGCTTCCGGCAGGCTGCTCAGATGATGAGTTTCCGTGGCTGCGCGAGGGTGAGGATCCGCTGGAGACAAAATATGTTTATACGGTACATAGTGAATTAAATGCGATTTTAAATTATCGAGGAGGGAGTTTGGAGGGAGCCAAATTATATGTCTCCCTGTTTCCTTGTAATGAATGTGCAAAGGCAATTATCCAGAGCGGGATCAAAGAGGTGATTTTTGACTGCAACAAATACGAAGGTTCAGCCTCTGTGCTCGCCTCTATGAGAATGTTTGATGCTGCCGGTGTACGTTATCATCAGTATCATCAGACGGGGCGGAAGATAGGAATAGAACTCTGATGAATCGGGGACAGGGCATTTTGCCAGAGCACGTCTCATAATGCGCCGATGAAGTTTATGGGCGTAAATACCCTGTCTTTGATTCACTAATCTGGCGGAGCAGGAAATGATAACGTTTCCATGCTGCATTTCCCTCATAGATGTAGGAATCAATCAAGTCTGGGTCGCAGGTGTTTTGGAATTTTGTGTATGCATTTTCGATTTCCCTGCGCGCTAAGGCAATTTCTTCCATAATCGTGTTGTGTTCAGGATCGAAGGACAGTCTTTTGTAAACGTCTTCTTCGGCATTTTTTCCTTTAGGAAATAATCTCATAATCTACCTCCGTGCAAGATTTCTGCTTTTTGTCTATTATGAGCAGATTCCATGAATAAAATACAGAAGCTGGGGATATATATGGAAGTAGGTAGAAGGAGAAAGGAGACGTATATGTCGGAGCAGCGGTCTCATATTGTAACTAATTTTGTGGTTCGTGCACTTCTTGGTGCAGCTTTGATATTTTTTGTGAATGAATTTTTGGCATCAAAGGATGTTTCTTTAAGTGTAGGAATGAATCCTTTGACAGTCATGACTTCAGGAGTGTTCGGTGCACCGGGAGTTGCACTGCTGTATGGAATCGCTTTTTATAAGAGGCTGTAAAGGAAAAAGGTAAATTAAAGGTTTCGATAGGAAACACAGCATACATATCCGTCAGGAGCACAGATAAATTGACTTGTCCAGGAGGAGTATTCTTCCTGGATTTTTATGTCTGTAAAAGAAACGCTTAAGCCCGTACCAATCCCTTTTAAGAAGCTTTCTGTGCGTGTCCAAAGGCGGAAGAAGGAAAGTCTTTTATCATCACCTGTAAGAGACTTTACGTGCCTTGCTTCTTCTGTAAGAAAAATTTTGGAGGAAACAGCATCCATATTGACTCTGCGGTTTAACTGTTCGATGTCTATACCCACCGGGGTGCCAGTAGAAAAAATAAATGCAGCACAACTGCCGGCATGGGATAAATTAAATTGTATTTCGTGAATATCTGAAACAGAAGAAAATGTGTCGAGATGAGACGTAAAACTATTGGAAATAAGGTAAGGTTTTCCATGTTCTCCAGTTCCGAATTCTAATGTTTCCTTCGGAATGCCGGTATATTGTGAAAGCAATTGTCTTAAGCAGATATGGGCATATTTGTGCAGGTTGTCTATTTCTTCGGCCTGAAAAATCCAAACATGGAGCTCTTGTCTGCCGGGAACTGTTAAACCGGGCTTTAAATCAGAGGAATCCAGCAATTTTATAATCAAAATACGGCCCCTTTCTAAAAACTGTTTTTTAATGGGTTCTCTTATTATTATAGCCGGGAACAAATGATTTACAAGACATAAAAAGATAAATCCTGTCTATATTGCACAAAGTTTGACATTTTCTAAAAAAGGCATAGACAAGATAAAAAGGAACGCTTATAATCACAGGTAATCTGATTGTTTTATTCTAATTGGCAGGTCAAAATTAATTCAAGTTATTCAAAGTTATTCGGTCGTTTCGACAATGAATTCACAGAGGATTAACTGACAGTGTAATAAGAAAAGGAGGAGGGATATTATGTGGAAAGTAAGCATCTTGTAATCTGCGATAAGGAGGAAGGATACTCGAATGCGTTTGCAGGATTTATTATGAAAAAAGAAGAATTAGCCTTTCAGGTTCAGACATGCAGTGATATTTCACATGTATTGTCAATTCAGGAAAAGACAGGGATTGACTATCTGTTTATCTCATCTGATTATCCATTGTCCTGCAGGCAGCAGGTGAAGGCTGAGAAGATATTTGTGCTTACGGGAGACGGAAAAGCCGTGACGGGAAAAGGAGAGCTGGAAGTGTATAAGTATCAGTCCGGAGAAGAGATTTTGGCAGAATTGATTCGCCGGTGCGGAGAACAGGATTTGGAAGGAAATACATTTCTTAAGATATTTCGGAAGAAGGAGGTAAAAATTATCGGCATCTATTCTCCGGTCCACAGAATCGGGAAGACTTCCTTTGCAATGGAGCTTGGAGAGAAGCTTGCCCAGGAGGCAAATGTACTGTATTTGAATCTTGAGACCTATGGAGGATTGGGAGGCCATTTTAGAGAAGAGGGACAAAACCTATCGGATGTGCTCTATTATGCGAGACAGGAAAAGGGAAATCTGGGACTGCTCTTGACGACAATTGTGAAGCATAAGGGAAAGCTTGATTATGTGGCGCCTGTGCAGGTATCTGAGGATTTGAAAAGTATATCGTCAGAAGAATGGCTGAGCGTGCTTCAAAGAATTATAGAGCAAAGTATCTATGAAGTAGTAATTTTGGATATGGATGAAGGAATAAGGGAAATTTATCCTCTTCTTAAAAGCTGCAGTGAAATCTATGTGCTTACAGCGGCGGACAGGCTTTCTCAGGCAAAGCTCAGGCAGTTTGAGGAGGAGATGGTTCTCCTGGGACACGAAGATATAAGACGCAGAATTATCAAGAAGGAGCAAAAGGTATGATTCAGGCAGAACAGCTTCATGCCCGGATTTTAGAGGAGCTTGATATGTCTAAGGAGATTGAGGATGAGGAGCTGACAGCGCTCATCCACCGGATTCTTCAAGAGGCATGCAGCCGGGAGTACATTCCGCTGCCCAAAAAGACGGCACTGGGAAGAGAGCTGTTTAATGCGTTCCGTAAGCTGGATCTTCTGCAGGAATTTTTGGAGGACGAAGACATTACGGAGATTATGATTAACGGAACACAAAATATATTTTATGAAAAGGCTGGACAAATATATGAGTCTCAAAAGCGGTTCACGTCAAAAGAAAAGCTTGAGGACGTAGTACAGCAGATTGCAGCAGGGTCTAACCGCATTGTTAATGAGGCGTCGCCGATTGTAGATGCGAGACTTGCTGACGGCTCCAGGGTAAATGTGGTGCTGGCGCCCATTGCCCTGAACGGGCCGATTGTAACAATCCGAAAGTTCCCAAAAGAAGCAGTTACAATGCCACAGCTTATCGAATGGCAGTCGGTGAGTGGTGAAATTGTAGAATTTCTTACTCTTTTGGTAGCGGCAGGATATAACATCTTTATCAGCGGAGGGACTGGTTCAGGAAAAACGACATTTCTCAATGCATTATCGCAGTATATACCAAAGGACGAGAGAATCATCACAATTGAAGATAACGCGGAGCTTAGGATTCTGGAGGTTCCGAATCTTGTGACACTGGAGGCCAGGAATGCAAATATTGAAGGTACGGGAGAAGTATCAATTCGAGATTTGATTAAAACTGCACTTCGTATGAGGCCGGATAGAATTATCGTAGGTGAGGTGCGCCAGGCTGAAGCTATTGATATGCTGCAGGCTTTAAATACCGGTCATGACGGAAGTTTAAGTACCGGTCATGCCAACAGTCCGCGGGATATGTTAGGCCGTCTGGAAACAATGGTTCTTATGGGAATGGAGCTCCCGCTTGCGGCAATTCAGAGACAGATTGCATCAGGGATTGATATTATCGTTCATCTCGGCAGACTCCGCGATAAAAGCCGAAAGGTATTAGAGATCACGGAGGTGCTGGATTACTGCTCCGGGGAGATTATATTAAGTACCTTGTATAAGTATGAGGAGACAGGTGAAAAGAATGGCAGGATTCAGGGAAGGTGGAAAAGGAATCAGAAGCTTACACATACGGAAAAGCTGCTGGCAGCAGGATATCAGCTGGAAGGAACGGGCAGTGATGATGATTAAAGCGTCGTTTGTGACGGGGATGACTGCATGGCTTTATTATCGCTCGGCATGGGCTTTGGCAGGTCTTCTGCCAGTATGGCGCTGGTATTATAAGGGATTAGAGAAAGAATGTATAAGCAGAAAGGAAAGGGATTTCCAGCTGCAGTTTAAAGAAATGATTCAGGCAGTGTCATCGGCGCTGGGTACAGGATATTCCATTGAAAATGCTATAAAGGAAAGTCAGAAGGAGCTGAAGCTTTTATATTCAGACAAAGAGCCGATTACAAGGGAGCTGACGATCCTTGTAAGGCAGCTCAGGGTTCAGATCCCGGTGGAGCAGGTGATGGAAGAGCTTGCAGAGAGAGTGCAGCTTGAGGATGTGTGGAATTTTGCCGCCGTTTTTGTTACCGCGAAGCGCAGCGGGGGCGATATGATAGCAATTATTAAAAATACGGCAAATCAGATAGGAGATAAGATCGATGTCCGCAGAGAGATACAAACTATACTTGCGGCAAAAAGATATGAATTCAAGGTGATGTCGGCAGTGCCGTATGTAATTATTGCATATATGGGCTTGAGTTTTCCGGAATTTATGACCTGTCTTTATGGAAATATAATTGGAATCGGGGTGATGACAGTATGTCTCGGAATATATATGGCTGCATATTATCTTGGTGTAAGGCTGACCGAAATCGAGGTTTAATAGTTCTTCTGCTGTGTATACTCTTCGCGGCCGGAGCTGTATCTGCAGTTCTGGACTATCGAGAATCATCAAGAGTATTAAAAGCAGGACTGCCTAGAAATACTTATGGAAAAGGAAATCGGACAGAGGAGCTCAGGGTTTGGGCAGAAGGAGAAGCAGAAGACGAAAAGATACAGGTAGAGGTGTCAGAGCGGGCGTATACATCTAGTGAGATACAGAAGATTTTTACAAAGGCAGTCCGAAAAATGGATAGCTGGATATTGGGAGAAAATGAAAGTCTTGACAGAATAGAATACGATTTAAATTTGATTACCGAGATACCGGGGGAGCCGATTGACGTATCGTGGGAGCTTGACAGGTATGATGTGATGAATGTGTATGGAGATTTAAATGAAGACAAGCTAAGTGACGAGGGAACACTTGTGATGCTTAAAGCAGTGCTGACCTACCGGGAGAGAGAAAGTGAACAGGCCTTGTACGAATGCGCAGCCATGGTATATTCCTGCAAAACCGGCGAAGCCGGAGCAGTTTCCATGCAGGTGCAGGATAAAATAAAGGAATATGACAAAAAAACACAAACAAAAGCATTGCTTACGCTTCCAGACAGCGTGGGAGAAAAACAGGTACGTTTTTACCGGACAATGGACAGAAAGGGTATTGTTTTAATGCTTATGTCTGTATTGATTTTAATCCTTTTGTATGCGCTTGACAAACAGAACCAACAAAAGGAGCTGGAGAATAGGAGACAGCAGATGCGTCTGGATTACCCTGAAATTGTAAATAAGCTTACGCTGCTTCTCGGAGCAGGTATGACAGCGAAACGGGCGTGGAAGAAAATTGCAGAGGACTATGCAGGAAAAAACCAGAAAGAGAAAAGATATGCCTATGAGGAGATGAGGTATACATGTCATGAGATGGACAGCGGTGTAATGGAGTCAGAAAGCTATGAAAGATTTGGAAGACGCTGTAACCTGCAGGAATATTTAAGACTCGGGGCGCTGCTGTCTCAGAATCTTAGAAAAGGGACAAAGGGGCTTGGTGATTTGCTGCGTCTGGAGACAGTACAGGCATTTGAAGAAAGAAAGGCAAGAGCCAGGCGTCTGGGAGAGGAGGCAGGAACAAAGCTTTTAATACCGATGTTTTTGATGCTGGCAGTTGTGCTGGTAATTGTGATTGTTCCTGCATTTCTTTCAATACAGCTATAGGCAGTGTTATCAGAAAAACAGTATCCTTTGAATATAAAAGGTAAGATAAGATTCAGGAGGAATGGCTATGCAAAAAATACAGGATATAAAAAGAATTTTAAAAGAAGAAAAGGGGATAGGAGTTGTAGAGGTAATCTTGATACTTGTGGTGCTTATCGGTCTTGTTATTATATTTAAGTCGCAGCTTACAAGCCTTGTACAGACTATATTTGAAAAGATTACCAGTGAAAGTGCAGGTATCTAGGAAGCTATGGATATGAGGCAGGGGGAAGTTACAGCGTATTTAAGTCTGATTTTTATTCTGCTGATCACTTTTATAGGAGCATTGATAGAAAGTGCCTCTATTCAGCTTGCAAAAAATTATCGGAGAGCAGATATGGTGCGGGCAGCAGAATGTATTTTTGCGGAATATCAAAAGGAGCTGTTGGAGGAATATGCGATATTTGCGCTGGAAGCAGGGTATGAAAGTGGAACATATGAAGAGTCTAAGCTTTTTGACAGACTTGAATATTACGGAGCAGGAAATATGGAGCAGGAAATAAGCAGGATTCAGATGCTCACAGATAAGGGCTGTGCAGCTTTTTACGAGCAGGCGGCCGCTTATATGGAGCATAAATATGGTCTGGATATTGTAAAAGGAATGGCTTTAGAAACGGATATCTGGCGTCAGCAGGAGGAAAGGATAGAGGAATGTACAGAGACGGAGAAACAGATGCAGGGAGAGCTTGCAGGACTTTTGGAAGAAAATGGAGGTGAGCTTCCTAAGGAGGATAATCCAATTGATCATGTGAATGTGCTGAAGGGTCTTCCGCTGCTTGAATTAGCAGTGCCGGGGGAAATGCAGATATCCAAGAAGAGTCTTGCACTTAATGATACGGTTTCTCATAGAAATCTGTACAGGGGATATGGAGATTTTTCTGATAAGGCGGAGGTACCGGGAACGATATCTGAATTGTTATATGGAGAATATGTTATGGAGCATTTTTCTACGGCCGCGGATGAAGAGCCATCCGGTGTATTGGACTATCAGGTGGAGTATATTTTAGAAGGAAAAGGAAGTGACAGGGAGAATCTTGAGGCTGTAGTCAGCAAACTCCTTCTGTTTCGATTCGTGGCAAATTATGCATATATTCAGACAGACGCTGCAATGAAAGGAGAGGCAGAAGCTCTTGCACTTACCCTGTGCTCTCTGCTTGCCGTTCCGGCTGTCACGAAGGCAGCAGCGCAGGCAATACTTTTGGCGTGGGCATATGGAGAATCCGTGGTTGATATCCGATCCCTTTTAGCCGGAAACCGAGTTGCATTTATCAAATCGAAAGAAAGCTGGCAGCTTTCACTTTCTTCACTTCTGACATTAGGGACACAAGAGGACAGGAACGACGGAGCGGATGCACGGGAAGGGGTTTCCTATAGAGAGTATCTGCGGATTCTGCTTTTTTTAGAAAAGCAGGAGACAGCCGGAGTCCGGACATTGGATCTGATTGAACAGAATCTAAGGATAGAGCATGGACTGTCCTTCTTTCGGGCAGACCAATGTGTCAGCAGGATAGAATTCCTGAGTACATGCAGGCTTAGACGGGGAATTACGTATCGATTTCCTACATATTTTGGCTATAATTAACGACTTTTATTACCGGCCGCTGCCAGTGATTCAAAATTAACCGTAAACAGGCAGATGCAGACGCCCTTCCGGGTCTCTCGGCATGAATCAAGTCTATTCAGACATGGAAGGTTAGCACACATAAAAAGAAAAAGAAAGGAGCAGGATTCGCGATGCCAAAAAGAAAACTCCCCTCATGTGATATAAAGCATTTCTCTGCCGGAAGGGTGTCTTCATCTGCCTGTAAAAATAAAAAAGGAAGTATTACAGTGGAAGCAGCACTGGCTGTACCTGTATTTTTTCTCGCAGTTGTAAGCCTTTTCTATCTTATGGAAGTTATGGCTGTACAGTCGGCAGTGCGCTGCGGACTTCAAAGTGCAGGAAAAAAAGCGATGGAGGAGGCTTATATTGTGACAGCCGTCATTCCGTCTAAGGTAGAAGGAGATATGATATCTGCTGTCGGGCAGGACAGATTGGAAAGAAGTGTCATAGTAGGCGGAAGTTCAGGGCTTAGCTGTGAAAAGTCTTATATGTCGCCTGCGACGGGAATCGGAGAAGTGAAGGTAAGCTATAGGATACGGCTTCCGATACCTATGTTTGCAGTTCCTCCAATTACCTATGAAGAATCTATGCGTATTAAGGCATGGACCGGTTATGAGCGGAGCGGGTTTGGAAATGAGCGGGAGGAAATTGTGTATGTGACAGAAACGGGAATCGTATATCATAAGGATTATCACTGTACACATCTGGAATTGTCTATTCGTATGGTGCAGAGCTCGGAGGTGGAAACACTCAGAAATGAAAGCGGCGGCATATATCATGCATGTGAGTATTGCAAGGGAGGAAATTTTGGAGAGGTCTATATTACAAATACAGGCAATCGTTATCACAATTCTCTGTCATGCAGCGGATTAAAAAGAACAATCTATGCTGTACCGGTATCGGAGGCGGCGGGAAAGGGGGCATGTTCCAGATGTGGTGGTTAAGCAGAGCTGCAGGCGCAGGTATCCTGCTGGTGCTGTCGTGGATAGATATTCGGATTCATCAGGTTCCGGAAAAGCTTTTGATATGCAGCAGTGCAGCCGCCGTTATGTATCATTTGGCAGTGCGGCAGATGAACATATGGGTAATTGCAGGAGGAGCAGGAGTCGGTATGTTATTTCTCTTGCTTAGCAGGGCTACGAGGGAGGGGATCGGATATGGGGACAGCTGGGCAATTTTAATTCTAGGAATATATCTGGGACTGTGGAAGCTTGTCGAGGTATTGTGTACAGCCTTTGTAATATTGGGAATATATTCAGCAGTGATTTTATGCAAAAGGAAAATGTCTCATAGGGCGGTACTTCCGTTTTTCCCGTTTTTGACAGCGGGATATGTACTGGCAGCTTTTATATAGAGATTTTTGGAAGGAGGAATTATGCGGGGATATATAGTAGAGATGGCATTTCTTATGCCGATCATACTTTTAATTATAATGAGCAGTATTTTTGGAGCATTTTATTTTCACGACAAAAACATCATATCCGGGGCAGCATATGAGACAGCAGCTGTCGGAAGCAGCAAGATGAGGGAGAAGGAAGGGGCTGGGGCAGATGAGCTGGATATTTTATTTCAGGAGCGGGTAGGAGGAAAATGTATTTTATTTACCGGAGCTGATGCGTCTATCAGTATCAGTGATGATGTAGTTGAGGTAGAGGCGCAGGGAAGCGGACGAGGAATGAAAGTATCGGTCTTAAGGCGGGCAGCTGTCACCAAGCCTGAAAAAACGATCCGAGACATAAGAAGAATAAAGGAGCTGGGAAATGGAGCGGAAAATAACTATTGAAGAAGCAGAAATCTATCATGAGGATTATCAGATACGGATGCTGCAGGCCAATCATATAGAAGGGATTCTTCCGGTAAAGGGAAGAGGTGCAGACGGGAACAGCTATTATGATTATGATGTCAGCGGAAAGTTATCTATAAAAGCGTTATATGAAAGAAATCCTATTCGGGGAGAAGACATACAGACTTTTTTAAAAAGATTTCTAACAGTGGTTAAAGAAACGGAAAAATATCTGCTGGATATCCATTGTATTCTGCTGAAGCCGGAGTATATTTATTATGCAGATGAAGAATATTATTTTTGTTATTATCCGCCAGGAGGCGGAAATCTGTGGGAGGCTTTTCATGGTTTGACGGAATATCTGGTAAAGCAGGCAGATTATAAAGACCAGGAGTGTGTAAGAATGGTATTTCTTCTTCATAAAGAAACGATGGAGGAAAATTACAGTCTGGAAAAGCTTGTAGGAGAATGCCTGCAAGGCGGGGAAGACAAAAGCGGAGAAAAGAATCCGGATGCAGGCAGTGAATTAAACTATGAGTATGATAAGTCGGAGCATGACTGGATTACAGAGCAGGAGATGGGAAGCGCAATTATGAAGGAGACAGAAAATATGTGGACTCCGGTAAAACGGTTTCTTAACCGGCGTAAAAAATCAAAATGGGGAGACTGGGATGGGCTGTATATTGAAGAGGAAGAGCTATAAAGGTCGATAATAAAGAAGTATCTTGACTAATAGTCTTAATGCAAGTATGCTGATAAGAAAGGAGAAAATAGATAAAAGCGTAAAAAACATATAATTTGGAGTATGTGAAATATGACGAAAATCAGGTGTGCAATAATTTGTAGTTGACATAACTGGAAAATAGTGGGAATATTTTAATATGAAGAAGCCAATTTGTACAATTATTATAATAGCAGCAAATGTTGTCATATTTTTTGCACTTTCTTTTTCAGGTATGACGGAGGATACAGAATTCATGCTGAGACATGGAGCAATGTATGTACCGTATGTTTTGAACTATGGTGAATATTATCGTATTTTCACTTCTATGTTCCTGCATTTTGGCTTTGAGCATCTTATGAACAACATGATTATGTTGTTTTTTATAGGACAAGGTTTAGAATTTGAAGTTGGAAGAGTAAAATTAACCATAATATATTTCATCAGCGGATTGGGAGGCAGCGTGATATCCATGTGGCGGGATATGCGTATTGAATATTATGCAGTAAGTGCCGGTGCTTCCGGAGCGATCTTTGGGCTGATTGGTGCGATGCTTTATATCGCGGTTCGTAATCATGGGCGGGTTGGAAGCATCTCAGGCGGCGGGCTTATGTTTATGGCTGCATTAAGCCTGTATTATGGATTTACAGGCAGCGGAATTGATAATTATGCTCATGTCGGCGGTTTGTTATCAGGGATGGTTACGGCAGTTTTATTGTATCGGAAGTGTAAGGGTGAACGTGGTGGCAGTATAGGGGTCTGAGGCTGCAGTAAGTGATCCGCCGTGGGCATGCGCGATACGGCGTGCGATTGGAAGGCCGAGACCTGTGCCGTCTTTTTTATGCGTAATAAATGGTTCAAATATGTTGTCAAGCTCAGCCGGCTGAATGCCGCTGCCGTTGTCCGAAATCGTTATATAAATATGTTCTCCCTTTGTGAAAGCATAGAGAGATACAGCAGGAGAATTTTTGGCAGTGCTGCATGCAGAGTCCTGTGCATTTCTGAGAAGATTGAGAAGTAATTCCTTAAGCCTCAGAGAGTCTGCGTGTATAACTGGAAGTCTTGAATCAATCCGGGAGGTAAATTCAAGATCTGTTTCTGTGACGGAGGCAGCAAAAGATAGGACAAGGGCTTTTAAAAAGTCAGCAGTGTTCAGGCGGGATAAGGAAAGGCGCTCACTGTTATTATAGGAAGAAAGCTCTTCTAAGAGCAGCTTTACATATTCGATATCCTGATGCAGAGTGTCCCAATGCCTGTAAGAGAGGACTTCAGGATGCTGGGCTTCAATAAGCTGCAGTGTACTGTATATGAGAGTCAGAGGGTTGCGTATTTCATGGCTTAATGTGCTGATCTCCATTTTGTGTGCCGTCAGGAGTTTGGTCAGGAGGTCTTTTTTCTTCGGACTTTCCTCCATAATCTGTTGGAGTTGATTATAATCTGTCTGTGTAAACATAATATCCACCGCCTTTCTGAAGTATCAGTTTAACATTGGCGGTTGAAATATTCAATGATTTTTTAAGTGAAAGAAGGAATGAGTTATGAAGGAGGAAAATTGTATTTTCTGCAAGCTTGCAAATGGGGACATCCCTGCTTCAACTCTATATGAGGATGAAGATTTCAGGGTTATTTTAGATGCTAGTCCCGCATCGAAGGGCCATGCGTTGATTCTTCCAAAGGAACATTATGCGAATCTGTATGAGCTTGATGATGAGATTGCGTCAAAGGTGTTTGTGCTCGCAAAAAAGATGATAACAAAGCTTACAGGTGTTCTTGGATGTGACGGATATAATATCGTGCAGAATAATGGAGAGACTGCCGGGCAGACAGTATTTCATTTTCATATGCATTTGATTCCGAGGTATAAAGGGGACAATGTAGGTCTTGGATGGAAAATGGGAGAGCTTACAGAAGAGGATAAGAAGGATATTCTATCCAGGGTTTAGGAATGGAAAGTGAAGGTCAAATAGGTGGAAACAAAGGCTATTGGAAAAAGCGCCTTTGATATAATTTACGAAGAACATGCGGAATATGTATATAAGACAGCATTATATTATTGCGGGAACCATCACACAGCGGAGGAAATTACGCAGACGGTGTTCATGAAATTCTATGTGAATATGGGAGATATCAATGAGGATAAAGTGAAAGCCTGGCTGGCGGTTTCTGCAAAATATATGGCGATTAATTATAAACGTGAATCAGAACGGGAGATACTGCTGGAAGAAATTCTGTATGATGAAGATAAAGACTGTGACACAAATCTCAGCTCAGAAGAAGTTTATATAGAAAAACTACATACGGAGGAATGCAGGATGCTGCTGGAAGATATATTTGTGGAGCTGTATCACTATAATTCCAGATGGTACGATGCGATTACAATTACGTATTTGCTTGGAAAGCCTCAGAAAGAAGTAGCTGACATCATGAATGTAAAAATAGAAGTGCTGCATACTATGTTATATCGGGCGAAAAAATGGATAAAGAAAAAGTATGAAGAGCAATTTAGCCGTTTAGAGGGAATATAAAAACAGGTGTCACTTTCCGGCACCTGTTTTTGCGTGACTTGTTGCGCTTCGGGACAATTGTGATATGTACATATATATCAGTTAGCGACAGATTCGATAAGATCAATAATGGTATCTATGGAATTCTGCTGTGAAGAATTTTTCATTGTGTTTATGTAGGATTCCCTGTTTTCATATAAGTGATGGATAGTATCCAGGAGAACAGTGCTGTTTAACTCTTCTTCTTCAAGGACAACGCTGAAGCCCTGCCGTTCAAAAGAACGTGCGTTGAGAATCTGGTCGCCGCGGCTTGCATTTGCAGAGAGCGGAATCAGAAGATTTGGTTTATGCAGTGCGAGAAGCTCGCAGATTGCATTGGCGCCTGCTCTTGAAATAACTATATCAGTTAAGGCAAAAAGATGTTTTAATTCTTCTTTAATATATTCAAACTGGGCATAGCCTTCCAGGCTGGAGAGAGAATCGTCTATTTTTCCTTTCCCGCACAGATGGATAACCTGAAAGGTCTTTAAAAGCTCAGGTAATATCTCGCGCACGGCATTATTTACAGCTATAGAGCCAAGACTGCCGCCGACTACCATAATTACAGGCTTCTCAGAAGTAAAATGCAGAAAATCCCGTGCCGCATATTTATCACCGGACAACAGCTCCTGGCGGATCGGGGAGCCTGTAAGCACTGCTTTCCCTTCTGGAAGGTGTGATAAGGTTTCTGGAAAATTACAGCATATTTTGGCAGCTGAAGGCAGAGATAATCTATTGGCAAGTCCAGGTGTCATGTCGGATTCATGGATAATAGCAGGAACATGCCGGCGTTTTGCTGCAAGCACGACAGGTACGGAGACGAAGCCACCTTTGGAGAAGATGACATCTGGCTTGAGTATTTTTACTAATTTTTTAGCATCGTTCATCCCTTTGAGGACACGGAACGGGTCTGTGAAGTTTTGAACACTGAAGTAACGGCGAAGTTTCCCGGTAGAGATTCCGTGGTAGGGAATTCCGAATTGTTCAATCAGTTCCTTTTCAATTCCGTTATAGGAGCCGATATAATGAATATCATACTGTAATTCTTTCAGACGCGGCAGCAGAGCGATATTGGGTGTAACATGCCCGGCAGTACCGCCTCCGGTTAGGATGATGCGTTTCATAATGTCCTCCTTTGGGTTATACTATAATTATATTATACGTTTATGAAAGATTTGGTCAAGAGAAAGAGAATTTTTTTGTAATAAGGTTTTTATATAAAGTGAGCGTCTGCAGCAGCCAGATGAGGAGTTTAAAATGTAGTAAGTTATAAGAGGTTAGATCTATGAAGAAAGTAAATATTGATGATTTTATAAGAGAAGAGCTGGAGAAGGAGGCAGAGGATATTCAAAAAAAGGTAGACAGCATGCCGGCCGACGTTGCGGGCATGTCTTCGGAGGTAAAGGCGAGAATTCTGGGGAATCTGAGGGAGCAGATCCGCGAATTTGAATTGAAAAAGCGTTATCCGGGCATGTCCGATGAGGATGAGCGTGCACTGCGTCTTGGACACGAGCTTATGCGGCGGGAGGCGGAGGAAACACTTGGCTCCAGCGGAACTGAGCCGGCTGACAGAGAAACCGGCGATGCAGGAAAGGAGCATATCACAGGAAGAGAGCCGGGGAATTCAGAAAAAGCTGTGCACAGAAGGGCGTGGAAGAAATTTTATATTGGACTTGCGGCTGAAATTGTGTTGGTTTGCGTATTGGGAGTGACCAGCGTGGGCGGACCGGAGAGGATTGTTACATTTTTGAAGGGGATGGTCGGGGACAGAGAAGTTGTGCAAGTGGATTCTGGGGAAGATAATCTGGTAATTGTGGAGGAGAATGAGGAAGAGGCATATGAGCTGATAGAAGAAGAGCTGGGAGTGAAGCCAGTGAGAATAATGGCAGATGGAGCTTTATGGTTTGAAAGTATGGAGCTTGATAAAGCGTTTCAGCTTGCAGAATTATCTTATTCTTATAGTAATGAAAAAGTTGTTTATTATATAAGTATGTTATTTAATGGTTCCTCCTGGGGTGTTGATGTAGAAGATGAAATTATTGATCAATATCAGATAGATAAAAAGGATTGTGTGATTGACGTTAGAATATATGAAACGAGAGAGTCGGAAACAAGAAGGTGTTCTGCTAGTTTTCAATATAAAGGAATGGAATATTTTTTAATTGGGACTATGGAACCGGAAGAATTTCAAAGAATTTTAGATAATTTATATTTTTTTCGTTAAATCGCGTTAGTTTTTGTCGAGTTATGTGTCTTTATATATGAGGGGGGAACGAGAGAGAGAATGTGAGGTGAAATGTGAAAAAGAGATTATTGTCCTTATGCTGTATCCTGATACTAATAGTGGGAATAACAGCAATGCCTGTATTTGATAGTCATGCTGCTTCAGAATTACCTATGATTGACGGGTCATATCTTACCTATGATGATGAATCTGTAGGATATGATACGAAGATTACAAGAGGTGAAGACTTGCTGACGGGATATTCTAAGTGTGCAAGGTTAGGACCGGAGCTATTATATGCCGGGGGTGTAACAATTGCTGCACATAAGGTAGAAGAGGTTGGGATTGGAGTCGTTGTGGAAAGGGCCCAGAAAGGTGACGACCATTGGGAGGGCTATACTACATGGCAGGAATTCAACGAAAGTGCTGACAGAGTATCTACGAGCAAAATACTGGAGGTTGAGGGCGGCTATTATTACAGAGTACGTTGTGTCCACTCAGCGGGTGAAGATATAAGCAGTAGTTTTACGAATGGCGTGTATATAGAAGAAAAATGAAGTGCAGAAAAAAGTAAATCTAAAGGCAAGAAGTCATATAGGTTCAATAAGGGGATACAGAGCGAGCAGAAAAAGCTTGATACAAAAAAAGCAATTGAAGGGAAAACACGGCGGGACTGCAATACAAGTAGCATGTTGGGTACCCGGAAAAACTGTGTGTGTGAGAATTCTGGTTTCTTACATATCCTTTCCAAAACCATAATTAAAAAAATAAAAATTTGTCAAGAGAGACGAATAAGCTATGAGAAAGAAAAGGACTGCGTACTGCTGAACGAATCAGACAGTGCGGCAGTCCCTTTTCTATGTTAATTACTGATAAAGCAGCAGGTACTCTGGCAGGTGCCTTGCAGCTGAAAAAAAGAATCCCTCAGCCGCAGACAGACTCCTATCTTCCAGTTGCTGCCTTTAGAGCCTGCGCAAGCTGGTCCGGGCAGGAGGTGGATTTACCGCCGCAGGTGATACCCTCCATACGGGAGATAGCGTCATCTACGGACATTCCCTTTACCAGACTTGATATACCCTTTGCATTTCCGTTGCATCCACCGTCAAATTCTACATTTTTAATAATATCACCATCCAGCTCCAGTTTGATAGAACGTGAACAGACACCTTTTGTAGTATATACCATATGTATTGCCTCCTCTGTTTACAGAATTGTAAATGGTTCTGTAGATAATTGTTTTTATAGGCATTATATCAAAGAATTATCGGAAATGCTACAAACTTTAAAGAAATCTTTTGCCTCACGACGCATAATGAGGTACAATATACCTTATCGGACGACAGTCCGCCCGCCCCGGAAGGGGCAAGAAATACGGGATACTCGTATGAGTATACCTTATCGGACGACAGTCCGCCTGCCCCGGAAGGGGCAAGAAATACGGGATGCTCGTATGAGTGTAGATATGTAGATGAAAGAGGAGGCTGCTATGATAGGAATTATTGGAGCGATGGAAGAGGAAGTTGCTGCACTCAAGGAAGAGATGCAGGATATGGAGGTTGTAGAATTTGCGTCTATGACATTTTGCAGAGGGATTTTATGCGGCAGAGAGGCTGTAGTAGTAAGAAGCGGAATCGGCAAGGTGAACGCAGCGGTATGTGCCCAGATTCTGGTGGATAGATTTGCGGTGGATATGTTGATTAATACCGGAATCGCAGGTTCGCTTGATGCAGGAATTGATATTGGAGATATGGTAATCTCGGCAGATGCGGTGCACCATGATATGGATGCAACTATATTCGGTGATCCGGTAGGACAGGTGCCTCGTATGGATACGCTTGCATTTCCGGCGGATGAGAGACTTATGAGGCTTGCTAAGGAGGCCAATGAGAAGGCGAATCCTGAGATACATACATTTACAGGAAGGATTGCAAGCGGCGACCAGTTTATTTCTTCCCAGGAGGCTAAGGAAAAGATAGTTTCTAATTTTCATGCTCTGTGTACTGAGATGGAGGGTGCGGGGATTGCACATACAGCGTATCTGAACAAAGTTTCGTATGTCATCATTCGGGCGATTTCGGATAAAGCTGACAACAGTGCTGAAATGGATTATCCGGAGTTCGAAAAGCAGGCAATTGTTCATAGTGTAAGGCTTGTGAAGGAGCTGCTGGCAGGTTTATAGAATAATAGGATATTTAGAAATTGACAGGGGTCCCCCGGTTTTGACACGAAGGTGTCGGAATCGGGGGAACACTTTTTAATCCCTTCTTTTTTATTTCAGGTATAATCCATAATGAAAGGAGGGTTCCATTATGATAGAAATGATATTGGACAAGTACATATTATTTGTACTGATGGGGAGTATAGCTTTTTTGGGGATTATAAGTAAATTTGTTGTCAGTATTACGTTGAAGCGTCTGGTGCGGGCGGCGGGAAATATGAATAAGAGCACTCATCCGCTGATGCGCCTGGTGCGGGCCAAGTTTGAGCACACCTGCATGATAAGTGAAAAGGTGGAAAATGTACGTGTATTTGTGGACAAGTATCTCTATGAATACCGAGTGGGCGGAATGAAACTTCACAGCTGGAGAAGAATGGAGATGGCTGCTGCCGCTGTATGCTTACTGCTTGGTCTTGTCGGCGCAGGTCTGGAATACAGTGTGTATGGAATGCAGGACATGGTTTTAAAATCCATAGCGGCGGGAGCGGGGCTTGCCATTTTAGTCTTCCTGATTCACCTTACGACGGATGAGGGGTACCGTCTGGAGGCAGTCCGCAATTATATGGTTGACTATCTGGAGAATATCTGCCTGCACCGCTATGAAAAGGCATATCAAAAAGAGCTTAAGGTGATGACGCCGGAAGCTCCTGTACCGGATTTTGGCGGAGTTGATGATGAAGGATATGAAGATAATAAAACGGGAGAACGAGAAAAGCTCAGGGTACAGGAGCGGGAGTCGGACCGGAGGCTTTCGGAGGAGCGGGATGTGCTGGATATAGACCTGGAGATGAATAAAGGTGCAGAACGTGCTGCAGTAAGAGCAATTAAGAGAGCCTCAGGGCAGTTTGCAGGACAGATGACAGAAGCTTCGGATAGAGGACAGATGTCAGATAGACAAAGTCCTGGCCAGGAACCGAAAGGGCCGCATCCCGGCAGGGAAGTGCCTTCTCCGCGTACCAAGCCGGAGATTACGCCGCCTGTGATGCCGGAGCCGTATAATGTGCCAGATGTTACGCCGCCGGTTCGGGCAGCAGAATCAAAGGAGACAGCAACGGCATCTTTGGCGCGGGCAGTGGAGGCAGTAGAGAAGGAGCGTAAGCCGCAGGAGCGCGAAGAGAAAAAGGATCAGGCAAAGGATCTTTTGATCCGCCAGATTCTTGAAGAGTTTATGGCCTGATCTGCCCGTGGCGCAGAGGTTCTCTAATAGCTGATTTTATGGCTGTTTTATTAGGATTTGTGTGAGGATCCTATTTGACTAAAGTACATGGATTTGATAATATAGACATAGATATGTGCAGTATGTCTGACACAATAAGAGGAAGGAAGGAACCATTATGGGAAATAAGGTAACATTTGATTATTCAAAGGCTGACGTATTTGTAAATGCGCATGAGCTGAAAAGCATGAAAGGAATTACAGAGGCGGCAAAGGAAGAGCTTCTCGGAAGAGAGGGTGCGGGAAACGATTATCTCGGCTGGATTGACCTTCCGGTTGACTATGATAAAGAAGAATTTGCCCGTATTAAAGCGGCGGCTTCTAAGATTCAGAAGGATTCTGAGGTGCTGATTGTAATAGGTATCGGCGGCTCTTATCTGGGAGCAAGGGCAGCAATTGAATTTCTGCGTCACAATTTCTATAATATGGTTTCAAAAGAGATTCGTAAGACACCGGAGATCTATTTTGCAGGGAACAGCATCAGCAGTACTTATGTAAAGCATCTGATAGAGGTAATCGGGGACAGAGATTTCTCTGTAAATATTATATCAAAATCAGGAACGACGACAGAGCCTGCCATTGCATTTCGTATCTTCAAGGAGCTTTTGGAGAAAAAGTATGGAAAGGAAGAGGCGGCAAAGCGAATCTATGCGACAACGGACAAGGCAAGAGGAGCACTTAAAAAATTAGCTGACGAGGAGGGCTACGAGGAGTTTGTTGTTCCGGATGATGTAGGCGGCCGTTTCTCAGTTCTGACTGCGGTAGGTCTGCTTCCGATTGCGGTCAGCGGTGCTGATATTGACAAGCTTATGGAGGGTGCAGCGTCCGGAAGAGAGCTGGCAATGAATACTCCATTTGAGGAAAATGATGCACTTCTTTACGCTGCAGTCCGCAATATTCTGCACAGAAAGGGAAAGGGCGTGGAAATTCTGGCGAACTACGAGCCAAGTCTTCATTATGTATCTGAGTGGTGGAAGCAGCTGTTTGGTGAAAGTGAAGGAAAAGATCAAAAGGGAATTCTTCCGGCGTCTGTTGACCTTACGACAGATCTTCATTCAATGGGACAGTTTATTCAAGATGGAAGCCGTATTATGTATGAGACGGTACTGGAGGTTGAGGAGTCTGCAGAGGAAATAATCATCGGAGAGGAGCCGGTAGATTTAGACGGGCTGAATTATCTCGCCGGGAAGAACGTAGATTTTGTGAATAAGAGTGCGATGAATGGTACAATTCTTGCACATACAGACGGCAATGTTCCAAATCTTTTAGTCAGAATACCGAGACAGGATGAATTTTCGCTTGGACAGCTGTTTTATTTCTTCGAATTTGCATGCGGTGTCAGCGGATATATACTAGGTGTAAATCCATTCAATCAGCCGGGTGTTGAAAGCTATAAGAAAAACATGTTTGCACTTCTTGGAAAACCAGGCTTTGAGAAGGAGAGAGAAGAGCTTTTAAAGAGATTGTAATGAGCACACTATATGATAAGCTGAAAAGATACAGCGATTCGGATTATTATGGGTTCCATATGCCGGGGCATAAGAGGAATATGGATATGCTGGGCGGTACATCTCCATATCAGATAGATATCACGGAGATAGAAGGCTTTGATGACCTTCACCACCCGGATGGGATTTTGAAAAGTGCCCAGGAGCGGGCAGCTTGGGTGTATCACGCGGAGGAGACACATTTCCTCATAAATGGAAGTACAGCGGGAATCTTAAGTGCCGTTTTGGGTGTAACTAGAAAGGGTGACAGAATACTTGTGGCAAGAAATTGCCACAAGTCTGTCTATCATGCAATATACTTAAATGAACTGACCCCGGTCTATCTGTATCCGGGCTTTGACGAAAGTACACAGCTTAATACGGAAATATCCGTACAGGATGTAAGAGAGGCCCTTGACGAATATCCACAGATTCGTGCAGTTGTCATCGTATCGCCGACTTATGACGGAGTCGTGTCCGATGTGGCGGCGATTGCGTCGGCAGTACATGAGAAGGGACTGCCGCTTGTGGTGGATGAAGCGCATGGGGCTCATTTTAGTTTTCATCCGTATTTTCCTGAAAATTCTAATCAGAAGGGTGCAGACGTTGTGATACACAGTCTTCACAAAACTCTTCCATCTTTGACTCAGACAGCGCTTCTTCATATGAATGGGAGGATTGCCGACAGGGAACGTATTCGGAGCTATCTGCATATGCTGCAGTCAAGCAGTCCGTCTTATGTACTTATGGCGGGAATAGATGCCTGTGTTCAGATGCTGGAGAAAGAGAGGGAGAAGCTGTTTATCCCCTATGTCCGGCGTTTGAAGGAGATGCGCAGGAGTCTGTCAAAGCTTAATCATTTACGTCTTCTTGGGACAGAGCACTACGATTATTCGAAAGTGATAATCTCTGCAGGAGATACAGGGATTTCTGGAAAGCAGCTGTATGATACTCTGCTGGAGAAGTATCATCTTCAGATGGAGATGATGGCGGGGACGTATGTGCTGGCTATGACTTCGGTGGGAGATACAGGTGAAGGATTTCACAGGCTGGTACACGCAGTGCATGAGATGGATAAGGCGGCAGAGCTCTCTACAGTTGGTGCTTCTAAAACTACGGCTGTTTCTGCTTCTGTTGCTGCTGTTTCGGAGGTTTCTCAGGTCCGGTTTAACTGCACAGGTAAATTTCCCCGGCTTCCGAGAATCTATACAAATGCAGAGATTCAAAGCATGTATGACACAGAGAAAAAGAAGATGCAGAAAGAAAAAGTACCGAAGCAGCAGGAAGGACGAATAAAATGTGTACCCTGGGAGAAAAGTGAGGGATATATTTCTCTGGAGTATGCGTATCTCTATCCGCCGGGAAGTCCGATGGCAGTGCCGGGGGAGAAAATTACGGAGGAGCTTATCCGGCGGCTTCTTAGCTGCACAGAGGCGGGATTTAAAATAGAAGGACTTAAGACAGAAGGACAGATTGAGGTTTGGACAGATGGGGCAGATATATTATATAATGGGTAAAAGCGCCTCCGGGAAGGATACCATTTTCAGAGAGCTTAAGGAGAGGCTTCCAGAGCTTAGGACGATTGTATTATATACGACAAGGCCGGCCCGGGCGGGAGAGCGAAATGGTGTAGAATATTTTTTTATTTCAGAGGATACATTAAATATATATATAAAAGAAGGAAAAGTAATTGAACTTCGTACGTATAATACTATTCACGGAGCATGGAAGTATGCTACAATAGATGATGGACAGGTAAAATTTGATGAGACAGGCTATCTGATGATGGGAACATTGGAGTCTTATGCAAAAATCCGGGAGTACTACGGCAGCGGACAGGTCGTGCCTATTTATATAGAGGTAGAGGAAGGGGAACGGCTTTTAAGAGCTGTCCTGCGGGAGCGGGGACAGGAGGAACCGAAGTACGCGGAGCTTTGCAGAAGGTTTCTTGCAGACAGGGAGGATTTTTCAGAAGAGAATCTTGAAAAGGCAGGGATTACCAGACGTTTCTGCAATACCGACAGGTTACAATGTATAGAAGAAATTATAGGGGAAATACGACATGGGAAGCTTTAAGGACGTAGTAGGACATAGAGATGTTATCCGGTATATTCAAAATGCAGTAAAGGAAAATAAAGTATCGCATGCTTATATTATTAATGGAGAGAAAGGCTCTGGCAAGAGGCTTTTATCCAGTCTTTTTGCAGCTGCGCTTTTATGTGAGAAGGGCGGACCAGACCCATGTAATAAGTGCCACTCCTGTATACAGGCTGAAAGCGGCAATCATCCGGATATTATCTGGGTATCTCATGAAAAGCCGGGTTCTATCGGAGTAGACGATGTAAGAGAACAGATTAATCATACGGTGGCGGTAAGACCTTATCAGGGGCCGTATAAGGTTTATATTATTCCACAGGCGGATATGATGACTGTGCAGGCGCAGAATGCACTTCTTAAGACGATTGAAGAGCCGCCGGAATACGCAGTGCTGATACTGCTTACAGAGAATGCAGATTCGCTGCTTGCAACGATTAATTCGCGGTGTGTGATGCTAAAGCTGCGTAATATCAAGGATACGCTTATTCATAAATATCTGATGGAGAGGCTTGCAGTGCCCGATTATAAGGCAGATGTATGTACGGCATTTTCCCAGGGAAATCTTGGAAGGGCTATTATGCTGGCAAATTCAGAGCATTTCAATGAGATACATGACGATGCCATCCATCTCCTTCAGCGTATTCATGAAATGGAGCTCAGCGAAATTATAAAAGTCGTAAAGCATGTAGAAGCATATAAAATAGAAATCAACGACTATCTCGATATTATTATGATATGGTATAGAGACGTTTTATTATATAAGGCGACGAAGGATACAGAAAAGGTGGTGCTTAAGGATCAGGTAAATTATATGAAGGAACAGGCAAAAAAGAGTTCCTACGAAGGAATTGAGCTGATTCTTAAGAGCCTCGAAAAGGCAAAAGCCAGGCTTAGAGCAAATGTTAATTTTGAACTGACTATGGAGCTTTTGTTTCTGACGATAAAGGAGAACTAATTTATGACAAGAGTAATCGGAGTAAGATTTCGCCCGGCAGGAAAGATTTATTTCTTTGCTCCGGGTAAGCTTAGTATAAAGATGGGCGATAAGGTTATTGTGGAGACGGCAAGAGGTGTGGAGTTCGGTTTTGTTGTTTCCGGACCGAAGGATGTGGACGACGAGAAAATCACCCAGCCGCTTAAGCCGGTTATCCGTACTGCCACAGCAGAGGATATACAGAAAGAGGAGAAAAACCGGGAGAAGGAAAAGGAGGCTTTTGAAATCTGTCTGGAGAAAATCCGTAAGCATGAGCTGGAGATGAAGCTGATTGATGCGGAGTATACCTTTGATAATAATAAGGTATTATTTTATTTTACGGCCGACGGAAGAATTGATTTCCGTGAGCTGGTAAAGGACCTTGCAAGTGTGTTCCGTACCAGAATTGAATTAAGACAGATTGGAGTCCGGGACGAGACGAAAATCCGCGGAGGTATCGGAATCTGCGGAAGAGCGCTGTGCTGTCATACGTATCTTTCAGAGTTTGCACCGGTATCTATTAAAATGGCAAAGGAGCAGAATCTGTCACTGAACCCTACAAAAATATCCGGAGTATGCGGCAGACTGATGTGTTGTCTGACTAATGAGGAAGAAACCTATGAGGAACTTAACAGTCATCTTCCCGGAAACGGCGACTATGTGACAACGCCGGAGGGGCTTCATGGTTCTGTGCAGTCAGTGAATGTACTGCGCCAGCTTGTAAAGGTAATTGTGACGCTTGACAATGACGAGAAGGAAATCCGGGAATACCGTGCTTCTGAGCTTAAATTTAAGCCGAGACGGAAAAAGAAGGATGTAAGACTTTCAAAGGAAGAGATGGCAGAGCTTAAGGCGCTGGAAGAGAAGAATGGAGCGTCGAAGCTTGATGATGAATAAGCAGGAAATACTGCAGGAAGGCGGGCGCCGGATGAACGAAACGGAGGCATGGCAGGAAAAGGAGTGTCGGATGAGCAGGCAGGAGATACTGCGGGAGGGCGAGCGTCTTGACGACCTGCAGACAAAAGGATATGAGATTATCCAGCATCCGGGGCGGTTCTGCTTTGGGATAGATGCCGTGCTTTTATCCTCCTTTGCGAAGGTAAAGAGAGGAGAGCAGGCAATTGATCTTGGTACGGGTACGGGGATCGTGCCAATACTTCTTGAATCCAAAAATGAGGGCGCATCCTATACAGGGCTGGAAATTCAAAAAGAAAGCGCTGATATGGCGCGAAGAAGTGTTTTATATAATAAGCTCCAGGATAAGATAAGGATTGTAACAGGTGATATTAAGGAGGCAGCCGATTTGTTCGGCACTGCCTCTTTTGAGGTTGTTACGGCAAATCCTCCTTATATGACCAGAGAACACGGCGTCAGAAACGAAAATGAAGCGCTTTATATTGCAAGGCATGAGGTCTGCTGCACGCTGGATGATGTGCTGAGAGAGAGTTCAAAGCTTTTGAAGTATAAGGGGAGGCTGTATATGGTACACAGACCGTTCAGGCTGGCAGAAATCTTCGTGAAGATGTGTGCCTGGGGGATAGAGCCGAAACGTATGCGGCTGGTCTGCCCATATATAAATAAGGAGCCTAATATGGTGCTGATTGAGGGATTAAGAGGCGGAAAGCCCAGGATTACTATAGAACCTCCGCTTGTTGTGTATGAAAAGGATGGTTCATATACGCCGGAGGTATTGGAAATGTATGGGGAGATGAAGGGCGCTGAGCCGGCAAATAAAATAGGGCTGAACCACCGGACAAACTGAAGCCGCATCACCGAAAAGAATTGATGTACATAAAAAATAAAACTAAAATAGGGATAATTTAAAAGGAAATATGCATACCAAAGAAAGGATGGGGTGTATATTGTGCCGATAGGATGCCTGAGGGATTGATAACATAGAGGTAGGAGAAATGCTATGGCAGGAATATTATATTTGTGTGCGACGCCGATCGGCAATCTGGAGGATATGACCTTTCGTGCTGTCCGGACACTGAAGGAAGCGGATCTGATAGCGGCTGAGGATACCCGCAGCAGCAGAAAGCTGCTGACACATTTTGAAATTAAAACACCAATGACAAGCTATCATGAATACAACAAGATAGAAAAAGGAAGGAAACTCCTAAAACGGCTGCACGGGGGAGAGAATATTGCGCTGATTACGGATGCGGGAACACCGGGCATCTCAGATCCCGGCGAGGAGCTGGTGAAAATGTGCCGGGAGGAGGGAATCACGGTAACAGGAATTCCGGGAGCCTCGGCGTGTGTCACAGCGCTTACAATTTCGGGGCTTCCGACAAGAAGATTTGTATTCGAAGCATTTCTGCCGGCGGAAAAGAAGGAAAGACAGGCAGTTCTTGAGGAGCTTAAGGAGGAGACAAGGACGATTATCCTTTATGAGGCGCCTCACCGTCTGGTAAAAACCTTAGAGCTGTTGTCAGAGGTATTAGGAGAGCGTGAGGTGCGGGTATGCCGGGAATTGACAAAGCGGCATGAGACAGTATATGCCGGGAAATTTTCGGAGGTGCTTACGTATTATAGGGCGCAGGAGCCAAAAGGAGAATGTGTGCTTGTAATTGCCGGAAAGAGCAGACAGGAGCTTAAAGAAGAAGCAATAGCCGAATGGGAAATGCTGAGCGTGCCTGCACATATGGAGTATTATGAAAAACAGGGCCTGGGCCGCAAGGAAGCCATGAAGCAGGTGGCGAAGGACAGAGGAGTAGGAAAGAGGGAAATCTATCAGGCGCTTCTGGAGGCAGATTAGAGGGCAGATTGTAGAGCGGTTTTGCTGCTTGGTCAACTTGTATAGAAATTTACTGAAAAATTGTTCAACTTGGGTATACCTCAAAACAGAGTTTTTTTATATACTCTTTATCAGAACGGAAAGAACGTTGCAAAAATCAGTTAGAGAATATTAGGAGGAAACTTAAAATGGCAAGTTTATCATTAAAACACATTAACAAGAAATATCCAAACGGATTCGAAGCGGTTAAGGATTTCAATCTTGAAATCGAAGATAAGGAGTTTATCATCTTCGTAGGACCTTCCGGCTGTGGTAAGTCTACGACACTTCGTATGGTTGCTGGTCTGGAAGACATTTCTTCCGGTGAGCTGTACATCGGCGATAAGCTGGTAAACGACGTAGAGCCTAAGGACAGGGATATTGCAATGGTATTCCAGAACTATGCTTTGTATCCGCATATGACAGTATATGATAACATGGCATTTGGTCTTAAGTTAAGAAAAGTACCGAAGGATGAGATTGATAAGATGGTTCGCGAGGCAGCAAGAATCCTTGACCTGGAAGCTCTGTTAGACCGTAAGCCGAAGGCTCTTTCCGGTGGTCAGAGACAGCGTGTTGCTATGGGCCGTGCAATCGTAAGAAGCCCGAAGGTATTCCTTATGGACGAGCCGCTTTCAAACTTGGACGCTAAGCTTCGTGGACAGATGCGTGTTGAGATTTCCAGATTACATCAGAGACTGGGCACAACCATCATCTACGTAACGCATGACCAGACAGAGGCTATGACACTTGGTACAAGAATCGTAGTTATGAATGCCGGTATTGTTCAGCAGGTAGATACACCTCAGACATTATATGATCATCCATGCAACCTGTTTGTAGCAGGATTCATCGGATCACCTCAGATGAACTTTGTAGATGCAACCTGTAAGGTTAAGGGAAATGATGTATATCTTGTAGCTGGTCCTTCAGAGATTAAGCTTGCAGCTGACAAGGCTAAGAAGCTGATTGACGGCGGATATGACGGAAAGACAGTAGTGCTTGGTATTCGTCCAGAGGATGTACATGATGAGCCGGACTTCCTTGCTAAGTCTCCTGATACAGTTATCGAAGCTAAGATTCGTGTATACGAGATGCTTGGTGCAGAGGTATTCTTATACTTTGATTATGAAGGTGCAAATATGACGGCAAGAGTTGAGCCTACAACGACAGCAAGAACAGGCGATACAGTTAAGTTTGCTCTTGACGCTAACAAGATTCATGTATTTGACAAAGAGACAGAGAAGACAATTACAAACTAGTTTTTAACGAAGATGAGGGCCGGTTCCCGCAGATAGCGGGAACCGGCCTTTAATGTATTGATTTGGAAAGAGCTTGTTTATCCGATATCTCCATAGTAGTGCATTTTATAAAATAGCTGTTCCTCTCCACATCCATATTGACAGGAGACAGCTGGGTAGCTCTGGCTGACAATGTGATTCTGAACCAATCCGAAATATTTTCAAAATATTCATCTTTCGTAATTCCCTTTTTTCGAAGGTCCGGGGGAATTTAAGCGGACTGCTAAAATGAAGCAGATGATTTATAAGCTGTTCGGAAAGTAAAATAGTATTTCCTTTATATTCCAGAGGCTTAGCGAAAACGGTGTATGACTCGTATGGTTCCGTCAATTTTATGAAATAGGGAAGCAAAACGGCGCAGTAGAGTCTCTTTCTGCATATGATCTGGGGCATGTGGATTTGATGGGAAGAGACTGCGGTGTAAGTGATATTGTTGTCTGTAGGTTGATTCATAGGTGAATGGTCTTCCTGTTTTGTGTAAAGTAACGTTCTTTTAAGGCTTATTGTGGAGGATTATTTATTATAAGTCAATAGCTGTGGAGGAGGCATCTTTCTTCCTTTATTTCCCTTGACATTTACCCCGGGACTATGCTACGATTCTAAGCATAAATGGATATGTAAACGCAATGACGAAGAGAGTAGGTCTGTTTAAGTTTTACAGAGAATTCCCGGAGACCGTTTGGAAATACGAGATATGACGGGCGGCAGGCTGAGAGGGATAGATGGAGGCAGACGGAAGATGGCTTCTGAGGGGCGTGTGTGAATACAGCAGATGCAGATTGTTTATAGGAAGCTGCCTGAGTATAAGCGCATGAAGGGACCGCCCTTTACAGCGGATGGTGTTTGGCTGACACCTGATAAGGCTTACACTGTGAGGTGTGAGTGAATAGAAGTGGTAACACGGGGCTTCCCGTCTTCTCTGATTTTTCCGGATGGAAGGATCAGGGAATTTTTTATTATAGGAGATATTATTCCGGCAGAAGCCAGGATAAACAGATATAGTTGTGTATATTTGTCTTGCTTTACGATTGACATATTCATCAGAATAATTAAGGAGAGGGTGTACCATGGAAAAACAAAAGTATTATATTACAACGGCGATTACCTATACATCGGGAAAACCACATATTGGAAACACATATGAGATTATTCTGGCAGATGCGATTGCGAGATACAAAAGAAGCCAGGGGTATGATGTGTTTTTCCAGACCGGAACCGACGAGCATGGGCAGAAGATTGAACTGAAGGCGGAGGAGGCAGGGGTTACTCCGAAGGAGTTTGTAGACGGCGTTGCGGGTGAGATTGAACGGATCTGGAAGCTTATGAATACCTCCTATGATAAATTTATCCGTACGACAGATGATTATCATGAGAAGCAGGTGCAGAAGATATTTAAAAAGCTGTACGAGCAGGGTGATATTTATAAGGGCTCTTATGAGGGGCTGTATTGTACGCCATGTGAGTCATTCTGGACGGAATCTCAGCTTGTAGATGGGAAATGTCCGGACTGC
This sequence comes from uncultured Lachnospiraceae bacterium, assembly GCA_946558465.1. Taxonomy (GTDB): domain Bacteria; phylum Bacillota; class Clostridia; order Lachnospirales; family Lachnospiraceae; genus CAPEBR01. The sequence goes on from CAMNTM010000006.1 coordinate 68,277, forward strand.
GGGCGTGAGGTAAAGCCGGCAAAGGAGGAGGCATACTTCTTTAGGATGAGCAAATATGCAGACCGTCTGATTGAGCATATCAATACGCATCCGGAATTTATTCAGCCGGTATCCCGGAAAAATGAGATGATGAATAATTTTCTGCTTCCGGGACTTCAGGATCTGTGTGTGTCCAGAACCTCCTTTAAATGGGGAATCCCGGTTGATTTTGATAACAGGCATGTTGTCTATGTGTGGCTGGACGCATTGACGAATTATATTACCGGAATTGGTTATAAGTGCGGCGAGGAGTCAACAGAGCAGTTTAAGCAGGAGTGGCCCGCAGATCTGCATTTGATAGGGAAGGATATTATCCGGTTCCATACGATATACTGGCCGATATTTTTGATGGCGCTGGATCTGCCTCTGCCAAAGCAGATTTTCGGACATCCGTGGCTGCTTCAGGGAGACGGAAAGATGAGCAAGTCTAAGGGAAATGTGCTTTATGCAGATGAGCTGGTAGACTTCTTTGGTGTAGATGCAGTGCGTTATTTTGTACTTCATGAGATGCCGTTTGACAATGACGGTACTATCACATGGGAACTGATGGTGGAGCGTATGAACTCTGACCTTGCTAATACATTGGGGAATCTGGTGAACAGAACTATTTCCATGACGAATAAATATTTCGGCGGCGTTGTCAGTGATAAGGGTGCTGCCGAGGCAGTAGATGAGGAGCTTAAGGCAGCTGCAGCAAATACGCCGAAGACAGTAAAAGTTAAGATGGACGGACTCCGTGTAGCAGATGCAATTACAGAGATATTTAATCTATTTAAACGCTGTAACAAATATATTGACGAAACGATGCCGTGGGCACTGGCAAAGGAAGAGGATAAAAAAGATCGTCTGGAAACGGTACTTTATAATCTGCAGGAAAGTATTAAGGAGGGTGCAAGACTTTTAGAGCCGTTTATGCCGGAAACAGCAGAAAGGATTCTTGCGCAGATCGGTGACGGAAAGGTAACAGAGAAGCCGGAGATACTTTTTGCACGGCTGGATATTGAAGAAGTGCTGAAGAAAGTAGAAGAGCTGCATCCGCAGGCGGAAGACCGCGCTGATGCCTCTAAGGGAGCGGAAGGTGAGGCGGCGGTTGTCGATATCGAGGCAAAGCCGGAGATTACATTTGAAGACTTCGGAAGGATGCAGTTCCAGGTCGGGGAGATTATCGCCTGTGAGGAAGTGAAAAAATCAAGAAAGCTTCTATGCTCCCAGGTAAAAATCGGAAACCAGGTAAAGCAGATTGTATCAGGGATTAAGGCATATTACAAGCCGGAAGAGATGGTCGGCAAAAAGGTTATGGTGCTTGTAAATCTAAAGCCGGCGAAGCTGGCGGGAGTACTGTCAGAAGGAATGCTTTTGTGCGCAGAGGATGCACAGGGAAATCTGGCGCTTATGACGCCGGAGAAGGATATGCCGGCAGGAGCAGAGATCTGTTGATGAATCGGGGACGGGGTAAAACTCGTTTTACCCCGTCCCCGATTCAAAAAGCCCTGTCCCTTTTTGGGCAGGAGAGTAGAAAGGTGTGTTGAGGATGGACAAAATCAGAATTGGTATTGTAGGGTATGGAAATATTGGACGCGGTGTAGAGCGTGCAATTGTTCGAAATGAGGATATGGAGCTTAAGGCTGTCTTTACAAGGAGAGATCCGGCTTCTGTGAAGATTGAGACTGAGAGTGCTGTTGTCAGCTGTATGGATGATATGCTTTCCATGAAAGAGGAAATTGATGTCATGATATTATGCGGAGGTTCGGCAACGGATCTTCCGGTTATGGGACCGAAGATTGCGGCGGACTTTAATACGATTGACAGCTTTGATACGCATGCAAGAATTCCGGAGTATTTTGCAAATATGGACAGGGCGGCGAAGGAAGGCGGCAATATCAGCGTCATTTCTGTAGGCTGGGATCCGGGTATGTTTTCGCTTAACAGGCTGTATGCAGAATCCATTCTTCCTCAGGGAAGTACGTATACATTTTGGGGGAAGGGTGTAAGTCAGGGGCATTCGGATGCTATTCGTCGTGTTGAGGGAGTACAAAACGGAATTCAATATACAGTACCGATTGATACAGCAGTAGAGCGTGTCAGAGAAGGAAGTGAGCCAGATCTTACTACCAGGGAAAAGCATCTGCGGGAATGCTATGTGGTTCCGGAAGAAGGTGCTGATCTGAATGCAATTGAAAAAAATATTAAGTCAATGCCGAATTACTTTGATGAATATGAGACGACCGTGACATTTATTACGGAAGAAGAGCTTCACAGGGCTCATAGTAAAATGCCGCACGGCGGCTTCGTGATTCGAAGCGGAGAGACGGGAAACGAGGGAAATAAGCATATTATTGAATATTCACTCAAATTGGATTCTAATCCAGAATTTACTGCAAGTGTGCTTATCTGCTATGCAAGAGCGGCGTATCGTTTAGCAAAAGCAGGAGAAAGCGGGGCAAGGAGTGTATTCGATATTGCGCCGGGACTTTTATCTGTAAAAACAGCGGAAGAATTAAGGGCAGGACTGCTTTAGGGACAGGGCATTTTTAATCTGGGACGGGGTAAAACGAGTTTTACCCCGTCCCCAACTAAAGGAGGAAGTATGATTTTTGACACGCATGCGCATTATGATGATAAACAATTTGACCTGGATCGTGCCGAACTTTTAAGTTCTATGCCGGAGTCTGGTGTCGGCCTGATTGTGAATGTGGGCGCCTCCTTAGAGGGCTGCAGGAAAGCCCTTAAGCTTGCGGAGGAATATCCATTTATTTATGCGGCTGTAGGGGTGCATCCAGATGAAACGGGTTGTCTTAACGAGGAAACGTTTGCTGTGCTGAGAGAGTGGTGTTTTGAAGATAAGGTGGTTGCTGTAGGGGAAATCGGACTGGATTATTACTGGGATACGCAGCCGCGTGATATTCAGAAAAAGTGGTTTATCCGGCAGCTTAAGCTTGCTCAGGAATTGAAGCTTCCTGTGAATATTCACAGCCGGGAGGCTTCTGAGGATACGTTTCAGATTATGAAGGAGTATGGAGAAGGGCTTAGTGGAATTATTCATTGTTTCTCAGGCTCGAAGGAACTAGCAGCAGAGTATGTGAAGCTGGGTTTTTATATTGGAGTGGGCGGAGTTGTTACCTTCAAAAATGGAAAAAAGCTTAAAAAGGTAGTGGAGGATGTACCTCTTGCTTCTATTGTTCTGGAAACGGACTGTCCGTATCTTGCTCCTGAGCCGTATCGGGGGAAGCGTAACTGTTCGGCTTATATAAAATATGTGGCGGAGGAAATAGCCAGATTAAAAAATATTTCCTGTGAAGAGGTTATAAGGCAGACAGAGGAGAATGCACGGAAGGTGTATGGACTTTGAACATTGACAGTAGAAAAATGCAGTGTTTCTTGGAGTATGTGAGAAAAATATTAGAATAAATTCATATATTCTTAATATCATTTTAGGTATTCTTATTGTATAATGAGGTAACAAAACAAAAGACAGGGAGTAAGATATGAGCAGGCCGACGTTGGGAAATCCGCAGAAAACAATTGAAATCTTACAAAAATATCAGTTTACATTTCAAAAAAAGTTCGGACAGAATTTCTTAATTGATCCCCATGTTTTGGATAAGATAATATGCGCTGCAGCTATCACGAAGGAGGATGCAGTGCTGGAAATCGGTCCTGGAATCGGAACGATGACGCAGTACCTTGCTGACGCAGCCCGGAAGGTAATCGCAGTGGAGATTGACAGAAATCTGATTCCGATTCTTTCGGATACGCTGAGTGGATATGATAATGTAAAAATTATAAATGAAGATATACTCAAGGTAGATGTACAGAAACTTACCGATGAGGAAAATGGGGGCCGGGCTCTTAAGGTGGTTGCGAATCTTCCGTATTATATTACGACTCCGATTATCATGGGGCTTTTTGAGAATCATATTCCGGTGGAAAGTATTACGGTTATGGTTCAGAAGGAAGTTGCGGACCGAATGCAGACAGGACCGGGAAATAAGGACTATGGCGCATTGTCGCTGGCAGTGCAGTATTATGCCGAACCATATATAGTAGCCAATGTTCCCCCGAATTGTTTTATGCCGCGGCCGAAGGTGGGTTCTGCGGTAATCCGGCTTACCAGGCATAATGAGGCTCCTGTAAGGGTAGACGATGAAGGGCTGATGTTTGATATTATAAGAGCTTCCTTTAATCAGAGACGTAAGACTCTGGTAAACGGGCTGTGTAATTCGGACAAGCTGAACCTTTCCAATAGATTTTCTAAGGAGGAGATTGTACGGGCAGTTGAACAGCTGGGAAAAGGTGCAGGTGTGAGAGGAGAGACTTTGACGCTTGAGGAGTTTGCCAGACTGAGCAATGATATAGGTAAACAGATACAGAAAGGATGATGATGATGGCAGGAAGCGTAGAGAGAGCATTATTTGAAATTACGCCTGAGATTCAGCATTTCGCGGATTTGTGTAATGAGAATAATGTAATCGACAAGGAACTGTATACGAAGTATGAGGTAAAAAGGGGCCTCCGTGACTTGAATGGCAAAGGTGTACTCGCCGGATTAACGAATATATCTGATGTGTGTGCAACTAAAGTTGTGGGCGGCAGGGAAGTACCATGTGCAGGAAATCTTTATTACCGGGGATATAATATCAAAGACCTTGTAAAAGGGTTTCAAAAGGAGAAAAATTATGGATTTGAGGAGATTGCGTACCTTTTGCTGTTCGGCAATCTTCCGAACAGGGACGAGCTTTCTATATTCCATGACACGCTTGTAGAGAGACGTACGCTTCCGCCGAATTTTGTGCGGGATGTAATCATGAAGGCGCCAAGCAGAGATATGATGAACAGTTTGTCACGTTCGATTCTGAATCTGTATTCCTATGATGAAAAGGCCGATGATACTTCGATTCCGAATGTACTGCGGCAATGCCTGAATCTTATCAGTCAGTTTCCTATGCTGATGGTCTATGGATATCATGCATATAACTATCGTATGGGGGATGATTTATTTATCTATGCTCCGTCGGCAGAATTATCGACAGCAGAAAATATATTGATGATGCTGAGAGAGGACAGGAAGTATACGAAGCTTGAATCAAAGATTCTGGATATGGCATTGGTTCTTCATATGGATCATGGCGGAGGAAATAATTCTACCTTTACAACTCATGTCGTTACCTCATCCGGAACGGATACATATTCTACAATTGCAGCTGCTATGGCTTCTCTAAAGGGACCGAAGCACGGTGGAGCTAATATTAAGGTAACACAGATGTTTGAAGACATGAAGCAGAAGATTTCTGACTGGGAGGATAAGGAGGCAGTCCGCCGCTACCTGCTTGATCTCCTGGAAAAAAGAGCATTTGATCAGAAGGGACTTATCTATGGAATGGGGCATGCTATTTATTCGGTATCAGACCCCAGAGCAGATATCTTCAAAAAGTTTGTTAAAAAGCTTGCAAAAGAGAAGGGCTGTGAAAGGGAGTATGCTTTGTATGAGATGGTAGAGCATATGGCACCGGAGGTAATTGCGGAGAAGAGAAAGATTTATAAGGGTGTTAATGCAAATGTGGACTTCTACAGCGGGCTTGTATATAGTATGCTGGATCTTCCTCCTGCGCTGTATACACCTATATTTGCTGCGGCTCGAATCGTAGGATGGAGTGCGCACCGTCTGGAGGAGCTTAAGAATGTAGATAAGATTATACGTCCTGCGTATAAGCCGCTTGCGCCGCATAGAGAATATGTTTCACTGAGTGAGCGGCAGGCATAAAGGCAGCAGTAATAAGCAGGGGGTGTAAAGATGAAAAGAGAATTCCACTATCCTTCACGGGATGGAGTGACAGAGATTCACGCCGTAGAATGGATTCCGGAAGGCGGGGTAAGGGCTGTTCTTCAAATATGCCACGGAATGAGTGAATATATCGGCCGCTATGATGAATTTGCGCAGTATTTGAGCGAAAGAGGCATCTATGTAGCCGGACATGATCATTTAGGACATGGCGAGTCCATTCAGGGGGAAGAGTATTACGGATATTTCCACGAAACAAATGGAAATCAGTATGTAATTGGAGATATTCACAAGCTGCGAGGGATTACTGTGAAGAAATATCCGGATGCTCCGTATTTTATGCTGGGCCATAGTATGGGCTCCTTCCTTTTGAGGCAGTATTTGACTATGTATGGAAAAGGGCTTAAGGGTGCTGTGATTATGGGGACCGGAAGCCACGGCAGACTTGTCTTAAGCACAGGACAGCTTATGTGCCGGATTGTGGCGGCTTTTAAAGGCTGGAAATACCGAAGTACATTTATTAACAATTTAAGCTTTGGAGGTTACAATAAAAAATTTAAACATGATGTGACTGGAGCGACCTGGCTTTCAAGGAATGTGGAGAATTGCCGGAAATATGAACAAGATCCGCTGTGCAGTTTTACCTTTACAGTGAATGGATATTATCAGATGTTCTGCGGATTGAAAGTGCTTACAGGAAAAAAGAGTGTGGAAAGAATTCCCAAAGAGCTTCCTGTATTTTTTGTAGCAGGCAGCGATGACCCGGTAGGTAACTTTGGGAAGAGCGTCCGCAGGGTATATGGTAAGTACCGGGCAGCAGGAATAAAAGATGTAAAGCTTAAGCTGTACGAAAATGACAGGCATGAGATACTTAATGAGATAGATCGTAAGACAGTGTATGCAGATCTTTATCATTGGATAGAAAAAAGAATATAATCTGGGTTTTAATGGGGCAGGGCATGTTTCAGCGATGATTTTATCGGTGGACATGCCCTGCTTTTACATTTTTTTACAGCATATATTGGTATAATGGGTGAAAATATACCGGAGGAATATTTATGAAACGAAAAACCTTGATGATTATTTTAGCAGGAGTATTTATTATCATTTTGTCTTTTGTAGGATATCTGCTGTATTTAAAGATGACAGACAGCAGTATGGTGTACAAATATCAGGACTACAAAATACGTGTAATAGATAATGTGTACTGTCCGGAGTCGAAAATAGGATGTGCAGAAATTGAGATTGAAGACTGCGAAAAGGGATTCGAAAAGCTGATTCATACATCTGATGATATGTTTCATAACGGGGATAATACAGTGGTAGCTGATGAGTACATTATCCGTACTAATGAGCAATATAAATGTAAGAGCTATGAAACAAAGATTGAGAGGAGGACACAGCATTTAAAAATATATTATGTAGACGCGCAGATGCAGAAGAAACCGGAGTCACTCAGGCTTGAGCTTGTGCAGACAAAAGATGCCAGCGTAAAGCTGAGAATACCGATGGTTCCTGAAAACGACTATGAGACTAGGAGATTTGTGTGCGGAGGACAGCAGATATATGTGACTTCAAAAGGAATTTTGTTTGATGTAGAAGGGACGGATATGTACGATGAACCAAATATGACGGCAGTCACTATGAATATAGAATGGCCGGGAAAGAGAGGAGCGATAACTCTTAAAAATGATGTAGAGGCGGGTATGATAAATGGACGGGAGATTGTAAAGACAAAGCTGAAATGGATAGAAGGAAGCAAGCGGTTCTATGCAGTAGAGCTTGAGAATTGGGAAAAAATAGAGAAAATTGTAATTGGAGGAAATATTTTTGAACAGTTGGGGACGGGGTAAAATGAATTTTACCCCGTCCCCAACTACAATTGCATTAATTTACTTTCCAAAGTCCTAGAGCGGGCGTTTTCACAAAGTATATTTCTTCGCCGTTTTCCAATGTATTCCAGCCTTCCTTCAAGGTATCTGGATTGTATATCCGGGAGGCTTCCTCATAATCTCTCCATTCATAGCCTGCCTGCAGGATTTCTTCTTTAGAGAGATTTTCAGGTCTGGTACAGTAGGTAATCGTAAAACGTCCGTCGGAAGAGCCCTGTATCAGATGTGCTGCTGCCATGATACGGTTTTCAAAAACTCCTTTTTTGAAAAGGGACAGAATATAATCTCGTCCTTTGTAACCGTAGGTGCGTGTCATCTGGTCCATCTCCGGGTTTTCGCCGAAGGCCTTAACGCCGGGCGCAAGGATGACAAGCTCTCCTCCGTCGGCGACAGCCATGCGCGTGCGGTAGATTCCTTTATTTCCAACCCAGGTTGTTTTGAGTTCGTATGGGTCCAGATAGGTGACAACCTTCTTGGCACGTCTTTCAACATGTACAATATTAAGCTCTTGTGATAAGGCAGCAGCCATTTCAAACGGCTTCCGGGAGGAGCCGATGTAGAGTCCTTTCAAAGAGACATTTTCCTGTTCATCCAGTTTTGTGACGGTCTGAATATAGACGAGCGGGAGGGAGGAAAGAAAATGCTCCTGTGCATAGTCGAAGACCTTACGGGCAGGGGAATCTATAACTCCCAGAGCCTTTTCCATCCCGCAGATAGCGCTCAGCATGTGGGATTTATTTATCATCTGCCGTCCGCCTATACCGACAAATATATTCTTACTGTAATTGGCCATGCCTACAACTTCATGAGGGACGACCTGTCCTACTGACAATATCAAATCGTATCCCTCTTCAATCAGCCGGCGGTTTACCTCGACCTCAATGTCTGTGGAATATAATCCTTCTGAAATCTCTTCAATAAATTTCCGCGGAACCTTGCCGATAGAGATGGTGTCGGTCTGCCAGTGGTGTACCAGAAAAGCCTCATCTGGGATTACCCCGCCGAACATCTTCTGATTCTCCCTGTCATTCATAGCCATATGTGTTCCAAGTGCAGGCATTACATGAACTACTGCATGCGGACTAAGCTTCCGATAAAGAAACTGCGTGATTTCACCGGCATAAGAATAACAGCGGGTATAATCCGGAGGGATAATCAATACCTTCTTGAGATTAGGATACTGTTCCAACAAAAGCTTTAAACATTCTTCGGCCTTTGTGGAGTCAATCCCGTTCCTGTCTGTAAAATATATCTCCTGCATATTACATATTCTCCTCAGCAAGATGTACATACTTCTTAAGTGTTTGCCGCACGGCTCCGACTCCGGCGGTTAATTCGGCAAAATATTTTTCTACGGTCTCGCCTAGGCAGGAGCCGTACAGGTCGGTTCCGAAGATAACCGGATTAGATAAAAGTGGTTTCAGCGCCTTATGACAGTTGTTTTCCGGATTTCCAAGCTTGATATCTTCCAGATATTTCATAGAAGAAGTAAGAAGCGGGTCCGGGCTTGGAGTGAAGGAATTCCCTTCATCGTCAACAGCGAGCAGATAGCGGCACCATCCCGCCAGTACCAGTGGAATCAGCTTCAAATCGGAGATATTCCGGTCGGGGTTTCCTTCATAGGCTTTGATTGTCTCTCCGAACCGGACGGAAAGCTTCTGTGAGGTATCGGTCGCGATACGCTGAGGGGTGTCCGGCATAAACGGATTTGGAATTCTTTTGGTAAGTACTTCATCAATGAAAGCTTTTGGAGAAAGAATACCGGGGTCCGTTACAACAGGAAGGCCTTCCTGATAACCGATAATTTCAACCAGCTTTTTAAGATCATCGTCCTTCATTTCATCTGCAATCAAATCATAGCCCAAAAGACATCCAAAGACAGCAAGAGCTGTATGCAGAGGATTCAGACAGGTACAGACCTTCATCTTTTCTACCTTATCTACCGTTTCGCGGTCTGTAAAGATAACACCGGCCTTATCAAGAGACGGGCGGCCGTTCGGGAAGGCATCCTCAATAACCAGATATTGAGCCTCCTCAGCATTGACGAAAGGAGCAATATACGTATTTTTTCCAGTAATAACAGGGTCTGCCGCGGTAAATCCGGAGGTCTTAAGCATCTCTTTAACTGTATCGTCGGGTCTGGGAGTAATCTTATCAATCATACTCCAGGTAAAGGACACAGATGCCGGATTGTGGAGGTAGTCGATGAATTCTGAGGCAGCAAGTCCTCGTAAGGTCCAGGCTTCTGCATAGGTGTTGACCGCTTGAAAAAGTCTGGTTCCATTGTGTGAGCAGTTGTCCATGCTGACCAGTGCAACGGGGAGTCTTCCGGACAGAAATCTTTTATAGAGCAGTGAACAGAGTTTTCCGATATAGCTGGTCACATGATCCGGTCCGTTTTCCAGATCAGCGGATACATTTGGAAAATACGCACCATCCTGAGCTTGAAGATTATACCCTTTTTCTGTAATAGTAAAGCTTACCATTTTCAGAGAAGGAGCAGTAAAAATTTCAATGAGTCTTTTCCAGCTTTTTTCGTCCTGTTCGTCCATAGTGATAGATTCTGCTATACTTCCGATAACAGATTTATCTATCGTCCCATCGGATTTTAAAGTAACAAGAATACTAAGATTATCGTTAGGCTGATACATTTTTTCTATAATTTCATAATCGAAGCCTTCTGCTACGATAATTCCTTTATCAGTGATACCGTTGTTCAACAATGTCTGCTGGAGATTTGCTGTAAAAGCGCGGAAGATATTTCCGGCGCCCAGGTGCAGCCATTCGGGGGCTGATTTGGTAGCAGAGACCATTTTTTCGACATCATAAGCAGGAAGAGCAAACCCTGCCGCTTCCCACTCGCTTTTATTTTTTAGAGATTGTAAAGATAATTCCATAAGTGCCTCCTTCTACTTGGATTTCTCAAGGGTCTCCCAGATACCGTTAATGTAGGCAGCTCCCAGTGCACGGTCATATAGGCCGTAGCCGGGTCTTCCGGTTTCTCCCCAGATCATCCGGCCGTGGTCAGGACGTATGTAACCGTCAAAGCCGTTATTATAAAGGGCGCGCAGGATACCAACCATATCCAGGCTGCCGCATGCAGAAAAATGAGCCGCTTCCTCAAAGCCGCCTTCCAGAAGCTTGACGTTGCGCAGATGTAAGAAATGAATCCTTCCCATCTTAGAATATTTGTCTGCCAGATGTACCATATCGTTTTTTGGAGACACGCCAAGCGAACCTGTACACAGGGTGAGTCCGTTGGCTGTGCTGTCTACAAGTGAAAGCATGCGGTCAAGATTTTCCTCGCAGGTAATGATGCGCGGAAGACCGAAGATAGACCACGGCGGATCATCCTGATGAATGGCCATCACGAGACCGGCCTCTTCGGCAGTCGGGATAACTGCTTTCAGGAAATATTCAAGGTTGGCCCAGAGGTCTTCTTCCGTGATGCCGGCATATTCGTCGAATACCTGTTTTAGGGTTTCCTTTGTGTAGCTGGAGTCCCAGCCGGGAAGAGAAAGCTCACCACTTAATGGATTCATTTTTTCAATATGCTCCGGGTAATAAACCAGCGCATTGGAACCGTCCGGCAGCTCTTTGTCAAGCTGAGTTCTTGTCCAGTCGAAAACAGGCATAAAATTATAGCAGATACATTTGATTCCGGCAGCGCCGAGGCGGCGGATATTCTCCTGATAATTAGCGATATACCTGTCGCGGGCCGGTTTGCCGAGCTTAATATCCTCGTGAACCGGTACGCTTTCAATAACCTCAAAGTTCAGCCCGGCTTCTTCAACCTGCTTTTTTAATGAAAGAATGCTTTCATTGCTCCACACTTCTCCAACCGGAACATCATAAACTGCTGTTACAATAGTGTTCATATTTGGGATCTGCTTAATTTTCTGTAAGGTGACGGCATCATCCGGGCCATACCAGCGAAATGACATCTTCATAGATAAAACTCCTTTCGATTAAATTAATCTTCAAATTTTAAAACAATTTTTAATACATCCTTCGGATGTTCTGTAATCATGGTCAGAGCTTCCATTATATCCTTATAGTTATATGCCTTTGTCATAAGCTTCTGAGGTTCGAGACTTCCATCCTCGAATCCTGCTATGACCTCGTCAAAGCAGTTATTGTTTAATCTAGAACCAACGATAGTAAGCTCTTTTTTAGTGATATCGGCCATACAGATGCTGGAGGGTTGATTTTTAAGACCCAGGCAGACAATGCGGCCGGCCGGACAGGCAAGCTGTACAGCCTGTTCAAAGGATGACGGTACACATACGGTATCGACGATTACCGGGACGCCTTCCCCAGCCGTGAACTGATTCAGTCTGTCTTCCAGATTTTCTTCTGATACAAGAACGGTTTCATCTGCTCCCATAGTTTTTGCTTTTTCAAGACGTTCCTTTACCAGATCAGTCATAATAACCTGGGCGCCGTTCCTCTTAGCAACCTGCATGGCGCAGATACCGATTGGACCGGCTCCCATGATAAGAACCTGCTCTCCCTTTTGAATCTGTGCTCTGTTATTGATCTCTACGCCGATGGTATAAGGTTCGGCCAGACCAAGTAAAGATTCATCAAACTTTGTGTGGTAGAGATGTACATTTTCTGCCGGAGCCTTGACATATTCAGCAAATCCGCCGTCCCGGTGTACACCCATTACTTCCAGAGAGCGGCATACATTATGACGTCCGATTTTGCAGGCATAGCAGTGTCCGCAGCTGATTACCGGGTCTACAGCTACTTGGTCGCCGGGCTTTACATGCGTAACCGCAGAGCCGACAGATTCTACAATGCCGCCGAATTCATGGCCGATAAGACGCGGATAGGTGGCGAGAGAGTTTGTACCGTTGTAGATTCCGATGTCAGACCCGCAGATACCGCCCGAAGTAATACGGATAATAATGTCCTCCGGCTGTTCTAGTTCCGGCTTTGGGACGTCTACAATTTCTACCTTAAAGGGTTCTGTTACTTTGATTGCTTTCATGTGGTATGTCTCCTTTAAAAATAATTTATTCTGTAAGTTTATATTTTATTGTTGTCATAATAACATAGGACGTCATACGTGTCAAGAAGGAGAAGTAAATTTGAACAGAAGATGGAAGGCGCGCAGCTAAAGTGTAACAGTTGACATGGAAACCACAGAATTGGTATAATGAATTAATTATGGGAGCAAAGATAAAATACTTGGGTATTATAAACCAAAGGAGTGAATTGGAAAGTGGAAATGAATAAAAAGTCAGGCAATAGAAGATTCAGAGGATTTTCCTTGCTTCTTTCCATTATTTTGGTATTTTGTATTTTAGGGACGGTTGTATTTACCGTATCAAAAAAGATAACCCAGGAGATGTCTGACTCAGCAATTCAGAATTTAAGTGAAAGTCTGGATCTGATTAAATGTACTATCGAGGCTGTCTTAAAAAACGAAGCAGAATTTCAGACAATGATAGCAAAAGAGATTGCTCAGGAGGAGAATATAAAGGATACAGTTCGTTCCTATGAATCAAATGGAACTATGGTGAAGCTGTCGTTAATTTTATCAGGCGAGACGGAAGGTATTTCTAATACAGGAGAGGTATTTACGGAAGAAGGACTTGATTTTTCAGCAGGCAGAACGATAGAAGGACTTCCGGTGTCCGGGTCCTACGTGAATTATATGGGAACATGGGCGTATTCTATGAAGTGTCCGGTTGTAAAGGGGGGACGCGAAATTGCCTGTCTCTATGTAGAGTATGTTTATGATACTCTGGATAAATCACTGCCGAAGGGATTCTATGATGAAAAAGCAACCCTTTATATTATGGATGGGAAAAGCGAACGTTTTGTATTAAAGCCTAAGGGAATGGGGCAGAGAAAAGCGGGACATCTTAATCTTGCTGATTTCTATCGGGCAAATGATATCGAAGAACAATATCTGCATGATGATGTTGAAGAGAGTCTGAAAGAGGGAAAGAGTATTTTATTTTACCACGACATCAGGGATGTGGAAGCGCTTAATTATATGTGGCCGCTGAATGATGGGAGTGTTTATTTGATCGGCTATGTGCCCGTTGAGGCTATTCAGCAGGAAGGACGTACGGTTAATCAGAATATTTATCTGGTTGTTGCCGTGATGCTCGCAGCATTTTTACTGTGCTGCACACTGTATTATTTCAATCAGCGGCAGCAGAGGAGAATCCGCAGGGAGCAAGAAGAGGAGCGGGAGCGGCATAATAAACAGCTTGCCGAGGCGCTGCAGGCTGCTCAGATTGCCAGTAATTCAAAGACTACTTTTCTTTCTAATATGTCCCATGATATCCGGACACCGATGAATGCGGTTTTAGGCTTTGCCGCATTGCTTGCAGCGGATGTGGAGAATCCGGTCAAAGTAAGAGAATATACCGAGAAAATTATGGTGTCCGGACAGCACCTTCTCAGTCTGATTAACGATATACTAGATGTTTCCAAAATTGAGAGCGGGAAGGTAGTACTTTCACTTGAGGAGTTTACCTTGAATGATGTGGTTTCATCTGTGGATGCGATCATACAGCCTATGGCAGAGCAGAAAAAACAGTCTTTTCATGTAGAAGTAACCAATATTAAGCATGAGTATTTGATTGGAGATGAAACACGCCTCAACCAGATTCTGATTAATCTTCTTTCAAATGCCGTAAAATACACACCGGAAGAAGGAAATATCTGGTTCCGGATTATGGGGCTTAAGCAGCGCTCCAGTCAATATGGACGTATACGAATTGAAGTGGAAGATGATGGGTACGGTATGACGCCGGAATATCTGCGGACGATTTTTGATGCTTTTACGCGGGCGGAAAACAGTACCACCAACAAGGTGCAGGGAACAGGACTTGGGATGGCAATTACCAAGAGTATTGTAGAGCTTATGGGCGGCACAATTGATGTTTTCAGTGAAGTAAATAAGGGCAGTCTGTTTCGTGTGGAGTTGGAGCTTCGTGTACCAGAGAGGCAGACAGAGCAGCAGTTCTGGCAGAATAGCGGTATTAAGCGTATACTAACAGTAGGCTGCGACAAAGAGCTTTCGAGCAGTATACAGCTGCGTATGAAGGATGTGGGTGTAGATGTAAGCACAGCAAATAATGCGGATGAAGTGCCGGCCTTGATTCGACAAGAAGATGAGGAGTTTTCTGTTATTCTGCTGGATTGGAGCATTCCTGAAGCTGTAAAAGCAGCCGGACAGCTGCGGAGCATTCTTTCAAATGTGCCGATGCTGTACATGGCAGCACTTGATGAAAAAGAATTGAAGGACGGACTTCAGATTGAGAATACCGGAATTTTATTGAAGCCATTTTTTGTATCTGCATTGAAAGATAAGCTGCTAGAGATGCAGGGAGAAAAAAGAAAAAGACCTGATGCGGAAGAGGCATTGGAAGATGAGCTTAAGGGAATGCATTTTCTTGCCGCTGAGGATAATGAAATTAATGCAGAGATTTTGGTAGATTTGCTGGAGCTTGAAGGTGCTTCCTGCGAGATTGTGGAGAACGGACAGCTTGCTGTGGACCGTTTTGAATGTGCGCCGGAAGGAGAGTTCGATGCTATCTTGATGGATGTACAGATGCCGGTTATGAACGGCTACGATGCAACGAGAGCTATTCGCGCACTGCCCTGCAGTGATGCAAGGAATATACCGATCATTGCTATGACCGCAAATGCTTTCGCAGAAGATGAAAGAGCAGCTTTGGATGCCGGTATGAATGCTCATGTGGCAAAACCAATTAATATACAATTATTGAAGAAAACAATTAGGCAGTATAAAAATGAAAGGAATATAATATGAAGGGTAGTAAAAAGGGAAAGCTTAGGAGCTTGTCAGCTGCCTGCCTTCCGTTAGTGATGGTATTCGTACTTGCGGCATGCGGAAGTAAAAGGGAGCCGGGCAAAAATCTGATTGAAGATAAAGATGAAAATGAAAGGATAGTCAATTTCTTCAGCCCAATGGAAAAGACAAATCCGGATGCGGAGAATGTTGCAAGAAGTGCGTCAGATTTGACAATAGCTATGGCGGAGGAGAAGCTTGGGGTAACTATAGCATACATTACCTATACGGCAGAGGATTATCAGGATAGAACTTACGACGAAGTTAGTCTTGACAGAGTACGTAATAATATGGATGACTTTTATCTGCTTAATACGGATACTATTTTGGCGTTAGGCGGGGAAGGAAAATTAATGGACCTGTCATCGCTTGACAGTGCGGAGAATCTCCGGGAGGTTGTAAAGACGGCAAATACAGTGGAGGGAAAGCTGGTAGCGATTCCTCAGGAGGTAGTTGCGTATGGTTTATTTATCAATAAAGATATGTTTGATCAGTATCATCTTGAAGTACCTGAGACACCGGAAGATTTTCTGGAATGCTGCCGGGTATTTAAGGAAAATGGTGTTGAGACGCCCATTGGTGCAAACCGCTGGTGGCTGGAAACCTTTGTTTTTGCTCAGGCTTATGCAGATTTGTATAATGGAGAGGACACAGATAGCGAAATTGCCGCACTCAATAGCGGGAAAGTCAAGTACAGTGATTATATGCGTCCCGGGTTTGAATTTCTGCAGGAGTTAATTGCCCGTGGTTATATTGACGCCGGGAAAGCAGCCGTGAGTGAAGCAATCGAGGCCGAAGGACCGGATTTCCTTGCGCAGAAGACGCCGATTGTCATGGCTTATTGGAGTGCAGCAAACACAGAGACAGCCTATGGAAAAACAGATTTTGAAATGCAGGTTATCGGTTTTCCAAGCAGCCGGGGGCAGATGCCGGTTATATCTATGACAGGCTATGCCGTCGGCGTAGGTGCAGAACATGCAGAGGACGCTATGGAGACCTTGAATATCTTAGTCTCTGATGAGGCACTTCAGACATATGCAGAAAAAAATAGAGTAATTTCTCCTTCAAAAAATGTTGAGGTAGACTGTGTTCCAGCACTAGAGCCTTTAAATAATAAGATAAAGGAAAATGTCTATGTTCTCGGATCCAATGCCGGGATGAAGGTTGAACAGTGGGGAAATACCTGCCAGATAGTCCGTAAGCTTCTGGAAGGGGCTTCGGTTGACGAATGTATGGAAGCTTTCGATAAGCTGCAGGAAGAGAGTCTAAATCAGTAAAGCAGGGTGCGAGGAGTAAAGGAAAATGAAATTGGAGACGATGCAGAGCAGTGAAAAACCTCTGGCAGAGCGTGTAGCCGACCAGATTACGAGTCTGATTGCAGATAATAAATTTCAAAAAGGTGAGAAGCTGCCGAATGAATTTCAGCTGGCAGAGGCTGTAAATGTAGGGCGCGGAACAATCCGGGAAGCAATTAAGATACTCGCATCAAGAAATATTGTGGAGATCCGGCGCGGACTGGGAACCTTTGTCAGTGAAAAAACGGGACTTACAGACGATCCTCTGGGATTAAATTTTGTAGAAGATAAAAGCCAGCTGGCGCTGGATTTAATAGAAGTACGTGCAATGCTTGAACCTGATATTGCAGCACTGGCCGCGAAGCGTGCTACCAAGAAGGATATTGAAAAGATAAAACAGGCATGTAAAGCAGTGGAGGAGAAAATACAGCGGCAGGAGGAATTCATAACGGAGGATATCGAATTTCATGAAATAATTGCCAGAAGCAGTAAAAATCAGGTAGTTCCTAATGTGATTCCGGTTATCCATTCGGCGATTAAGGAACAGATTAAGGCAACGAATGCGAAGCTTACAGAGAAGACGATAGTGACCCACCGGGCGATTGCAGAAGCAATCGCCCAGAGGGATTACGAAGGAGCAAGAGAAGCTATGAAGGAGCATCTGCGGTATAACCAGGAGCATATTGAAAGGGTTGTAAAAGAAAAGCTTTAATATCAGATAACTATTTTCGCTTTTGTTTCCATCAGAATTCTGGCGAGCTCTTTAACTCGTTCATCGCCCATTCTGGAGATAGGAGCAGAGATACTGACAGCATATCTGCTCTTACCAATACAGCTGGAAAGTGAGACGGCAATACAGCGGACGCCGAGTTCATTTTCCTCATCGTCAGTTGCAAAGCCCTGATTTCGAATTTCGGATATTTTTTTCATAAACAGTTCATAGGAAGTAATCGTATGCGGCGTGATGGAATGGATATCGCTTTCATTCCATACAGCCGCGATTTTTTCATCCGGCATATCTGCCAAAATAGCTTTTCCCACACCGGAACAATACAGAGGAATACTTTTTCCGACCTTAGATACCATTCTGACAGAATTACTGTAGGATTCTACCTTATCTATATAGACGGCTTTTGTGTGGTCGAGCTGGACAAGATGTACGGTTTCTTCTGTCTGGGCAACCAATTCCTTTAAAAACGGACGTACAATATCTACTATATCGTTTTTCATCAGAATCTGATTTGATAATTCACAGATACGGAAGCTTAATCCATATTTTGATGAGGAGGTATCTTGAATAACGTAACCCATATAAATCAGAGAGTTTAAAATACGGTGTACAGTAGATTTATTAAGATTTAAGCTGCTGCTGAGCTCCAGAAGACCGCAAGGGCCATTTGCCGCTAATGTTTCTATAATGCTAAAGATTCGTCCTGCAACCTGTATTGGGTTCTTATCTTCCATAAAATTAAAAAACCTTTCTGCTTTTCTTGACATTTTATTATAAACCTGTATAATCAAAATTACAAGATTTCATAATATGAAATATAGTTTCGTATTATGAAACAATGGAGTTTGATTTACTAATCTTTTCTTAATTAAGAAAGGATGCGAAGAGTGAAGGGAAACAAGAGAAAGGAGAAAAAATGAAAGACATCTTAGAAAAAGTAGAAAAAACAGGTATTATACCGGTGGTGGTACTGAACGATGTAAAGGATGCGAGTCCACTGGCGAAGGCATTATGTGAAGGAGGACTTCCCTGTGCCGAGGTGACGTTTAGGACAGAGGCTGCAGAGGAGTCGATTCGGATTATGGCCGAGGAATATCCGGATATGTTTGTGGGAGCCGGAACCGTGCTTACTATCGGGCAGGTGGACCGGGCTGTGAAGGCCGGAGCAAAATTTATAGTATGTCCGGGGTTTGATCCAGAGGTGGTAGATTATTGTATTGGAAAAGATATTCCGATTTTCCCAGGCTGTGTTACTCCATCAGAGGTGGCACAGGCTGTAAAGAGAGGCTTGAAGGTGGTAAAATTCTTCCCGGCGGAGCAGTTCGGGGGAGTGTCAACGATCAAAGCATTAGCGGCTCCCTATGTGGGTATGAGATTTATGCCCACAGGCGGCATTAATGCAAAGAATCTGGAAAGTTATCTGAAAAGCGATAAGATTCTTGCCTGCGGCGGCAGCTGGATGGTAAAGGGAGATTTGATCAAGGCAGGAAAATTTGAGGAAATTAAGGCGCTGACAGAAGAAGCCGTAAAGCTGGTTTATGAAATTCGCAGATAAAAAGAAGTGAAAAAAATAGCGGGGGTTTTAACATGAATAAAAAGATGCCTAAGATCGCACTGGGCGCATGGGCCTGGGGCTGTGGAGCAGTAGGCGGAGATCAGGTTTTCGGAAACTGTCTGTCTAAGGAGGAGCTAAGGCCGGTATTTGAGGCAGCGTTAAAAAATGGACTGACACTGTGGGATACAGCTGCCGTATATGGCGAGGGGACCTCAGAGCAGATTCTTGGAGATTTTGTAAAAGATATACGGCGCGGGGAAATTATGATAGCTACGAAATTTACTCCGCATATTGCCGAGGATTCGGCAGATGCTATGAAGAAAATGCTTGACGGAAGCAAGGCGCGTCTGCATACAGATGTGATCGATCTCTATTGGATTCATAATCCGGCAGATATAGAGCGCTGGACTCCTCAGATTATTCCGCTGGCAAAAAGCGGTCAGATTCAAGAGATAGGTGTTTCCAATCATAATCTGGATGAGATAAAGCGTGTAAATGAAATTTTAGGAGCAGAGGGTTTGAGGATATCTGCGGTACAGAACCATTATAGTCTTCTTCACCGCTCTTCCGAATATGCCGGAATATTAGAATACTGCAGGCAGAATGATATAATATTTTATGCTTATATGATATTGGAGCAGGGAGCGCTTACCGGAAAGTATGATCAGTCGCATCCGTTTCCAAAGGGGAGTGTCCGTGCAGAGGCTTATAATCATGCGCTGCCGGAATTGGAAATACTGGTTCGTGAGCTGGAACGGATCGGAAAGCGTTATAATGCCAGCCCCGCGCAGGTTGTTACTGCCTGGGCCATTGCGAAGGGAACGCTGCCGCTTATCGGTGTAACGAAGGTAAAGCAGGTAGAGGAAGCTGCCGCCGCGGCAGATATCAGGCTTACAGAGGAAGAGATTATCCTTATTGAAAATCTGGCAGATAAAACAGGGGTTCAAACACTTCGGGATTGGGAAAAAGATATGTAGAAATCAGGAATAATAAGAATTGAAGGAGAGAATAATATGAGTAAAAAGGTAGTTACATTTGGTGAAATTATGTTGAGGCTTGCACCGGAGGGGTATTATCGGTTTGTGCAGGCGGACACTTTTGGAGCAACCTATGGCGGCGGTGAAGCTAATGTAGCAGTTTCTCTGGCAAATTATGGATTTGATGCAGCCTTTGTCACAAAGCTTCCAAAGCATGAGATTGGACAGGCAGCTGTAAATTCTCTTAGAAAATATGGTGTAGATACCTCCTTTATCTGCCGCGGCGGTGATCGTGTCGGCATATATTTCCTTGAAAAGGGAGCGTCCCAGAGACCATCTAAGGTTATTTACGACAGAGCGGGTTCTTCTATTTATACGGCATCTAAGGCAGATTTCGACTGGAAAGCAATCTTTGACGGTGCAAAGTGGTTCCATTTCACAGGGATTACGCCGGCATTAAATGATGATGTTGCGGCAATTTGTCTGGAGGCTTGTAAGGCAGCAAAGGAGGCCGGCGTTAAGATATCTTGTGACTTGAATTATAGAAATAAGCTGTGGAGTAAGGAAAAAGCCGGACGTGTGATGGGAGAGCTCTGTAAATACGTGGATGTATGTATTGCAAATGAGGAGGATGCCTCAGATGTGTTCGGCATCAAAGCGGCTGATACCGATGTCTATGCGGGTGAGGTAAACCATGAAGGCTATAAGGATGTGGCAAAGCAGCTGGCAGACCGCTTCGGATTCGAGAAGGTAGCGATTACACTCCGTGAATCTCTCTCCGCGAATGATAATAACTGGTCCGCAATGTTATATGACGGAAGTGAATATTATTTTAGTAAAAAGTATAGGATGCATATTGTAGACCGTGTCGGCGGCGGCGACAGTTTTGGCGGCGGACTGATTGCGTCTTTATTAAACGAATATGATGCACAGGCAGCTATTGAGTTTGCGGTTGCAGCTTCCTGTCTCAAACACTCTGTAGAGGGTGATTTTAATATGGTATCAATGGACGAAGTCGCAAAATTAGCCGGCGGCGATGCTTCCGGCCGTGTCCAGAGATAAATAAACCCAGCCCCCATTTGAAAAAATGGGGGAAATCCAATGATTGACACGTATGACGTCCTATGATATAATGTGCTTGAAATTATCAAGCAAGAGATAATTTTGTATAATAGCACAAATTTCTTTCGTAAATATTGTTGAATTTTCATGAAATGAAAGAATACATTTCGGATAATAGTGACAAATTAAAAGAAATGTGCTATTGTATACATTAGTTAATACAATGATGCGCACGAAATGTATTACGAAGCAAAGAAAACCAAAAAACTTCATGAAAAGGAGAGTAAAAATGAAAAAGAAAATAGTTTCGTTATTTCTGGTAGGTGCTATGGCGGCAACTATGTTAATGGGATGCGGCGGAGTTAAGACAGACAGCGAGGCTGCTGCAGGAGACAGCGGTGAAGAGACGGCTGAGGCAGCAGAGGGTAAGAATGCTTATTCAGATGAAATAAAGATCGGCTTCCTTCCAAATGTTATCGGAGATTCCTGTGCAGCTGCATGGGCAGAAGGTATGGAAGGTTATCTGAGTAATTTCTCAAATGTTACCTTTAATGTATTTGACGGAAAGGCTTCTGTAGATACAGAGAACACAATCATGGAGCAGATGATTAACGAGAAGTATGATGCGATTATCCTTCAGGCTACCGATGCAGCAGGTCTTGCAGCTTCCACGGATAAGGCAGAGGCAGCAGGAATTCCGGTTATTACATGTAACCTGGATGCAGATACCACGCATACTGGCCTGGTAGCAGGTGTAGATGTTGAGGCAGGACAGCAGATTGCAGAGCACATCGGTGAGACTCTCGGCGGTACAGGTAAGGTAGTTATCATTTCTGCTACACCAGGAGCTACAAAGGGTGAGAACATTGATAAAGGCTTTAAGGCAGTAATGGAAGAGAAATATTCAGGCATTGAGATTCTTGACGAGCAGTCTGGTGAGTGGCTGACAGAGAATGCTAACACAGTAATGAATGACTTCCTGACAAAGTATCCAGAAATTGATGCTGTACTGTGCCACAATGATGCTATGGCAGAAGGTGCTGCAGAGGCTGCAAAGGCTGCCGGAAGAGAAATGCAGATCTGGGGTGTTGACGGCGAGTCCAAGATGTTAGACTACATCGAGCAGGGATTATGTACAGGTACCGTATATACAGATTGTCAGAGACAGGGTGCTGCATGTGCACAGTTCGCTATGTATGCCGTTGGTTCTGGTATTACAGCTAAGAACTTAAGTGCTACACCGATCGTAAAGATGGCTCCAATCGTTGTAACACAGGAGAACTTATCTGAGATTACAGAGGATATGCGTTGGTAATTTTATAGAATGAAAAACATATCAGAGGGGATTTTTATCCCTTCTGATATATTATACCCACAGTTCCCTTATAGGACGCACAGACTAACGTCTGACGGGTATTATACGCATATTTAGGAGGATAAAAACTATGAGACAAGAAAACATGCGTCGATTAATTTCCGTTGCATCGCTGGTTATCCTGGCGTTGGTATTTGGCTTTACCAGTAATGGTTTTTTTACAGCGACGAATATTTTAAGTATCTTACGTGAATGTGGGATTACAGGAATTATCGCAATTGGTGTTTCTTTTGTAATCATTACTGCCGGTATTGACTTGTCAACAGGTGCTGCAGTGGGATTTGTCAGCATGTTGTGTGCGAATCTTTTATATAATTACGCACTTCCGGCAGGGCTTATTATGCTGATTTCTATATTGGCTGGTACGGTATGCGGCGTACTGAACGGGTTTATCGTTACAAAGCTTCGTGTACCGGAATTTATCGCTACATTGTCAACGCAGTATCTGTTTCGTTCTATGGTATTTGTGTTTGCCATCCGTGAGATGGGAGTTATTACAAATAAGAAGATAACAGACCCAGGCATTCTGATTATGGGCGGAAGCATTAACGGA
Organism: uncultured Lachnospiraceae bacterium; assembly: GCA_946558465.1. Lineage (GTDB taxonomy): Bacteria > Bacillota > Clostridia > Lachnospirales > Lachnospiraceae > CAPEBR01. The sequence continues at coordinate 91,374 of CAMNTM010000006.1, forward strand.
ATTTATCTGGTAACTATTACATTTTTGGTACTTGCAGTCATCGGACAGATTATTTTAAAGAAAACAAAGCTTGGTACATATATTTATGCGACGGGTGCCAATAGAAAGTCTGCGGACCTTTCCGGTATCAATACAGATAAGGTGCGCTGGACAGTATTTATTATTACAGGCTTCCTCTGCGGGATTGCTTCGATTTTCGAGATCGGACGTATAGGAAGTGCAACAACGGATTTGGGAACCGGACTTGAATTTGAGGTAATTGCGGCAGTCGTAATCGGCGGCTGTGCATTCTCCGGCGGCCGAGGGGATATATTCGGAACGACGGTAGGTGCGATCTTTATGGCAGTGCTGCAGAATGGTATTTTGAAATACAATCTGCCGACAGCGGCGCAGCTGATTATTAAAGGTGTCGTTATTGTTATTATGATTATATTTGATTCTGTATATAACCAGTATATGCAGAAAAAGATACATGAAAAAGCGAATGAAGAAGCGAATGAGGGAGTACAGACGGCAGGAGGTGAAGCGTAATGTCTGCATTGTTAGAGATGAAAGAGATTGAAAAGAGCTTCAACGGTTCTCCTGTACTTAAGAAAGTTAATTTTTCTGTAGAGCCGGGAGAGGTACATGCTCTGATGGGAGAGAACGGTGCGGGAAAATCTACGCTGATTAAGATTCTGACCGGAATTTATCCGAAGGACGGCGGCCAGATCTACTGGAATGGAGAACCGGTTACAGTGGATAACAGAAAGGATGCGCAGGCTTTAGGAATCGGTGTTATTTATCAGGAGCTGAGTCTAATCCCGACACTGACGGTTATGCAGAATGTAATGCTCGGGAAGGAGCAGAGTAAATTTGGCTTTGTCAATGCGAGAAAGATGAAGAAAAAAGTGACAGAGCTGATTGAAAAATATGGGTTTAATGTTAAGGCAGATGAGGTTGTAGAGACACTAACCATAGCACAGAGGCAGACAGTGGAGATATTAAAAGCACTGAGTGAGGAATCCAGACTTATCATCATGGATGAGCCCACAGCGTCCTTGAGCGCAAAGGAGTCGGATGCTCTTTTTGGAATTATCGAGCAGCTTCGTAAGGACGGAGTAAGTGTTATCTATATTTCCCATCGTCTGGAGGAGGTATACCGCCTTTCAGACCGTCTGACGGTACTTCGGGACGGAGTCAGAGAAGCCGTATTGACGAAGGAGCAGATTATTCCGGGTGATGTAGTCCGGCTTATGATCGGTAAGGAGTTAAGCGAGGCGACTGCTTCTAATAGTCTTAGAAAATCAGATGCGCCAGTCAGATTGAAGGTTAATGGTCTGACGAAAAAGGGTGTATTTCATGATATTAGTTTTGAGATTCACGAGGGTGAGATTGTCGGTTTTGCCGGTTTGGTAGGTGCAGGGAGAACTGAGGTTATGCGCTGTATTTACGGTGCAGATTCGTATGATTCGGGAACTGTGGAGTTTGAAGGAGAAACTTTGGCAAAACAAATCACGAAAAATATCAGGACCGGATTCGGGTTTGTTCCTGAAGACCGGCGTAATCAAGGTTTTACTCCGCTTTTGTCAATTGAAAAAAATGTGGCTTTGACAAATTACGATACGTTGGCAAAAAGCGGCTTTGTAAAAGCAGCTGCAGAAAAGAAGCTTGGAGTCGAAATGGTGGATAAGCTGGCAATTAAGCCGGGTGATTCACAGATTCCGGTTGGAAATCTTTCGGGAGGGAATCAGCAGAAGGCAGTACTTGCAAAATGGCTGAGCCGTGACTTAAAGCTTCTGATTGTTGATGAGCCTACGGCGGGTATAGATATCGGCGCAAAGGACGAGATCTATAAGATTCTTGAGAGTCTGGCAGAAAATGGAACCTCTGTTATTATGGTATCCTCTGACCTGCAGGAATTACTCCGGGTTTCCCAGCGGATTATTGTCATGAGAAAGGGCGGAATCTTTACCGAATTTTCTTCCGGCAGAATTACGCAGGAGGATGTCCTGATGGCAGAATCAGGAATTCTGACAAAGGAGGGTAAAGCAGATGAATAAAAAAATGGATATAAAAGCAATACTTGGCAAATCACAAAGACTGTGGATTCTGGTCGCCGTGATGCTGGTGCTTACTGTACTTCAGCCAGGTGTATTTTTAACTGCCGCCAATATGAAAAGCATTCTGCTGTCCATCTCTGTGTACGGAATTATGGTCTGCGGAACAATCTTTCCGATTCTTCTTGGAGGAATCGATCTGTCTGTCGGAGCAGTAGCAGCAGCGGCGGGAGCATTTGCAGTTACCTGGATTGTAGATCATGATTTTACAAACGGTGCAGTAATTGTCGGTGTCTTAGGCGGACTTCTGCTTGGTGCTGTTGTCGGGCTGATTCACGGCATCATAGTTACCCGCTTTGCGGTGCCTCCGTTTTTGATTACGCTGGCAACGCAGAACATCGTGTACGGTGTTGCACAGCTTTTGACGGAGAATAATGTAATTGCATGTATGAAACCAGAATCCTTCGCGTTTTTGGGAGGCGGAAGGCTGATTGGAATTCCATTTTCTATCTGGATTATGCTTTTTATGGCTATTATTTCTTATATTATCCTGGGCAGGACAGTGTTTGGGCGCAACGTGTATGCTGTGGGCGGAAATGCCGAAGCATGCCGTCTGTCAGGCGTAAGAAGCCGTATGGTCATCATTACGTCTTACGTAGCGTCGGGTCTGACTGCAGCGCTTTCCGGAATTGTGCTTGCAAGTATGAACCGCCAGGCGATTGCGAAAGCGGCACAAGGCTATGACAACTATGTGCTGACTGCACTGGTTGTAGGAGGAGCATCTCTGATGGGAGGCGAGGGTTCTATTCAGGGAGCTGTCTGGGGAGCGTTTCTGGTAGGTGTAATTTCCAATGGCCTGCGTCTTGTAGGGGTTGCATCTGACTATCATGGCATTGTAAAATGTATTGTAATTGTTGCTGCAGTTGCGTTGGATGCACATGTAAGATTCAAGAAGAGCGGTCTGCAGAAGAGCAGTTCACTATTTAAGAAGAAGGCAAAGGCATAGAGCGGTATGAAGAAGATAGATGCGCATGTACATGTATTTGGAGCATTGAAAGGTTTTCGAGGAGAAGGAGACCTTTATCCGCTGGGAAATGGAAGAGCCAGATGGGCAAACGGACAGGTGGTAGACATGATACCCCCAGAGCTTGGAGACAGGGAGTTTGAGGCAGACACCTGTTATAAGCTTCTTAAGGACAAGGGTGTGGAGAAGGCAGTGCTTCTTCAGGGGAGCTTCTATGGGATAGATAATGAGTATACAGCAGAGGCTGTGAAAAAACATCCGGATATGTTTATCGGAGCGGGCTCCTTTGACCCATTTGCGAGGTATGCCGGGCAGATTTATGACCGGCTGACCAGTGAGCTGGGCTTTCGGATATTAAAATTCGAGACCAGCACCGGGGGCGGTTTCATGTCTTATCATCCAGCTTTTGACATAGCAGAGGTATTTTCTCCGATTGCTGAGAAATGTACGCAGAATAACCAGGTTCTCGTGCTGGATATCGGAAGTCCGGGGATGACAAGCTTTCAGCCGGAGTCAGTGAAAAAGCTGTCAGAACGATATCCGGAGCTTAAGATTGTAGTCTGTCATCTGTTTGCAGCGGGACAAGAGGATGCAAAAGGTGAACGGTTTGAATATTTAAAAAGGAGTCTGGATATGCTTGCTCTGCCGAATGTATATTTTGATCTTGCAGCTGTTCCGTTTAACGTATGGCCGGAGAAATATCCGTATTCAACAGGTCTTCTGTTTGTTGAGGCGGCAAAGAGAATTGTCGGGGCAGAAAGACTTATCTGGGGAACGGACATACCGTCTGTACTTTTCCGGGGTTCCTATGATGAGCTTTCAGATTATCTTACGCAGAGCAGACTTTTTACAGAAAGAGAGCTGGAACAGATATTTTATAAAAATGCATTAGAGGTGTATCCTTTTGACGTTTCATAAAAAACGACAGATGAATTTATTGTTAGTGATTGTGTGTCTTTTCTGGTTTGGACAGTATGTTTATATGCCTTATCAGACTACATTCCTGCTTAGTATAGGAGTATCGTCCGGAATGACAGGCATGATAATCGGGGCATATGGACTGGTACAGGTGTTCTTTCGGATACCGGCAGGAGTACTGGCAGATACCGGAGGCGGACATAAGAGAATTATTACAGCAGGAATTTGTTGTGTGGCAGCAGCATCCTTAATCAGGGTGCTGCTGCCAAATGCAGTCGGATTTTTTGCAGCAAATCTTTTTTCGGGATTGGGGGCCTCGGCCTGGATTTCTTATATGGTTTATTATATGCAGCTTGAAGAGGGAGCGCTGCAGACTGCAACGGGAAAAATTATGGCTGCCAATAATACCGGGGTGTTTCTCGGATTTGTAACGAGCTCTCTTTTATATGACAGTGTGGGCATGAGACAGATTTGTTTATTTAGTATGACCGCCGGAGCAGCCGGGGCGCTGCTGGCGCTTGGAATCCGGGAGGACAGGCGGGAAAAACGATCTTATTCCAGGCAGGAATGGAAGGAGATATTTACATACCGGAGACTTCTGTTTTTTTCAATACTTGCACTTCTGCAGCAGGGAGTTCAGATGGCGACCTGTATGTCTTTTACTGTTCAGGCAGTAAAGGAGTTAGGTGCAGCTTCAAGGCAGGTCGGCATCACGTCCGTTATATATATCGTAATGGCAGTAGTATTTTCTTTTTTGTCCAGCAGACCGTTTTTTATTAAATTAGGGCATGAGCGGGTGATTCCGGCAGGAATAGTCTGCCAGATTCTTTATTGTGTTTTGGTCCCTAAAGCAGAGAATATATATATGATTTATGGCTGTCAGGTTTTGGCAGCAGCAGCGATGGGATTCCTGTTTACTTCTCTGACAAGCGAGAGCATGAAGGGTGTGCCAGAGCATTTCTATTCTACGGCAATGGGAATTTTTCAGGCGGTATATGCTGTCGGGATGACTGTGTTTCCCATATTAGTAGGAGTTATCCGGGAAAGCTTTGGATTAGCTGGGGGATATTATTTTATGGCAGCTATTCTTGGACTGGGTCTTATCAGCACATTCGCTGCTTTGAAGGCAGAAAAGCAGAGGTAGTCTGGGAGAAGCCCTGTAATTGTTTGTGATGTTAGAAAATGATTATAAAATGACGAATAAGGAGGTCAGACAATGAGGTTCATAGATAAATTGACAGACTGCCGGCCAAAGCCCGGAGAGCTGGCTATCTTCTGGCTGGGGCAGGCAGGCTTTTTATTAAAAAACAGCAGTGGAGAGATTCTTGCAGTGGACCCGTATCTTTCAGACGCAGTGGAGCGTATCTGCGGGCTGAAGAGACTGATGATGGCTGTGATGGAGCCGGAAGAATTAAATCCGGATTATTTTTTAATCAGTCACCATGACGAAGACCATTTGGATATGGATATAATTCCAGAGATTTTAAAGCGGAATCCAGGCACAAAGCTTTTAGGACCATCTGCAGTATACCAAAGGTGCATAGAAGAAGGGATTAATCAGGGTCAGCTGATGGAATTCAATGAGGGAGATAAGACTGTTTTAGGCGGCTTTGAGCTGGAAGCAGTTTTTGCAGACCATGGAGATCATGCACCGGATGCTGTCGGGATGATGGTAAAAACAGAAGGGCATCTGCTGTATTTTTCCGGAGACACTTCCTATCAATGTGAGCGTATGAAATACGCTGCCGAAAAGAAGGCAGATATTCTCATAGTTCCGATTAACGGAGAATATGGCAATATGAATTCCTGCGAGGCTGTAGATTTGGTGAATCTCATAAAGCCGAAGCTTACAATTCCAAGCCATTTCTGGACATTTATCAGACATGGGAGCGAGCCTTATCTTTTTGACAGGGAAATGCGTCTGGAAGCGCCGGATTCTCCTTTTTATTTTATGTGTCAGGGTGAAATGCTGCTATGGAACGGGGAAATAGCACAGAGCAGATAAATTGCTTGCAGATGCCGGCTGATATGTTGTATACTAAATACAGTGTGCTGATGAATACAGCAGTTCAATTTAGAATAAAGGTGAATGAGAGATGGCAAAAGAAACTCTTAAACAGCAGGCATACAACATAATAAAAGATAAAATCATTTCCTGTGAGTATCTTCCCAATACATTATTAAATGAAGAAAAGTTAAGAGAAGAGGTACATGCCAGCAGAACGCCGGTGAGGGATGCGCTCAGCAGGCTGGAGCAGGAAAATTTGATTCAGATTCTGCCGAAAAAAGGTATCATGGTAGCGCCGCTTTCGATTCGGGAGATTAACATGATTCATGAGGCCAGAATGCTGATGGAGCCATATGCGGTAGAAAATTACGCAGAGCGTATTCCGGAGGAATGTCTGCAGTATTATTATAAGATTTTTAGAGAAGAAAACCGTCAAGACAGCATGAGAGCCTTTTATGAGGTGGACAATGAATTTCATCAGGAATTTATTGATGCGACAAAAAATGATTATTTTCAGAGTCTTTATGAGCGTATTTTTAATCAGAACTGCAGACTTCGAATCCTGTCCGGCGTAAAAAGCGGAACACGGATTGAAGAAACCAGAAAAGAACATTTTAAAATTATTGAAGCATGTATGGCGAAAAAATGGACAGAGGCAGCCGCAGCGATGAGAGATCATCTTTTTCATTCCAAGCAGGCTTCCTTTGAGGCAATTATAGAAGAACGAGATATGATTTTATAAGAGCTTAATGTATTTTTCATGTTATAGATGTTGTGTATGAAGGGTCAGAAGATCCTTCTTTTTTTGAGTATTTTAACCAAATTTTAATAACAAATATAGTGAATTCATCTAAAAATAATTTGATTTCCACAAAAGAATTGAAAAAGGAGGTGTTGTACATTATAATGTATACAACACATAGTACAAATAGGAGGCGGATATGAGAGAGAGACCATTTGTAGCAAATTTGGTAAGTGATCAGAAGCTTCCGAAGATGTTTCGGATCCGGCAGAGGTTTCCAAGAGAACGGATAATGCCGGAGGAAATCCCGGATGTAATTGAAAAGCTTATGAGTGAAGAGCGCTTTGCATCTCAGATTAAGCCGGGAATGCGGATTGCGGTTACGGCAGGTTCGAGAGGAATTGCAAATGTAGCGCTGATCACAAAATGTATTGCAGATTTTGTGAAGAAACGGGGAGGAGAGCCTTTTGTCGTACCGGCTATGGGAAGCCACGGCGGAGCGACTGCACAGGGGCAGACAGCGATTCTTAACAGCTACGGAATCACAGAGGAATATATTGGGTGTCCGATTTTATCCTCTATGGAGGTAAAGAACATAGGGGTAAATGAGGAAGGGATGGATGTTTATATTGATCGTTATGCGGCAGAGGCGGATGGAATCATTATAAGCTGCCGGATTAAACCTCATACGGCGTTCAGAGGTCCTTATGAAAGCGGAATTATGAAAATGATGACGATCGGACTTGGAAAGCAGCATGGCGCTGAGGTTTGTCATGAAGCGGGGTTCAAGCATATGGCCAAATATGTTCCGATGTTCGGAAAGGCAATTCTTAAAAATGCGCCGGTGCTTTTTGCTATAGCGTCGATTGAAAATGCTTATGATGAGACGGCAAAGCTGGCAGCAGTTCTTGCAGATGAGGTAGAAGAAAAGGAGCCGCCTCTTTTGAAGGAAGCTTTCGCTAATATGCCGAGGATTCTTGTAGATGAATGTGATGTACTTGTAGTGGATCAGATTGGAAAAAATTTCAGCGGAGATGGAATGGACCCCAACATCACAGGAACATTCTGTACACCGTATGCGTCGGGAGGAATAAAGGCTCAGAGAGTATGTGTACTGGACCTAAGTCCGGAGACTCATGGAAACGGCATAGGATTGGGATATTCAAGTGCTACGACAAAGAGAGTATTTGATCAGCTGGATTTTGCTTCCATGTATCCCAATGCGATTACTTGTACCGTGCTTGGCGGAGTAAGGATTCCTATCGTGATGGAAAGCGACAGGGAGGCTATACAGGTATGTGTGAGAACATGTAATGAGATTGATAAAGAGAATCCGAGGATCGTACGCATTCCAAACAGTCTTCATATTGAACATATTATGCTGTCAGAGGCTTATTACGAGGAAGTAAAGAAGCATCCAGATATTGAGATATTAAGTGAACCAGAATATCTTCCTTTTGATGCAGAGGGAAATCTCTGGTGAAAAGATCAAGCTGTGGTACAGTTTATGAAGACAGCGAAGACACAGACAAAAGAAAAATAGAGAAAATTGATTAGCCGGTAAAGGCAGAAAGGAAGGAAAAGTTATGAAAGCAGTTAGAATTAATGCGCCGGGAGAAGTAGAAATCTGTGAGATTGAAAAACCGGTAAGAAAGCCGGGGGAGGCGCTTTTAAAGATTTTATATGGAGGAATCTGTGGAAGTGATCTAGGATCTTATAGAGGGACCTTTGTATATTTTGATTATCCGCGTATTCCCGGACATGAAATCAGCGCCGAGATTGTGGAGATTGATGATAATGATAAGGGATTAAAGCCGGGGATGGTAGTTACCTGTAATCCTTATTTTAACTGCGGACATTGCTACAGCTGTGAAAGAGGTGTGGTCAATGCATGTATGAACAACGAGACGATGGGCTGCCAGAGGGATGGTGCATTTTGTGAATATATTACTATGCCGATAGAGAGAATCTATGATGGAAAGGGCTTATCACCGAAGGTATTAGCCGCAATCGAACCGTTTTGTATCAGCTATCATGGAGTACAAAGAGCAGGAATATGTCCGGGAGACAAGGTGCTGGTTATCGGTGCAGGGACGATCGGAGTATTAGCGGCAACAGCGGCTAAGGCATTGGGAGGAGAAGTGTACATAAGTGATGTACAGCCTAAAAAGCTTGACTATGCACTGGAGAACTTTGGATTTGCAGGAAAGATATTGAATGACAGTCAGGAGAATTTTGAAAAAGGAGTCGGTGAGATTACCGGTGTATTTGAAAATAATGGTACAAAGACCCCGTATGGTTTTGACGTATGTATTGAGGCAGTCGGCCTTCCAAGTACATTCCAAAATGCAGTTGATGCAGCAGCCTTTGGCGGTAAGGTTGTATTGATTGGAGTTGGAAAACAGAATCTGGATTTTAATTTTACACTGCTTCAGAAAAAGGAGCTGAATGTATATGGGAGCCGGAACGCACTTAAGAAGGATTTCACAGAACTGATTGATCTGGTTAAAGATAAAAAAGCAGATTTAGAAAAAGTGATTACGAATATTTATCCATTTGAAAAGACGGCAGAGGCGTTTTCTGATTTCAGTAATAATGGTGCAGATATGTTGAAGGTAATGATTGATTTTACAGATATAAAATAGAGAGGAAAAAGAAATGGAAAAATTAAATTATCAAGTGTTAGAGGCAGCCGGATATAAGGGATATATTAAAAAAGAAGCGCCGGAAAGAGTACTGCAGTTTGGTGAAGGAAATTTCCTGCGGGCATTTGTTGATTACTTCTTTGACTGTGCCAATGAAAAGGCAGACTGGAACGGGAAAGCTGTGCTTGTACAGCCGATTGCACAGGGGCTTACAGAGCTGATTAATGAGCAGGAGGGTCTTTATACGCTTTATCTTAGAGGGAGTGAAAAGGGACAGAAGATAGATGATAAGCGGGTTATCTCCGCGGTCAGCAGATGTATCAATCCTTATGAGGATTATCAGGCAGTAGAGGAGCTTTCTTGCAGCGATGACCTGGAATATATCGTGTCAAATACTACAGAGGCAGGTATTGTCTACGACCCGGAAAGCACCTTTGAGCAGCGTCCGCCTAAAAGCTTTCCTGCGAAGCTTACAAAGCTTCTTTATGCGAGATATAGGGCAGGAAAAAAGGGTCTGGTGGTTTTAAGCTGTGAGCTGATTGACAACAATGGAAAAGAATTAGAAAAATGTGTAAAGCAGCATATTGCAGACTGGGAGCTGGGAGAGGGCTTTGCAGAATGGATAGAAAAAGAAAATATCTTCTGTTCAACGCTGGTAGACCGTATTGTTCCAGGACGTATCCGCGACGAGGAAGAGGTAAAGTGTCTGGATAAGGAAAATGGCTATATAGACCCATTGACAGACGTGGGAGAATGCTTCGGCGTCTGGATTATCGAGGGACCGTCTGAGCTGGAGGAAAAGCTTCCATTTAAGAAGGCAGGGCTGAATGTTCATGTAGTTCCGGACGTTACACCATATAAGAAGAGAAAGGTAAGAATTTTAAACGGCGCTCATACAGGATTTGTTCTGGGAGCATATCTGTCCGGCCAGGATATTGTACGTGACTGTATGCATAACGAAACGATTAAGGGCTTTATGAATAAGATGCTTTACGAGGAAATCATACCGACGCTTCCGCTCGATAAAAAGGAGCTTCAGGAGTTTGCAGAGGCAGTAGAGGACCGGTTTAATAATCCATTTATTAATCATGAGCTGATGAGTATTTCTTTAAATTCTACCTCCAAATGGAGGGCAAGAAATATGCCGTCCTTCCTCGAATATATTAAGGATAAAGATACGCTTCCAGTATGTCTTACTATGAGTCTTGCTGCGTATATAGCGTTTTACAGCAATGAAATTCAGGAGAGAGCAGAGGATGGCCTTATCTGCAGAAGACCGAAAGGAAATACCTATAAGGTTCAGGATGATGCCTGGGTACTGGATTTTTATTATGCTCACAGAGCAGATAGTGAGCAGGAGCTTGTGCAGGCAGTTCTTTCAAATGAAAAGATGTGGGGAGAAGATTTAACAAAAATAAAAGCTCTCAAAGAGCAAGTCATAAAGAATCTTATAAATATCAGGGAAAATGGTGCGGAAGCGGCATATGCTTCCTGTCTGTAAAAGGAGCAGGAAATGAGGCAGGTAATTCTTATTTCAGAAAAAGACAATGCAGCAGTGGCCCTCAAGCCAATAGAAAAGGGTACAATGCTTGAAATTCAAGGACATCGTATGGAGGTGCTTGAGGATATTCCTCAGGGACACAAGATAGCTGTCCGCCCGATCAGCCAGGGAGAGCATGTTATGAAATATGGCTTTTCTATCGGACATGCTGCGCAGGATATTGCTGAGGGGAGCTGGGTGCATACACATAATATGGCTACAAATCTTAGAGGAGAGCAGGAATATACTTACGATCCTCAGACAGAAAAGACTGGCGGCGGGCAGATATCCGACAGCGCGCCGGCAGTTTTTCAAGGGTTTGAAAGAAAAGACGGAAGAGCCGGCGTGCGCAATGAAATCTGGATTATACCGACAGTCGGCTGTGTAAATGATATTGCTAAAAAGCTGGTAAAAGATAATCAGGATTTGGTACAAGGGAGTATCGAAGGACTTCATACCTTTCCCCATCCATTTGGATGCAGCCAGACCGGTGCAGACCATGCACAGACTAGAAAGCTTCTGGCAGCACTTGTGCGGCATCCGAATGCAGGAGCAGTGCTGGTTTTAAGTCTGGGCTGTGAAAATCTGACTCAGGAGCAGTTTTGTAAGGAATTAGGAGATTATGATGCGGACCGTGTAAAATTTCTTGTTTGTCAGGAGGCTGAGGATGAGCTGGCAGAAGGCAGAAGGCTTTTAAAGGAATGTGCCGCTTATGCAGGACAGTTTGAGAGAAAGCCGGTTTCTGCGGACAGACTCGTTATCGGTATGAAGTGCGGTGCGTCGGATGGATTGTCAGGGATAACAGCGAATCCGGCAGTAGGAAGATTCAGCGATCTTTTGATTGCTCAGGGCGGAAGTACGATTCTTACAGAGGTTCCAGAGATGTTCGGGGCAGAAGGGATGCTCATGAACCGCTGCGCAAGCAGAGAAATCTTCGATAAAGCGGTAGATATGATTAATGGATTTAAGCATTATTTTATCTCACATAACGAGGTAGTATATGATAATCCAAGTCCGGGGAACCGGCAGGGAGGAATTACTACTCTGGAAGATAAAAGCTGCGGCTGTGTTCAGAAAGGCGGTACGGCTCCGATTGCAGACGTCATTGGGTACGGAAGCCAGGTAGAGACAAAAGGACTGAATATGCTTTACGGACCGGGAAATGATCTAGTATCCAGCACAGCTTTGACGGCGGCGGGAGCACACATTATTCTCTTTACGACAGGCAGGGGGACACCGTTCGGAGCTCCGGTACCTACAGTAAAGATTGCTACGAATACTCAAATCGCAGAGAGAAAGAAAAACTGGATCGACTTTAATGCCGGTACGGTAGCAGAGGGCGAGTCTCTTGACAGCGCGGGAAAGCGGCTTTTTGACTATGTGCTTGAGGTGGCCGGCGGAAAGCAGACCAATAATGAAAAGCAGGGATATAGAGAGATATCTATATTCAAAGACGGGGTTGTGCTGTAGAGAGGTTATAATTCTGAGACATTTTAATCTTTCGTCTGACTGTAGCTTGTTATATTTTTGTCACGGTTTGACCTGAATTTGACTTAGAATAATTCGAAATATTCATCAAATTTTCTGTTTACAATTTATTTAAGAGTAACCGCAATCCTTTGGCCGAGGGGCGGTTACTTTTTTGATTGATTTATATGTGCTGTTAAAAAGGGTTTCTTAGACACTATTCGATTGCAATTATACTGGATTTGTATACACATATGACAAACGATAAAGAAAAATCGGAAATGGATAAATTACAAAATCTATATCAGAATATTATTTAACGACAAACATGAAAACATATAATAAATGCAGAAATTTCTTTAGAAAAAACTGTCCACGAACTGTCCACAGTACATTTCGGGCAAGGTCTACAAACAGCGAAAACCCGCTTACCTTGCGGCTTGCGGGTCTCCGTTGTTGTTATAGTTATCTAAAGGAATGAGAGTAAAGTGCGGCATCTTTGCAGATGCGCTACTTTATGAGGGGGAGATAGTGAATGTTAATCAACTATCTGTTTATTAGTATAAGAGATAAATATGTCCAAAATATGTTGATTCTATAAAAGAAAAAGAAAAAATCTTAAGAAGGGCTTAAGAAGCTAGAAAATAAAACTTAAACACCTATTTTACTGCGGCTGTTTCGTGTTATATGGCTGGAAAGAATGTCAAAAAATTCTCCAGAAGTTGGTTTGTTCTGCAATGGGTGGAGAGCGATTGCCTGAAGCTGTGAACGATTTCCACGTTCCCAGCATATTTTTACGACTGTACGAATATCTCTTTCTACACTGCCGCTGGTTGTATTAAATTCTTTCGCAATCTGGGGATAGAGGAGCTTGCTTACAGATAGTAGATAATCTTCATCGGATGTACAAAGCTTAATACCATAACTTAAGTAGCGATAGCCACGATATGTGGCACCAATTCCAAGAGAACGAATAAGGTATTCGATCTGAAGATCATGCATGACCTTTTCCTCCTGTTCTGATTGAGAAACCATAAGCTATACTCGCATTATAACCTTAAACGGGATGAAATCCAGATATTATGGCAAAATAAGGGCATATCAGACATAATTCGACACAAATGGACAATTATAAATGAAAAATACTATTTCAAAAGTCTAAACAGGGAACAAGTATATTCATATATTAAAGAAAAAGAGAAAGAGGAAAAATATATGAATATTCATGGAATAGATGTAAGTTATTTTCAAGGAAACATTGACTGGAGTGCAGTCAAGGATTTTGGTATTCAGTTTGCAATGCTGCGGGCCGGATATGGAGAAGGAAACATAGATAAGCAGTTTTATAGAAATGCCGGAGAGTGTAACCGTCTGGGAATTCCATTTGGAGTATACTGGTTTTCTTATGCCTATACGAGGCAGGGAGCCAGAAGAGAGGCAGAGTACTGTGTTGATGCAATAAAGAATTATAAGGTTCAGTATCCGGTAGCATTTGATTTTGAAAATGCTTCTATTGATTATGCGAGAAGACATGGAGTTCATGCTACATCTGCACTGGTGACAGCATTGGCAGAAGAATTCTGCAAAAGAGTTGAAGAGCTGGGTTACTTTTCTATGTATTACAGTAATCATGATTTGCTGAGACGCATGTTTTCTGATTCATTAAGAGATAAATATTCTCTGTGGTATGCGAGGTATGCGGATGCTTCAGGAATGGATAATATCGGAATGTGGCAGTTTTCAGATAACGGGAGAGTTGCCGGAATAACAGGAAGTGTAGATTTAGATATAGCGTATTACGATTTTGCGGATGTTATAGCCAAGGCGGGTCTAAATCATCTGAAAGAAGAAGTCATAACACCAAAGCCTCCGAGTCCGAAGCCAGAGGTAATAACATATACGGTGCGCCCTGGAGACAGTCTCAGCAGGATAGCAGCGAGGTACGGGATTTCCTATCAGAGTCTTGCGTCCTATAATAATATTCAGAATGCAAATAGAATTTATCCGGGGCAGGTTATCAAGATACCGGCCGGAAATAAAAAGCCGGCCGGCCGGTCGTATACGGTGCGCGCAGGTGATACTTTGTCGGGAATTGCAGCACGTTTTGGAACAACGGTTCAGGAGCTTATGAGAATTAACGGAATCCAGAATGCAAACCGAATATATGTAGGCCAGGTAATCCGGTTATCTTCATAATATCTTAAGAAATTTCCGTCATGGGTCTTAAAAAATGTCTGCTATTCTTGTATAGTAGTAGGGAGGTGATTAAAAATGGCAAATGTATTAATATGTGATGACGATAAGGAAATCGTGGAGGCGATAGAAATCTATCTCTCCCAGGAAGGCTATAATGTATTGAAGGCTTATGACGGAATGGAAGCGTTAAAGGTATTAAAGGAGCAGCATGTGGACCTTCTTGTGATTGATATTATGATGCCGAGACTCGACGGCATTCGCGCTACACTTAAGATCAGGGAAGAAAATAACATGCCGATTATCATTTTATCTGCGAAATCAGAGGATGCGGATAAGATATTGGGATTGAATATAGGGGCAGATGATTATCTGACTAAGCCGTTTAACCCGCTGGAGCTGGTTGCCAGAGTGAAATCTCAGATGCGCAGGTATACACAGCTGGGCAGTACAGTAGACGCAAAGAACGAGGCGGTATATACTGTGGGCGGACTAGCCATTAATGATGATTTAAAAGAGGTTACGGTTGATGGTGAGACAGTGAGGCTGACTCCGATAGAATATAATATTTTATTACTTCTTGTTAAAAATCAGGGAAAAGTATTCTCTATTGATCAAATATACGAAAGTATCTGGAATGAAGATGCAATAGGTGTAGATAACACAGTGGCGGTGCATATCAGGCATATCCGGGAAAAGATAGAAATTAATCCGAAGGAGCCGAGATATCTTAAAGTAGTTTGGGGAGTCGGATATAAGATAGAGAAGCTTTAGAAGGGAGTTAAGATGAAACAAAAGTGGTATAAGACCAATCTGGCTAAGGCAGCGCTTATTATAGCTGCGCATGCAGCAGCAGTTGTAATGACTGCCAGTCTTCTTTGGATTGTATCTTATCCTGCAATCCAGGAGGAGCTGCTGGAGGGTGATCCGGCAGAGGAGTACAAGGATACAGCAAATTTTGCAGATCAGATGTTGAATTATAGTATGCAGGCTGTTAATGGAATCAATGAAAAAAAATGGCTGGAAACAGATGGAGAATATGATCCGGATAAGCTTGTAGATATAGAGGAGTTTTCGAATACCGGAAAGATAACCGGCGAGTCTGAAAGTGGTTTGGCTTATCGTCTGGGTGATTTGGTTGAGTGGTATCAGAGTGGGAATTATGAAATGTCATATAACGGGGAGGTGTATATAGACAGCGGCGAAGCATACAGCGGCACAGATGAATCGAAAATAATTGTGTGTGAGAAAACGGATGGGACATATTATTATTATACATTTAATGAGTTCAGCGCATTGATAAAAAATGGCGGCTTACATTTTATAGATGAGAATGAAGAAGCGGGAGCTTCTACGGACGAGATACTTTCTGATGTAAGAAAAGGATATGGATTTCCACAGTCCATGTTTCTGGGAATTGAGAACAGCGAAGGTATTAGGATATATTCGGACTGCTGGGTCTATGACGGTGTGCTTATTAAAGAAGAATGTAAGCCTGAAGGTACAGCAGGAATTATGGAGCTTGCGAATGAGAATTCCGACTGGAACGGGAGACTAGATGAGGCTTATCAGATGGTGTATTCTGCAATAGAAACTGTCGGACACAGCTATGACACATACACAGATATTAACGCAGGGATAGAAGAGGGGGATACGAATTTCTCTTACATGTATGTAGATATGAGAGGAAAACATGTTTATACAAATAAGGCAGAATATGAAGCTTATGAGCATGTGGAAAGCAATATTGAGAAAATGAAAGACAGCGGCAGATATATTATTGTAGCTCCTAAGCTCGTGGATATAGAAACCAATATGGATAAGGCAGATATTGCTTTATGGAGGGATCAGATAAAATATTCAAGTGTTGATGAAGAAGAATTTTTGTTCGTAGCAGCAGTAGATACAAGTTATCCGATTCACGATGTATTCTATTCGGAAAATGAACTGTATGATAAATATGGGAACAGTGCCCGCAGACAGGCGGTTTTAGGGGCAGCGGCAGGAATTTTGTTTATTATCAGTATTTTGTGGCTTACTGTAATTGCAGGGCGCAGTGCAAAGGATGAAGAGCTTCATTTGAATGGATTTGACAGGTGGAAAACAGAGCTTGCAGCAGCAGTGATCATTTTCGCATGGAGTATTCCGTTTATCTTCTGGCTGAGGTGTGGTATTACAGATTCATATATTGTGACACGAGGCATGCGGAAGTTTGCTCTGCAGGAGGTATATATAAACGATATTTTTCCTTATATTATAGTATCGTGTATATTTGTATGCTTTACATGCAGTATGTTTTTACTTGGTTTTTTAAGTCTGGTAAGAAGGATTAAGGCTGAAACGGTATGGAAAAACAGTCTGCTTAGAAGTATGGGTGTATTCTTCAAATGTGTGCTGCAGAATATGAGCAGTATATGGAGAAGTATTCTGCTGTATGGAACATTCATTATACTTCATTGGCTCTGTGTTCTCAGCATAGGTCATGTAGGTGAAGGAAGGGCATTGTTGATGCTGTTAGTAGAAGGCGCGGCATTTGTTTATCTGGTATACAGGGCGATAGGAACAACCAGGATAGAAAAAGGAATTATGAAGATCTCCGGCGGTGAGGTGGATTATAAGGTTTCTACAGCGGGACTTCTGCCGGAGCATCAAAGAATTGCGGAAAATATTAATTCTATTGGTGAAGGGCTAGATGCAGCGCTTGAGGAGAGTATAAAGAGCGAACGGCTGAAAACAGACCTGATTACGAATGTGTCCCATGATATTAAGACACCGCTTACTTCTATTATAAATTATGTAGAGCTTTTGAAGCAGGAGAACTTTGACAATCCAAAGATTCAACGGTATCTGGAAGTATTGGAAGCCAAATCCCAGAGGCTTAAAACATTGACGGAGGATGTAGTAGAGGCTTCGAAGATAAGCTCTGGAAACATTTCTTTGGAGTTTATGAATATCAACCTGGTGGAAATGATACAGCAGACCAGTGGAGAGTTTGAAGAAAAGTTTAAGGAAAGAAGCCTGACAGAGGTTTTAAATCTTCCGGAGGAATCCGTAGTTATCAGTGCAGACGGCAGACGTACATGGCGTATTTTAGAGAATATATACAACAATGCGGCAAAATACGCAATGGAAGGCACGAGAATCTACGCAGACCTTGCGGTGAAGAACGAGAAAGCAAGCTTTAGTCTGAAAAATGTATCAGAACAGCCCTTGAATATTTCAGCAGATGAGCTGACAGAAAGATTTATCCGGGGAGATATTTCCAGAAGTACAGAAGGCAGCGGTTTAGGACTGTCAATTGCCAAAACACTAACCCAGATGCAGGGAGGAGAATTCCAGCTGTATTTGGATGGAGATTTGTTTAAGGTGACGATAGAATTCAGCGTGGTGAATTGAGTGAATTGTAGTTGGGGACGGGGTAAAACGAGTTTTACCCCGTCCCCAACTCATTTAGAATACCCTACGTACGTATTTCCGCTTCCTTGTGTCATACTGTCCATCTGTGAATAAGGTACACTGAGCCGTTCGCCGCTGGAAGTAACGATATAGTTTATTGTTGAATTACTGTAGCCTGTGAGTATGACAGTGTCCTGCGTATCTAGCATTGCAATAATCGGAATATTCTGATTTATTATATACAATAATTGTTCAGCAGTACATCCTGTTAAGTCTATGCTTCTTCCATTAGAAAATGAGTCCATAACCTCAGACGGTGATTTGCCGTCATTAAGCTGAACGCGTATTCCTTCGATTTCTCCGTCTTTGCCGGCGATATTATACCGGAGGTCACGATTTCCGCGCTCCCAGATATATGCTTGATGTGCGGATACTACAACACCGTTGCATTCATCTGCTTCCTGGATTGCTATTCCTGCATTGTTGTAAATACCCTTTAGCTCACCTAAAGCGTACATATAGCATTTATGGTCGTCATTTGTTTCGCTGTCAAATGATATGACGGCAGGATTTTCAAAGAGAACCTGTTTGGGCTTTAGCAGCTTAGGTTCTTTGTCCGATATTCCGTCGGAATAAGTAATTCTTACCTGACTTTCCTTTAAATCAGTAATATAAGCTTCTACAAATATATTGTTTTGTTTTTCCTCTTCGTTATTTGTAATGTAGTCCTCTGCTGCAGCTGTATAAGTAGTGCCAGATTTTGTGGCACGATTCAGAGTAATCATATTTGTTTCAAATTCAGCATTTAAAATATAGAGGCCATTCTGCTCATATGTTTTCACTGTTTTTCCGTTTTCATCTTCAATTTCAATCTTGTACATTGGGATTGCCGGCTGGCCGGAGGCAGTGGTTCCAATATCTTCTTTACGGGCGGTTCCATAGACAAAATCATTCTTTATAAAGCCTAAAGGCTGCAGCGTCTCGGTATCTCCGGATTCTACGGTGTGTTTGTCGCCGGTGTTGAAATTTTTGACGATAATCTGCTCTTTATCTGAAATCTTAACCTGATAAGCGGCAATATGTCCATCCTCAGAGACGACATATTGATGTTCGGAAAGCCCGGAGGCAATTTTACTCATTTGTCTTCTTTTTACATTAATTTCATATAATGTGTTATCCGTGAGAATATACATCATATCTCTGTCAGCACTGTAATACATCAGCCTGCCAAGCTCGTATTCGGTTCTTTTGTATGATTGGCGGCTGGATATGAAGACCTTTTCTTCGACAGAGTTCTGCCTGATGTTATAATAATAGACAGCTACACCTACTTCTCCTTCATGTTCTCCTCGGTTCATGTAACCATAGACAGCAAATATCGTATTCCCGTCATCGTCCATATCGAGAAGCTTTATATCATGTTCAGAATATAGGTTGCGTGAATCTGTATTTTCTGCATCGGCAAAGCTGAATACGAGGGAGATCTCATCTGAATCTTTATTATAATTCCATAACTCTTTTGCCTGTATAAAAGAAACTGTAGTTTCCTTCTTGTTTGTCATATAAGAGACGGCCGGGTCTGTGATTCCCAATATGATACCCTTTCCGTTCAGGATATGCTTGGAGGCATTGAATACCTGGTCCATTGTACGGTCGTAATCCAGCAGGTAGGAGGCGCCGTTGTCTGCTGTATGTCTAACTCTGAAGAATTCCCGGACATTGTAGAGATCTTCTTCGTTTTCCTCTCCTTTACAGCGTACGCGGTATTCGATTAATACAGATGTGTAGGTACTGTTTATTTCCTTAATGCTCCAGCGTTCAGTGCCTTCCACCTGAGGAGATAAGCTGCCCCAGGTAACATGATCATAATCGGAATTGATTGTGACGTGATAAAGGGTCGTGTTATCACCCTTTTCATTAGGCTCAATGGCCCTTCCTATACCGGTGTCCTCAGCTTTTTTTAAAGCATTCTCATGGAAATCTCGAATATAATCCAGGCATTTTTCTGCATTGGTAAAAGCAGCATCCTTAATACGTGTATACATATACACAATTTGTTCGTCGTCAAGTTCCAAAGTAATCTTAAGAACGCGTTCTTCCGTAAGAAGTCCCTCTTCGTTAAATGTCAGCAGTACATTTTCTTCAGGCTCCTTCAGCTTGTATTCAAAGAGCTGTTCCTTTCCGTCCAGAGAATATACGGCATAAGTGAGGCTGCGGATAAAATTGTCGTAGGCGTTCAGGTTTAGAGAAAGCTGCTGATTGACAACTGGGGTGACCATATCGCGGACAGCCGGAATATCCATTTCATATTTGTACGCAGGAAGTGTATTTATTGTATAGCCCGCACACGAAAACGAGACCTGAGGCCGTGAAGCGGTCCCCATGTCTGCAGTCATATTATTATTTTCTTTATTTGTTGTATAGCTGAAAAAAAGTATTGCAAAAATAAAAACTGATGCCAGTATTCCAGCCTCAATCAGGCGTTTTTTCCATTTCATTAAAAATCCCCTTGTGCTTTGAGTAACGATTTAAGCGCCGGCGATACGTGAAGAAGCTCTTCACATGCCTGAAGCTGTTGTATATTATCCGCTCTTTTTCCGGTTCTGACTGCACGTATAAGAATGTTTTTTGGTGTATGTTCCATGTCGATAAATTCCAAAAGCTGAACACGATAGCCGGCCTGTTCAAGATATTCTGCCCGAAGGGCATCTGTTACAAGCGCCGCCAGTCGTTCTTTAATAAGACCATATTTCAGTATCGGCTTTAATAAATCACTTTTTATCTGCTGATTCAGTTCATGCTGGCAGCATGGAACAGATAAAATTACATTTGTTTTCCAGCCGACAGCTTTTGCCAATGCAAAATCTGTAGCAGTATCACATGCATGAAGTGTAATAACCATATCGACGTGATCTGCACCTGTATAGCCGGCAATATTACCCTCTGTAAATGTCAGCCCTTTGTAGTTATATTTTTGGCTTAAGGCGTTGCATTTCCGGATAACATCGCTTTTTAAATCAAGCCCGATAATGCGGGCATTATAATCCTTTAATATGTTCAAATAATAATATACGGCAAAGGTAAGATAGGATTTTCCGCAGCCAAAATCCAGAATGGTCAGCTCTTTATCTTTTGGAAGCTCTGGGAGAATATCCTCGACAAATTCCAGAAAACGATTGATTTGCCGGAATTTGTCAGATTTTGCATGAATTATCTGTCCATCCTCTGTCATAACTCCTAAGTCTAGGAGAAAAGGCACTGGAATACCTTCCTCAAGGATATAGTTCTTCTTCCGGTTATGAGTAAAAGCCGCAGGTTTTTTGGAAGAAGACTGTATCCGCCTCTTGACGGTAACTTTTCCCTTTTTACTTACAAGAACTGTATAGGAAAAGTCTGCCGTCTCCAGCTGCAGCTGCCTCATGTTGTGCATATATTCTGCAAGCTTTAAAGAAGCATCAGCAGCAGATAGATTTTCGTGAAAAGCCTGGTTATTGCGGAATTTTTCTATTTGAAATAAAAGCCTTTCCCCTTTTAAGACAGGGCGGACCTTGACTTTTGAGGCAGTATTTTTATCCCGTGGACTGCTGAGTACTGCCGATAAAAAATCGCTGTTCAAATTTTCCTGTAGTAATATTTTTAATTCATTCATAATATGTACATTGTAATGTTTTTTAGAAGAGAACGCAAGTGGGGACGGGGTAAAATTAAAAATACCCCGTCCCCATCCCTAATTTAGTGAAGGTCGAAATACGATGTTTTTATATTTGCGCAATGCATAATATACTGTCAATCCAAGTACCCCGCAGGATAGAATCTCTCCGATACCGACGGTGAGCATCATAAGCGGAATGGGCAGTGCGGCTCCGTAGCCGAAACGCAGTACAAATGGAACGATGATTGTGTTTGCGGTAACAGGGGGAACCGGCGCCAAGAAAAAATTCTTTTCTCGCAGTGTATAGGTGAAGAATGCGCCGATAAGAGTAGCAAGACTTCCGAAGATTATATCTGGAAGGATAGCACCGCCGAGGATGTTTCCGATCAGGCAGCCGATAAAAAGTCCGGGAACTGCGGCCGGGGTGAATACAGGAAGAATTGTGAGGGCTTCTGCGATTCTTATCTGTATTTCGCCGAAAGAAAAAGGTGCGAATACATAGGTGAGTACTACATAGATAGCGGCAATCATAGCAGCTTGGGTTAAAAAAGTGATGTTTTTGTTTTTCATGATTTTAATCTCCTTTAGTTTTGTTTTACGTGTGGAAGGTCTCGAACACACGATTCATTTAACGCCGGGAATCGGCGGCAGACCCTGACAGACCTTATTTTTGAGGGCCTTTAACGATTGGTAGTATAGCATAAAGTGGGAGGAAAATGCAAGCTGTATCCATTTCTGCAATTCCGGGAGCTTAGTAATATATGGTTTTAATGAATTGGGGACGGGGTATTTCTCATTTTACCCCGTCCCCAATTCGTTATTAATATGCCTTTCCTGACAGAATTTCTTTATAATCCTGATAATTTTTTTCAAGTAAAGCAGGTGTATCCAATCCGTATGGACATTTTTCTCTGCATTTTCCGCAATGCAGGCAGTCTTCGATTTTCTTCATTTTTTCCTGTGCCGTTTCAGTAAGCTGTGTTTCTGACGGAGACCGGCGGATTAAGAGGGACATTCTGGCACAGTTATTGATCTCTATGCCGGCAGGGCACGGCATACAGTAGCCGCAGCCTCTGCAGAAGTCTCCCTTCAGTTCGTCAAGATCGTGCTGAATGACTGCTTCCAAGTCACCCTCAAGAACAGGTTCGTTTTCCTGATAGGAGAGGAACTCGTCTAATTCGTGCTCACGCTGAATTCCCCAGATAGGAAGAACGTGGTCGAACTTGAGCATATAGGCATAGGCAGCGGCGGAATTGTTGATTAAACCGCCGGCCAGAGCTTTCATGGCGATAAAGCCCATATCGGCTTTTTTACATTTTTCTACAAGTTCAAGCTCCTGTTCTGAAGAAAGATAGCTGAACGGAAACTGGAGAGTGTCATAAAGCCCGCTGTCGACCGCCTCATGGGCTACGGCCAGGCGGTGGTTTGTGATGGCAATATGCCGGATTTTCCCCTGCCTTTTTGCGTCCAGCATTGCTTCGTAGAGGCCGTCTGCTCCCTCTGGTCTGGGACAGAAGGGGATGTTGTGGAATTGGTAGATATCTAGATAATCTGTTTTCAGATTACGAAGAGTAGTTTCCAGGTCCTTCCAAAAGTCTGCAGCATTTTCTGCGCCTGTTTTGGAGGCGAGATAGATTTTGTCTCTTAGGGGTGCGAACGCTTTTCCAAGCTTTTCTTCGCTGTCAGTGTAGAATCTTGCTGTATCATAGAAATTGATCCCGTGCTCATAGGCTTTGTGCAAAAGATATACAGCTTCCTTTTCTGAAATGCGCTGAATAGGAAGTGCTCCAAAACCGTTCTTATTTACTGTGATTCCGGTTTTACCTAAGGTGATGGTTCTCATAGTCATACTCTCCTTTTTACATTTATTTCCTAGAAACAACGAGCCAAACAGCCATGTCTGCAGGATATTTGCCCGAAATTTTTTGGATTTTGTCTGTTTTGTCAATAATATTATTGTAACATAAAATGTATTCCAGATGGCAGCCAGCCTTTAAAAATATGAAAAAGTATGGTAGAATGTCCACATGGCAAAATAGTAAAGGAGTTTAACAGGTATGGATTTGGTTAATATTAAAGACTTATACAGACACAAGGAGGAATATCTGAATAAAGAAATTACGGTAGGGGGCTGGGTGCGCAGCATCCGTGATTCGAGAGCATTTGGCTTTATAGTAGTAAATGACGGCACATTTTTCGAGCCGCTTCAAATTGTATATCATAATGAGATGGACAATTTTGAAGAAATATCCAGGTTAAATGTAGGGGCAGCGATTATTGTGACAGGTACGCTTGTTGCAACACCACAGGCAAAGCAGCCCTTTGAGATACAGGCAGATAAGGTGGAGGTAGAAGGGACGTCTGCACCGGATTATCCACTTCAGAAGAAGCGCCACAGCTTTGAATATCTGCGTACTATTTCCCATCTCCGTCCGAGAACAAACACTTTCCAGGCAGTGTTCCGTGTGCGCTCTTTGACGGCATATGCGCTTCACAGGTTTTTCCAGGAAAGAGGATTCGTATATGTGCATACGCCGATTATTACCGGAAGTGACTGTGAAGGAGCCGGTGAGATGTTCCGTGTCACAACGATGGATATGGAAAATGTTCCTCGTACTGAAGAGGGCGTTGTTGATTATTCACAGGATTTCTTTGGGAAGGAGACAAGCCTTACTGTAAGCGGACAGTTGAATGGTGAGACCTATGCGCAGGCATTTAAAAATATTTATACATTTGGTCCGACGTTTAGGGCAGAGAATTCCAATACAACCAGACATGCGGCGGAATTTTGGATGCTGGAGCCGGAGATGGCGTTTGCTGATCTTGAGGATGACATGGACTTGGCAGAGGCGATGCTGAAATATGTTATTAATTATGTGATGGAGCAGGCGCCGGAGGAGATGAATTTCTTCAATTCATTTGTAGATAAGGGGCTTTTAGAGCGTCTGAATAACGTGGCGACTTCGGATTTCGCAAGAATTACTTATACGGAGGCAGTTTCGATATTAGAGAAAAATAACGATAAATTCGAATATAAGGTATCCTGGGGGACAGACCTGCAGACCGAGCATGAGCGTCATCTGACTGAGGAAGTGTTTAAAAGGCCGGTATTTGTTACCGATTATCCAAAGGATATTAAGGCATTTTATATGAAGCAGAACGATGACGGCCGGACAGTGGCGGCGGTAGATTGTCTCGTTCCAGGGATAGGCGAGATCATCGGAGGAAGTCAGAGAGAAGATGATTTCGGAAAGCTTGAGGCCAGGATGAAAGAACTGGGATTAAAGCAAGAAGATTACGGTTTTTATATGGATCTTAGAAAATACGGTTCCACGAGACATTCCGGGTTCGGATTAGGGTTTGAAAGGTGTATTATGTACCTTACCGGGATGAGCAATATTCGAGACGTAGTGCCTTTCCCAAGAACAGTAAATAATTGCGAATTGTAGTCAGGGACGGGGTATTTTTAAAAATACCCCGTCCCCAACATAGGAGTTTTGTATGAATATTTTAGTAGTTGACGATGAGAAGGAAATTGCAGATGTTATAGAGTTGTATCTAAAAAATGATCAGTACAATGTATTAAAATTTTATACTGGTGAGGAGGCATTAAAATGTATTCGAAATACCAGAATTGAGCTTGCTATTCTGGACATAATGCTTCCGGATGTGGATGGCTTTCAGATTCTTAAGCAGATTCGTGAGAAGTATACGTTTCCGGTTATCATGCTTACGGCTAAGACGGAGTATATTGACAAGATTACAGGACTTACGCTTGGCGCTGACGACTATATTCCGAAGCCTTTCAATCCGCTGGAGCTGGTTGCCCGCGTAAAGGCGCAGATCCGGCGCTCTACACAGTATAACGACGGAGTCAGGGAAGAGGGAAATATTATTGATTTCGGCGGATTGTTCTTGGACAGGAACTCTCATGAGTGTGTTTATAATGAAATTCCGCTTACGCTTACTCCTATTGAATTCGATATTTTGTGGCTTTTGTGTGAGAACCGGGGAAAGGTTATCAGTTCAGAGGAGCTTTTCGAGAAGGTGTGGAATGAAAAGTATTATAAAAACAGCAACAATACTGTAATGGTCCATATCAGACATCTTCGGGAAAAAATGAGCGGACCTACCGGGAAATCTGATTTTATCAAAACAGTATGGGGAGTAGGGTATAAGGTTGAAGAATAACTATCGAAAGTTAAAATTCAGTATTTTGCTGCAGACAGTGCTTGTTACTGCATTGACTGTATTTGTCGGCGGGTTTTTGCTGGATTATGTGATTGACGGGGTATATAATGACAGCTTTGCCGAGGTCTTTGTGGAGTTTTTTACATCACTCCATATGAAAGAGGAGACGGCAATTCATTTATATTGGAGTCTTATAGGAAATAATAAGACATTTTATATGATTGTCGGCTTTCTTCTTCTTTTTGCATTGTTTTTTTATGTAGCACTGTCGAAGATGACAAAATATCTGGATCAGATGGGAGAGGGAATCGAAAATATTGTTTCGGAGTCAACGGAGCCTATTCGTCTGATCACGGAGCTTAAACCGATTGAGATCCGGTTAAATGAGATAAAGGCGACGCTTAAGCGGCAGGAGCTTGAGTCGGAGGAAAGTGAAAAAAAGAAAAGTGATCTGGTGCTTTTTCTTGCCCATGATTTGAAAACGCCTCTTACTTCTATTGTGGCATATCTGAGTATGTTGGATGGCCAGCCTGATATGCCTGCGCAGGAACGTGAGAAATACACGCATATTGCCCTGGAAAAATCCCTGCGTCTTGGAGAGCTGATTAATGAATTCTTTGATATCACTCGTTATAACTTTCAGAACATGGAGCTTGAGAGAGTAGAAATCAATTTGTCAATGATGCTGGAACAGCTGGCCGATGAGCTGTACGGGGTTCTTCAGGGGAAGCATTTGACCTGTGAGGTGGATGTAGAGGAAAATCTGATGGTATATGGAGATCCGGACAAGCTGGCCAGAGTGTTTGATAATATTTTGAGAAATGCAATTGCATATTGTTATGAAGACACGAAGATCGAGATTGGTGCCCAGATGAAGAAAGCAGATGTAGAAATTATATTTACGAACAGAGGCGACAGAATTCCTGGCGCTATGCTTCAGACGATTTTCGAAAAGTTCTACCGGGTAGATAATTCCCGCTCAAGCGGAACCGGAGGCGCAGGCCTGGGACTTGCCATAGCAAAAGAAATTGTAGAAATGCACGGAGGACTGATTCGTGCCAGGAGTGATGACAATAAGACTCAGTTTATTGTAACATTACCGTCAAAAAATCAAGAAAAGGAAGAACCGCATGAAATTCATACACATCGCAGACGTACATTTAGGGGCAAATCCGTACATTGGAAACGCCAGGCGGGGAAATCGGGCAAGGGAAATATGGAACAGCCTGGAAAAGGTGCTGGTGATATGTGAGGAGCAGCAGATAGATGTACTCTTGATTGCCGGGGACCTGTTTCACCGTCAGCCGCTTAAAAGGGAGCTTAAAGAGCTGGATTATCTTTTTTCAAGGTTGTCACATACCCAGGTTGTGATCATTGCAGGTAATCATGATTATCTAAAAACGGACTCCTATTACCGTACATTTCAGTGGGCGGAAAATGTCCACATGATTTTAAGCTCCCAGTTGTCCTGTGTGGAGATTAAGGAATATTCGCTTGCAGTATACGGCTTAAGCTATGACAGACGGGAAATTGAAGAGGAAGCTTATGCAGATGCATTTCCGCAGAAACGTCAGAAATTTGAAATTCTGCTTGCCCATGGGGGAGATGAGAAACATATTCCAATAAAGAAGGAAGCTTTATTAGAGCTGGGATATGATTATATTGCAATGGGGCATATTCATAAGCCGCAGCAAATCTATCCCGGCAGGATAGCCTATGCAGGAGCGCTGGAACCGACGGACAAAAATGATACAGGTATGCACGGATATATTTATGGGGAGTTATCTGAGAAGGGATGCCGTACAAAGTTTGTTCAGGCAGCGTCAAGAGAGTATATACATATGGAGATACAGGTATCCGAGGAAATGAGCGGGCATGCTTTGAAAGAGGCAGTCAGCCGGCAGATAGAGGAGAAGGGACAGGAAAATATATATAAGATCACACTGACAGGCTTCCGGGAACCGGATACTTTGTTCGATTTAAGTCAGATGGATCCTTTTGGAAATGTGATTCAGATGCTTGACGATACGAGACCTTCTTATGATTTTGCCAGACTCAAGGCGGGAAACAGGGAAAATATTTTGGGACAATTTATCGAAAGTCTGGAGGACAGTGATAAAGACAGCATGGAATATCAGGCATTGTGTGAAGGAGTACATGCTTTGATGGAGACGAGAAGAGGATAATATGAAAATCTGTGAATTACTGCTTAAAAATTTTGGGAAATTTACGAATAAGCGTATTTCCTTTGCCGAAGGCATACACATTTTATATGGGGAAAATGAGTCGGGGAAATCAACGGTACATACCTTTATAAGAGGGATGCTGTTTGGAATAGAGCGAGGGCGGGGAAGAGCCGCAGCAGGCGATACATTTTCACAGTATGAGCCGTGGGAAAATCCGAACTATTATTCCGGGACAATGCAGCTTGAGTCAGGAGGAAAGCATTTTATCATTGACAGGAACTTTGATAAATATTCGAAAAGTGTATCTGTCGTGTGTCAAGAAGATGGAGAGGAGCTGTCAGTAAAGGATGGGGATTTGGATATGCTTCTTGACGGCCTGATGCCTTCAAGCTATGATAATACAATTTCAATCGCGCAGCTTAAGGAGCGGCCGGGAGTGTCACTGGCTGTGGAGCTTAAGAATTACGCGGCGAATTATTATGTGGCAGGTGACAGTGATCTGGATTTGGAACGGGCATTTGCTAAGCTGGAGGAGCGTAAAAAGGAAGCGGATCGAGAGAGCCGGGAGGCACTGCGGAAAAAACAAGAAGAGCGGGAACGGCTTGAGCAGGAGATTTCCTATGTGTGGAGAGATATACACAGGCTTTCACAGGAACAGGAAAGATTAGGGGAAGAAATTGCCTGTCGTAAAGAGCGCCGGGAGCCGGAGGATCTGGAGGTAAGACGGGTGATTGACGAGATACGGCCTCCCAAGTGGCGTATACATCCAGTGGAAATACTGGTATTTGCGGCGGCGCTGGTGATTTCCTTTATATTGATTCCCAAGCCCTTCAGTTATTTTGTAACAATCGTGCTTTTTTTATGCTGTCTGATCTATGTGTGGAACCGGCTGAAGGTAGGAAAGCAGGAAGAGAAGACAGAGCCGGAAAAGATTCTTGAAGAGATTACTCCTGAGGAGGAAAAAATTCCTCTTATGCGGCTTATATGGGAGCAGGAGCGGGGAGCAGAAGAGCTTCGGGAGAAACAGGTCCGGTACAGTAATCTTCAAGAGCAGCTGGAAGAACTTGATGAAGTGACAGAGGAACAGAAAAAATGTGACAGACAGAAAATGGCGGCACAGTTCGCAGTACAGAGACTGAAGGAGCTTTCAGATGAGCTTGGGAAAAAACTCCGGAAGGAACTGAATACAAGAGCTTCCGAGATAATTTCAGCGGTGACCGGAGGAAAATACACCCGGCTTATAATTGATGAAGGTCTTGAAATGAGTCTTCTATGTGGAGGAAAAAGGATTTCTGCCGGACAAGTAAGCCGCGGGACGATTCATCAGGTATATTTCGCCCTTCGGATGGCGGCGGAAGATATACTGCACCGGGAGGAATATCCGGTTATTTTAGATGATACCTTTGTATGCTATGATGATATGAGACTTGAGCGGACACTTCAGTGGCTGTATGAGAATAAAAAGCAAGTGTTGATTTTTACATGTCAGAAGAGGGAAGAAGAAGCACTTGAACGGCTGGGAATACCGTATATGAAGCATGAATTAGGGACAGGGTAAAATTGAATTGGGGACGGGGTAAAATGAGAAATACCCCGTCCCCAATATTAAAAATTCACAGAATCTTAAGAGAATATTCTATTCTTTTGAAATCCCCGTTTTGTTAAACTCCTACTATAAATACAAGCACGAAACGTGCAAAAAAGCAGGAGGTATGAAAAAATGAAAATGAAACTCAGAAGAGTGCTTGCAGTGCTTATGTGTATGACATTTGTGCTCGCAATGGCAGCAGGATGCAGCAGTGGTTCCGATTCGGCTGATTCGGATGCAAAGGAGGCAGGTGATTCTGCAGCAGATGCAGCAGATGGAGCCGGTGTGGATATTAAGGACGCGAAGGTAGGTATTTCTATCTATCAGTTCTCTGATAACTTCATGACTCTGTATCGTACAGAGCTGGTTCGTTACATGGTTGATGAGCTGGGCTTCACGGAGTCCAACATCACTGTTCAGGATGGTAAGAATGACCAGGCAGAGCAGACAAACCAGATTAATAACTTCATCACAAGTGGTGTAGACATTATGATTCTGAATCTTGTTCAGTCTTCTTCTGCTCCGCAGGTAACAGATATGTGTAAAGAAGCTGGAATTCCGGTAGTATACATCAACCGCCAGCCAGATGAGAGTGAATCTGACAGATGGACATCTGAGGGAATCAAGGCTACATATATCGGAGCTGATGCAAGACAGTCAGGTACTTATCAGGGTGAGGAAATCGCTGAGACAGAGAACAAGGGCGACATCAACGGTGACGGCAAAGTCAGCTACATCATGGTTCAGGGAGATCCGGAAAATATCGATGCACAGTATAGAACCGAGTTTTCCATCAAAGCTCTTGAGGATGCCGGAATGGAGACAGAGGAGCTTCTTCTTCAGAGAGGTGACTGGGATCAGGCAAAGGGACAGCAGATTACACAGGACGCGCTGACACAGTTTGGTGATGATGTTGAGGTTGTATTCTGTAATAATGATGCTATGGCGCTTGGTGCTCTTCAGGCGATTCAGGCAGCAGGCAGAACCGTAGGCAAGGACATCTATCTTGTAGGTGTTGACGCGTTGACAGATGCTGTACAGAATATTGTTGACGGAAAATTTACAGGTACTGTATTTAATGATTACTTTGGACAGGCTCAGGGAGCAGCTGATCTTGCAGTTAAGTTCTTGAACGGCGAAGAAGTAGGCGCAATCAACATGGTTGACTATATTAAGGTTACACCAGAAAATGCAGAAGAGATTCTTGAGAAAATTAAATAATTAAATATCGAAAGAAATGTATGAAAATCAGGTGTGTGCATTGCACACATCTGATTTCGTAAAAGGAAAGGAGAGAGAGGATGGCAGAGTATAGACTGGAAATGCATGGAATCAGCAAAAGCTTTCCGGGTGTAAAGGCGCTTGATCAGGTTAATTTGAGTGTTCGTCCGGGTACGGTTCATGCTTTGATGGGAGAAAACGGTGCCGGAAAATCAACTCTTATGAAATGTCTTTTCGGCATTTACAAGATGGACGAAGGGGAAGTACTTGTTGATGGCGAGAAGATGAATATCGGTAATCCTGATGAGGCACTGCATCACGGGCTTGCAATGGTTCATCAGGAATTACAGCCGGTACCCGACAGAACAATTGCTGAAAATATGTATCTGGGAAGATATCCTCTGAAATCATTTGGACCTTTGAAGGTGATAGACCATAAAAGAATGAATGAGGAGACAGTTAAATGGCTGGAAAATGTAAAGATGCCGTTTGACCCTAAGAAAAAGCTGGGTGAATTATCCATTTCCCAAATGCAGTCTGTAGAGATTGCAAAAGCAGTATCGCAGGATGCGAGACTGATTATTTTGGATGAGCCTACTTCATCCTTGACGGAAAATGAAGTAGAAGCTCTTTTTAAGATTGTAAGAGATTTGAAATCAAGAGGAGTTTCCTTTGTATATATTTCACATAAGATGGCAGAGATTCGTCAAATTGCTGATGATATCACGATTATGCGCGACGGAACCTATGTAGGAAGCTGGAGTATGGAAGATATTTCTGATAATGAGATTGTAAAGCAGATGGTTGGACGTGAACTGACAAATGTATATCCGGCGCTTGATAATGAGCCGGGGGATGTTTTAATGGAGGTCAAGGGATATACAAGTATCAGTGACCGCTCCTTCCAGAACTGCTCCTTCACTCTGCGAAGGGGAGAAATCCTCGGCTTCGGCGGCCTGGTAGGCGCACAGAGAACGGAGCTTATGGAGGCAATTTTCGGAATCCGCCATATCAAATCAGGTGAGATTATTCTTAACGGAAAACAGATAAGTATTAAGTGCCCTCATGACGCAATCAAAAACGGGATCGGGATGATTACTGAGGACAGGCGCGGAACGGGTATTCTGGGCTGTCTTTCAATTGCCGATAATGTTTCGATAGCATCTCTTGACCAATATCTGGAAGCAGGAGTAAAGCTGAATAAAAAGAAGATTGAGGAGCTTGTACAGGAAAATGTAGGCAAGCTGAGTATCAAAACGCCGAGCAGTAAGGAGCTGATTCAGAATCTGTCTGGTGGTAACCAGCAGAAGGTTATTATCTCAAGATGGCTGGCAAATAATCCAGATGTCTTAATTATGGATGAGCCTACCCGCGGTATTGACGTAGGCGCCAAGTATGAGATTTATCAGATTATGATTGAGCTGGCAAAGCAGGGTAAGGGAATTATCATGATTTCATCTGAAATGCCTGAGTTATTGGGAGTTTCGAATCGTATCATGGTAATGTGCAACAAGAGAATTACCGGCGAACTGTCTGGAGAAGAAGCTACACAGGAAAACGTTATGAAGTATGCAACACAGTTCTGATTCTGTGTCCGTTAGGAGGAGTAAACAATGAAAAAAAAGATTAATATTAAAGATACATTAATCAATAATGGTATCATTTTATTGCTTGCGGTTCTTGTGGTATATGTAAGTATTAATGTACCGGCATTTAGGAGCTTTGCAAACCTGAAGAATCTCGCAATTAATGCCGCGCCTCGTGTTATTGTAGCACTTGGTGTCAGCGGCTGTCTGATTACGAAAGGAACTGACCTTTCTGCCGGACGTATGGTTGGTCTGGCAGGGTGTCTGGCAGGAATCATGCTGCAGAAAGCGGATGCGCCGGGAAAAATCTGGCCGAATTTTCCGCAGCTCAATGTATTTCTGGTACTGCTTATTTGTATGGCGGTCTGTTCAGTATTTGGATTGATTAACGGTATTGTGGTTGCATATCTCAACGTTCCGGCTTTCATCGGTACACTGGGTATGCAGATGATTGTATATGGTATTGCACTTGTTATCACAAATGCGGTTCCAATCGGAGGATACCGTGCGGATTTTACAACTGTCACACAGGGAAATATTGCCGGGATTCCATTTCTGTTCATTTATCTCGTAATAGCTGCGGCAATTATCTGGTTCGTGTATAATTATACCCGTCACGGAAAATATATGTATGCAATCGGCGGAAATGAATCAGCAGCTGAGGTATCTGGTGTAAATGTTAAAAAGACCAAGATTATCATTTATATAACAGCTGCCTGTCTGTATGCAATTGCGGGCTTTTTGTTCAGCGGTAAGTCAGGCGGAGCATCTGTAAACCTGGGTATGTCTTATGAGCTGGAAGCAATCGCGGCCTGTACCATCGGAGGAGTGTCTGTAAATGGCGGTATCGGACGTGTGTCTGGCGTTATCATCGGTGTTGCAGTGTTTGAGCTTTTGAAATCCTCTCTGCAGTTCCTGGGAGTAAATACAAACTACCAGTTTATTGCACAGGGTATCGTAATCGTTGTGGCAATTGCACTTGATATCAGGAAATATATTGCGAAGAAGTAAAATAGCGGCTGAATGCGAAAGGACAGCGGGGGCTGTCCTTTTTGTGTCCCGCACCGAAAGTATTCAGTGTATAATTAATCATGAAAATATATCAGCCCTCCCAGAAACGGGGTGTACCGCTTTCTGGGAGGGCTGTGTAAGAGGAAGGCCCAAGTATGCAGTATACGGTATTATTAGTGGATGATGAGGAAGAGATCAGAGAAGGAATTATTCGAAAAATTGACTGGGAGAGCTATGGCTTTCGGATTATCGGCAGCGCCGGCAACGGAAGTGATGCATTGGAGATAGCGGAGAATCTTCAGCCAGATGTGGTAATGACGGATGTCATGATGCCTTTTATGGATGGACTAGAACTTGGAGAACGGATTGTCCGTATGAATCCAGAGGTAAAGCTCCTTGTATTTTCTGGGGCAGACGAATTTGAATATGCCCAGAAGGCTTTGCGCATTCAGGCGGTGGAATATATTCTAAAGCCGATTGATGCGCAGGAACTTGGGGACACTCTGACGAAGATTAAGGATACTCTGGATAAGGAATATGAGGCAAAACGAAATCTGGAAACTCTCCGGGAGCATTATATAGATAGTATTCCAGTTATCCGGGAACAGACAATGGTGGCTTTAGTGGAAGGAAGAGTTACGTCAGAACAGCTGGAGAAGAAAAGCGGCATCGCCCAGCTCGATTTGGAGGCATGGGGATATACGGTGGGGCTTCTGGAGCTGGAGCCGAATCAGAGAACGAAGACAAGAGAAATGTTTCCGAATCATGATGAGATGCTGATTCCGGTAACGCTTAAGCAGATTGCAGACGAGATACTTCCTTCCTATGCAAAGGTAACTACATTTTATTATGATGATATGGTGGGAGTGGTTGTAAATCTTTATGGGGAAAAGGATATCTTTAAAGTTATCGAAGGAATGGACCATGTGTGTAAGACGATGCAGAAGATATATAATATCATTGTAACAGGAGGAATCGGGACAGCCTGCAAAGACGCGGCTAAGCTTCGGTATGCAAGAAAGGAAGCACAGACAGCTTTAAGCTATCGGGTTGCCTTTGGGAGCGGCCAGGCCATTTATCTGGGAGATGTGGAACCTCAGAAGACCTCTGTCCTGCAGTTTCAGGGGAGCGATGAAACAGAGCTGATGGACGCAATTAAGGTGGGAAGCAAGGAAGAAATCTGTGAACAGGTAAAAGGCCTTTTTGAAAAAATACGTGGACAGATGCTGAGCAACAGTCAGCTTGAGGTATATTTTATTGAGGTGAAGATTGCCTTTATGCGCCTGTTACAGTATTATGAAATAGAAGCAGGAAGTATGCTTGATGAGATGGAAAGCCTGCATGTGGCAGATGAGATACATTCTTTGCAGGAAGCGGAAAGGTGGCTTACCAGGAAAAGTCTGGAAATCAGCAGGGTGATTGAGGAAACTCGAAAAAACTCTCGTTCTATGATTACTATGCGGGCAAAGGAATATATGCTTGAAAATTATGGAGACGAGGAATTGTCTGTAGAAAAGGTGAGCGGAATTCTGCATGTAAGCCCTAATTACTTTTCCACTTTATTTAAGAAGGAAATGCAGGTATCGTTTATTGCTTATCTGACGGATATCCGCATGAAAAAGGCAGTGGAATTTCTGGATATGACTGATGATAAAAGCTATGTTATTGCAGAAAAGGTGGGTTATTCCGACCCCAATTATTTCAGCCATGTCTTTAAAAAGCATTTTGGCGTATCACCGCAGAAATACCGCAGAAGAGGAGAGTAAAGCTATGATTCATGCCCAGACAGCCCGGTTGAAAAACTGGATGGATTATAATAAAATGCGTACGATTATTATGATTCCTTTTACCTTGATTGGAGTTTGTGCGATTTTGATACTGGCAGTCGGGCTGTATGTACGTTTTACAAATACTGCGAAGGATATGGTTACCGAGAAAAATATTCAGATTGTGGAGCAGACCAATCAGGCAATGAACAGTTATCTGAAGGAAATGATGCAGGTGTCGGATTCTGTTTATTATCACATTTTAAAACAACAGGATATAAGTAACGTGGAGGCAGGTGAGTCTGTTGAGCTTCTTTATAATGCGAATCAGGATAAAGTAGTAAATATTGCACTGTTTGATACAGAAGGGAGAATAGTATACGGGATTCCAAGCTCCACGGCAAAGAAAAATTCCAGTCCCGGAAACGAAAAATGGTATCTGGATGCCGCCTCCAATATTGAGAATCTGCATTTTTCACTGCCTTATGTACAAAACATTTTTGATACCTCGGATACCAGCTACCGGTGGGTAGTGTCTCTCAGTCGTTACGTTGAGTTTGAGAGGGAGGGAAAGGTAGAGGATGGAGTGCTTCTGGTGGATATGAATTTCAGCGGTATCGAACAGATTTTAAAAAATGTGAATCTGGGGAATTCCGGTTATCTATACCTGATGGATCAGGATGGGGAAATCATCTATCATCCGCGGCAGCAGCTTTTGTATTCCGGACTGGCAGAGGAAGACAACCGTCTGGTAAAGGAATATGAGGATGGCGGGTACGTTATTGCTTTTCAAGGGGAAGAGAGGCTGAATACTGTTAAGACGGTGGGCTATACCGGTTGGAAGCTTGTTGCAGTTGTTCCCATGGAGGAGGTTGTATCAACTTATCAGGATTTGAGATATTATATCCTGATTCTGTCTATCTGTCTGATTATCGTCCTGATTTGGGTCAGTACGGTTGTTTCCGAGAAATTGACAGTTCCCATTGAACGGCTGGAAGGTACGGTAGAGAGTCTGGAGGCCGGAAACCTGGAGACCAGAATTGCAATCAGCGGGTCGGAGGAAATCCGGCATCTGGGAAAGTCTGTGCAGCAGATGGTTAATCAGATGAAGCGTCTGATGGCGGAAATTGTGGTAGAGCAGGAGCTAAAGCGCAAGACAGAGTTTGAGGCGCTGGAAACGCAGATTAACCCGCATTTTTTGTATAATACTTTGGATTCGATTGTCTGGATGATTGAAAATGGCAAGAATGAGGGCGCGGTTAAGATGGTTACGTCGCTGGCAAGGCTCTTCCGGATCAGCATCCGGGGGAGGAGTATTGTACCGGTCAGAGATGAGCTGGCCCATGCGGAATATTATCTGGCGATCCAGAACGTCCGTTATAAAAATAAATTTTCTTATTCTGTGGAAGCATCAGAGGAGGTAAAGGATTATGCCACGGTAAAATTAATTTTGCAGCCCATGATAGAGAATTCTATTAATCATGGGATGGAATATATGGAAAAGGATGACGGCGGAGAAATTATAGTACGTGCCTATACAGCTGAAGAGAGTCTGCTGCTGGAGGTAGAGGATAATGGATGCGGCATGACACCGGAGAGGCTTAAACAGGTGTTAAACGGCGGAGAATATGTAAGAAGCAAGGCTTCCGGAATCGGAGTGGGTAATGTAAACGAACGTATTAGGCTTCATTTTGGAAAGGAATACGGAGTAGAGATAGTAAGCGAGCCAGATGAGGGAACTATTGTGCGTATGCGCATGCCGCTTCAGAAAGCAGAGGAAAAAGCGGAAGGAGGCAGACAGGTATGAGCTGGAAGAAAAGGCTGCAGATTATTCTGCTTATCCTGTTAATATTGCTTTGTCTGACAAGGATAGCAAAGCCGCCCAGGAACAGGGAGGAAGAAAATTATAATATATCTTTTATTGTTCGGGGAAGCATGGATAAAAGCTGGAGTAATCTGAAGCGGGGAGCGGAGGATGCAGCGGCAGACTTGAATGTGAATGTTCGTTTTGTTGCGTCTTTGGAGGGGAATACGGCCGAGGAGCAGTTAGAGCTTCTGGATAAGGAGATGGAGGGAAGCGATGCGGTTCTTATCGCTCCGGTCAACCGGATATTGATGAAGAATGAAATCTTGGAGATTTCCAAAAAAAAGACGCCCCTTCTAATGTTTGAGTCAGGTATTTCGGGGAAAAATGATATTCCTCTGCTTTGCTGTGATAATGAGCAGATGGGACGGGATATGGCAGAGACTATGATTAATCATGGAAACATAAAGGGAAAAATTATCATTTTTTCAGGAAATGGAATCTGTTCCAGCGTAACAGACAGGCAGAAAGGATTCCTGTCTGTTATGGAGGAAACAGATAATGCCTGTATTATCGTGAGCGCCGGAAGTTTTCAGCCGGAAGCGCTGGCAGAGATTCTCAAGGAGGAAAAACCTGATGCAGTTATCGCACTGGATGACCGGATAGTGGAGAATTTGACGAAGGCAGGAAGAATCTACCGGCAGGAGAATATAGAAAATAAATTGCAGATATATGGAATCGGATGCAGCAGTGATATTTTGAAAAGCTTGGAAAATCAAGAGCTTATCAGTATTGCAGCCCAGGATGATTATGCAATCGGGTATTTGGGAGTGCAGGAGGCACTGGCGGCCATTCAGGGAAAAAGGGTAGAAGGAAATCAGGAAATTCGATATATTATAACAAATTCCAACCGCATGTATGATGACGTGGATGAAAGGTTATTGTTTCCATTTGTAAGATAGAGGGATGAGAGATGAAAAGAAAAGGATTAGGCAGTATGCTGTACATAATATTGCTTATGAGCCTATGCTGCGGATGTACGGCAGATAAAAAAAGCAGTACAGAGGAACTTCGTGTAGGGGTTCTTTTGTATAATCAGGATGACTTATTTATCAGCTCCATGAAGCAGGAGCTTGACGAGTGTTTCCGTAAAACAGAAAAACAGGAGGGATGCAGAATCACAGTCAGCTTTTTTGACTCTATGGGAAGTCAGACTACACAGAATGAGCAGATTGATGCATTTATTAAGCGGGGCTATGATGTTCTCTGCGTAAATCTTGTGGACAGGACCGATGCGGCGACGATTATTGATAAAGGAAAAAAGGCTGATGTCCCGATTGTATTTTTTAACCGGGAGCCGGTGAGTGCAGATTTAAGCCGCTGGGATAAGATATATTATGTAGGAACAGATGCGGCAGAGGGAGGAAAGCTGCAGGGCGAGATATTCTTGGACTACTATAAGAAATATCCAGAAAAAATTGATAAAAACGGGGATGGTGTGATTCAGTATGTGCTGCTGGAAGGAGAGCCCGGACATCAGGATGCGGCGATTCGTACGGAATCTTGTATTAAAGAGATAAAAGAAGGGGGAGTGGAGGTAGAACGCCTCGCCGGAGCCAATGCCAATTGGAAGCTTACTCAGGGAAAGGAGAAGATGGAGGGGTGGCTCACCGAGTTCGGTGATGAGATAGAAGTTGTAATCAGCAACAACGATGCGATGGCACTGGGAGCTTTGGAGGCAATGTCTGAGTCAGAGTGGGCAGATATTCATATAGAAATTATCGGGATGGACGGAATAGAGGAAGCCCAGGCAGCAGTGCAGGAGGGACGCATGATGGGGACTGTTCTGAACGATGCCGAAGGACAGGCAGAGGTAGTTGTAAGGCTGGCATTGAAGCTCGGAAAAGAAGAGGAACCGGGGGAGATTCCAAATATGAAGGAAAGAGTTATTCGAGTGCCGCATGATAAATTAGGGACAGGGTAAAGTTTAATTGGGGACGGGGTATTTTTAGAAATCCCCCGTCCCCAATTTATATTCTTTTACGGCATGCTGAATACGCTCGTTTGGACTCAAGATACTGCTGATGGAGCCATCATGATTCAGCGTATCAATCATCAGTGCAATATACTTGCTCATGTCACAGCTGATATAGTATGGTCTGGATAACAGCTCCGGTGTCTGATAGATAAGATTTGTAGTTAGTATGGCATCTATCAGACCGTCTTCATAGGCCTTATCAAACTTGTCCAGACCATTTGTGAAGAGGCCGAAGGTAGCCGCAGCGAAAATACGTTTTGCCTTGCGTTGTTTCAGCTGCCTTGCTACGTCAAGGATGCTGTCGCCAGAGGAAATCATGTCATCAAGGATAATAACATCCTTTCCCTCTACAGAGGAGCCCAGAAACTCGTGTGCGATAATCGGATTACGTCCGTCTACAATTCTGGTGTAATCGCGTCTCTTATAGAACATTCCCATGTCCAGATTTAATACGTTTGCCAGGTAGACTGCCCTTTCTGTAGCGCCTTCATCCGGGCTGATAGCCATCATATGCCCGCTGTCGATCTGCAGATCGTCATAATGCCGCAGAAGTCCTTTTATAAACTGATAGGTAGGACGTACCGTTTCAAAGCCATTTAAAGGAATTGCATTCTGAACCTTTGGGTCATGAGCGTCAAAGGTAATGATATTTTCTACTCCCATTCTTACAAGCTCCTGCAGTGCCAGCGCACAATCCAGAGATTCCCGGCTGCTTCTTTTATGCTGGCGGCTTTCATATAGGAAGGGCATTATGACATTCAGCCGTCTCCCCTTTCCGCCGACAGCAGCGATTACTCTTTTTAGGTTTTGAAAATGGTCATCCGGAGACATGTGGTTTACATGTCCGGTTAAAGAGTAAGTAAGACTGTAATTGCACACATCCACCATAAGATAAAGATCCATTCCGCGGACAGATTCCCCGATAATACCTTTTGCTTCTCCGGAGCCAAAGCGTGGAACCTTTGCGTTAATCAAATAGGTGTCTCTTTCGTAGCCGTTGAAAACAACATCATCCTTGTGTTCATGTCCATCCTCTCTGCGCCATTTTACCAGATAATTATCCACTTTTTTCCCCATTTCCTGACATCCATCAAGAGCAATAATGCCCAGTGCACCAATCGGGATATTGTCCAGTATACGTTCGTTACGGCGTAACATCCTTTGTACCTCCTAGGTTTAATAATTTTTTTTGAATTCTAATATCATCACCCGTCAGCCGAAGCATCGTATAGCTGCTGCTGATGCGGGAAAAGATTCTTTCTGAATAGATTGCTTTCAAGTCTTCCAATGCCAGATTTGTTGATATAATCGTTGAATTTTTGCGCAGTATACGTTCATTTAAGCAGGTGAAAAGCTGAGAGACTGTAAATGCGTTGGGAAGCTCAGAACCCAAATCATCAACAATAAGTAAATCGCAGTTATAAATGTATTCACAATTTCCAGTTTCCTGAGAATCTTTTTTTCCAAACGTATTCTTTGCAAAAAGCTCGAAAAGCTGAGAGGCGGAGAAGTAGATAACGGAATAGGAACGCTCAATCAATTCCTTTGCTATACAATGGGAGAGGAAGGTTTTTCCAACTCCTGTATCTCCGTATAAAAGTATATTTGAAAATTCTGAAGAAAATGTATCTGTAAATTCCCGGCAGCTTTCCAGTGCAGTCGATACCGCTTCTTTAGAAGAGCGGCCTGTCAACGGGTCTATATGGTTTTCTGAATAATAGGCGAGGGAAAAGGTATTAAAGTTTTCCTCCTTCAGAATTCCACGCAGATTGGACTGAGCATACAGCAGATCAATGACGGCTCTTTGAAAACAGCGGCATTTTTCAGTACCGATATATCCGGTGTCCCGGCAGTCGGGACAGGTATAGACGGGCTCCAGATAATCGGAGGGAAGTCTTGAAGCTTTAAGAAGTCTGTATTTCTCCTCTGAAAGCCGGGATATATCTTCTCTCAACGAAGAAAGAGCAGATTCATCTCCGGCCAGAAGCCTGCGGGCCTTCTCAACACTGAGCGAAGAAATAGCATCATCAAGCTCTTTCAACTGTGGAATTCTGGAATACGCCTCCTTATAATGTCTGCGGAGAGTATACTCATTATCCAGCTGGCGTTTTTCATAGATACGCATCAGCTGGTCGTATTGGGAATTTGATAATGCCATGAGATCAATATGCTCCTTTATTTAATAAATCTAAAATAATATCTTTAATATTTGCGGATATTTTACTGTTGTATCAATTTTCTTTCTAAATCACTCATATTATAAGAGCGTCCTTCAAAATTATTGAATTTATTGCGGGACATAACAGGACTTGAAGTCTGTTTTTTCCTTTTTTCTTTTTCCTTAAAATAATCTGCATCGATAAGGTCAATATCTTTTAGCTGCCGTACGTTCTTCTCCTTCCAGCTGCGGAGAATAGAATCCGTATAATCAAAGCTGGGCTGATGTATTGTGTTCATTGTTCGGCTGCATGCTTCAAGAATGATATCCAGTGAAAATCCATATTCATCATTCCATTTTTTTATATAAACAGTCTCAGAGGCGGCCGGTGACCGCCCTTTAATACCGAAAGCGTTTAAGACAGAATAGCAGTTCCGGTTATACATTAAAGTACCGGCTTTTGCTTCATCCACAGTGGTAATTTTCCGCTCTGACCACGAAAGTGCTACCTTTTGAATATAATGTATACTTTTATGGCCGTTTTCGACGCAGTATTCTATCAGGTATTCTATTAGATCCGCAGACATCTGCAGAGTTTCATAAAAATATGTAATGGTATTGATGTCATTGGCGGACAGGGTTTTGCCAAGATACTGCTCTGCAACAAATAAAAGCTCTTTAAACTCTTTACGGCTTTTATACTGCTGGAGGCTTGGTACTGCCGAAACAGAGGTCTTGTCCGGGTTCGGGCTGCAGCAAGATTCTAAAGCAGAAGCTCCAGTATCAGACATAGAAACAGGAGTGTATGTGTGCGAATCCGATTCACTTTCTGTTTCATACTCTAAAAGTCCCTGCTTTTTCCAGTAATTCAGCGCCCGCAGGACATCCTTTTCTGTGTGGTCAAGCAGATCTGCGATTTCAGATACTGTAAGAGGACTCTTCGTGCTGTCCACATGGCGCAGAAGAAGAAGATATACCTTTACGTATTCGCCGTTAGCTTTGGTCATATAACAATCTATAAATTCATTTTCAAGCAAAGTAGTGTTATTTTGTGCACGATTAGTAAGCGTTAAATTCTTCATAGATGCGCTTGTCCTCCTCAATATATTTCTCATATCGTAAAACCTATTATAGCATTAGAAGGACAGGCAAAAAAGAAATTTCTGCATCAAAAATCATGTTTTTTGTGGATAAAATCATGTGGAAAATGTGGAAAATTATGCTTTTAACAGGTTTTCCCCAATATTTACAACGTCTCCGGCTCCCATAGTTATCAACAGGTCTCCTTTTTGACAATGTCTGCGGCAGAAGCTCTCGATTTCGGAAAAGCTTTCAAAATAATAAGCATCATTTCCTTTGTCCTTTAATGCGCCGGCAACATCCTTTGAAGACACTCCCAAAGTATCCGTTTCTCTTGCGGCATAGATGTCGGCGAGTATAATATGATCCGTATGCGATAAAGCCTCCACAAATTCGGTAAACAAAGCCTTTGTACGTGTGTAAGTATGAGGCTGGAAGATACACCAGATTTCTCGATGAGGATAATGTCTGGCGGAAGTCAATGTAGCAGTAATCTCTGTCGGATGATGCGCGTAGTCGTCGATTAATGTGGTTCCGTTAAATTCGCCTTTGTATTCAAAGCGGCGGTTTGTACCGGTAAATTCTTTGAGCCCCTTCTGAGATATTTCAACAGGAATATTCAGCTGATCTGCAACGGCCAGTGCAGCCAGTGCATTGGATACATTATGATCGCCGTTGACAGACAGAGAAATGCGTGCCGTGAAAACGCCGTCCTTTATAAAGTCAAAGGAAGCTTCGCCCAACTGGTTGTGTGTAATGTTAAGTGCGCCATAATTCATAGAGCTTCCAAAGCCATAGGTTACAACCTTGCAGGGCAGACCCTCAATGATCTCACGAAGGTTATCAATTTCACCGTTTATGACTAATATTCCGTCTTCCGGCAGAAGTCTGGCAAATTCCCGGAAGGAGTGACGGATATCATCTAGATCCTTAAAGAAATCCAGGTGGTCTTCATCTATATTTAAAATAATGCTGATTTTAGGAAAGAAATGAAGGAAACTGTTTGTATATTCACAGGCTTCTGTTACAAATACTTCTGAACCGCCTACGCGGATGTTCCCCCCGATAGCTTTCAGAATACCGCCTACAGATATGGTAGGGTCGGTGTCTCCGGTAAGAAGGATGTGCGACAGCATAGAGGTGGTGGTAGTTTTTCCGTGAGTACCAGATACGGCAATCGGCATTTTGTAATTTGTCATAAGCTGTCCCAGAAGCTCTGCCCGGCTCAGCATAGGGAGCTCTTTTGCTTTGGCAGCCTGATATTCTTCATTGTCGTCATGAATTGCTGCAGTATAAACAATAACGTCAATTCCAGAGATAATGTTAGAAGCTCTTTGTCCGTAAAAAACAACCGCGCCGGCTTGTTCCAGGCGCTTGGTAAGCGCTGATTCCTTATTGTCCGAGCCGGATACGGTAAAACCCTCTTTGAGGAGAATCTCGGCCAGACCGCTCATGCTGATGCCGCCGATACCGATAAAATGTACATGTATAGGTTTTTTGAAATTAATTTTATACATAAAAATACCTTCCTTACCTTGTGTATATGATAACTATTCTCTTCATATATTATAAACATATATCCAAAAAAAACCAACCTGAAATTTTTTGTTATATTTTCATAAAAAGTTAACAAAATATTCAATTTATTTGTAAAATTTGTTCACTAATGGTAAAAACTGTGATATAATTATTATGCAGACTTATTAGAAGGAGTGATGACATGAGAAAAAAAGAAATGATAGCAATGCTGCTGGCGGGAGGACAAGGCAGCAGACTTGGTGTCCTTACGGCAAAAGTAGCTAAGCCGGCCGTTGCTTTTGGAGGGAAATACCGGATTATCGACTTCCCGCTGAGTAACTGTATTAATTCGGGAATTGATACTGTCGGAGTGCTTACGCAATATCAGCCGTTACGATTGAATACACATATAGGAATTGGAATTCCGTGGGATTTAGACCGTAATATTGGCGGGGTTACGATTCTTCCGCCGTATGAGAAGAGCGCTAACAGCGAGTGGTATACAGGTACAGCAAATGCCATCTATCAGAATCTGGATTATATGGAGACCTACAATCCAGATTATGTATTGATTCTTTCCGGAGATCATATCTACAAGATGGATTATGAAGTGATGCTGGATTACCACAAGGAGAATCATGCTGATGTTACGATTGCTGCCATGCCGGTTCCGATGGAGGAGGCAAGCCGTTTTGGAATTG
Source organism: uncultured Lachnospiraceae bacterium (assembly GCA_946558465.1). GTDB lineage: Bacteria > Bacillota > Clostridia > Lachnospirales > Lachnospiraceae > CAPEBR01. Next base: position 135,846 of record CAMNTM010000006.1, read on the forward strand.
TTGTTACCGACGGGGATGGCCAGATTACAGAATTTCAGGAGAAACCGCCCCAGCCGAGAAGCAACCTGGCGTCTATGGGTATCTATATCTTCAGCTGGCCGGTGCTCAGGGAAGCTTTGGTAGCACTTAAGGACGAGCCTGGATGTGATTTCGGAAAACATATTATTCCGTATTGTCATGAGAAGAGTGAGAGGCTGTTTGCATACGAGTATAATGGCTATTGGAAAGATGTAGGAACACTTGGCTCTTATTGGGAAGCAAATATGGAGCTGATTGATATTATTCCGGAGTTTAATCTGTACGAAGAGTTTTGGAAGATTTATACGAACAGCGGAATCCTTCCGCCGCAGTATATTTCGGGACAATCTGTTATTGAAAGAAGTATTATCGGCAATGGTTCTGAGGTTTATGGTCAGGTACATAACTGTATTATCGGCTCTGGTGTGACGATAGGAGAGGGCGCCGTTGTCAGAGACTCTATTATTATGAAGGATGTAGTGATAGGAAATGGCTGTGTGATAGACAAGTCTATTATAGCGGAGAGCTGTAAGATCGGCAGTAATGTTACGCTGGGAATCGGAAGCGACGTTCCTAATAAGCTGAAGCCGGCTATCTATTCATTCGGTCTTGTAACAATAGGTGAGAATTCTGTAATACCAGATGGTGTTCAGATTGGAAAGAATACTGCGATAAGCGGAGTTACTTCTAAGGAGGATTACCCGAACGGAGTGCTGGAAAGCGGAGAAACATTAATAAAGGCAGGTGAAGTGGCATGAGAGCAGTAGGACTTATTTTAGCAGGTGGTAACAGCAACAAGATGCGGGAACTGACACACAGACGTGCCGTAGCGGCAATGCCGATTGCAGGAAGCTACAGAGCGATAGATTTCACACTCAGTAATATGTCGAATTCTCACGTTCAAAAGGTGGCTGTACTGACGCAGTATAATGCCCGTTCTTTGAATGAACATCTAAATTCTTCTAAATGGTGGGATTTTGGAAGAAAGCAGGGCGGACTTTATGTATTTACTCCTACGATAACTTTGGAGAATGGCAATTGGTATAGAGGAACTGCAGATGCTATTTACCAGAATCTTGATTTTTTAAAGAAGTGTCATGAGCCTTATGTAATTGTTTCCTCCGGCGATGCTGTTTATAAGATGGATTATAATAAAGTATTAGAGTATCATATTGAGAAAAAGGCTGATATCACTGTTGTGTGTAAGGAGCTGGAGCCTGGTGAGGACGCAAGCCGTTTCGGCACAGTCAAGATGAATGATACTATGCGGATTGAAGAAATTGAAGAGAAGCCTATGGTAGCAAATTCTAATACAATCTCAACAGGAATTTATATTATCAGAAGAAGACTTTTGATTGACTTGATTGAGCACTGCGCAGAGGAAGAAAGACATGATTTTGTAACAGATATTCTTATCCGGTATAGGAATTTGAAAAAGATTTATGGCTATAAGATAAAAGACTACTGGAGCAATATATCGACTGTAGATGCTTACTATAAAACGAATATGGATTTTTTGAGGCCTGAGGTGAGAAGGTATTTCTTTAAGGAATATCCGGACATTTATTCTAAGGTAAGTGATCTGCCGCCGGCAAAGTATAATCCGGGAGCGACGGTAAAGAACAGTCTTGTTGCAAGCGGTTCTATCATTAATGGAACGGTAGAAGACTCTATCATTTTCAAAAAGGTATTTGTAGGAAATAATTGTGTAATTAAAAACTCCATCATCTTAAATGACGTTTATCTGGGGGACAATACATATATAGAAAATTGTATTGTAGAAAGCCGTGATACAATCAGGGCGAATACACGTCATGTAGGTGAAAATGGCGTGAAAGTAGTAGTTGAAAAGAATGAGAGGTATGCACTATAGTGCGGCTTTTGAAAGAAAGGGGCGGCAGAAAAAATGCAGATTACAGATGTACGTGTGCGTAAAGTGGCAAAGGAAGGTAAATTAAAAGCAGTAGTATCTATTACAATGGATGAAGAGTTTGTTGTACATGATATTAAAGTCATAGAAGGGGAAAAAGGACTTTTCATTGCTATGCCAAGCAAAAAGGCTTTGGACGGAGAATATCGGGATATTGCACACCCGATTAACTCAGGGACCAGAGAACGCATTCAAGGTATCATACTTGGAAAGTATGAGGAAGTGCTGCGAGAAGAGCCGGAAGAATAATCAATTGTAAATGGGGACGGGGTAAAATGAGAAATACCCCGTCCCAGATTAAGTTTTGCCCTGTCCCTTTTTAAAAAATTTTGAAACACATATGTTCATAGGTTTTCGGATGCCGGAATTCTAATTTGTATGCGCAGAGACATAAGTCCTGCTCTTTTTTGTGTGTATCAATTGAAGAATTATATTTTGTGTCGCCAATAATCGGACAGCCAATCCCGGCAAGCTGAACACGTATTTGGTGGTGGCGGCCGGTGTCAAGGCGAATGTCAAGTTCAGTTGTAGATGGGGACGGGGTAAAATGAGAAATACCCCGTCCCAGATTAAAAAAGCCCTGTCCCTTTTCCACTGTTTTGTAGTGTAAGCGGGCTAATTTTGAGCCTGGTATATTTTTCGAACAGATTTTGGAGGTGTTGGTCCGTGAATCTTTGACAAGATAATTTTCCAGAACCCCTTCTGTTTCCGTTGGTGTTCCATTTACGAGTGCACGGTAATATTTTCCAAATTCCTGATGCTGCAATTGGTGATTTAATTCTTTTGCAGCAGAGGGTGTTTTTGCGAATACAAGAATGCCTTTCACAGGCTGATCGAGGCGGTGAATTACAGCCAGATACGGTTCAGTTGACGTGCTGCAGGTCTGGCGGAGGTGATTTTTTAATAAACTGACCATATCAGGACAATTTATTTTGCTACATTGTGTTGCAATTTTAGCTGGTTTTAGGCACACGAGAATGTCATGATCCTCGTAAAACACTTGTAAATTGGGGGTTTTCATGTAATTGCTCCTGTTTTTCTACTATTTTTTTTATTTAAACATAATAAAGAAAAATGTGCAATATGTAAAAATTTGTGTTATAATAAAGTTGCCCAACATAAGGTCGGAAAGGCCACGTCGTTGGAAAGTTCTTTTCCAGTTCTATCTGGTTAAGCGGGAAATTTGGGGAGAATTTCCCGCTTTGTCTTGACAAACATTTTTCCATAGATTAAAATTACGGTTAATTCCATTATATATTCAGCAATGAAGAGGAATAGTATATGTAAGCGAGCACCAGAGAAGGAATTATATGGTGAAAGATTCCTGCTTAGAACTGCATAGAACCCGCCTCGGAGCTGCCGTATGAGAGTACGGCGATTTACCGGCGTTAACGGTTAATGAGAGAACTGCAGGATAATTGTAGTTAATTAGGGTGGTACCGCCGAGCTTTTCGGTCCCTTTTAGGGAGTGAAGGGTCCGGCGTTTTGTCTGCATTCATTTATTGTGGCTGCAGCATATATACTCCCGGTAATTATATTTGCAGGAAGCATTTTCTGACAATGGGAAAAGGAGAAAAACAATGGCAAAGGAAAAGAAGTTAGTAAAGAATATCACGTCACGTGACGAAAATTTTGCACAGTGGTATACGGATGTTGTCCGTGAGGCAGAGCTGTGTGATTATTCCAGTGTAAAAGGGTGTCTAAATTATCTGCCGAATGGTTATGCAATCTGGGAACTGATTCAGGCTGATCTGGACAGAAGATTTAAAGAAACAGGGGTTGAAAATGTATCTCTTCCCCTTTTAATCCCGGAAAGTCTTCTGGAGAAAGAAGCGGATCATATCGAAGGATTTGCGCCGGAAGTCGCATGGGTAACGCATGGCGGCATGGAGAGACTTCAAGAGAGATTCTGCATTAGACCTACATCTGAGACATTGTTCTGTGATTTGTGGGCAAAGTCGGTCCGCTCATATAGAGATTTGCCAAAAGTATGGAATCAATGGAATTCTGTGCTCCGCTGGGAGAAGACGACGAGACCGTTTCTCCGTTCCAGAGAATTTTTGTGGCAGGAGGGACATACGATCCATGCTACTTATGAGGAAGCAGAAGCACGTACGATTCAGATGTTCCATGTATATGAGGACTGCTATAGAGAGACATTGGCAATTCCATTTGTTTCCGGCAGAAAGGCAGAGCATGAGAAGTTTGCCGGTGCGCAGGATACTTATACGGTTGAGGCACTGATGCATGACGGAAAAGCACTTCAGTCTGCTACAAGTCATTTCTTCGGAAGCGGCTTTCCAGATGCATTTGGTATTAAATATATTGATAAGGACAATCAGCTAAAGAGTGTATACGAGACATCGTGGGGCTGGTCCACCAGAAGTATCGGTGGCCTAATAATGGTTCATGGTGATGACGACGGATTGGTGCTTCCGCCTCATGTGGCACCGGTAGAATGCCGGGTTATTCCGATTGCACAGCATAAGGAAGGCGTTCTTGATAAGGCGTATGCGCTTTTAGATGAGCTTAAAAAAGCGGGCTACCGTGTGAAAATTGACGATTCAGATAAGAGTCCGGGATGGAAATTCTCCGAGCAGGAGATTCTTGGAATTCCTACACGTATTGAAATTGGCCCGAAGGATATTGAGAATAATCAAGTGGTCGTTGTACGTCGTGATAATCGAGAGAAAATTGTTGTCCCAATGAATGAAATTGCAGTGAGGCTGCGTGATATTCTGGAGACTGTTCAGAAGGATATGTATCATAGAGCCGAAGAGTTCCTTAACTCACATATTGATACAGCTGTTACGATGGACGAAATGGCAGAAAAATTCAAACAGAATCGTGGATTTGTAAAGGCCTGCTGGTGCGGAGATCCAGAGTGTGAGGGAGAAGTAAAATATGTAACAGGAGGCGCGGCAACCCGATGCCTTATCGAGGACGAAGATATGATTTCGGATAAATGTATATGGTGCGGAAAACCGGCTAAGCATATGGCTTATTGGGGGAAATCTTATTAATTTTGTTATAGTTGGGGACGGGGTAAAATGAGAAATACCCCGTCCCAGATTGAAAAAGCCCTGTCCCTTTTTCGAGAGGAGGGATAACAGGTGCCAAGAAAGCCCAGGCAGAGAAGCCGGACAGGCTATTATCATGTAATTGCGAGAGGCTTGAATAAATCGGCTATTTTTCAAAGCAAGTATGAAAAAAGTAGAATATTAAATTTATTTTGTGAAAACTGTCAAGAATATAATGTGCAGATTTATGCATATTGTATTATGTCTAATCATTTTCATTTATTAATTAAAAGCAGAGCTGAAAGAGCTCGCATCTTATATGGCTAAAGTCCTAGCCAGTTATGCCCAATATTATAATTATAAACATAACAGAGTCGGATATGTGTTTCAGGAGCGCTATAAAAGTCAATGTATTGATAATGAGTCTTACTTTTGGAATTGTCTCAGGTATATTCACCTAAATCCTGTTAAGGCCGGTATTTGCAAAAACATTGGAAACTATAATTTTAGCAGTATAAAAGAATATTATTATCCAGAGAAGAGAAGTAAAGGAATTTTAGCAGAAGCTGCATATGAAATGAAGCAGAAAAAGTTTACAAGCAGAAAACACTTTGTAGATTTTCATTATATGAGCGATAGATGTTTCTTTATTGATGTGGCCGAAGAGGAGTTTTTGGAAAGAAAAGCTATTGCAAGAGAAATATTGTGGGACATGCAGTGTGAATTAGGACTTCCGGCAGCAGAGATCTTAAGCTATGTTAAAACGAGAGATATATTTGAAAGCAAAATTAAGGAAATGTTTCTAATATCAGAAAGAATGACAAAGAAAATAAGAAGAGCTTTAGAAAACGATATGGGACAGGGCAGAGGATAAATTGGGACAGGACAAAAGATAATCTGGGACGGGGTATTTCTCATTTTACCCCGTCCCCAACTATAAAAAATATGATATAGTATAAAAGGACCGGAGGGATTATCATGAATAAAAAAATTATATTACCCCAAAAAGTGGACTATATTATTACTACTTTGCAGAAGCGGGGGTTTGAAGCTTATGCGGTTGGTGGCTGTGTGCGGGATTCTATTCTAGGCAGGAGTCCAAAGGACTGGGATATAACAACATCTGCTATGCCAAAGGAAGCAAAGACTTTGTTTGAAAAGACATTTGATACTGGAATTGAACATGGAACCATCACGGTTTTATTAGGGGGCGAGGGGTTTGAGGTAACGACCTATCGAATTGATGGAAAATATGAAGATAACAGGCATCCAAAAGAGGTAATTTTTACCAGAAGTTTAAAGGAAGATTTGCTTCGGCGTGATTTTACAATAAATGCAATGGCATATAATGAGAACAGCGGTTTAGTGGATATATTCGGCGGCGTGGAGGATTTGGAAAAGGGAATAATTCGGTGTGTCGGTGATGCTTCAGAGCGGTTTGGTGAGGATGCACTTCGTATTTTACGGGGAATCCGTTTTGCTGCGCAGCTGGGATTTATAATTGATAAAGAGACGCAGGAAGGCATGAAAGAACTTGCTCCGACTCTAAAATATATCAGTGCAGAGAGAATACAGGCAGAACTTGTTAAAATGCTGGTGTCTGATCGTCCAGAATTACTCAGAAATGCTTATGAGCTTGGAGTTACGAAGCAGTTTCTGCCGGAATTTGACTGTTTGATGAAGACAGAACAGGAAACCCCGCATCATATGTATAATGTAGGCGAGCATACTTTACATGCACTGCAGCATGTCCGTGCTGATAAGCTTCTTCGACTGACTATGCTTTTACATGACATGGGAAAGCCGGCGCTAAAGACAGTAGATGAAACGGGCCGGGCGCATTTTAAAAAGCATGCATTCGAGAGTGAACGTATCTCTAAGAATATACTAAAAAGATTAAAATTTGACAATGATACGCTGCATAAGGTGTCCAGACTGGTACTTTATCATGATTACCGGATGCCGGCGGCAGCGAAAAATGTACGTCGTGCTATGAATAAAATCGGAGAGGATTTATTCCCTTATTACATGGAAGTACGCAGAGCTGATGTGATGGCTCAGAGTATGTATAAACGGGAGGAAAAATTAAAAAATCTTGACGAAATAGAGTCAATTTATCAGAAGATTGCCGCAGCCGGGCAATGCGTTTCACTAAAAGATCTGGCTGTGACAGGAAGTGATTTGATACAGGCTGGAATGAAGCCCGGAAAAGAAATCGGCGATAAGCTGAAAGAACTATTAGAGCTGGTAATAGAAGAACCGGAGCAAAACACAAAAGAAAAATTACTAGAACAATTGCAGCAGTAATAGAAAAAGGGACAGGGCATTTTTAATCTGGGACGGGGTATTTCTCATTTTACCCCGTCCCCAACTCATATTTTGCAGCCTCTGTACATACGATAGAAAGAATATGTAATTAAAGGTGCAGGGGATTGTTATGCAGGAGTATGAGATAAATAATGTACTAGGACAATATGATATTACAGTTAACAGCACCCGCAGAACGAGGGGTGCTATTTTGTGCGACACTGACAGAGGTGTGTTTTTACTGAGGGAAGTTGTTACTTCCGACAGCAGGGTTCCTGCACTCTTTGAGCTGTATGAGCATCTTGGCAGACAAAGCTGTATGCAGGCTGATTTTCCGGTAAAAAACCGAGAAGGCAGTTATGTGAGCGTGACGGAAGAAGGCGGCAAATACGTCCTGAAGCGGTGGCCTTCAGGACGGGAGTGTGATATTCGTAAAACTACAGAGCTTTTAAAAGCATCAGGAAATCTGGCAAAGCTTCATATTCTGATGCAGAAAGAATTGGAGCATGAGGCCTGTGCAGCTGTACATATGAAGGAGGAATATATACGTCATAACAGAGAGCTTAAGAAGGTTCGAAGGTTTATGCGGGGAGTTTCTCCGAAGGGTGAATTCGAATTTGCTTTTTTGAAGTGCTTTGATCAGATGTTCTGCTGGGCGGGCGCAGCACTGGAACTTCTGGAGAATTCAGGCTATGATAGATTGTATGCCAAAAGTATTGAAGGGTCTCACATGACGCATGGTGAATATAATTATCATAATATTCTGATGGCGCAGGCTGGACAGCCGATGGCACAGATGACGGTTATAACTACAAATTTTGAAAAATTCAGACGGGATGTTCAGGTGGAGGATTTATATTATTTTCTGCGTAAAATTTTAGAAAAGCAGGGGTGGAGAGAGAGACTGGGGGATAATCTAATGAATGCATATTCGGCGATTAAACCGCTGACTGAAGAGGAGCTTGAATATATCAAAGTCCGTCTGATTTATCCAGAGAAATTCTGGAAAATTGCAAATTCTTACTATCGTTCAAACAAAGCATGGATATCTGCAAAAAGTATTGAAAAGATTCAGACTGCAATCCGTCAGACGGAAGAAAAAGAGCGGTTTTTAAACAATATATTTTCTTTTCATTTGTAATATCCTGTTGTATAATTATCTTATATTATGACAGGAGGTAACCAGGTATGGGATATCGTGAAAATTATGAACAGTGGATAAATGATCTGTATTTTGACGAGGCAACAAAGGCGGAGCTTAGAGAGATTGAAAATGATGAGCAGGAGATCAAAGAGCGTTTTTATAAAGAGCTTGAATTTGGAACTGCCGGCTTGAGAGGCATTATTGGTGCAGGTACAAATCGTATGAATATTTATACGGTGAGAAAAGCTACACAGGGACTTGCAAATTATATTCTGAAAAAGGGAAAAAAAGAGCAGGGAGCAGTAATTGCATATGATTCCCGCCGTATGTCACCGGAATTTGCAGATGTAGCGGCGCTGTGTCTGGCGGCAAACGGAATTAAAGCGTATGTGTTTGAATCTCTGCGTCCTACGCCGGAGCTTTCTTATGCGGTGAGAAAGCTTGGCTGTGTTGCAGGAATTAATATTACAGCCAGCCATAATCCTCCGGAATATAACGGGTATAAGGTATACTGGGAGGACGGGGCACAGATTACACCGCCTCATGATAAGGGGATTATGGAAGAAGTAAGAGCGGTTACCGACTATAGTACAGTGAAGACAATGGAAAAGGAAGAGGCAGAAAAGGCTGGTCTTTATGAGGTAATCGGCGCTTTGGTAGACGACGGTTATATTGCAGAGCTTAAGAAGCAGGTGATTCATCAGGATGCGATTGCTGCAGTAGGGAAAGAGCTTAAGATAGTGTATAGTCCGCTTCATGGAACCGGAAATATTCCTGCAAGACGCATTTTAAAGGAGCTTGGCTTTGAGAAAGTATATGTAGTAAAGGAGCAGGAGCTTCCGGATGGAGATTTCCCAACTGTGTCTTATCCAAATCCCGAAGCAGAGGAGGCATTTGCGCTTGGACTGAAGCTTGCAAAAGAGGTTGATGCAGACTTGATCTTAGCTACGGACCCGGATGCGGACCGACTTGGAGTATATGTAAAGGATGCCGGGACCGGTGAATATAAGGTCCTTACCGGCAATATGTCAGGCTGTCTTCTTGCAGATTACGAAATCAGAGAGAGAAAGGCAGTAAAAGGACTTCCGGAAGACGGATATCTGATTAAATCTATTGTTACTTCCAATATGGCAAAGGCGATTGCGAAGGAGTATGGGGTAGGATTTATCGAAGTACTTACGGGCTTTAAGTATATTGGCCAGCAGATTTTAAGCTTTGAGCAGTCCGGAAAGGGAAGCTATTTATTCGGGTTTGAGGAGAGCTACGGATGTCTGATTGGAACTTATGCAAGAGATAAAGATGCAATCGTCGCAACTATGGCATTGTGCGAGGCGGCAGCTTACTATAGGACACAGGGTAAGACCTTGTGGGATGCGATGGTGGACATGTATGACAAGTATGGATACTACAAAGAAGATATTAAGTCTGTCACCCTTAAGGGAATAGAGGGGCTTCAGAAGATTCAGGAGATTCTCGAAACATTTCGTAAAAATCCGCCGGCAGAGGTTGGAGAATACAAGGTGCTGAGTGCAAGAGATTATAAGACAGGAGTTATTAAAAATATAGAAAAGGGAGAGGAGTCCGCAACAGGTCTTCCGGAGTCCAATGTATTATATTATGATTTAACAGAGGATGCGTGGCTGTGTGTAAGACCTTCCGGGACAGAGCCGAAAGTAAAATTTTACTATGGAATTAAGGGGGATTCTCTGGCCGATGCAAAAGAGCGTTCAAAGAAGCTGGGTGAGGAGGTTCTGGCGATGATTGACTCCATGCTGTAAGCAGTTTTGGTATAATTTGGATGTAATTCAAATATAGATGTTGCAGAATAAAGAGCAATGCAGGTAAACACGAGAAATAACCTTGACAAATACAGTAAAAACAGGTATAACAGTAACTAAAGGCAAAGTGAGCCTAGAGTATAAACAAGAGGAGGAAAATTATCCATGAACAAAACAGAATTAGTTGCAGCTATTGCTGATCAGGCTGAATTATCGAAGAAGGATTCTGAGAAAGCTTTAAAAGCTTTTGTTGATGTAGTAACTGAAGAGCTTAAGAAGGGACACAAGATTCAGTTAGTTGGATTTGGTACTTTTGAAATCAGCGAAAGAGCAGCAAGAGAGGGACGTAATCCGCAGACAGGAAAGACAATGAAAATTGGTCCTTGCAAAGCGCCGAAGTTCAAAGCCGGAAAAGCATTAAAGGATGCTGTTAATGCATAATAAGTTTTAAATGGGTATAATGAAGTAGAGAGAATAGCGCTCTCTACTTTTTTTGCCATACAGGAGGAAATGATTATGAGACTGGACAAATTTCTAAAGGTATCCCGTCTGATTAAACGCAGAACCGTGGCGAATGAAGCGTGTGACGCGGGGCGGGTGTTTGTAAACGGTAAGTCAGCCAAAGCCTCTGTAAAAGTAAAAATGGGTGACATTATTGAAATTCAATTCGGTACAAAAGCGATTAAGGTAGAGGTTTTGGATATTCAGGAAACAACAAAAAAGGAAGAAGCAAAAAACTTGTTTAAATATTTGTAATAAAAAGAAACAACCTATCATATGATTATTAAGAAAGGTTGTGATGCGCATGGAAGAAAGAACCGTACAAAAGGGGCATAAGCTTGTTGTTAATAATCGAAAAACAAGCCTTGTAACAGGAGTTATTGATGTGCTTTCTTTTGATTTGAACGAAGTACTGCTGGAAACAGAGCAAGGGATGATGATGGTAAAGGGGACCGATCTCCATGTAAACCGTCTGAGTCTGGAAAAGGGAGAGGTGGATCTGTCCGGCAGTATTGACAGCATCGCTTATTCTGATGTGCACTCTATGTCAAAGCAGGGCGATAATTTCTTTTCCAAGCTGTTCAGGTAAGTGAGAATGACGGGAATAGAGAAAGAGGTTATTGTATTTGCTGTGGCAGTATTTTCCGGGGCGATTGTCCGGCTGGCGTACCGATGTATCAGCTGCTTTCGTGAGATTGTAAAGCACAGCCTTCTTATAATGGGAATTGAAGATTTAATATTTTGGATATGTACTGCTCTTTATATCTTTGTGCAAATATACCAAACTAGCAGTGGTAGTATACGATGGTATTTTGTACTAGGCGTTGTGGCGGGAGCCGTTTTTATGACATTTTTTATCCGCAGGCTACAAAAACTTCAAAAAAATTTGTGTGAAAAGGCAATTGCGAAGCGGAAGAAAAAACGTTAGTATAATAATACTTAAGGGAGATATTAACCGGCTGGGGAGCCGGAATAAGGGTGAGTATATATGAGAAAAACGGAACAGAACAGCCGTAGAAGACGGCAAAGGAAAAGGTCTGGACAGTACGGGCATAAGAGAAGTATGCTTGCGGTCAGCTTTGTAATACTTCTGCTTGCAGCAGTGTTATTTATAAATGGAATTTCACTTCGGGAGAAAGAGCAGGCATACCGTGTACAGGAGGCCGAGCTGAAACAGCAGATTGAAGAAGAGAAAGAGAGAGCGTCCGAGATTGACAATTTGGAGCAGTATGTAGGTACAGATGAGTATGTGGAGGAGGTTGCAAAGGATAAGCTTGGTCTGGTAAACGAGAATGAGATTATCTTTAAGGCTGAATGATACGTAAGATGAAGCTTCAGGCAGAATTGCCTGGGGCTTTTTATATTGGCCGTCTGCAAAAGCTTTGGCAGCAGACTCCATAAGCGACATAAAGGGGAGAAATCTATATGGCGGACGTAAAAGAAAAGGAAATATTCGTAAATCCTTATGTAATACAGATGGACAAGCTTGCAGATTCGCTCAAATCATTATCCAGTACATTTTTAAGGCTGGAGGATTACCGAATAACATTTACTAAAGAAGAGAATGAAGAAATGTTCCGTAAAGTGACAGAAAAGGTATGTGAGAACTGTGAGAATCGAAAAAAATGTCTGGAGGAAAAGCGCCTTAAAACCTATCAGATGATGTATGAGATTTTGTGCGCAGTTGAGGAATATGGAGCGGAGCTTAATGTGGAACTTAAGCGTCGTCTTCAGAAACAATGTATATTGGCACCTCGTTTTCTAAGGGAGACATTGGAGGTGTTTGAAGCGGCGAAAGAAAGACTTCTGTGGAATAATAAGATGGTGCAGAACCGGGAGGGGTATGCACTGCAGCTGGATAAGCTTGCGAAGACGATACGTTACACTACGAGAGAACTGGATGCAGGGATATTTGAAGATGACCATCTAGAAAGAAAGTTGAAAAATCATTTGAAAAAATCAGGTGTGCGTATGCTGTCTTCTGTTTTCTATATTACTCCTCAGGGAAAATACGAGATTCATCTTACGATTAAAGCAGCGAAGGGGCATATCATTCCGGTAAAAGAGCTGGCGGCAGAAGTGGGAAGCCTGGTAGGACGTATTATGATTCCGCAGCAGGGGGAAAGGCCAGTTGTGGGAGATGAGTACTGTACAGTATCCTGCGTAGAGGGGGCAAGATATCATACACTTCAGGGGATAGCAAAAATTGGAAAGGATTGTGAGAGGATTTCCGGAGATACGTTTCTTATGGCTGATCTGCCGGGAGGAAAAAAGGGGGTGGCGCTCTCAGATGGAATGGGTTCTGGTGAGGAAGCGCTGCAGGAGAGTACAATGGTAGTAGAGCTTCTGGAAGAACTTTTAAATGCAGGATTTCCCGTGAAAACAGCTGTTCAGATTATGAATACAGCACTAGTTATCGGAAGAGAGGCTGTGAGATTTTCTACAATTGACGTCTGTTTGTTTGACTTATATAACGGGACCTGTGAGTTCGTAAAAGCCGGAGCATCTACAACTTATATCAGGAGAAATGAAGCAGTAGAACGGATTCATTCTGTCACACTTCCTATCGGAGTGATACAGGATATTGAAATTGAGACAGTAACGAAGCGGCTGGAGTCCGGGGACTTTATTATTATGATGACGGATGGGGTAGTGGATGCATTACCTGTAGGAGAGCAGGAGAAGGTGATAGAGAGTATTATAAATGGGGCAAAAACGCAGAATCCAAAGGAGATGGCGCATTATATTCTGGGGAAAGTGTTAGAATGCTCGGATGAAACTCCGGTAGACGATATGACAGTACTTGTAATCGGGATATGGAAAATATAAGGACAGCTTGCTTTTTTCGGGATATTTCGATATATTATTATTAGCAGTTTAGGAAGTATAAAGCTTACCTGACTGAGATGTTACACCTTGATAAGAGGAAGAATTCAATGTATCAGAGAGTAAAAGCGTATGTGGAAAAATACCATATGCTGACAGACAGTGATAAGGTGATTGCAGGCGTATCGGGAGGTGCAGATTCCATATGCCTTCTTTTCATACTTAAGAAGCTCCAGAAAGAGATAGGCTTTGAGTTGAGAGTGGTACATGTTCATCATGGACTTAGGGGAGCGGCGGCAGATGCGGATGCAGAATATGTCCGTAAAGTATGTAAACGGGAGGGAATTCTGCTTTCTGTAGTTTATAAAGACGTACAGAAATATGCCGGGAAATACGGCTTAACAATAGAAGAAGCCGGAAGAGAAGTCCGAAGAGTGGTATTAAAAAAGGAGATGGAAATGCATGAGGGAACAAAAATTGCCCTCGCTCATCATTTGAATGATAATGCCGAGACTCTTTTATGGAATTTATGCCGGGGAACCGGACTTAAGGGGCTTGGAGCTATCGCACCGATTTCAGGAATATGGATTCATCCAATTTTGTGTCTGAAACGTAAGGAGATTGAATCATATCTTAAAAAATGGGGAATATCTTATTGTACAGATGAAACAAATCTGGAAAATATATATACAAGAAATAAAATCCGCAATGAGGTTATGCCTTATCTGGAGGATAATCTAAATGAACAGGCAGCTGTTCATATGGCAGAAACGGCGGAGCAGATGCGTGCATTGGGTGAGTATATAGCAGCAGAAACGGCCCGCCTTAAGGAGGACTGCACGGAAAAAAAAGCGCAGGGACAGCTGATTTTGACAGAAAAAGGGTATCAGGAGATCCCAGAAGCTTTGAGACCCTACGTACTTCATGAGATTATCTGTACGGCCTGCAGACATCAGAAGGATATAGGGTCGGTACATGTCAGGCTTGTTGAGGAGCTTTTTGGCAAGCAGGCGGGCCGCTGCATTCACCTTCCATACGGTATAGAGGCGGTTCGATGCTATAAAGGCATAAGCTTTCAGGTAAGAGGGAAAGAAGAGATAGAAGCACCGGAGGGGAAATTTGTACTGCGCATATGGGAGAGGGAGAATTCAGACGAAGTATTTCCAGAAAACCCCTACACGAAATGGTTTGATTATGATATAATACAAAATACTGTTAAAATAAGGCATAGAGAGCCAGGGGATTATCTTACGATTGACAAAGCTGGAAACAGACAGAAACTAAAGCAGTATTTTATAAATGAGAAGATTCCGCAGGATATTAGAAAACAGCTCTGGCTTGCAGCGGATGGTTCTCATATCATGTGGGTAGTAGGTTACAGGCAGAACCAGAAGTACCAGGTTACCGAATGTACCCGGAGGATTCTGGAGATACAGTTTTACGAAGGAGGAAGCTATGACAGAGACAGTAGAAGTTTTAGTCAATGAAGAAAAGGTTGCCGAGAGAATCGAAGAGTTAGGAAGACAGATCAGTGAGGATTATGCGGGAAAACAGGTGCATCTTATCTGTGTGCTTAAGGGAGGCGTGTTTTTTATGTGTGAGCTTGCCAAGAGAATCCGTGTTCCGGTGTCAATGGATTTTATGAGTGTGAGCAGCTATGGTGACGGAACTGCATCAAGCGGTGTGGTAAAGATTGTAAAGGATTTGGACGAGACATTAGAGAACAAGGACGTTCTTGTGGTGGAGGATATTGTCGATTCCGGAAGGACGCTTTCTTATCTTCTTGATGTTCTTAAAAAGCGGGGCCCAAGGAGTATGAGATTATGTACTCTTTTAGACAAGCCGGATAGAAGAGTGCGGAATGTAAAAGTAGACTATACGGGATTTGAAATTCCGGATGAGTTTGTCGTAGGATATGGTCTGGATTATGCACAAAAATATAGAAATCTGCCATACATCGGAGTTGTAAAAGGTGTGGAGTAGAAAGGGGCAGGAAAGAAATTGAATACAAGAAAGAACAGAGGATTAAGCGGTGGAATGCTGCTTGTATTCGTAGTTATGCTGTTTGCAGCACTATGGTTTACGAACCTGTTTGAGCAAAGAGAAGATGAGCTGGACTGGAAGGAGTTTGAGGAACTGATTACCAGCGAGCGTATTGAAAGCATTACAGTTACACAGAATAAGAATGTTCCTACCGGCCGGGTAGAGCTTCATATGAGAAGTAAAGAAGGGGATACCAGAGAATTGCGGTATCTGTATGTGTCAGACG
Organism: uncultured Lachnospiraceae bacterium; assembly: GCA_946558465.1. GTDB lineage: Bacteria > Bacillota > Clostridia > Lachnospirales > Lachnospiraceae > CAPEBR01. Next base: position 151,639 of record CAMNTM010000006.1, read on the forward strand.
TCAATGAGGTCCAGGACTATCTCAAGGAGAAGAGTGTCAATTATGAGATCCAGGATGTGCCTCAGGACAGTTGGTTTGCGACAACTATTCTACCGGCGCTTCTGATGGTCGGAGGAATTCTTATTATTTTCTTTCTTATGAATCGTCAGGGCGGAGGAGCAAATGCAAAGGCTATGAGCTTCGGGAAAAGCAGGGCAAAGCTTAGTACTGACAAGGATAAGAAGGTCACATTCTCTGAGGTTGCCGGCCTTAAAGAGGAGAAAGAGGAGCTGGAAGAAATTGTAGATTTTTTGAAAGCGCCGAAAAAATATATTCAGGTAGGTGCACGGATCCCGAAGGGAGTGCTTCTTGTAGGACCTCCGGGAACCGGAAAAACTCTGCTTGCAAAAGCAGTGGCAGGGGAGGCGGGTGTTCCGTTTTTTACAATTTCTGGTTCGGATTTTGTGGAAATGTTTGTCGGCGTCGGAGCTTCCAGAGTCCGTGACCTGTTTGAAGATGCGAAGAAGAATGCGCCCTGCATCATATTTATTGATGAGATTGATGCGGTGGCAAGAAGAAGGGGAACCGGCATGGGCGGCGGACATGACGAGAGAGAACAGACCCTGAATCAGCTTCTTGTGGAGATGGATGGCTTTGGAGTAAACGAGGGTATCATCGTCATGGCAGCTACAAATAGAGTGGATATTTTAGATCCTGCGATTCTGAGGCCGGGACGTTTTGACAGAAAGGTTATAGTAGGAAGACCGGACGTGCAGGGAAGAGAAGAAATTCTTAAAGTGCACGCAAAAGGTAAGCCTTTGAGCGAAGAGATAGATTTGAAGCAGATTGCGCAGACGACGGCAGGATTTACCGGGGCGGATCTTGAGAATCTTTTAAATGAAGCTGCAATTCTGGCAGCTAAAGAAGGCAGAATGTTCCTGAAGCAGGAAGATATTAAAAAGGCATTTGTAAAGGTAGGTATCGGAGCCGAGAAGAAGAGCCGGGTTATTTCCGAGAAAGAAAAGAAAATTACTGCATTTCACGAGGCGGGGCATGCAATATTGTTCCATGTGCTTCCGGATGTGGGACCTGTGTACAGCGTGTCTATTATACCGACCGGAAGTGCGGGAGGTTATACGATGCCGCTTCCGGAAAATGATGAGATGTTTAATTCCAGAGGCAAGATGCTGCAGGATATTACGGTTGCGCTTGGCGGACGTGTAGCGGAGGAAGAGGTATTTGATGATATAACAACAGGAGCGTCCCAGGATATTAAGCAGGCGACAGGACTTGCAAAGTCTATGGTTACAAAATTCGGCATGTCTGAAGCGATAGGGCTGATTAATTATGATGATGACGGAGAGGAAGTATTTATAGGCAGAGATCTTACACATACGCATAAGCGTTATGGTGAAGGGGTCGCTTCTCTGATTGATCAGGAGGTTAAGAAAATTATTGACGAATGCTATGCCAGGGCAAGAAAGATTATTAAAAAATACGACGGAGTGCTTCGTGCCTGTGCAGAACTTCTTCTTGAAAAGGAAAAGATATCACGGGAAGAATTTGAAGCGCTGTTTGCAGAAGGCGTAAGTGAAGCATAGTATAAAATAAAGGCATATCTTATATTAAAGAAGGGGAAAGGCGTATGAAGAAAGAGGCATTATTTTGTGATGGTACCGATAGTTACGTAATACCGCCGGAACCGGACCTTAATGAGACAGTTACATTGAGATTTCGTACAGCTAAAGGTGATGTTGACAGAGTGAGGCTGATGACTCGTGTGGGCGGATATAATATGGAAAAGGAGTATTCGAGAGGAGAGTTTGATTATTATAAAGTCAGATGGAGACTGAATGAGGACCCTTTCCACTATTGCTTTGAAATCCAAAGTGATGAAGAAATCTGTTATTTTAACAGATGCGGAGTGTCAAACGAGATTGTTGAATTTTATGATTTTATTATTGTACCGGGCTTTTCTACGCCGAACTGGGCAAAGGGCGCGGTGATGTATCAGATTTATACAGACAGGTTTTATAACGGAGATACGTCAAATGATGTAGAGACAAACGAGTATTATTATATCGGAGGGTATAGCGAGAAGGTTACGGATTGGAACAAATATCCTGCGAATATGGGAGTGCGGGAATTCTATGGCGGCGACCTCCAGGGAGTAATGGATAAGCTGGATTATCTTCAGGATTTGGGAGTCGAGGTAATTTATTTCAATCCCCTTTTTGTATCGCCGTCAAATCATAAGTACGATATTCAGGACTATGATTATATTGATCCGCATTATGGAGTTATTGTAGAGGATGGGGGAGAAGTTCTTAAAGAAGGGGTATTTGAAAATGCACAGGCAACGAAATACCAAAAGCGCGTGACGGATCTTCGTAATCTGGAGGCAAGTAATCAATTGTTTGTGCGGCTTGCAGAAGAGATTCATAAAAGAGGAATGAAGGTTATTCTGGATGGTGTATTTAATCACTGCGGCTCTTTTAATAAATGGCTGGACAGAGAGCGGATTTACGAAAATAAACCAGACTATGCACCGGGTGCGTATATTTCTAAAGACAGCCCTTATCACAGATATTTCCGTTTCTTTAATGAGGAAGAATGGGACTGGCCGTATAATGCCAACTATGACGGGTGGTGGGGACATGATACGCTGCCCAAATTGAACTATGAAGATTCTGTTAAGCTTGAAAATTATATTCTATATATTGGAAAGAAATGGGTATCCCCGCCGTTTAACGCAGATGGCTGGAGGCTTGATGTGGCAGCTGATCTGGGCAGGGATAATGAATTTAATCATCAGTTCTGGAAGAAGTTTCGGACAGTAGTTAAAAATGCGAATCCGGAAGCAATTATTTTGGCGGAGCATTATGGAGACCCTGGGGAATGGCTTGGCGGTGATGAGTGGGATACGGTTATGAATTATGATGCATTTATGGAGCCGGTTACCTGGTTTCTTACAGGAATGGAAAAGCATAGCGACGAGAGCCGGGAAGATCTTTTAGGAGATGCAGATAACTTTGTCGGGTCGATTTTCCATCATATGGCGAATATGCTGACGCCGTCGCTTCAGACAGCAATGAATGAGCTGTCTAATCATGATCATTCCAGGTTTCTGACACGGACCAATCATATGGTAGGAAGAGCAGAACAGCTGGGACATAAGGCTGCTGAAGAGTATGTTAATGAAGCAGTTATGAGAGAGGCTGTAGTAATGCAGATGACCTGGGTCGGGGCACCGACGGTATACTATGGAGATGAGGCGGGAGTCTGTGGTTTTACAGACCCGGATAACAGGCGTACTTATCCATGGGGAAGAGAAAACCGGGAACTTCTGGAATTTCACCGGGAAATGATCCGCATTCATAGGTCGTATCAGGCCTTAAAGACAGGTTCACTTCAAATGCTGTTCTGGCAGGAGAATATATTGGCATATGCCAGATTCAATGAAAGAGAACGGATTGTAATTGTAATCAATAATAACAGTGAGCTAAGACAGCTCTGTATTCCTGTGTGGTTCGCGGAAGTGCCGATGGAAGGCCGGATGCAGAGACTGATGTATTCATATTTCGATGGCTACACAACAGAATATGAAGAGTATATTGTAAAAGACGGAAAGGTTGTAGTGAATATGGGAGCACACTCAGCACTCATAATTGGGGACGGGGTAAAATGAGAAATACCCCGTCCCAGATTAAAAAAGCCCTGTCCCTTTTTTATTTTGATAAGACTTCTATGCCATTTTTTGTAACTAATACCATGTATTCTACCTGGGCTGATAGACCGCCGTCGGCGGTATATACGGTCCAGTCATTTTCTTCATCAATATAGAAATCAGGGCTTCCTTCATTTACCATTGGTTCTATGGTAAACATCATGCCCGGAACAAGGACCATTTCACTTCCCTTTGGCGTTACATAGCTTACAAAAGGTTCCTCGTGGAAATCTAGTCCAATACCGTGTCCGCCGATTTCTTCGACTACGGAATATCCGTTTGCCCGAGCATGAGTATTGACAGCGTGGGCGATGTCTCCAAGATGTCCCCAAGGTTTTGCCGCTTTAAGGCCAAGTTCGACACATTCCTTTGTCACCTGCACAAGTTTTTTAGCGCGGGGCGATGCATCGCCGATAATAAACATGCGGGAGGCATCCGAATAGAAGCCGTTTAATATAGTGGAAACATCAACGTTTATGATATCTCCTTCTTTTAAGAGCTCTTTTTCAGAAGGTATTCCGTGGCATATTACATTGTTGACAGAAGTACATACGCTTTTCGGAAATCCTTGATAATGCAGAGGAGCGGGGATCCCTCCATGTTTTGTTGTAAAGCTGTAGACCAGACGGTCAATCTCAGCAGTGCTTATGCCGGCCCTGATATGCTTTGAAATATAATTTAGAAGAGCAGTATTCAGAGCAGCGCTTTTGCGGATTGCTCTAACCTGTGCAGGGGTTTTTAAAAGAGAACGCTTGGGTACAATTTCACCTTTTGCGGCAAGCGTCCATAGCTTTATGTCTAGTTTGTTCAAAATAAATGCCTTCTTTCTGAAAATTTATACATATAATATATTATACCATTTTTTTAAGTTGGGGACGGGGTAAAATGAGAAATACCCCGTCCCCAACTTAAAAATGCCCTGTCCCCATTGTTTCAAATCTTAAAATAATGTATAATATTCAAGACGAGCATGAAGACGGCTTAATAATCAAGATAATAGGAGGAGAGAGCGATGTTGAGGATCGGAATTTTAACCAGCGGCGGCGACTGTCAGGCATTGAATGCAGCGATGCGTGGAGTAGTAAAGGGAATCTATTCCAGATGTGACGATGTAGAGATCTATGGTTTTCAGGAAGGCTACAAGGGGTTAATTTACTCGAATTTTAAAATGCTGACTTCCAGGGATTTTTCTGGAATCCTGACAGTAGGCGGTACGATTCTAGGTACTTCCAGACAGCCGTTTAAGCTGATGCGTGTACCGGATGAAAATGGTTTAGATAAGGTTGAAGCGATGAAGCATACTTATCATAAGCTGAATCTGAACTGTCTTGTGATTTTGGGCGGAAATGGAACGCATAAAACAGCGAATCTTCTGAGAGAAGAGGGACTGAATGTTATAACGCTTCCAAAGACGATTGATAACGACCTCTGGGGGACGGATATGACTTTTGGATTCCAGAGTGCGGTTGATATTGCGACAGACACGATTGATAAGATTCATACAACAGCAACCTCGCATAATCGGGTGTTTATCATTGAGATTATGGGACATAAGGTCGGCTGGGTAGCGCTTCATGCGGCGATTGCCGGAGGCGCAGATATTGTACTGCTCCCAGAGATTCCGTATGATATGGATGTGATTGTAGATGCAATTAACCGCAGAAAGGAAAGCGGGAAAAGATTTACGATTATTGCGGCGGCAGAGGGCGCTGTGTCTAAAAAGGATGCAAAGCTAAGCAAAAAGGAATTAAAAGAAAAACAAGCAAAAAGAAAGTACCCTTCTGTAGCGTATGAGCTGGCGGAGAAGGTTCAGAAGAGAACAGATCAGGAAGTTCGTATTGCTGTACCAGGACATACACAGCGGGGAGGCTCCCCGTGTCCGTATGACAGAGTTTTGTCTACAAGACTTGGCTCTGCGGCAGCAGAGGCGATTCTGGATGGAAATTACGGAAATATGGTCGCAATCAAGAATGATAAGATTGTTCTTGTTCCTCTTGCTGAGGTTGCAGGAAAGCTCAAGTATGTAGATCCGCATTCAGATATTATCAAAGAGGCAAAGCTTACCGGAATCAGCTTTGGTGACAAATAGAAGCAGGAGAAAGGGCAGAATAGGAGTGTAGCAGATGTCGTATATGGCACTATACCGGAAGTTTCGTCCGGGAGAATTTGACGATGTAAAGGGACAGGACGCGATTGTGTCAACGCTTAAAAATCAGATAAAGGCAGGGCGTATCGGACACGCGTATCTGTTCTGTGGAACAAGGGGAACAGGAAAGACTACAGTGGCAAAAATATTTGCAAAGGCAGTGAACTGCCAGAGTCCGGCAGATGGAAGCCCCTGCGGGCAATGCCCGATGTGTCAGTCGATATCTGCGGGAAGCTCCATGAATGTAATTGAAATTGATGCGGCGTCAAATAATGGAGTAGATAATATTCGAGAGATACGGGAAGAGGTATCATACAGACCGACAGAAGGCAGATATAAGGTGTATATTATAGATGAGGTTCATATGCTTACTGTCGGTGCGTTTAATGCACTTTTAAAAACACTTGAGGAGCCGCCGGAGTACGTAATCTTTATTTTGGCTACTACGGAGGTGCATAAAATACCGGTTACAATTTTAAGCCGGTGCCAGAGATATGATTTTAAGCGTATTTCTATTGATACAATTGCTGCTAGACTTAAGGAGCTGATTGATAAGGAGCAGTGGGAAGTCGAGGATAAGGCCGTCCGGTATATTGCAAGAATGGCGGATGGTTCTATGCGGGATGCTTTAAGCCTTCTTGACCAGTGCTCAGCATTTTATATCGGAGAGGCTCTTACGTATGATCGTGTGCTGGAGGTACTGGGGGCAGTTGACACAGAGGTGTTCAGCCGTCTGCTTAGAAAGCTTTTGGATTTTGACGTGCATGGGGTTATTGCAATTGTAGATGAGCTTGTCATGCAGGGAAGAGAGCTTACTCAGCTTGCCTCGGATATAACCTGGTATCTGCGTAATCTTTTATTAGCAAAAAGCTCGGATAATATGGAGGATGTGTTAGATGTATCGACGGAGAATCTGGCGAGACTAAAAGAAGAAGCAGAAATGATAGAAGATGATGCGCTGATGCGCTGCATTCGTATTTTTTCTGATTTGACAAATCAGCTGAAATTTTCAACTCAAAAAAGAGTACTTTTAGAGATTACCTTGATTAAGCTGTGCAGACCGCAGATGGAGGATAGGCAGGATACCCTGCTTGAGCGGATACGAGCAGTTGAGAAGCAGCTGGAAAAAGGGATTTCAGGTGCGGCGCCTGCCAGAACAGTGCAGGCGGTAAAGGATGATAATCCCAGCACAGAACTGACAGGTTTAAAAAAGCCGGAGCTTTTAAAAGCGCTTACAGAGGATGTCAAGACAGTGGTAAGGGATTTCCGCAGGCTCACAGGTGATGTATCGCCGATACTTAAAACTTATTTGAAAAAAGCGAAGCTGAGTGCAGGAGAAGGGAACCGGCTTATTATTGTACTTCCAGATGCTGTAAGTGCGGGATTTGTCGGAAGTGAAGAACATAAAAGGGAAATTAAAGAGCTGCTTGAAGAGAAAACCGGAAAACAGATGGAATTAGAAATTCGTTATGTGGAAGAGGGAAGGAGCTTCGAAGACAGCTTTGTAGATATTGAAAATTTAATTCATATGGAGATAACGGTGGAAGATTGATAGAATTTTAACCGAGCAAAGAGGAGGATTTTATTATGGCGAAAAGAGGAGGGTTTCCAGGCGGCGGTATGCCGGGCAACATGGCAAATCTCATGAAGCAGGCACAGAAAATGCAGCGTCAGATGGAAGAGCAGGCGAAGGAGATGGAGACAAAGGAATTTACGGTGGCTGCAGGCGGCGGAGCGGTGGAGGTAACGGTTTCCGGTATGAAGAAGCTTTTGAAACTGAAGCTTAATGAGGAAGTCGTTGATCCGGACGATATCGAGATGCTGGAAGACCTAATTGTGGCAGCAGTAAACGAGGTTTTTGATAAGGTGGATGCAGAATCGGCATCCTCTATGTCAAAATTCACGGGCGGTATGGGCGGCGGCATGCCGGGACTTTTCTGATGCGCGGCCGGCATACCAGAGAAAGAGGAATTATCTATGGATTATTACAGCAACCAGATCAGCAGATTAATTGAAGAATTATCCCGGCTTCCGGGCATTGGTGCAAAGTCAGCGGCGAGGCTGGCTTTTCATTTGATACATATGCCGGCTGAGGAAGTAAAAAGACTTGCTGAAGTGATGGTAGAGGCACGGGAAAATGTAAAATACTGCAGTCAGTGCTGCACTCTTACGGATCAGGAAATATGTCCCATCTGCCGTAATGAAAGCAGAGATCATAAGACGATTATGGTGGTGGAAAATACAAGAGATCTGGCAGCATATGAAAAGACGGGCAAATATAACGGGGTGTATCATGTTCTGCACGGAGCTATATCTCCAATGCTTGGAATAGGTCCGGGGGATATTAAGCTGAAGGAGCTTATCGAGAGGCTGGAGGGTGATGTGGATGAGGTTATTGTTGCCACGAATTCCAGTCTGGAAGGAGAAACTACAGCAATGTATATCAGTAAGCTTATTAAACCAATCGGTACGAAGGTAAGCAGGATTGCAAGCGGTGTTCCGGTAGGCGGCGACTTGGAATATATTGATGAGGTGACGCTGCTTCGTGCACTGGAAGGACGTACAGAGCTGTAACCCGAAAAAGTTTTTGTCTAATATTGACCAAACTTCAGGATACGAGTATAATTTTATTATGCGGGCAGTTAAAATTAAAAAAATAGTTCGCTGCACATATAGAAGGAGGAGCAGAACAATGAAATTTTTCATCGACACAGCCAAGGTAGAAGACATTAAAAAGGCAAATGATATGGGTGTTATCTGTGGTGTAACTACGAATCCGTCACTGATTGCAAAGGAAGGACGTGTATTTGAAGAGGTTATTGCCGAGATAGCATCTATTGTGGACGGCCCAATCAGTGGTGAGGTAAAGGCTACTACTGTTGATGCGGAGGGAATGATTGCAGAAGGAAGAGAAATCGCAAAGATTCATCCCAATATGGTAGTCAAGATTCCTATGACTGTCGAAGGCTTAAAGGCATGTAAGCAGCTGACAGCAGAAGGGATTAAGACAAACGTTACTTTAATCTTTACCGTGAATCAGGCTCTTTTAGCAGCAAAGGCAGGTGCAACCTATGTATCTCCGTTCCTGGGACGTTTGGATGATATTTCTGTAAGAGGTACAGATTTGATAGCCGAGATTGCGGAAGCTTTCAGTCTTGACTGTGATATAAATACAGAGATTATAGCAGCAAGCGTACGCCATCCGATGCACGTAACGGACTGTGCACTGGCAGGTGCTGATATTGCGACTGTTCCGTATTCTGTAATAGAAAAGATGACGCAGCATCCGCTGACAACAGCAGGCATTGAGAAATTCCAGGCAGATTATAAAGCTGTATTTGGAGAATAAGGAGGCGTTTTTCATGAATAAATTAGATCTAATGAAAACTGCGAATGAAATCCGCAAGGGTATTATCCGAGCTATCCACAGTGCAAAATGCGGACATCCAGGCGGTTCTTTGTCTGCAGCGGATATTTATACATATCTGTACTTTGAGGAGATGAACATTGACCCGAAGGAGCCGAAAAAAGCTGACAGAGACCGTTTTGTATTGTCAAAAGGGCATACGGCGCCGGGGTATTATTCTACTTTAGCACACAGAGGCTTCTTCCCGGTAGAGGATCTTTTGACTCTGCGTAAGGTGGGGTCTTATCTTCAGGGACATCCGGATATGAAGCATATTCCGGGTGTGGACATGTCAAGCGGTTCTCTTGGGCAGGGAATTTCAGCAGCAGTAGGAATGGCTGTTTCTGCAAAGCTGTCCGGAGAGGATTATAGAGTGTACACACTTCTCGGCGATGGTGAGATTCAGGAAGGGCAGGTGTGGGAGGCCTCTATGCTGGCGGCTCATAGGAAGCTTGATAATCTTGTGGTCATTGTAGATAACAATAATCTTCAGATTGACGGGGCGATCACAGATGTCAATTCACCATATCCAATTGATAAAAAGTTTGAAGCATTTAATTTCCATGTAATTAATATAGACGGACATGATTTCGATGCGATTGCAGCGGCGTTTAAAGAAGCAAGAGAGACTAAAGGACAGCCGACGGCAATTATAGCAAAGACAGTTAAGGGGAAAGATGTGTCCTTTATGGAGAATCAGGCGGCATGGCACGGGGCAGCTCCAAACGATGAGCAGTTTGAGGTGGCTATGGCAGATTTAGAGAAAGTAGGTGAAGCATTATGTCAGAAGTAAAGAAGATTGCAACAAGAGAAAGCTACGGTAATGCTTTAGTGGAATTAGGAAAAGAACATGAGGATGTCGTTGTATTAGATGCAGACCTTGCGGCAGCTACAAAGACAGGAACATTTAAAAAGGCTTTTCCAAAGAGGCATATTGACTGCGGTATTGCAGAGAGCAACATGATGGGAGTTGCAGCAGGAATTGCGACGACCGGAAAGGTGCCGTTTGCAAGCTCTTTTGCTATGTTTGCAGCCGGACGTGCATTTGAGCAGGTTCGTAACTCCATCGGTTATCCGAAGCTGAATGTAAAAATAGGAGCTACACATGCAGGTATTTCTGTAGGTGAGGATGGAGCGACTCATCAGTGTAACGAGGATATTGCCCTGATGAGAACGATTCCCGGAATGGTAGTTATTAATCCGGCAGATGACATTGAGGCAAAGGCAGCAGTAAAGGCAGCTTATGAGCATGTAGGGCCGGTATATCTCCGTTTTGGCAGACTTGCGGTTCCGGTAATCAATGATAATGTAGAATATAAATTTGAGATTGGAAAAGCAGTAACCCTTCGTGAGGGAACGGATGTAACCATTATTGCTTCCGGACTTCCTGTATCTGAGGCGCTTGAAGCAGCACAGAAATTGGAAGAAGATGGAATCAGTGCACAAGTAATTAACATGCACACGATTAAGCCGTTGGATGAGGAGGCAGTTGTTGCCGCCGCTGCTCAAACCGGCAAGATTGTAACTGTGGAGGAGCATTCCGTTATCGGAGGGCTGGGCAGCGCAGTTTGTGATGTGGTAGCTCAGAAGGCGCCGGCAAGGGTTCTGAAGATAGGAGTGAACGATGTATTCGGTGAATCCGGGCCGGCAGTACAGCTGGTTAAAAAATATGGATTAGATGCAGACAGTATCTATGAGAAAGTAAAGGCATTTGTATAAGAAGTACTCGTATGAAAGTACGAAAGCACGTCTCAGAAGTGAGGCGTGCTTTTGAATGTTCAATTGAATTTTTACAGAGAGCCGAATATCCGCGGGATATAGCAGAACAACTGCATCATATTCAATGGTTAGTTACCGGTATATCGGGCATTCATCGCCGGATGTGCCGGTTTTTCCTGTCCGAAGAATCGCTCATACCACACCAAAAAGATATATACGGTCCAGATTTTCCGGCTGTTGTCTGTTTTCTCATTACGTTTCTTTCCGAATTTGTGGTCGTCAAGCATCTTTACAAGAAGCTTTGTATTAAAGAATTTATGAGCATCCTTAGACGTAAACATTTTTCGAACCTTCTTATAATATCTGTCCTCTCGGAGCCATACACGGATTGGAATGGGAAAGCCCAGCTTTTTCTTCTCGGCAGTTTTGCTGCGAATCACACGATCTGCAGCAGCGCGGAGAGCAACCTTTGTTTTTGGTGCACGTACCTTGTAATCAAGCGGCAGAGTCTCGGCAAGTTCCATAACCTTTTTATCTAAGAACGGAACGCGGACCTCCAGAGAATTGGCCATGCCCATCTTGTCGCCCTTCATCAGAATGTCATGAACCAGCCACAGATGTAAATCTACATATTGCATTTTCGTCACAGGGTCCTTGCCCTTTACCTTTTCGTATAGAGGTTTTGTAATTTTCTGGATTTCGGGTCTGCAGCCCTTTTTAAGAAGCTTATTGGCTTCACGTTCTGTGAAAATATTTGTGGCATTTGCAAAATACCTTTCTTCCAGTGTTTTTCCATGACGTATCAGGAAGCCGCGTCCTTTCATGCCTCGCGGCAGGCAGTATTCTGCAAATTTTCCCAAAATCCTGCGCAGGAAAAGCGGAATCCGATTGAAGGAAGTGTGCTCCATGGGCTCACAATAGATGTTATATCCTCCGAACAGTTCGTCAGAACCTTCCCCGGAGAGAACAACCTTTACTTTTTTTGATGCTTCCTCACTCAAAAAAAACAGAGCAATTGCAGCAGGGTCGGCGACGGGTTCATCCATGTAGTATTGAATATCGGAAAGCCTGTTCCAGTATTCCTCCGGTGTAATTACCTTTGCATCATTTTTCATGTTGATGCTTGCTGCAAATTCCTTTGCGTCTTGGATTTCGCTGTATTTACCTTCGTCAAAGCCGACTGTAAAAGTTCGGTCCACCTGGCCTAAGTAAGTAAGATAGCTGGAGTCCACGCCGCTTGACAGATAGGATGCGACTTCAACATCACTGATTTTATGCATGTTTACAGAATCCCTCATAACAGCCTCAACCGCATCTACAGTCTCTTCAAAGGATTTTTTACAGCTTCCGGTAAAATGCGGTTCAAAATAACGGGTGAATTGTATTTCTTCATTTTCATAAGTGAAAAAATGTCCTGGCTGCAGACAGAATACATCTTTAAAAAAGGTTTCATTAGTAGGAACAAACTGGAAGGAAAGATAATTTCCCAGCGCAGCTTCATTAAAAACCTTGTTGAACTTTGGGTGTTCTATGAAGGATTTAATTTCAGAACCAAATAGAAGTGTTCCGTTCATATGTGCATAATAGAGAGGCTTAATTCCAAACATATCTCTCGCGGCAAAAAGCTTTTTTTCTCTCACATCCCATATGGCAAACGCATACATTCCCCGCAGACGCTGTAAAAGCTTTTCGCCCCATTGCTCAAATCCGTGCAGAATAGTCTCGGAGTCAGTATTTGATACAAAAATATGCCCTGCGTCTATCAATTCTTGGCGAAGCTCCTGGTAATTATAGATTTCGCCATTGAATACAAGCACTTTGCTTCTATCTTCATTATATAAGGGCTGGTCTCCGACTGAAGACAGATCAATGATACTAAGCCGCCGGAAACCAAGCGCAGCATTGTCATCTATATATTTTCCTTCACTATCGGGACCGCGGTGGATAATAGTGTTCATCATATTTTCCAGTATAGCTTCCCGATTTTCAACCTCTCCAACGAATCCGGTAAAACCGCACATAGAATGTCACTCTCCTTTTGTCTTTTAGTTTGTCCACTATTATAGCTTTTTTTCAAGATAAAAACAACTTTTAAAAATGACTATTCCGTTACTATTCATAGGCAGTGTCAGTAACACGGTTCCTTCGGGAGTCTGTAAAAAGCACAGAATTCTTGTGTTATAGATAGAGTTGGTGATATAATAATAAATATTTTGTATTTATGGCTTTGTAAAAAGCTTTAGCTTTAGGAGATTTATAAAGCAAGGAGGCAGGATAATTATGCTGCGTAAATTCCGCAGAAATGCAGTGCAGAAAGCAAGAGCGCTGCGTAAGAATTTAAAGGATGAATTTTATAAGGAAATAAAAGATATAGCAGAACATCCAGTGGTGCTTCGAATGAAACGATATCCGCATCACGGAAGTACGAATTGCTATCAGCATTGTATGAATGTGGCTTATTATAATTATCAATGGTGCAGATTCCTTCATTTAGATGCGCGGTCGGCGGCAAGAGCGGGAATGCTGCATGATTTATTTTTGTATGACTGGCATACCCATGCCGCGAAAACAGGAGATTATTTTCATGGGATGACGCATCCGGGCAGAGCCTATAAAAATGCCGGAAAGCTATTCAGGCTTAATCGTACGGAGGAGGATATCATTTTACATCACATGTGGCCGGTAACCTTGTTTGGCATACCTCATACGAAAGAAGGATGGATTACGACCCTAACAGACAAGTACTGCGGGGCTTGTGAAACAAGCCGTCGAAAATAACAGGAAGATGCCGGAAATTTCCAGGGACATGTCTCACCAATTGCTAAAATGCGCATAAAGTGTATGCTATCATAAGCAAAAATATGCAAGAATGAGGTGAGGTTATAGTGGAAAGGCAATTTCCAAAAAATGTAAGACAGATAGGAAATGTATGTGACGAGCCTAAGATATATGTAGAAGACTATGTAGATACCTATCTGAGCCAGCTTCGTGCCAGGGCAGTGGATACACCGATGGCAGCAGCTCTGACCGGAGAGATAGCGGTCCAGGAGGAACAGCCGGTTGTATACATATCAGGAGCACTGCAGATAAAAGAAATCGAAGTTAAAGGAACGGAGATTCTAATAAGTGACAGTACAAAAAAAGAAATAGAGGAAAAGCAGAAGGAATATTTCGCAGAGCAGGAAGTTGTGGGCTGGTGTTTGATTGAAACGGGGCATCCTATGAGTCTGAACCGCGAAATCAAGAAAGTCCATGATAAACTGCTTTCGAAAGAAAATAGTATATTTATATGGAAGGATACAACGGAGAACGAAGAGATATTTTTCTCATATAAATATGGTGATCTGATGCAGATGGGCGGGCATTACATATATTATGAAAGAAATCCCGCCATGCAGAATTATATGATCAATACGCGTAAACAGAATGGCGTTACACCCAGTGAAATGGTTGAGGATCGAGCTGCAAAGGATTTTCGTAGTGCAATAAGAGAGAAAATGGAGGATAAGGAACAGCGTCAAAATTCAAAAATGCTGTATGTAACAAGTGTCCTTCTTGTAATAATTGTGCTGGCAATTGGTATCTCAACCATGAATAATTATGATAAAATGGAATCTGTGCAGAACACATTGGAATCCCTGTCGAGATCGGTAAACGGCTCAGAGGAAGCGCGGGCTTCGGCAGAACAGACAGAATTACAGGATAAGACAGGGAATGAGCCGGCAGAGGATATGGAGGTATCAGATGGAGAAGAAGCAGAGGTTTCCGCTGAAAAGGCGGCGGAAACCTCTGCTGTTCAGAATAATTTAGGTGCAGAGGACTTTTATGTTGTAAAGAAAGGAGATACTCTTGACAGTATCAGTATCGAATTATACGGGGATAGAGAGCATGTGGAAGCAATTTGTAAAATGAATGGTCTGTCTGACGGCAATCTGATTTTCATAGGACAAAAATTACTGTTACCGTAATGAAAAATATGGTACAATGGACGCATAGCAGTAAAGACCAAAAGAACGAAAGGAAGTTACATGTTACACCGAAAGAAGAATCTGACTGTTGTAAAGGAATCAGAAGAGCAGACAGACAGGCTGATAGAGAAAATTGTAGCGGAGCTGAATGACGGGCAGGATTGGAAAGAGCAGATTGAAGAGCAGACAAGGAAGCGCAAAAAGAGCGCCATACGGCAAGTGATCATAGGTGTGGTTTCTGTAATTGCTGCAGCGGCCGCGGTATTTCTTTTTATACATCTTCAGACCTATACCGCAGCAAGAGTATCAGAGACTTATAAAAATATAGGGACGGCAGACAGCAGTTATAAGGAATTTGCAAGGGGAGTTTTAAAATACAGCAGGGATGGAATCTCTTATTGGAATCAGAAGGGAGAGGAGCAGTGGAACCAGCCTTATCAGATTAAGAACCCTTTTATGATAGTAAATGATACTTCAGGGGCAGTTGCCGATAAGGGTGGAAATGATATCATTGTATTCCAGAAGGAAGGTGTCAGAGGAGAGATACATACGACGCTCCCAATCGAGAAAATAGCAGTGTCTGAGCATGGAATTGTGTGTGCCATATTAAAAAACGGAATTGAACCAAAGATCATATGTTATGATACGACAGGAAATATTCTGGTGGAACATAAAAGCTCGCTGGCCGGCACAGGATATCCGATGGCTGTAGATATTTCGCCGGGCGGAGAGGTTATGCAGGTTGTTTATTTTTATACACATACAGGAAGAATTACTTCTAAAGTTATATATTATAATTTTGGAGAAGCCGGGGAAAATAAAACAGATCATCAGGTATCGGCCCAGGAGTATGAGGGCACTATAATGGCATCAGGATTTTTCTTATCCGAGGATGTGTCGGCAGCGGTCGGCGATAATCTGCTGACTATTTATAAAGGTGGTGAGGTGCCGAAGGAAGAGGCAAGTATTAAAATTGATAAAGAGATAGAAAATGTATTTCATAATAAAAAATATATTGGAATGGTGCTCAGAAATGAAGGAAAGGGAGGATACGAACTCCGCTTGTATAATACAGCCGGTAAAAAAGTATTATCTGAAAATTTTACAGAGGAATATAATTATGTGAAGCTTTGCGGAAGCCAGATTATCATGTATGACGGCAGGCGGTGCAGTATTTATATGAGAAGTGGTATAAAAAGATTTGAGGGAGAAATGAGAAGTCATATTTTGGAGATATTCCCGGTGGCGGGAGTGAATAAATACGTTGTGATAAATGCGAACGGGATGGAGCATGTTCGGCTTGTAAAATAAGGAGAAGATATGAATTGGGTTTTAATAAGTGCAGGTGCAGTTATTGTATTGGGATTTTTAATTGGTGTATACAGAGGGGCGATAAAGATCGCTATTTCATTGATAACAACAATTGTTACTTTGATTATAGTGACTATCGCAGCGCCATTTGTAGCAAAAGCAATCTGCGAACTGTCGCCTCTTGATGAGATGATAAAAAGCCAGGTCAGCAGTACGATGACAGATGCAGCTGCTTCGCAGCTTTTTGGAGGAGATGAAGAGAAGCTGACAGAGGAGGAGGTACGTACAGCTCTTGAAGCTGCAGGTGTCAGTGAGGAACAGCTGGGGCAGTATGGAATCAGCATTGGAGATATCGTAAATGGAAAAGTAAGCGGTGATGACTTAGCCGAATATGGAATTTCCAGCAGCATTTTTAATGGCTTTAAAGATAAAAAAGGGCTTGAGGAAACTATTGAAAATGCAGAGATACCGAGGGATATGCAGGTTGCGGCAATAGAAAAAGCGGATTTGCCTGAGAGTTTTAAGAACCTGCTTTCTACAAATAACAATAGTGAGATTTATGAGGAACTGGGAGTGGAGACCTTTGCCCAGTATGTTGGCGAATTTTTATCGAAACTGATTATTAATGTTGTAGCGTACCTGGGTACTTTTATATTAGTAACGATTATTTTACGGGCGGTTGTATTTGCTCTGGATATTATTGATGATCTTCCTGTGTTTGGGTTTGTAAATCATTTAGCCGGAGGTGCGGCCGGCGTTGTTTGTGCTCTCGTAATTGTGTGGGTGGCTTTTGTAGCTGTGACGCTTTTGTATGTCACACCGCCGGGAAAGGAGATTTATAACGCAATACAGGAGAATGGTTTCCTGAAAATGCTGTATGAGTATAATCCCATTATGAAGCTGGCAACAAAAATTTAAAAAATGCTTGACAGCGCTGCTGAAGGGTGATATTATAAAGGTCCACTTGCGGTAAGGAAGTGGACTTTTTGGTTGCTGTGGAATCGAGGAAGATAATAACGGCAGGTCTTATATATTGATATATAAAAATATTATATAAGATTAATCAAAAAGAAAAATAAAAAAGTTGTAAAAAAGTGTTGACAAAGCGACAAACAATATGGTAATATATAGAAGTTGTCGCAAGTGACAGCAAAGCAAGAGGACCTTGATAATTAAATAATAGACAACAACCCTGAAAATTC
>CAMNTM010000007.1 GCA_946558465.1 uncultured Lachnospiraceae bacterium
GGTGCCATATGTACGCGATTATAGCAACAGGTGGTAAACAGTACAAAGTAGCCGAGGGCGATATCATTAAAGTAGAAAAGCTTGGTGTGGAAGCCGGCGAGACTTATACCTTTAACCAGGTGCTTGCAGTGAACAACAACGGACTGAAGATTGGTAATCCGGTTGTTGAAGGTGCAACAGTTGAGGCTTCTGTAGTGGAAAACGGAAAAGCGAAGAAGGTTATTGTTTACAAATACAAGAGAAAATCCGGATACCACAAAAAGAACGGTCACAGACAGCAGTATACCGCAGTTAAGATTGACAAGATCAATGCTTAATATCCGGAGATAAGTCTATGATTCATGCAGTAATTTATGAGAGCCGTGATAAGGTGTGTGCAGGTTTTTATCTTCAGGGGCATGCCGGGTATGCTGAGGAAGGACAGGACATTATATGTGCTGCAGTGTCGGTGCTGGTAATTAATACAGTCAACGCGATTGAGGCATTTACGCAGGACGATATTTCTGTTGTTTCTTCTGAAGAGAACGGAACGATCGAATGCCGTCTTAAAGAAAAGCCTTCCCAGGAAACGGATCTGCTTCTTAAGACAATGATTCTAGGACTTAAGGATATAGCGGAAGAAGACAACTATAAAGAGTATATTGATTTAACATTCGAGGAGGTGTAACAACCATGATGAGATTAAATCTTCAGTTTTTTGCACATAAAAAGGGAGTTGGTTCCACAAAAAACGGCCGTGATTCCGAGTCTAAAAGACTGGGCGCTAAGAGAGCTGACGGACAGTTTGTAAAAGCAGGAAATATCCTTTACAGACAGCGTGGAACAAAGATTCATCCAGGCGTCAATGTAGGACGCGGAGGCGACGATACTTTGTTTGCACTGGCTGACGGTGTTGTAAGATTTGAGAGAAAAGGAAGAGATAAGAAACAGGTTTCTATCTATCCGGTAGCTGAATAAAAAATGCGTAAAAGGGTGTTGCAAAAAGGATAGCAGCACCCTTCTTTTGTAGAAAGAGGAATTATATTATGTTTGCAGACAGAGCAAAGATATTTATCAGATCCGGAAAAGGCGGAGACGGACATATCAGCTTCCGGAGAGAGCTGTATGTGCCTAACGGCGGACCGGACGGAGGAGACGGAGGACGAGGGGGAGACGTGATTTTTGAGGTAGATGACGGCCTGAATACCCTTCAAGATTACCGCCATTGTCGAAAATATGCTGCAAAAGACGGTGAACCGGGAGGAAAGCGCAGATGTCATGGAAGGGATGCAGAGGATATCATTCTTAAGGTCCCGGAGGGTACTGTTATTAAGGAAGCAGAATCCGGCAGGGTAATTGCCGATATGTCCGGGGAAAACCGACGCCAGGTCATATTAAAGGGAGGAAAGGGCGGTATCGGAAATCAGCATTTTGCAACTGCCACCATGCAGGTTCCCAAATACGCCAAGCCAGGACAGCCGGCTCAGGAGCTGTGGGTAAATCTTGAGCTTAAGGTAATCGCCGACGTAGGGCTTGTAGGCTTTCCAAATGTCGGAAAATCTACATTTCTTTCACGTGTGAGCAATGCAAGACCTAAGATTGCCAACTATCATTTTACAACTTTAAATCCAAATCTAGGCGTGGTAGATCTGGAAGGAGCCGGCGGATTTGTGATTGCAGATATTCCGGGACTAATAGAAGGGGCTTCTGAAGGCGTGGGTCTGGGACATGAATTCCTGCGTCATATTGAGCGGACAAAAATGATGATTCACGTGGTAGATGCCGCCGGAAGCGAAGGGCGTGATCCGGTAGAAGATGTCTATAAAATTAATGAAGAACTTAGAAACTATAATACACAAATTGCAGAACGTCCGCAGGTAATTGCCGCCAATAAAACAGATCTGATTTATGAAAATGGCAGCGAAAGCCCCCTAAAACGGCTGAAGAAAGAATTCGAACCGCAGGGGATTCGTGTTTTTCCCATCTCCGGCGCAACAGGGGCAGGAATCCGGGAGCTTCTTTATTATGTCTCCGGGGAGCTCGAAAAGCTGGACAGCGCGCCAATTGTATTCCAGCAGGAATATTTTCCGGAGGAGGAGCTCCTTTATGTAGATCTTCCTTATACAGTAGAAAAGGAAGAGGATGTGTACGTAGTAGAAGGACCGAAAATAGAGAAAATGCTTGGATATACGAATCTGGATTCCGAAAAGGGCTTCGCATTTTTCCAGAAGTTTCTAAAAGATACCGGTATTCTGGCCGATTTGGAAGCTGCCGGAATACAAGAAGGTGATACTGTCCGGATGTACGGCCTTCAGTTTGATTATTATAAATAAAGATAAAGGAGCAGAATATGACGACAAAACAGAGAGCTTATTTGAAAAGTCTCGCCATGAACATGGATGCTGTCCTTCAGGTGGGAAAGAGCAGCATGACGCCTGAATTCACAAAAGCAGTAAAAGAGGCTCTTGATGCAAGAGAGCTAATTAAAATAAGCGTGCTGAAAAACTGCGCGGATGATCCGAGGGAGCTCGCTGTCCTGCTGGCTGAACGTACTCGTTCTCAAGTAGTCCAGGTTATTGGAAAAAAAATCGTCCTCTATAAAGAGGGGCAGGATAAAAATAAAAGGATTCAGCTTCCATAAAAGTTTTATTACCGGAGAAAAGGAGCAGTGACCATGAAAATCGGAATCATGGGAGGTACTTTTGATCCTATCCATAACGGACACCTGATGCTGGGGAAGGCAGCACTTGAACAATTTCTGCTGGATGAGGTGTGGTTTATGCCTAACGGCAATCCTCCCCATAAGAAAAGCTCTGCTATTCAGTCGGATGTAAAAAGAAGAGCAGAGATGACAGAACTTGCAATTAAAGATTACCCGTATTTTCGTCTGGAGCTCTATGAAGCAAAGAAGGAGAGTATTTCATATTCTTGGGAAACACTGGAGTTTTTTACAAAAACCCGGACAGAGGATGATTTTTATTTTATTGTCGGAGCTGACTCCTTATTTGCAATAGAAACTTGGGCCAGGCCGGAGCGGATTTTTGCTGTATGCACAATATTAGCGGCATACCGGGATAATATTGACACTCCCTGCAAGATGCAGATGCAGATAGAATATTTACGGGAAAAATACGGGGCAGAAATTCGGCTTCTGGAAGCTCCCCTTATGAAAATTTCCTCTCATGAGCTTCGGCAAATGCTGACGGCGGGGGAAAGCGTCAGCGGTTTTCTGCCGGAAAGGGTTGAAAAATATATTAAAAAGGAAGGGTTATATGGAGCGGAAGATAAGTAAGCTGCGGCGCAGGCTAAAAAGCGAACTGGACAGAGAACGTTACGAGCATACACTGGGAGTCATGTATACTTCTGCAGCACTTGCTATGTGCCACGGTGAAGACCTTGAGCATGCACTTCTGGCAGGGCTTCTTCACGACTGTGCAAAATGTATTCCCGGAGATAAAAAAATAAAATTATGCAGTAAATATCATCTAAGTATATCGGAGATAGAGCGGGAAAATCCAAGTCTTCTTCATGCAAAACTTGGCGCGTTTCTTGCGGCTAAGAAATACCATATAAAAAATAAAGAGATTCTGGATGCTATCACAAGTCATACAACCGGACGGCCCCAGATGAGTCTTTTAGAGAAGATAGTATATATTGCAGATTATATGGAGCCGGGGCGTGAAGAGCTCCCTGACATGCCAGAGGTCCGCAGGCTCGCATTTCACAATATTGATGAGTGCTTATACAGGATACTTAAGGATTCTCTTATATACCTTAACGGTAAAAATATAAGTATCGACCCAATGACAGAAAAAACATATTTATATTATAAAGAAAAACTGGGAAAACAGGAGGAAATACTATGAAACAGGCAATAGATATGGTCAAAACTGCTTATCATGCATTAGAGGATAAAAAAGGAGAGAATATCAAGGTTATTGATATTTCCGGAATTTCCGTGATGGCAGATTATTTTGTGATAACAAACGGAACAAGCGACAGCCAGGTAAGGGCACTGGTAGAAAATACAGACGAAAAAATGCATCAGGCCGGCTATAACTTAAAACAGCAGGAAGGAAAGGGCGGAGCCTGGGTTTTGATGGATTATGGTGATATCATTATTCATGTATTTGATAAAGAGGGCCGCTCCTTCTATAATTTGGAAAGAATCTGGGGTGACGGGGTTGTTGTAGAAAATGTAGAAAAAATATAGTAGTTCTTTATTATACTACTATAATATATACAGGGGCAGCTGCAAAATATTTATGAAACCCCAGCATTTTGCAGCTGTCCTTATAAATCAGCTTTTTATTTTATATCATTTTATGAAACGGAACACACCGATAACTTTACCAAGAATTTGTACATCCTCTACAATAATCGGCTCCATATAATCATTTTCGGGCTGCAGTCTTATAATACCCTCTTCCTTATAAAAGGTTTTTACTGTCGCACCATCCTCAATCAATGCAACAACCATCTCTCCGTTACGAGCAGTATTCTGCTGCTCAACAAGAACCATATCTCCGTTAAGAATCCCTGCATTTATCATGCTTTCACCTTTCACAGTCAACATGAAGGTGGACCGGTTCGGCATGAATTCCATTGGAATAGGAAAGTAATTTTCTATATTTTGTTCCGCGAGAAGAGGTTCTCCTGCAGCTACACGACCGATTATCGGAACATTCACCATCTCTCTGCGCATAAAATTAAATGAATCATCCAGAATTTCAATCGCTCTTGGTTTTGTCGGATCCCGGCGTATATAGCCGTTCTTTTCAAGTGTCTCCAAATGAGAATGGACAGAAGAGGTAGATCTTAAATTTACCGCCTCACAGATATCCCTCACTGCCGGCGGAAAACCTCGTTCTAATATCTGGGACTTTATGTATTCCAGTATTTCCTGCTGTTTTGGACTAATTTTACCCTGTGCCATATTCCTTAACCTCCTTAAATAAATTAAAAATCTGCCGGCCGAATTGGTTGCTGCCTGTCGAAAATTGTACGTGTAATCTTTGTAATCTTATTCTAACACAAAAAAAGAAAAAAAGCAAACAAATGTTTAGAAAATATGTTCGGTTATTTTTGAATAATCTATTGACAAACAAATGTTTGCCATATATAATGTGTTCACGAACAAAAGTTCGCAGATAATTACAGAGGGAGAGTTATACAATGTGTACAGGACATTCTATTCGAAAAAACTGCCGCCGGCATATGCAGACAAACACGTACCATCATATATCTGCTGCTAAAAGGAAAAAAGAGAAGATATTACTAAAAAAAATATTCTTTTGTTTTTCTGCTGCCTTTTTAACGATTTTATTCAGTATGAGTTTACCTGCAATTTTTGCAGAGGCTAATGAAACTTCGTATCGGATTGCAGCTGTATCCGCAGCTGGATATGAAGAAAAGAGCGAAAAGTATTATAAGAGCATTGAGCTTGTGTACGGCGATACACTTTGGGAAATTGCGGAGAGATACGTGGATGACAGCTATGATTCCATCTATGATTATATTGACGAATTAAAAGAGATCAACGGTTTAATGTCAGAACATATACATGCAGGCAGATATTTAACCGTTGTATATTCTGCATCACATGATCAGACGGATATCCGTATAGATATCCCTGACGGTACAGATAAAGGTATAAATAAATATACCGGCACAGAAACAGATAAATACAACGCAGAGAAGAAAGATATAGAGCTGTCTATACATACAGCTGGAACAGATTAGTTATACAGCACAAAGGAATATATCTATACGACAAATCTCAATTTTTCCAAAAGATATAGACAAAAAAAGGCGGGCATGCTATAATAAGCTTCAATAAAGGGGAAAAGGCGTTAAAAGGGGGTTATTTAAAAATGTCTAAACCAAAAACTTATCATGAACAGAAACAGATTGACCAGACCATCCGTCTTAGGGAGGTTCTGACAACTCTGCCTCCGTTTGCCAGAGATTTCTTCCGGGCTATAGAACCGAGGTCCTCAGCAAGAACAAGGATAAATTATGCTTACGACATTCGTGTTTTTTTTCATTTTCTTATGGAGGTAAATCCAATTTACAGGGATTATTCTGTCACGCAGTTTAAAGTACAGGATTTGGAGAAGATCGAGCCCGTAGATATTGAAGAATATATGGAATATTTGAAGGTCTATACGCGCAGTGAGGATGAGGAATTAATTACAAATGGAGAGCGGGGGTTAAAACGGAAGATGTCAGCACTTAGAAGCTTCTATAACTATTATTTCACACACCAGGCTATCCGTAAGAATCCTACATTGCTTGTAGATATGCCGAAGCTCCATGACAAAGCAATTATTCGTCTGGATGCAGATGAAGTAGCCCTGCTTCTTGACTACGTTGAATCAGCGGGCGATAAGCTTTCCGGACAGTCACTCGTCTACTATAATAAAACAAAAAATCGTGATCTGGCAATTATGACACTGCTTCTTGGGACCGGGATTCGTGTTTCAGAATGTGTAGGCTTGGATATCAGCGATGTAGACTTTAAAAATAACGGAATTACCGTTACCCGAAAAGGCGGAAATCAGATGGTTGTATATTTCGGAGATGAAGTAGCCGATGCTCTGCTTCGATATATAGAAACGGACAGAAAAGCAGCCTCACCCCTCTCCGGCCATGAAAATGCGTTATTTTTGTCTACACAAAAACGACGCATGGGTGTTCAGGCTGTCGAAAACATGGTGAAAAAATATGCCCGTCAGATAACTCCAAATAAGAAAATCACACCTCACAAGCTTCGAAGTACCTACGGCACTTCTCTTTATAAAGAGACCGGCGATATCTATCTCGTAGCCGATGTTCTGGGACATAAGGATGTAAATACAACAAAAAAGCATTATGCGGCAATTGACGAAGACAGACGGCGTCAGGCAGCGTCAGCAGTAAAGCTTAGAGAATCCTGAATAATCCGCAGTAATCTGTCAATTATGTTTTATTTTTTTGAGGCTCGGACAAGTAGAATACAAAAAATAATAATAGCACCGAAGGTAAGAATCAGAGAGAACGGAAGAAACCATCTCCCCAGATTATCTCCAAATCCAGTTTCTATACTCATATACCCAAAAATCAGCATTACAATGAGCTTCAAGGATACAATCATATTTTTCAATGTACCATATACTCTGCTGCTGTTTTTCCTTGTAATATCGACACCTGTATTCCACCAATTCGGATGCCTTTCTACAAGACTTATAAATTGGTACATAAGCAGCATGAAAAACGGAGTAATCCAGACAGTCCATCTCTCTCCATAGCTATCTGCTTCTCCCGCGCTGTTATAATGCATAGGAACTCTGTCCGGCAGGTAGTTCCAGACTGCGAGCAGATACAGGATGCTTCCTGCCTGTATTCCGATGCACAGCCATTTTACGATTTTATGATACTTCGTTTCAGTAATCTTTACCTTATTATTTTTACAGCCGTAGTCCACTAAATCCTTCTCCTTTCTTCCCTATGCACTCTTATCCCGCATAGTATAGATTTCTGTGCATATTTCGCGCAGGCTCCATTATTATATTCCATGATATACTTTTTATGGAAAAATATCATAGAATCTGGTACAATAACTGTATTGTTCTCAAACATCGTATTTTATTAATTTTTTTAAGGAACCTATAACATATGACATTACAAAAACTTTTAAGCTACACAAGAAAAGCCGTAGACGAATACCGCATGATCTCTGAAGGCGATCGTATTGCAGTCGGCATATCCGGAGGAAAAGACAGTCTGGCACTTTTATATGCGCTTCATGGCTTGAAAAGATTTTATCCCAGCCATTTTGAACTCGGTGCTGTCACTGTAGATTTAGGTTATTCAGAATGTGATTTTACCCCTGTCGCAAAGCTTACAAGAGAATTAGATATACCTTATAGAATCATAAAGACAGACATCGCACACATTTTATTTGAGGAGAGAAAAGAAAGCAATCCGTGCTCTCTCTGCGCTAAAATGCGCAAAGGAGCGCTTAATCAGGCAGTTAAAGAAATGGGTTACAATAAAGTGGCGTACGCACATCATAAGGACGACATCATCGAAACGATGCTGCTTTCCCTTCTATTTGAGGGACGTTTTTATTCCTTTTCACCCAAAAGCTATCTGGACCGCATGGATTTGACGGTAATCCGTCCCTTGATGTTTGTAGATGAAGCCGAAGTAATCGGATTTAAAAATAAATACAAGCTTCCAGTAGTTACAAGCAGATGTCCCATTGACGGCTGCACAAAACGCCAATACGCAAAAGAGCTTGTCCGAGATTTGAATCTTGCGCATCCCGGAGCAAAACAGCGGATGTTTACCGCTGTTTTGAATGGAAAGATTAAAGGATGGCCGGAACGAATCCCTCATACACGGTAATTTACCGCCTACAGCTTCCTGTTATAATCCCGTTCCTTCAGTTCTACCAGATGCTCTATCGCCTCAGCCGTACCTTCTATACCGAGCAAAGAGCTGCTGAGACACACGTGATAGCTGTCTGCACTGCTCCATTTTTTATTCGTATAATAATTATAATAGCTGGCACGCTTTTTATCTGTTTTATTAATCATATCCTTCGCCTTTGAATCACTTAAATCATAGATTCTTGCAATTCTTCGGATTCTCGTATCTAAATCTGCATGGATAAAAAGACTCAGTACATTATCATATTCTTCAAGAGCGTAATCTGCACATCTTCCTACCAGAATACATGGACCCTCATCTGCAATCTTCTTAATCGCATCAAATTGTGCCAGAAACACTTTATGATTAATCGGCATATCTGTATAGCTTCCGGATGAGTAGCCAAGAGAATACGTATCCATAACTAGAGAATATAAGAAGCTGTTGGTTGGTTTTTCATCATGTGTCTCAAACAGCTCCTGACAGATGCCGCTTTCCTTCGCAGCCCGGTCCAGCATTTCTTTATCGTACAATTTAATCCCCAGATCCTCTGCGACCTTATATCCTATCTCACGTCCGGCACTGCCGAACTGCCTGCCAATCGTAATAATTGTATTAGTTTTTGCCATACTACACACTCCCTTTTCCGTGTTTTACGAATCCTAAAGCCATGCGCATCCATATTCAAATGCAGCCAGCATGACCCTCCGATATTAATATCATATACATATTATATAATAATTCAGGAAATAAGTACAGAATTTTGCTTAATTTGTTATAATTTGTTCAATAATTTAACAAAATATTCCGGAAGCGGTGCTTCTACCTCCAGATACTCTCCGCTTCGCGGGTGGATTATCCCAAGCGTACGGGCATGAAGTGTCTGCCCGATAAGCCCGGGAAACGGACATTTTTTTTGCCCGTACACCGTATCGCCCAATATAGGATGTCCTATATATGCCATATGCACTCTAATCTGATGAGTTCTGCCGGTTTCCAGCTGACACCGCACATAAGTGTAATCTCCAAAACGCTGAAGCACCTGATAATGTGTGACGGCCGGCCTGGCATGCTTTGCATGTGTACTCATTTTCTTACGCTCCGTCGGATGCCTTCCGACAGGCATATTAATCGTCCCCTTTTCCTCCTTAAGATTTCCGTGTACGACTGCCTCATAGATACGATGAATATTATGCTCCTTAAGCTGTGCTGACAGACACTGATGGGCCGTATCATTTTTACATACGACAAGGGAGCCTGTAGTATCCATATCAATCCGGTGGACGATTCCAGGGCGCATGGTTCCGTTTATACCAGACAATTCCGAGCCGCAGTGATACATCAAAGCATTGACTAATGTCCCTGTATAATGTCCCGGAGCCGGATGCACCACCATCTGCTTCGGCTTATTGACAATAATAATATCCGCATCCTCATAAAGGATATCGAGCGGAATATTCTCCGGTACAATATCCGGCTCCTTCACATCTGGAAAAACCATTTCTACCTGATCACCTAAAATCAGCCTGTAATTTGGTTTTACAGGCTTACCGTTCACTTTCACATATTCATCCTTAATCAGCTTTTGCAGATAGGTGCGGGATTTTCCTTCCACTGTCTCGGAAAGATATCTGTCTATCCGCTCGCCTTCCTCACTTTCTACTATGAAAAATTCGTTCAAGGTCTTCCTCCTTATAATAAAAACACAGGAAAAAAATAAGTACGGCCGTTGAAACCGTTACATAGATATCTGCCACATTAAAAATCGGAAAATCAATCAATTTAAAGTAGAAAAAATCTACCACATATTCCAGTCTCACACGATCAATAAAATTGCCAAAGGCCCCTGCCACAATTAATACTGCACAGATTCTAAGAGGAAGGTAACGCTTTTCCATGGGAACCCTTCCGTAAAACCAAATTACAGCAATACAAATAAAAACAACACTTAAAAAAAAGAACAGACGCTGATTCTGAAACAGTCCGAATGCTGCTCCCCGATTCTCCAGATACTCAAGCTGAAAGATATTTTCCAGTATAATATACGGACTGCTGCCTTTCAGCTTTATAATCGCAAGATATTTCGTATACTGGTCAAGAAAAACTCCGATGACAGCTAAGGCTAAAGCTGAGAGATAATAGCGAAGACGCGGTTTTTTATTTTTCATACTTATATTGATACCCCTTATATCTATAATTTTTTATTTCTCTGCAGCCTGCACTTCAAATCTAATTCCTGCAAGCCTGCAGCAGTATCATATCTTTAATTTATAGATGATATTATCTTATACTATATATATTTTCGAACAGACACCATATAACGTCCTTTTTTTGTCTCAGATAAAATTCCGTCATAAATGATTCGTCCAAGTCCCCTCACAGATATAATATCCCCGTTTTTCAGGTGATATCCGTTACTTGTGATAAGTTTTCCATTTACAAAAACTTTCCCGCCCTCTATATAGGGAGTCATCTTGCTTCTGGAAAGAGAATATGCCGCAGACAGCACGGTATCCAGTCTTACAGACGGAACGGTTCCCTTCAATGCTTCATATCGTGGCATATAAACAATATCTGTTGTTTCTTTCACCGCTGTCCTAATTGTAGTATGCCGGATCCGAGTCAAAGCTTCCGCAAGATAGGAAGCAATTTCTTTTCTTGCAAATACAGCCGCTCTATCTCCGTCTATTATAATATCTCCAATCTTACATCTGTCAATTCCAAGACTCATAATTGAACCAAGATAATCCCGATGGGAAAGCGGCTTTGCAAAGCGTTCGTTTACCGGCTGGATTTCCACCGCCTGTATCGGATAGGGAATCTCCTCCGGCAACACACAAAGAGCATCAGGTAGAAATGCAGCCATCTGACGCTCTGATAAATCATATCCTCCGTATGTCACATATTTTGCAGATAACATATCTTTCGGAATCGTATTCAGTATATTCTGTTCATTCAGATTCAAAAAATCTGAATACATAATAATACCACGGTTATAAGCCAGCCCTGACAGCTCGGCTAATCTTTTCTTAAGTAATGTCTCTTCCTTGTTCATTGCAGCAGGTCCTAGAATCTGGAACGCATGGACGATGCGTCAAAAGAAGTGTTAAGAAGATCCTGCAGGTCTCCGGATATATCAACGTTGGTAGGTGTCACAAGGAATATGTAATTAGAAATTTTCTGCAGATTTCCACTGATTGCATAAGTAGCACCCGATGTAAAGTCAATAATGCGCTGCGCAATCTCAAGGTCTAATCCTTCCAGATTCAGAATAACCGTACGGCTTCCAAGAAGCGTCTCCGTAATCTCTCTTGCATCCTCCACAGACGTCGGTTTGATCACACAAACCTCCATACTGACACTGGGTCGTCTCTCCATCTGACGCATCGGAGTTACTTTATTATTGGAACGCCCCGAGGATCTGGAAGAAGACCTGGAAACTCTTGCTGGCACTTCATATTCATCCTCGTACTCATCTTCGTATTCATTGTAATTTTTCCCCTTACGGAAGAAGTTTTTCTTCGGTTTCTCTTCATACTCATCTTCGTATTCGTCATCAAAAAAGTCATCTTCGTAATCATCATCGTCGCTTAACTTCATGATGTCCAGAAACTTATCTAATACTCCCATTTATATCTTCTCCTATCTTACGTTTGTTTGCCCTGGGTATACATCACGTGCACCGAAAATCCCGGTCCCCACCCGTATCATGGTTGCACCCTCTTCTATTGCTGTCTGATAATCGTTCGTCATACCCATTGAAAGTATGCCCATAGTAGTATTATGGATGTTTTTTCTTTCAATGTCAACAGATAATTTGCGCAGACGGGCGAAAATCGGGCGGTTCTCCTCTTGGTTTTCTACAAAAGGAGCAATTGTCATAAGCCCCTTTACACAGATATGGGGGAGCTCGGAAAGCTTATATACAAAATCAAGTGTTTCCTCTGGTTTAATACCAAATTTGCTCTCTTCACCGGCAACATTGACTTCTATTAAAATATTCGCAGTCAAGTTACGTTTTGCAGCCTCTCTTTCAATAGTCTCAGCCAGACGAAATGAATCAACAGAATGTATCAAATCAACCTTATCGATAATATATTTCACCTTATTCGTCTGCAGATGTCCAATCATATGCCAATGAATATCATCTGGAAGCGCCTCGCTTTTTTCTGACAGCTCCTGTACTTTATTTTCTCCAAATACCCTTACTCCCAGATTATATGCCTCCTGAAGCACCTCCACAGGCTTTGTCTTGCTGACCGCTATCAAAGTAACCAAGTCCCGGCTTCTCCCGCTTCTTTCACAGGCTTTACAGATTTCCTCCTCTACCTGGTCCATATTATGTTTCAGCATATTTATACTCCCTTCCTCAGCTTATTTATGATACTGTACAACATAATCAAAATACCACATCATTTTCCTTTACATTCTTTCCTGCAAGCGCAATCCTGTCATAATTGGAAAGTCCGTAATCATTTCCGGCCTCAACAATATAATACTCTTCACTCTCGCAGAGAATTTGAATCTGCTTAAATACAGCATATCCTTTATTAATATTATAAACTCCTTTTAGAGCCTTTTTCTCTTTGAGTTCATACGTCTCCTTAGAATCCTCCTTAACAAGCACTGTACCGGGCTCAAAATCATCCGGAGACAAATAAGCAGTCCCTGTCTCTGCATCCTGATAATAGACTGCAGCATTCGTAAAATGAGTACTCCCGTCCGCTTCCTTTACCAGCACGCCGATTCCCTTACTGTTTCCTCCTTGTGTAAGATAAGCCTCAGGAACTGTATAAAAATCCTTACTGACAACAGAGGACTTTGGAATCTTAAGTCCGGATTCATCTTCCAGAATCAGCTCAACGTTCAAATACCGTTCCTTCGCATACCGAACCATAGAAGAGTCAAAGGTTAAAAACCCTAAGTCTGCCTCCGGTGTATTATAGACTGCAAAATCTGCCCAGGTAGTCTCATGGTCTTTAGAAAACATAACCTTTACAGACTTCATATCCATCATTTCCTGAGCTGTTTCGTCATCAAGCAGGATTACTAATGTCCAGATGTCACTGGTAATCAGCTTATAAACCTGATCTCCGGCATTTACCTTTGTATTATTATGAAAATTTACAGGCTGATAATCTGCTTTGGCAATCATAGCCTCCGTTACATCACTGACAGCGACATCTTCATAGCCGTCAACCTGATAGATGACCATACCGGCAGAGACGGCAGAATATGCCTGAATACCGGAAATACCGGATTCCAGCATCTCATTTAGCTGTTCCTTGCGGCTTTGGTTTGATTTACTGTCTAAAACATTCTGGACCGAATCCTTAAGTGCATACACATCACTGAACTGTTCCTCTTTAAAATTTTCAGTGAAATTCTGGGTTTTAAACAACAAAGAATCCCTCTCCTCAACAGTAAGCTCTCTTGCTTCTTTCGATTCATTGTCTAAAAAATCAAGCTTCTCCGAAGACAGCGAATAGACCTTCGTTTTTGCTCCGGCCCGGTTTCCTTCCGGCGTGAAATAATTTATATAGCCGTCCGCCTCCGCTGTGACTACACTCTCCTCGCGCACGGCAAATCCAGTATATGCATTGTCTTTTAGGATGGAGCCTTCTCTTACTTCATAAGGTGTGATACGTTCTTTTGTAAGATATGTAAGTATCGTAAATGCCAGATAAATAAAAACAACTCCGAAAATGACAACTCCAATATTCAGGTGCCATTTTCTGCGAAATACAGTAATATTGGTATTTTTATGTGATGCCAAATCCTTCTTCCCCCTTAAGCTTCTTAAGCGCTGCTCCTGCCAGGTAATGAAAGTTTTTCCCCTGATAAGTATCCTTCTCCTTCATTTTATCTGTAACCTCATCTTTTAACTTCCACCAGCTCATCCCCCAATTGGAAAATACGGAATCTTCTTTTGGAATTCTGCTAAAGAGACGCTCTACTGCAATGTCCGGAGCCAGAAATTCAAGAAATAGAATCAGCCGCTTTATATACTCGTCCTTTGAACATATGGTTATTGTACCATTTTCATAGGCTTCACACAACCGGGTATGTTTGGCGATATAAAGAGAATGAAGCTTTACGGTCTGTATCTTAAGGGCCGATAGGATTTTTGCAGTCTCCACGGCATCTTCATCCGTATCTCCCGGAAGATTTAAAATCACATGAGTGCAGATTTCAAATTCATACTCCTGAATCTGCCTTACTGCATCAATATATTCGGCAAGCGTATGACCTCTGTGGAACAGACGGAGTGTATGATAATTTACAGTCTGGAGGCCTAGCTCCACAGTAATTTCCAGACCATATACCTTTTGAATATACTGTAATACTTTTAAATAGTCTTCTCGTATACAATCAGGTCTTGTAGAAATGGAAAGCTCTATCACATCCGAAACTCTGGCGGCCTCTGTCATATATCGTTCAAATTCATCCAAAGACAAAAATGTATTTGTATAATTTTGAAAATAAGCTATAAATTTATGAGCATGATATTTTTTTTCGATCACTGCACGAGCTGATCTCAGCTGCTCTGTTACAGAAACACTGCTTTTCACAGCTTCGAATCCTGTCCCCTGTTCTGCACAAAAATCACATCCTTTATCTCCTTCCAGACGGTTCGGACATGTTACAGGGAGATTTACCGGAAGCTTATAAACCTTTCTGCCGTATTTATTTTTCAAATAATCGGAATACGTATAATAACACATCTGTGTTTCCTTTCTCATGCGTCAAATGTATTTTTGCACAAAATGTATAAATCCGGAAATTTAAAGTAATACTAGCCTAAAAGGAGGAATATTTCATGAGATGGTTTGATAATACAGCTTTGACACTTGTAATTATAGGAGCAGTCAATTGGCTTCTGGTAGGTATCTTCCGTTTTGATCTGGTAGCCTTTCTGCTCGGTAATCTGTCCTGGTTTTCACGAATTATCTATACGCTTGTCGGATTATGCGGGCTTTACCTTATCAGCCTGTATGGAAGAATCGGCAGTGTATCAGGCACAGACAGCTAGTAAAAAGGGGGTATCTTTGCAAACTGAGATACCCCTTCTGCTTCTTAAATCCTTAACTTTTAGGAATTGTTTCAATCAACGCGGTCATATTCTGATAGAGCATATCTTTTGATTCTGCTCCCATTACAACCGATATATACGGCTTCTGGTTCAAGTCCTGGTCCAGAAGAATCAGGCAGTTTCCTGCCTGATCCGTCGTCCCTGTCTTTCCTCCGACGATAACAACATCTGCCGGCGCTTTAGCCTTCCCGCGTGCATAATAGTGCGAAGGGGACAAAGGCATCTCACGGACCGTCCCGTCAGCACCCGTAATATGTGCTGTATAGGAAGGAGTCTGAATCACAGTTATAAATTCCGGATATTTAATACATTCATTAAATATCAAATATAAATCATAGGCGGTCGTATAATGATTTTCATCGTGCAGTCCGTTTGGATTCACGAAGTGGCTGTTGGTGGCCATAAGCTCCGCTGCCTGTGCATTCATCATCTCTGCAAAGGCCTCGCTGCTTCCGGCTATATGCTCGGCAATAGCAACTGCATTATCATTGCCCGAATATAATAAAAGTCCGTATATAAGATCCTCCAGCGTTATCTGATCTCCGGCCCGGATTCCGCAGGTCATCTCATCAGGAGCGAACGAGCTTGCAGCGGCATTTTCCGATACGGTCACAACATCAGACAAATTCCCGTTTTTAATAGCTACCAGCGCCGTCATGGTTTTTGTCGTGCTTGCCGGATAAAGCCTTTCATGTATATGATAAGCCATGTCTACACTATTTTCATTCAGATCAAACAGTCCGGCAGCATAGATGCCGCTGCCATCCGGCCCGCCTTCGGCCAGAATATCCTCAGAAGCTACACATAGATGATCTGCATACAAAACTTCTTCCCGGTATAGACTTCCCGTATATCTGGATTTTTCATATTGTAATGCCAGATATTCCGGTTCTGAGTCGATTTTTATATACCAGATGCCCGCAGCAGCCGCACACATACAAATCAATATCAGCGACAAGACTGCAGTCATAAGCCGTCTTCTGCGTTTTATTTTTCTTTTCTTATCTTTCTTACCGGTACATTTCACGCCAATCAAGGTCCCCTCTGTCAATTGCTAAAATGATCAATTCTGCAGTAGCCAGATTAGTAGCCATCGGAATGTTGTAGGTATCACACAGACGGATGACATCATTTACCTCCGGCTCATGCGGCTTTGGGTTCATCGGCTCCCGAAGAAAGATAAGCGCATCTATGTCATTCTGGGCAATCTGGGCACCCAGCTGCTGTTTTCCGCCAAGCGGCCCGGCCAGATATTTATGAATACTTAGGTTTGTTACTTCTTCAATCAGTCGTCCGGTCGTCCCAGTCGCATACAATTCATGTTTATTCAAAATTCCGCGGTATGCAATACAGAAATTCTGCATCAAAGTTTTCTTTGAATCATGCGCAATCAGACCAATATTCATTTCTTTTCACTCCTTACTGATATTTTTTCGGCTGTAATCCTATATTTAAAACAAATCCAATACTAATATACAAGCTGACAAGAGACGAAAGTCCATAACTGACAAAGGGAAGCGGTACGCCTGTATTTGGAAGAAGATTTGTTGCAACGCCGATATTGATAAAGCTCTGAAATCCAATCAGACCGCCTACCCCGCAGCAGATGACCTGCCCTGCCAGGTCCTGCGATCGAACCCCTATTAATATACATTGTATCACAATCAGTAATAATAACGCAATAATTATACAGCTTCCGATAAAACCTAATTCCTCACCTATAATTGCAAAAATAAAATCTGTCTGAGGCTCCAGAATAAAATTTCCGTTCTTTACAGAGGTTGTAGTATTATTATTCAGTCCCTTACCCGTAAGCTGTCCGGAACCGATGGCCATCTCAGAATTATTCTGCTGATAAGCCGCATCGCTTGCATATTTTTCAGGCTCCAGAAACGCCAGAATACGCTCTTGCTGATAATCCTTTAGAAACGGCTGATTTGGCTGTACTGCAATATTTAAAAAGATAATCGATGCCGGAATCAATATAAGCAGTACAGATACGATAAATTTATAGCTTAACCCTCCAACATAAATCAAAAGACAGATTACAAGTGCAGTACAGATAGTGGTAGAAAGATTCGGCTCCGCAAGTATAAGTGCAAGAGGAATCCCCGCAAGTCCTGCGTATTTTATAATTGTAATTTTATCATTTATGTTTTCCTTATGCTTCATAATGAACTTTGAAAAAAACAAAATCAGCATAATTTTGGCAAATTCAGAAGGCTGAATCGTTGTAAATCCCAAGTCAATCCAGCGTGTCGCTCCGTTGACCTCCTGGCCGATTATAAATACAAGAATAAGTCCTCCGATTGCACCCAGGTAAATCAGCCAGTAAAATTCCAGTACCCAGACATAATCAATAAGAGATACAATCAGCATAAATATAAAGCCTATCGTTACGCCGAAAATCTGCCTGTTCTGCAAGGATTCTCTTGCACTTCCCACTACCTGGATTCCGATAACCGAAAGTGCTGCAACCAGAATCACCAGGGTGATTTTGTAATCTTTTAGTTTGTAAGGTTTTGTTATAATTTTGGGTAATCTCACGTTTCATCTCCTGCAAATGTAATTAGTATATGTGTTCTGCATATGTCAACTCGAAACTCTTCTTCCGTAATCTCCATGTACTTTGACAATGAATAATACAGCTCTCTGCATATATTATCATAATCACCGGGAGTACATTTCACACGGTCGGAAATCACCAGAGATTTCAGCCGGCTTTTTGCTACCGATACTGAGGATTGTTTTAACATGATGCGCCTCCTAATTTCTGCGGAACACATCCGACAATCTTGCGAAAAATCCTTTGTTGTTATAAAGCTCCATAAAGGGGACATCCTCACCCATCAGTCTCCGGCATATATTGAGATATATTTTTCCTGCAGTGGAATCCAGACTGATAACCGGCTCTCCTTGATTGGTCCCGATAACAACCTGCTCGTCATCGGGAATTGCACCGATAAGCGGAATTGAGAGAATCTCTGTCACATCATCTACCGACATCATATCTCCCTTTTTTACCATATCCATACGGATACGATTGATAATAAGCGCATTGTTTTTAATCTGATGACTTTCTAAAAGTCCGATGATGCGGTCTGCATCCCGGATAGCAGATACTTCCGGTGTTGTCACTACGATGGCACGGTCCGCACCTGCGATCGCATTCTGAAATCCTTGTTCAATCCCGGCCGGACAATCCAAAAGTATGTAATCAAACTCCTCCCTAAGCTCAGAGGTGAGCTTTTTCATCTGCCCCGGCGAGATTGCCGTTTTGTCTCTTGTCTGTGCAGACGGCAGAAGATACAGGTTTTCATAGCGCTTGTCCCGTATCAGAGCCTGCTTTAACCGGCAGGTTCCCTCCACCACATCTACCAGATTGTACACGATCTGATTTTCCAGTCCCATCACAACATCTAAGTTTCGAAGTCCCAGATCTGTATCAATTACAATCACCTTTTTTCCGAGCTTCGAAAGCCCGGCTCCGATATTTGCTGTTGTCGTTGTCTTGCCGACCCCGCCTTTTCCAGATGTAATCACAATAACCTCGCCCATGAATAACTTCCTCCTATAACTGGTTTTAAATCAATATCTCCGATTCTAAGTCTTCCAGATCTCATATGAAGAGCAGCAATAACTGCCTCATAATTACCGCCTGCGCCGGCAGTGATATTTCCGTAAATGGTGCCTGTCACGACAACATTTCCTCTGGAAATCACTCTTGCGCCTTCTTCTACGTCACCGATAATTACAATACTGCTCTCAGATTCAAGAATCTGCTTTTCTCGCAGCGTACCCTTATAGAACATTCCGTCTCTTGCATGGAGCGCATGTCTGCTTTCATCCAGCACTCTTTTGTGTATTCTTTCTGTGATTTCATCTGTTTTGATGATGCATATAATGTGTATTCCTGCAGCTTCCTCGATTGTTTCTATCATCTGAAGCTCTTCCTCTTCTGTGAAAGCGCGGCCTTTAAACTCCACCGCCATGTCCGCATGGGCAAAAAAGTGTGCCGATGCTTCGAATCTCGCTTGTACCGCTTCCAAAAGCTTAGGGTAAGGCATGTCCGGGTCAAGACACAGGACGATACCATACCGGCTGCTTTTCATGCGAACAGGATCTTTCACATACACCCTCCCTTTCCTTAATCTCCGTGAGTAATATTGGTTACAATCTCTGCTGCTTTTCCTGTAATAACCTCCTCTTCTGAAGCCAGTCCATAATAATATTTGATAACATCCCGCGCAATCTCACACGTATAAGTGGAACTATATCCGTTAGCAATACGCGTGGCAAAGGCAATCTCCGGATTTTCACTCGGAGCAAAGCCGACAAAAAGTGCGTGGTCAGGATGAGTCTTGCTCTGCTGTGCAGTTCCTGTCTTTCCGGATAAACTATACTCGCTTCTGTTTATCTCCGTAAAGGTTCTGCTGTTTTCCCTGTATACAACATTATACATACCTGTGTGAATGGCATCCCATGTGCTGGAGGATACCTCTTCAATATTATTTTTTACCTTCGATCCGAATTCCTCCAGTGTCTGTCCGTCAACATCTGTCACCTTCTCTATAAGAGAAAGATCATATACAGTTCCCTTATTGGCCACTGCCGTTATATAACGCGCAAGCTGGCTTACCGTATAGTTATTTGTGCCCTGGCCGATTGCAGACGGCACCGAAGCCTCATCGGAAATCTGCGGCTCTGCCTCAGGAATCTCCAGTCCGGTAGTTTCATTTAATCCGAACATAGCCGCATATTTGGCCAAAGTGTCCGTACCCTTATCACTGGAGTAATAGGACTCGGTCGCTTCTCCGGAGTCATTGTCATTTCCCACCATATCAATACCGTCGTCCTTAAGGCTCAGACGATAGCCCACCTCGTAGAAAAAGCTGTTGCAGGAATGCTCGATTGCCTCCGATACTGCCAATCCTCCATGTGCACCAGGATCAATCCAGCATTTTGGATTAGGCTCTACCTTGCGGTAGGTGCCGTGGCACGTAATATAGGTGCCTGTATCTATAACTCCTTCCGTGAGTCCGGCAGCTGCAACCGCCGGCTTATAAGTTGACCCCGGCGCTGTTTTTTCCTGGGTGGCGCTGTTGTAAAAGGGCCTTGATTTGTCCGTCACCAGCTTGTTGTAATAAGAGGAATCCATTGCATTGGCCAGCCGGTTGTTGTCATATCCCGGATAAGATACGCAGGCCAGCACCTTTCCGCTTCCAGTGTCTGTGATAACCATAGAACCGGTACACGGCTCCAGCGCAATCTGCCCCGGTGTAATCTCAAGCGTCTGAAGCTTTCCCCGGACAAAATCATAAGCTCCGATATTTCCAGATAAAAGCCCGTTATACTGCGCCTCATCGTAGGGCAGAACATTCTGCTCATAGAGCATAAGACAGATCTGCCGGCCTGTGATATGTCCGGTTTTAATCATATAGCGGTAAATAAGCTTATCAAATCCATTGTCAGCCTTTAGACTTTCTGTAATATACGCTGTCAAGCCGTTATATAATTCGCTGGAATCTGAATAACGTCCGCCATCCGGCACATAAGACTGAAGCTTAGAGGTATCAATCCAATTCCTGGAAATAGCATAATTCAGATACTGATATATATTAATTGATTCCGAATCTGTCCATGCCTTATAAGTCTCATCACTTGTATCGATTGCTGACGACATAAGGATTCCTGTGTTCCTGGTAAGAACATTGTCTACAATATAAAGCAGATAGGCCTGCGTTTCTTTTGTCATATCTCTATACACAGCCGCATCAGGATCATTTAATACCTCTGCGAGCATCTGAAGGCGCTCTGCCTTGTAGGAGGAAAATATACCGTACACCTCCTGCTCTGTTGCCTTTGCATCATCTTCTGCAAAGTGATGCATATCTATCAGCTCATTCGAGATAAAAGAATCATAGACATCTCCGATGGGGATAACAACCTCATTGCCGTCTTCTACCTGGGTTCTGTCATAATCCAGTGAGTTCTGAATTTTGGCAAGCAGAATTCCTGCAAGCTCCTGCTCAATCAGATGATATACTACCTTCTGAAGATCAGCATCAATAGAAAGATATAGATCAT
This sequence comes from uncultured Lachnospiraceae bacterium, assembly GCA_946558465.1. Classification (GTDB taxonomy): domain Bacteria; phylum Bacillota; class Clostridia; order Lachnospirales; family Lachnospiraceae; genus CAPEBR01. The sequence continues at coordinate 21,575 of CAMNTM010000007.1, forward strand.
TTCCGGCCTTTGCCTCCGTTTTATTCACTGTCTCAATGACCTTTCCGACACTGTTGACGTAAAGCTTGACCTCTCCTTTTTCTCCCTTAAGAACCGAATCCATACTCTGCTCAATACCGGATTTTCCGATGGTGTCGGTTTTTTCATACCTTTTCTGCTCTTCCTTGTCAAGCGCATCATATTCTTCATTCGATATCTGCCCTGTATAACCGATAATATTAGCAAAGCATTCACTGTCAGTATACCGCCGCAGAGACTCCTCCTCGATGCTGACACCCTGGAGAGAATCTAAATTTTCCATAATATCCGCAACCGTCTCTTCACTTACGTCCTCTGCAATGGTCGTAGCGATATATTTCTGAAAACTATTTAATGACATGGCATAGCGGACATTTACAAGCTTAAGCACGGCTTCCTTCGACATCTTTTTCTGATTTATTCCATAGCCGTAGCTCTCATCTGTACACAGATAATCTATAAGCTCTCCTGCAGTCTGATTTTTCTGCTTCGAGGATAATTCGTCAATCGTCCTCAGGCCATAAACATCTGCTACAAACCGCAGACGCTGTGTATCATTGTCTGACATGAAAATATACTCATCGTTGTTGTCAAGAATAACACCGAAATCACGGATAACCATGTCGCCGTTTGCCTCTGTCATCTCGATGACACGGGATACCACATCATTCAGCTCCTTGTTTTTTTCTTTTCTTGAGTCATATTCGCCATTGTCTTCGATGGTAACAGAATAGGCAAGCTCATTGTAGGCAAGAAGCTTTCCGTTTCTGTCATAAATATTTCCGCGTGTTCCTTCTACGTCTCTTGTCTTTTGAATCTGGAGCTCATATCTGTCAGAATAATCCTGCCCCTTTACAATCTGCAGATAGAATACTCTCTGAACCAAAACCGCAGACAACATACAGAATATCACAGCAACTACAAATACTCTGGACTTGATAATTCCGGTTATTCCGCTTTTTATCCTTTCCCACAAACTATACAAACTTACTTGCACTCCTTTGTTCTTCTTCTTCCAACTTTTTGTTTACATGTAATATAATCTGATATAAGACCAGGGTTGCCAGTATCGTATATACAAGCTCCGGCAGAATGATATCTGCCAGATGTGCCATAAAAGCAAAATCGCCTCTCAGGACATAGAGACAAAAGCATGTAATTAGTCCGTATATCAATTCACTTACGCCGATCAGCACAAGCGGAAGCTTGATATCCTCGTCATAAAACAGGCGCTGAAAAGAGCCGTTGAAATATCCAATCAAGGTGAAGAGAAGCATGTTGAATCCCAGAACTCCTCCCCAAAATACATCAAAAAATATACCGGCTGTAAATCCTACCATCATACCTTCTTTTTTCCCGCGCATAAATCCAAAAGAGGCTGCGACAATCAGCAGAAGATTCGGACCTACTGCAGCAAACTCCATATGAGAAAATATGGAGCTTTGGAAAAGAAAGCAGATAATGATAATAACTAACACTGCTGTTTTTCTTTTCATTCTTCCTCAGTTCCTTTCGTCATCTCGTCCTTCGTCGATGTAATTACAAGTACCTCCTGAAGCTTACTGAAATCCACTGCAGGCGTAATATAGCCTGAGCGGGTCAGGTTATTGGAATCCACCTCAATCTCACTGATATATCCGATAAAGATTCCCTGTACAAATCTGTCGCTCACATGTGAAGTTACAATCTGTTCTCCTACCTGAATATCATTCTCATTGTTCGCCAGCTTCTCAAAACGAAGTCTTCCGTCTGCAATCAGCTTCAAATCTCCCCGCACCATACAGGTATCGGCTGTCGGAAGCACCATTGCGCTTACGTTGCTGGCATCGTCAATAATAGAACGAACACGGGCATAATCCGGTCCTACCTCCGTCACGATTCCTACCAGACCGCTTCCCGCAAGTACATTGCAGTTTACCTTAATACCGTCATTACTTCCCTTGTCGATCGTGAAATCACTGAACCAATTGCTTCCGTTGCTGGCTATCACATGGGCGCCGATCTTTTCATAGTCCGAATAGTGGGAATCTAATTTAAAAAGCTCTCTTAACCGGTCCAGCTCATACTGCTCCTGTCTAAGTCTCGTATTATCAATTGTCAGCTCGTCCACCTTCGCCTGGAGTGCATCCTTTTCCTTTCGGACATCTTCCAATGTTTCAAAATTGTCCGAGATATCGCTCAGCCACCTTCCTACATAGCTGATTCCCCTCTGCATAGGGATGATAGTATAATTTCCAACCAGCCTCAAAGGTCCTCCGCTGTCTGTAAACCGCTCTATTCCCAAGAGCAAAAGACAGATCAGCACAAGGATAATGAGCCAGTATTTACTTGAAAGAGAAGTTTGATTTTTTATCTTCATATTATCTCATCCACCTATATTTATCATCTAGCATTGAAAATGCAAGCTGTCTTAAATCCTTGGAAAGAATAACTCTCTTCAGGCCGCTAACTGCACAGATATCAGGATTAACAGCTGTTCTCGTCTTAATTTTTAAATGCTTTTCAATGTACGCATCCAGACCGTTTGTATTTGCTACGCCTCCGGTAAGGAAAATGCCGTTTTCATAAATCGCCTTTCTCACCTCCGGAGGGGTTCTGTCAAGCAACGACTGCATCGCATGTACGCATTCCATAATCGGATCACGGATAGCTGCCCGCACCAGATTGACAGAAATCGGCTTCTGCATCGGAAGCCCTGTAATCAAGTCTCTTCCCGCCGCCATAAGAGCTGCATCCGAGTCTGCCATAAATACATCAAACCTTTGGCGGAGCTGTTCCGCCGTATGGCTTCCAATCAGGAAATCATGATTATGCCGGATCAGATTGATAATTGCCTGGTCAAAATCAACACCCCCGATAGTCATCAGACGATTTAAAACCAGTCCTCCTCCGGCAATTACAGAAAGCTCTGTAGTCTCACCGCCGAAATTTGCAATAAAAACACCCTTTGTATTTCTCGCATCTATATTCAGACCGAGAGCATCTGCAATAGAACGCTCTACAATATTGACCTCTTTCGCTCTCGCAGTAGAATGTATCACCAAATCAAAAAATGCTTTTTTTTGTACCTCTGACACATCCGTAGGAACGGCAATTACATATTCCGAACCATTAGCAAACTGCCGCCCTCTTTTAAGAAGATTCTGGAGCAGAAACTGCATATAGTTAAACCGGGAAATAACCCCCTTTTTCATAGGAAATAATACCTCTATAGAGGGAGGCGTTTTCTCGTACATACTGTAAGCATCGTCGCCTACAGCAAAAATCTCACGTCTGTCTTCAATTGCAATGACACTTTTTTCTTTCCATATTGTATCCTGTTTCTTATCATAAACCTTTATATCATAAGAGCCAAGATCCAGTCCGTATGTGTTTCTTGCCATATATTTAAAATCCTTTCTCGTATGCAGAACTATGACAGCCGCCGGATTTCTGCATACTAGAGCAGTCCTTCTTCACGAAAGCTGCTGTAACAATTATTGCCAATTATAATGTGATCTAACAGATCAATTCCGATTAAGGCGCCTGCCTCTTGAATCCGCCTTGTTGCCAGCTTGTCCTCTCTGCTTGGCGTCGGGTCGCCGCTTGGGTGATTATGCATGATTACAATGGACACGGCATTTTTCTGCAGCGCTTCTATAAAAAGCTCCCGCGGCGTAATCAGGGAGGCATTTACCGTTCCTTTTGAAATATCCGTCTCCCCGATAAGCTTTGACTTCGTATTCAGCATCAGAAGCTTCATATGCTCCTGCTTTTCATGTCTCAAATCTTCCATGTAATATCTGGCGATGGAATTTGGATCTCCAAAGCTTAAAAGCTCCTGAGCCGATGTCTTTGCAAGGCGTTTCGCAAGCTCCGAAATACAGGAAATCTGGATTGCCTTCACTTTACCTATACCCTTGATACGCATCAGCCGCTCTTTGTTAAACTGGTGTATGCTTAAGATTCCGTTTTCACCGGCATGATAAAGAATCCGCTCGGAAAGCTCCAGCGCATTCTCACCTCTTGTTCCCGTGCGGAGCAGTACCGCCAAAAGCTCTACATCACTTAAGCTCTGTGCCCCCCGCCGTTCACATTTCTCATAGGGACGCTCCATACTCGGTATATCTTTCATGGTATTTGTTTGATTCATATGTTCCTTTAGATTCGACGATGCTCTTTTGTAATAGAAGCAGCTATACAGCTTAAAGATGCCGTAAAGAGCAGCCTTTTATACAGTCAAAGCTGCATGGCTGAATGGAAAGCTATAAGAAGCGGTAAATAATAACTGCAAGGATAACACCGACAATACTTGCAATCGTAATTTTAATGTTCAGTCCGAAGGTAATAACCAGAAGTCCCAGATTTAAGACAATCGGTGCATCCAGCCCGAAGGTCTGTCCGTATCCGAGCCAGCTGAGTGCAGAGACACCTTCTGTCAGCATACCAATAAAACCGCCCAGCACAATTCCTGCAAGAATAAGCAGGAACAGCGCCCACGCATTTTTGCTTCCTGTTCCTTTCATATGTACTCCTCCTCATATTTCTCTCTATCGAAAAACTCAATACATTTTATCATATTTACAGAAAGGTGTATATACCCAGAGCATTAAAAATTTCTTAAGCTTGGTCGTCTGTGTCGAATGGCAGATAGATTCTGCTGACGGCTTCTGACACTTTTAGTCCATCCGTGGCAGCTGATGTAATACCGCCTGCATAGCCCGCTCCTTCTCCGCAGGGATAGATTCCCCGGACTGTACTTTCAAGGTTTTCATCTCGCAAAATCCGAACCGGAGAAGACGTCCGGCTCTCCACGCCGGAAAGAACAGCATCCCCCATCCCATACCCCGGAAGCTTCTTGTCAAATGCATCAATCCCAGATTCAACAGCTGCAGAAAGCCAGTCAGGAAAGATCCTCCGGACATTTGTCCAGGCATAGGCTCCTTTTATCTGAGGCAGTACCGTACCCGGTCCTACGGACGGAATATCTGCACGAAAATCCTTCAGAAGCTGTACCGGTACAGCTCCGTTCCCGGCCTGGAAAGCCGTCTCCTCCAGACGCCTCTGAAATTCCATCCCGGCAAGGACATCATCCCCGCCGTAATCCTCCGGTGACACGGTCACCACTACAGCGCTATTTGCATTTTTTCCGTTACGCCCGCTGTAGCTCATGCCGTTTACTGCAATACGGCCCTCCTCCGAGGAAGCATTCACCACATAACCGCCCGGACACATGCAGAAGGTATATACTCCTCTTTTATCCGGCAGATTTGCCGTCAGCTTATAGGAAGCGGCGGGAAGCCCTTTTCCTCTGCTTCTTCCATATTGAGACTTATCAATAAAGGTCTGGGCATGCTCCATTCGGAACCCTACCGCAAAGGCCTTCGGCTTAAGAGGCAGTCTTCGGTCCCTTAACATGACAAAAGTATCTCTGGCACTGTGTCCGACTGCCAGCACCGCCAGATTAGTTTTTATAATCTCCTCCCGGCCTGTCAGAGTATTCCGGACAACAAGCGCTGACAGCCGTTTTCTCTCAGACTCATCAGGAGCCGGCTCAGTATAAAAATCTACTGCTTTTGTGTGAAATCTCACCTCTCCGCCCAGCCGGCAGATCTCCATACGTATATTTTTTACTACATTCCTGAGAATATCCGTTCCGATGTGAGGCATATGCTCATATAAAATACTTTCCGGAGCGCCGAATTTTACAAAGAGACGCAGCACCTCTTTGCTTCGTCCCTTTTCGCCGCGGATCGATGTGTTTAATTTCCCGTCGGAAAAAGTGCCTGCTCCTCCCTCTCCGAACTGAACATTAGATTCCGCAGACAATTCTCCTCCGTCCCAAAAATGTTCTACATCCTGAATCCGAGTATCCATATCGGCTCCCCGCTCCAGAAGAACCGGCCGGTATCCCATCCGGGCAAGAGAATATCCGCAGAAAAGACCGGCAGGACCTGTGCCGATAATAACAGGCCGGTAATTCAGCGGCTTAAGCCCGGAAGGCTCACAGACGTATGCAGGCTCCCTCTTTTTGACAGTGATATTTTTATTCTGAATCCTTCTTAAAACCTGTGCTTCTTTTTTTACCTCTGCGTCCACGGTATATATATCAAAAAGAACCGGTTTTTTTCTGGCATCCAGGGAATGTCTGCAGATTTCATAAGACAATAGATCCGATTCCCGGATGCGCAGCACACTCAAAAGTTTCTTTTTCAATGCATTTTCCGGATGAGACACCGGAAGACGCAGCTGCTGTATCTGAATCATAATTTTATTTCCTTACCTTCCTTATCTCCTCCGCCTGTGCGGCCGCTCTCCCCGCCAGACAGCCGGTTGCCCACGCCCACTGCAGATTATATCCGCCGCAGATTCCGTCGGCATCCAGAAGCTCGCCGGTCAGATAGACACCCTTTACCAGGCGGGACTGCATAGTTCTGCAGTCAATCTCCTTAAGACTTACCCCTCCCGCACATACCTGAGCGTTGTCAAAGCCGTTGTCTGCTTCAATCTGAAGCATCAGATGCTTACACTGACAGGCCAGATACCGAAGCTTATCTTCGGAAATCTCCTTCACCTTCCTGCGGGCCGAAATTCCCGAAAGGGACAAAAGACACGGCACCAGCTTATCCGGGAACACTCCGCTCAGATACGCAGAAGCCGGAAGTTCTCCTCTGTTCCTCTTCTGACAGATCAGATACTGGAAAAAATCCGCCTCCGAAAGGTCTGAAAGCAAATCAAGCTCCGCCTGCACCCGCTTCCCTTCTCTAAGCGCACCGGAAGCAAAGCGGCTCACCTGAAATACCGGAATCCCGGAGATTCCATAAGACGTAAGAAGAAGCTCTCCTCTGTCCCCGGCTGCAGATTTTCCGTTTACCAGAATCCTTACTCCTGCATCTATACGCATCCCGGCAGCCTTGGCGAGAGGACAGGAATGAACTTTAAGCTGAACCAGTGCGGGCATTACCGGCACAAGAGTGTGCCCCAGCTGCTTTGCAAGTGTGTAGCCGCTTCCGTCAGACCCAAGTACCGGCGATGCTTTTCCGCCGGCGGAAAGAAGCACGCGGTCTGCATCATACGCCTTTCCTCCTGCATAGATAAGGAACTTTCCCCTTTTCTGCCGGATTTCCGCCACATGAACACCTGTATGAATCTGGACGCCGAGACGTTCCGCCTCCTGCCGGAGGGTGTGAAGCACTGCCGATGCCTGAGCACTTCTCGGATAGACATAGCCGTTTTTGGACTTTGTCATAAGTCCCAGTCCGTGAAAAAACCTTATCGTCTCCTCATATCCGAAACACTTAAGCACTGTTTTTACAGCCTCCGGCTCCCGGCTTCTGAAAAAGGAGGGGGACATATTTTCATTGGTCAGATTGCAGCGCCCGTTTCCGGTAGAAAGCAGCTTACGCCCCGCCTTTTCTTGATGCTCTAATACAAAAACGCGGACTGTTTTTTCCGAAGCCGCAGTAATGGCTGCTGCAAGCCCGGAAGCGCCGCCGCCGATAATTCCAACTGTCCTCATCTGTTTTCTCCCGGAAGCTTCTTAACAAGTCCTTCCCGCATCATATATTCCAGCGACATCAAAATACCGAATTTCGCATGCTGCCAGGTAAGTCCTCCCTGAAAATATACTGCATAGGGCGGCTTAATCGGAGCATCTGCGCTGAGTTCAATGGACGATCCCTGTACAAATGCGCCGGCCGCCATAATCACGTCACTGTCATAGCCCGGCATGGCCCAGGGCTCCGGAGTAACAAAAGAATCCACCGGTGCCGCCGCCTGAATTCCCCGGCAGAAAGCAATAACTCCCTCTGCCGTTCCAAGCTCTACCGCCTGGATGATATCATGACGGCTCTCTGTCCCGTCCGGCACAACAGGGAATCCAAGCCTCTCATAGATATTAGCGGCAAAGACCGCCCCCTTAAGCGCTCCTGCCGTCACCGCAGGAGCCAGAAAAAGCCCCTGGTAAAAGGACTGCTTCGTACCGAGAGAGGCTCCCACCTCTTTTCCCAGCCCCGGCGATGTAAGCCGGTATCCGCAGGCGTCAATAAGCTCCTTCTTTCCTGCTATATATCCGCCGATAGGGGCAAGTCCTCCGCCCGGATTTTTAATGAGAGACCCTACCACCAGGTCGGCGCCGACATCGCTTGGCTCAATCATCTCTACAAATTCTCCGTAGCAGTTATCTACCATACAGATAACATCAGGCTTCTTTTCCTTCACGAATGCTATCACCTGTCCAATCTGTTCTACAGAAAAGCTGGGTCTTGTCTGATAACCCTTGGACCGCTGGATGGCAACAAGCTTCGTTTTATCAGTAAGTGCCCTTTCAATCGCCTCATAGTCAAAGCTTCCGTCCTTTAAAAGATCCGCCTGGGAGTAAGTAATCCCATACTCGGCCAGTGAACCGGAGGAAGGACGTATTCCGATCACCTCCTCCAGTGTATCATAAGGCTTTCCGGACGCCGACAGAAGTTCATCTCCCGGTCTTAGATTTGCACCAAGCGCCAATGCCAGCGCATGGGTCCCGCAGGTAATCTGAGGACGCACCAGCGCACTTTCCGTGTGAAACACAGACGCATAGGTATCCTCCAGAGTATCCCGTCCCCAGTCGTTATAGCCATAACCGCTTGCATAGTGAAAGCAGCCCTCCTGCACTTTATTTTTCTGCATGGCTCCTATGACCTTCATCTGGTTATATTCTGCCGTCCGGTCAATTGCCGCAAAACGCTTTCCAAGCCCGGCCTCTATTACAGCACCAAATTCACATATTTCACGCCTTATGCCCATTTCCCTGTATAAATCAAAAAGCTTATCTTTATCCATTCCTATTCTACATTGCCTCCATAACCTTCGTTTTCATCTGTGCACATTTGGCGTCAAATTCCGGATTAAAGGGCGGTATCTCAAGCAGAACATCCGCCGCCTCCTTAAACCGCTTCATATCATATAGAAGTGCGGCCCGGTTCAGCTCATAGAGATAGGCCTCTCCCTGCCTTCGAATCAAAGGCTCCAGCCTTAAAAGCTCCCGGTAGGTCATCTCTGCATTGTGGCTGCAGGAATAAACCTCCATTAGTGTGTTCATCTTTTTTACGAATTTGGAACGTCCAAAAACTCTTCGCAGCATAATACTCCCTCCAAATGCCCCAATATGGTATCTAATATTTTTTTTTCGTCATAGTTACATGCTCTTTTGTCAATCCAGATTACGTCCTTCTCCCTCTTGAACCATGTAATCTGTCTTTTGGCAAAATGCCTCGTATCCCGCTTGATGCGGTACACGGCATCTGAAAGGCTGCAGGTCCCTTCCAGATATTCAAAAAGCTCCTTGTACCCAAGTCCCTGCATAGAGACCATTGCGCTGTCGTACCCCTTAACCTTCAGCGCTTTTACTTCCTCCAAAAGTCCTTCCTCCATCATCTGATCTACCCGGCTGTCTATTCTGGCATACAAACCTGCCCTGTCATCGCTCAGCACAAAATAAGCGAAACGATAGGGGGACTGTTTCCTGCGTTCCCGTTCGTTGTGCTCGGAAATCCGCTGTCCAGTCTGCTTATAATACTCAAGCGCCCGTATGACCCGCTTCACATTATTCTTATGAATCGCTTCTGCCGATGCCGGATCTACAGCCTGAAGCCTGGCATGAAGGGCATCTGCACCGTACTGCCTTTCGTAAGCTTCAAGCTCCCGCCGAAACGAAGCCTCCTTTGGTTCCTCTGTAAAATCAATATCATAGAGAAGCGCCTGTATATAAAACCCGGTTCCACCCACCACAATCGGAATATGTCCGCGGGCGTAGATACGCGCCATTGCCTCCTTTGCCATCTGCTGGAACCGGACTACATGAAACTCGTCAGAGGGCATAAGCTCATCCACCAGATAGTGGGGAACTCCCTCCATCTCTTCAGGGCGGATCTTTGCCGAACCGATGTCCATGTATTTATACACCTGCATAGAATCGGCAGAGATAATCTCTCCTCCAATTGCTTTAGCAAGTCCAATCGACAATTTTGTCTTTCCCACAGCAGTAGGCCCAGTCAGGACTACTAATGGTTTCTTCATATTTTACACAATCCTTTTGAATTTTTTCTCAAGCTCCCGTCTGGACATAGCGATAATGGTAGGTCTTCCGTGAGGACAGTGATATGGATTGTCCAAAGTAAGAAGCTCGCCGATCAGCGCATCCACCTCTGCAGCAGTAAGCCGCATATTTCCCTTTACCGCCGCTTTACAGGACATGGAAGCAATCTTTTCATCAATTAAACCTGTCGTCATATTCCGGCTGATTTCATCTGACAGGCCGTCAATCATCTCCAAAAGCAGCTCTTTTTTTGCAATCCCAAAAAGATTATCTGGAACTGCCCGCACCGCATAGGACTCCTGCCCGAAATCCTCAAATTCAAATCCGATCCGCACAAACTGCTCCTTATAATTCTCCAGAAGCTCTGCCTCCTGCATAGTCAGATTCAATATAACAGGCGGACTCAGCATCTGAGAGGTGAACTCCCTCGTACGCATGCTTTTAAGCGTCCGCTCATAGAGCACCCGCTCATGTGCCGCATGCTGGTCGATAATATACAGATTGTCCTTATACTCTATCAGCCAGTAGGTAGCAAATACCTGTCCTATGATTTTATACTCTGCATGTATATCCTGCTTCAGTAGTTTTTCCTCAAACAGATTAAGCTGCTGAGGCTTTTCATCTGATTTCTCCCGCTTTTTAGGAACAGCATAGCCTGAAGCCTCCCGGATACGGTCTGTCTGTATTTCGGGCTTAAAGACTGAGGAAGTATCTTTTACCTCTGCACAGGAACGCCGGGCATGATAGGCGCTGACTCTTTTTTTCATCTGCTCCATAAAATAGTCCAGATCCTGCGGCTGTCCTGCCTTTACTTTTCCGGCCGTCTCGTTATCATCTGAAGCTTTCCCGGCCTGCATTTCCTCTGTTGTGCGGCCCGGCAGTCTTGTGTCTGACGCAGTCTCATGCGTTCTGGCCGGTACAGCTTTCGAAGTTCTCTCAGGCTTTACTCCTGTTTCCCTGTCCGGCGCAGTCTCTGGTACTTTTCTTTTATCCGGCATCTCCGGCAGTGTAACCTGTGGTATCAGCTCCTCCTCGTGAAGTCTTTTGCTTACCAGCTCATAAACCGCATTATAAACCTCCTGCTGGTTACTGAACCGCACCTCCATCTTGGTCGGATGGACATTGACATCCACCTGCTCCCCGTCAACGGACAGGTGAAGCACAACAAACGGATATTTATGCTGCATTGTAAAATCCTGATAGGCGTCCTCGACAGCTTTGGAAATCATGCTGCTTTTGATATACCGGCCTCCGACAAAATAAGTCTCAAAATTGCGGTTTCCTCTTGAAATAACCGGCTTCCCTAAAAAGCCTTGAAGCTTTATCCCATCACTCTTAGATTCTGCCCACAAAAGATTCGCTGCAATCTCCCGCCCGTAAATATGGTAAATGACATCCTTAAGGCTTCCGTTTCCGGAAGTATGAAGCTTTACCTGTCCGCTGCTAATAAACCGAAAGGAAATCTCCGGATGGGACAGCGCAAGCCTGGCCATAATATCCCCGGCATGACCTGCCTCCGTCATCGGTGTTTTTAAAAACTTTCTTCTTGCGGGCGTATTGTAAAAAAGCTGCCGCACAAAAAAAGTAGTCCCCTCCGGCGCCCCGGCTTCCTCAAAGCTAACCTCCCTGCCGCCGTTTATACAATACCTTGTACCAAATTCACAGTCACGCGTCTTGGTAAGCACCTCCGCCTGAGATACGGCGGCAATGCTGGACAGTGCCTCTCCTCTGAAGCCCAGAGAGGCAATATGTGCAAGATCTTCCGCCGAGCGGATTTTACTGGTAGAATGGCGCAGAAATGCCGAACGCACCTCGCCGCGCTCAATCCCCCAGCCGTTGTCCGCTACCCGGATAAAAGAAATCCCGCCCTCCTTAATCTCTACGGTTACAGATGTTGCTCCCGCATCCACTGCATTTTCTGCAAGCTCCTTTATGACGGAAGCAGGACGCTCAATCACCTCTCCCGCAGCGATCTTATCTATCGTTACCTGGTCTAATACCTGTATCTTACTCATGCTTTACCACCTGTTTTTCAGTTTGTTCTGCAGCTGGTACAGGGTATTTAACGCATCAATCGGCGTCAGATTACTGACATCCAGCGTTTTTATCTCTTCAATAACATCATTGTCCTGCACCGTATCAAAAAGTGACATCTGGGCAAGGTCCACCTCATCATATTTCTTTGTTTTCAGCCTCGGCACATGCCCTTGCACGGCAATATCCTTAATCCGGCTTGTAATGTCTACATGTACCAGCTCTTCCACAATCTCTTTGGCACGTTCGATGACAGAATCCGGTACGCCCGCCAGACGTGCTACCTGGATGCCGTAGCTTTTATCTGCGCCGCCTTTTACAATTTTCCTGAGAAAGATGATGTCGTCTCCCTTTTCCTTCACTGCAATACAATAATTGTTTACATTATCAATTTTCCCCTCCAGTTCTGTAAGCTCATGATAATGTGTGGCAAATAAAGTCTTCGCGCCCAGAAGTCTGCTGCTGCTGATATGCTCTATCACTGCCCAGGCAATGCTGAGTCCGTCAAAGGTACTGGTCCCCCGTCCGATTTCGTCCAGAATGAGAAGACTTTTATTCGTGGCATTCCGCAGAATATTGGCTACTTCCGTCATCTCCACCATAAAGGTGCTCTGCCCGCCTGCCAGGTCGTCAGATGCACCTACCCTGGTAAAAATCCGGTCCACCAGACCGATATCTGCACTGGATGCCGGTACAAAGGACCCGATCTGGGCCAGAAGCACAATCAAGGCTGTCTGCCGCATATAGGTAGATTTCCCTGCCATATTCGGGCCCGTAATAATGGAAATCCTTTCCTTTTTATCATTCAGATATGTATCATTAGCAATAAAAAGGTCATTTGGAATCATCTTCTCTACTACCGGATGACGGCCATCCTTGATGTCAATGACTCCCTTTTCGTTGATAGAAGGACGTACATATTGATTCTGCTGGGCTGTGACTGCCAAAGCGGCAAAGGTATCAATCCGGGCGACAGCCCTTGCAGTAGTCTGAATCCTCAGTACCTCTGCTGCGATTCTCTCCCTTACCTCGCAGTACAGCTCATATTCCAGAGTGCAGAGCCTGTCCTCGGCGCCGAGAATCGTATCCTCCAGCTCCTTAAGCTCCGGAATGATGTACCGTTCGGCATTGGTAAGCGTCTGTTTCCTTGTATAATAATCCGGAACCATATTTTTAAAGGAATTGGTGACCTCCAGATAATAGCCGAAAACCTTATTGTATTTGATTCTCAGGTTTTTAATTCCGGTTTTCTCCCTCTCCTTTTCCTCCAGCTTTGCAAGCCACTCCTTACCGTCAGACTTTGCCAGACGCAGGCGGTCTACCTCTTTATGATATCCATCCCGGATAATCCCGCCTTCCCGCATGGCAACAGGCGGATCATCCTGAATCGCCTCCGTCACAAGACTGCACAGATCCTCCAGCGCATCCATTTCCTCATAAAGCTCCTTTAAAAGCGGACTTTTCATCTCGCTTAGGATATACCGGATATGAGGCAGCATAGCAAGTGAGCTTTTAAACGCAGTCAAATCTCTTGGATTTGCCGACTGATAGGTAATCCTGCTGACCAAGCGCTCCAAATCGTAAACCGGAGCCAGATATTCACGAATCTCCTCTCTGGAAATCGCATTTTCCAAAAGCTCCTCCACCGCATCAAGCCTCTTTTCAATTTCTCTTTTCTGAATCAGCGGCTGCTCAACGTACTTTCTTAAAGTCCGGGCTCCCATCGCCGTCTTTGTCTTATCCAGTACCCAGAGGAGAGAACCCCTCTTTTGTTTCTCACGCAGCGTCTCACACAGCTCTAGATTCCGTCTCGTAGAGCTGTCAAGAAGCATGTATTTTCCGGTCGTATAAGGGACAAGACTCGACATGTGCGAAAGAGACGTCTTCTGTGTTTCTTTTAAATAAGTCAACAGCGCGCCTGCAGCAATCACACCGCAGTCATAGTCCGCAAGTCCAAGTCCCTCCATCTTACTGACTTTAAAATGCTCCTTTAAGCTCTTCTCACAGAGCGCATCATCAAAATACCAGACATCCAGAGAATAAATCGTGACTCCCAGGCGGTTTTTTATGTCTTCTAAATCCATGCCGCTCATGTAAAACGACTCATTGCAGATTAATTCTGACGGCATGAATTTATAAATTTCGTCAAACAGCTTGCTGCTGCTTTCAAGCTCCGTAACAAAATAATCTCCTGTAGTAACATCGGCAACAGACATACCGAAGCGGTTTGCGATATATACCACACACATAATATAATTATTTTTAGACTCGTCAAGCGCCTGCAGGTCAAGATTCGTCCCCGGTGTGGCAATCCTTACAACCTCGCGCCTTACAAGCCCCTTTGCAGATGCAGGGTCCTCCATCTGTTCACAGATTGCCACCTTGTATCCCTTCGACACCAGGCGGTTCAAATATCCGTCAACAGAATGAAACGGCACCCCGCACATGGGCGCCCGTTCCTCCAGTCCGCAGTTTTTTCCGGTCAGCGTAATCTCCAGTTCCTTCGATGCAGTAAGTGCATCGTCAAAAAACATCTCATAAAAATCTCCCAATCTATAGAACAAGATGCAGTCGGGATACTCTTCCTTCGTCTTCATATACTGCTGCATCATTGGTGTCAGTTCGGCCACTATTGTATCTCCTCTTTTGTTTTTGTTTTACATTATATTATAGCATTTTCAGAGTAGATTTTAAAGCGGGAAATTATAAAACATGATACTGTGGTTTTTCTTCTCCGTACAACCAGTAAAGCAGATATCCGCTCAGAAAAATTCCTGCCGCACACAGGCCGGAGAAAATAATAGTAAATTGAAGACAAATCTGCCCAAACAGCTGAAAAGGAAGACCGCTGTAATCCCACACATCAAGCTGCAGCCATTTATTTACAACAATCCCGGTTATGAACTCCATGCCGGTCACAAAAACCGTACAGCGCAGCACCTGCCTCCACAGAGGGTCCTCCCAGTGTACCATTTTTCCCTGCACCGTAAAAAATACAAGACAGACTCCGCCCAGAACAAACATGCTCCAATGGGAAAAACCACGGAATAATATTTCAAATCCATAATACAGGCAGCCGCCGGCCGCCCATAAAAATAAATACTCACTCAGCTTCTTCATGTAAAAACGTCCTCACTATATGTTCTTACACATAGTTTGGACGTTTCCAGGCTATAATATAGGTGGTATATATTTCATTTCCTGCCTCAGACGAGTTCACCGATATAATAAAAACCTTTACACTCCTTTAGGTTTACCTTTACATAGCTTCCTATCATAGATGCATTTCCCGGAAAATGTACCAGCAGATTATTACTCAGTCTTCCGGTTACACAAGCGTCGTCCTGACCGCTTATTTCCTCCACCAGAACTTCCTGCACCGTACCCTCATGTACTGCACACACCTCGCCGGCTATCGTCTGTACCTCTTTTAAGAGCCGGTCAAATCTATCCTTAACCACTTCCTCTGGAATCTGCTCCTCCATAGCAGCTGCAGGAGTTCCTGTACGTCTAGAATAAATAAAGGTAAATGCACTGTCATAGCGGACCTTTCTTACAACATCCAGAGTTTCCTTAAAATCCTCTTCTGTTTCCCCGGGAAATCCGACAATGATATCAGTGGTAAGCGAAATATCCGGCACTGCCGAGCGCAGCCTTTCCACAAGAGCAAGATACTCTTCCTTTGTGTAGCGGCGGTTCATTTTTTCTAAAATCCTTGTACTTCCGGACTGCACCGGAAGATGCAGATGCCGGCAGATTTTCTTTGAGCTTTTCATTACTTCAATCAGCTCGTCTGATAAATCCTTCGGATGAGAAGTCATAAACCGGATTCTTTTAAGTTCCTCTATTTTTTCAATCTTCTGCAGAAGCTCTGCGAAAGTCATAGGCGTATCCAGCGTCTTTCCATAGGAATTCACATTCTGTCCTAACAGCATCACCTCGGTAACGCCATCTTTCGTAAGCCTTTTTATCTCCTCCAGAACAGCCTCAGGCTTCCGGCTTCTCTCACGCCCCCTCACATAAGGAACGATACAATAGCTGCAGAAATTATTGCAGCCGAACATAATATTAACGCCGGACTTAAATGCGTATTTGCGCTTATTCGGAAGCTGCTCCACGATTTTATCCGTACCTTCCCAGATATCTATAATCTGTTCTCCCGCTTCAAACCGATCGAAAAGCAATTCAGCGAATTTATAAATATTATGTGTTCCAAATATAAGATCCACAAACCGATAGCTTTTCCTGAGCTTCTCGATAACCTCCGGCTCCTGCATCATACAGCCGCAGAGGCCAATCATCATATGTGGATGCTTTTTCTTCCGGGGCTTTTGCTGTCCGAGCCTTCCGTATACCCGTGTATTGGCATTTTCACGTACCGTACAGGTGTTGTAGATAACAAAATCCGCCTCCCCTTCAGAAGCCTCCTCATATCCAATCTGCTTCAAAATCCCCCGAAGCTTTTCAGAATCTCTGGCATTCATCTGGCAGCCGAAGGTCGTTACACAAGCTTTGGGCAGGCGTCCGTTTTTTTGTTCAAAATCCTTTACCCGCTCCCGGCATCTTTCTATAAAATAATATTGTCTGGCCGGTTCCTCCAAAGGAGGCTTTGAATCTATATCTATCTTATCAAAATCAATTTCGTTGTACATTTCTCTTGACTTTCTCCTTTATCTGTCATATAACGGAAAACATTATAGCACTTTTCTACAAAAACTGTTTCCTCTTTTCATCATACGTATAATCAATCTCACTCATTTTTCGTATCAGTTCCTCCTTCTCGACCTGCATATCCTCGCAAAGCTCCTCTAATGCAGCATACTGGTCCCGAAGCTTCGTATTCACAACACTAAGTAAAATCACCGGATCTTTCGGTAAATCCATAAGCTTCCTTCTCTCCTTCCTGATAAATATCCTGGTCTGTCAAAAGCACCATCGGTGCAATATCTCGTTCATCTGCTTCTATCCTGTCTACAATTTGGCAGGCAAAGGAAACGGCCATCGTGCGCAGACCGGGATGTGCTTTTAAATATCTGTCATAATATCCCTTCCCGTAGCCGACACGGTTTCTCTGCCTGTCAAAAGCAATCCCCGGCATAATCATAAGCCCGGTTCTTCCGGACGCCGGCTCAGAATTCCCCTCCGGCTCCAGAATGCCGAATGCTCCGGGTAAAAGGTCATCATATGAGAGCATCTGGTAAAATTCCATCTGCTCTCCCAGAACCTTCGGTATCCATACACGCTTTTTACGCTGCCACGCTTCCTCTATCAGCCTTTTCGTTCCAGGCTCTCCGTCAAAATCTATGTAACAGTATATTTCTTCCGCTTCATAAAACCAGGGATGCGAAAGAATCCTCTCCACAATTAAAGCCGTCCCCTTCTCCTTCTGCAGAGAGGTCAGTGACCTCCGCTTTTTGAGAATGCGGCTTCTAATGTCCTCTTTTTTTCCCAAACTTTTCACCCAGATTCGTAATCGTACCGTCCTTTTCCTGAATTGAAATATTATCCAGCTGGCTCCTTAGATTCATCCGGAAGGAATCAATATACTCCCTCCTTAGAAGCTGCTGCTCCTTAAGCTCTTTATCCGTAAGTCCCTCTGCTTTTGATTTATGATACAGCTCATTAATTCTAGCGATCTTTTTATCGTCCACCTCAGCCTCACCCTCTCTCTCTGCTGCTTCTATTATATTTTCTTCAAATTGTTCCATGCTTTTTCTATCTTACACTATTCACTTATGAAACTCAAGAATCTTTTGTACCCTGAGCTCTCAGACAATTTATCCGTCTGCAATTTATCATGCAAAAGTTTAGTACAGCTTATCTGCAGAACTTCTCCAAATACCATTCTCTCAACTGGAATAGTTCTCCAAAAATCCGTACAGTGTTTCCGTATCCTCAATATATTTTCCGTTTCTAATTTCCTCTCTGATCCCGTCCGGAAGTTCATCATACAAAATATCTGTATACTCATATGGTGTCTTCTTATCACTGAGATAAACCACAATATAGCCATTTACCTCCATAAGATAATAACAGTCCTCCTTAAGAGCCTCTCCTTCGGCAGCTACAGCTTCCTCCTTTTTTTTCTCCGTCAGCCTTTCCTCTGCCCGTTTCTCTTCCTCCTGCTCTTTAAGACGAACCTCCAAAGCCTTATCCTTTGCCCGATAATAGCTGAATTGATATGCACAGGTAATTACTAAGACCGCAATAATCGTAAACGCAAAAAAACCAATACCATACTTATTTTTCATAAGGACAACTCCTTTTTTAGTACAGTATTGGCATGATTTGCTTTTTTTATACTTTGACAAAGCTGCTATTGAAATAAATGTATCCTGCGGCATATTTTTACAAGCAGCGCACCTTTCGGCATATCATACAGTTCAGCCTCACTGATACCGCCCAAAAGTACCAAAGACACTCCATATACAGCTACTGCTGCAGGCAGTGCAGCCAAAACTGCAATCTGCGTACCAGCGAAAATCTCAAAAAACAAATGAACCAGTTTTGCTGCAATTCCCATAATTACTGCTGCAATAACCGGAATGATAAAAGTTTTCTTTTGTTCCTGCACGTACCCGCTGTGCACGCGCAGTGCATGCGCATTTAAAATACAGGTAGAACCGGAAAATACAATTCTTCCCAGCACAACCGCATAGATTCCCCACTGGAAAACAACCAGCATAACAAATAAAGATGTTGCATAAATCACCAGTGAAATCGTCGCATTTTTTACTGGTATCATCATCTTATCCAGACCTTGAAGCACTGCATTTGTCACCGTAGACAGGCAGTAAAATACAACCGACAAGGCTCCCAGCTGCAGCATTATGCCTGCCGTCTTATTATCCTGCGTGAAAAAAAGAAGATCGAGAAGCGGTTCAGCCAGCACAATAAAACCTGCCGCACAGGGAATCGCTATCATCATATCAAATCTGGTAAACATCTGAATCTTATTATGTACCTGCTTGCGTGTCCCTGTTTTTAGTGTCATCACAAGACTCGGAATCAACGAAGCACTAAGTGAATTTGAAATGGCAAGCGGGACATTGACCAGCGTGTCATATTTTCCATTTAAAATCCCAAGAAGAGCCGCGTATTCACTTTCCTTATGCCCCTGCACCGCCATAATCTTTCCGAACATTGCATTATCCATTACGCCGCACAGATTATAGACTGTGGAGCTTAAAACAACCGGAGCGATCGTAATCATCAGAATACGGAAAATTTTCCGATAGCTTTCCCTGCGGTGTCTTCTGTCTCTTCGCATCTGCCGTTTTAAAACACGCTTATAAACTATAAAAATAAACATCAGAAACAAAAGCGCTGTCAGAGCGCCGGCAACTGTACCCAAAGTACCTCCGGCAGCCGCATACGCAGCTCCATAAGAGCTGTCCCCCCGCTCCTTGGCAACCTCTGCACCTGCCTTAAAAAGGAAATACGCGCCTCCGATGCTGACTCCCGCATTTACAATCTGCTCCAGCACCTGCGATACTGCAGTGGGAATCATAGAACCGTTTCCCTGGAAAAACCCCCGGAACACACCGAGAATCGCCACAATCAAAATACAGGGCGCCAATACCCGGAGCGCATAGGAGCTCTGCTTCATAGCCATTAGATTTGAAGCAATAAAATCTGCCCCAAAGAAGATCCCTGCCCCTGCCAGGCCTCCTGCGGCAACAGCAAAGGACATCGCTCCCCGAAACACCTTATATGAATTTTTGTACTCTCCTGTTGCAACACGCGCCGATACAAGCTTGGACACGGCAAGGGGAAGACTATAGGAAGTGAGGGTAAGCGCAATGGCGTAAATCTGAAACGCCACTCCATAATAACCCATTCCTTTATCTCCAAGTATATTTACGAGAGGAACTCTGTATACGGCTCCAATCAGCTTGGTAATTACACCGGCCGCTGCCAGGATGGAACCCTGCAGGAGAAAATTTTTCTCTTTTCTTTTTTTTGTCATAATTTACTCCGTCTTATCGTAATATATTCATTTTCTCCAATATCCTTTTCTGCATATCCTCCATAAGAACACGTTCCTTATCCTCCACATGATCATATCCTGATAAGTGTAACACAGAATGCGCAATTAAAAAAGCATATTCTCGTATCGGGCTGTGGCCGAACTCCTCTGCCTGAGAAAGTATCTTTTCTTTGGAGACAGCAATATCACCCAGAAGCAGCTCTCCGGATTCAGGGTGAAATGCTTCCCCGCATTCCTCAAGAAAGGAAAAATCTCCCGGTACTTCATATACTATCATCGGAAAAGACAGCACGTCTGTCTCCCTGTCGATTCCGCGGAACTCCCGGTTCAGCCTTCGAATTTCATCATTTCCCGTAAGGAGAAGAGTTACCTCCGCCTCATAAGGACACGATAATTCATCAAGCGCTGTCTCTATCACTTCCTCTGCAAGTCTCTCACAGTTAAAAGGCAGACTTACTGCTCCTTCCTCTTCGAAATAAAGCGTCATGATTTTCTCCTTTTCTTATGGCCGCGGCTTCCGGCTTTGTTTTCATACTCCTCATAAGCCTTGACAATCTTCTGTACCAATGGATGGCGGACTACATCCTTGCTTGTAAGCCGGCAGATAGCAATATCCTCGATCTTTCCCACAACCTTAACTGCCACGTCAAGACCTGACAGCTGTCCGGGGGACAAATCCTTCTGCGTCTCATCTCCGGTAATTACTACCTTTGATCCGAAACCAATTCTAGTAAGAAACATTTTCATCTGAGCCGGCGTCGTATTCTGGGCCTCATCCAGAATGATAAATGCATTATCCAAAGTCCGTCCTCTCATATAGGCGAGAGGCGCCACCTCGATTAATCCCTTTTCCGAATTTTTTAAAAAGCTCTCGGCTCCCATAATCTGGTACAGCGCATCATATAGCGGTCTTAAATATGGATCTATCTTACTCTGCAGATCTCCCGGAAGAAATCCAAGCTTTTCTCCTGCTTCTATTGCCGGTCTCGTAAGAATAATTCTTCCCACCTCATTATTTTTAAATGCTGTGATGGCCATCGCCATAGCAAGATAAGTTTTTCCGGTTCCGGCCGGTCCCAGACCGAATACAATCATACGCTTTCTGATGGCATCTACATATTTCTTCTGACCAAAGGTCTTTGGCTTAATGGGCTTCCCCTGAAGTGTATGACAGATGACCTCCTGGTCTATTTCAAGTACATCCTCTTTGCTGTCCTCCATAGAGAGCGCCAGAAGATAATCTACATTCTGCTCCTGTATCGTATTGCCGCGTCTGGAAAGCTCTGTCAGCTGGCTTAATATGTGCTTCGCCTTCTCCACTCTTACAGCTTCTCCCATAATCTTGACACTTTCTCCTCTGGCAATCAATGTGACATGAAGAGTTCTTTCAAGCTTTTTTGCATGGGTGTCAAACTGGCCGAACACATTACTTTCATGATCTGCCGGAATATCAATCACTGCTTCCATCATTCCCATTCATCTCTTCTCCTGACTGTTCATTTTCCTCCGGCAGGACTTCCGCCTCCAGAGGCTGCGCAGGCCGGCTGGTCCCTATATTCATAACTACCGTAAGAGTCCCCCGCGCCTCAGCTTCTTTAGACCCTGTGTATATTTTAACATCATTCTCAATAATTTCTACCCCTTTTTTCTCCAAATCTTCACAATACGTTAAAAATCTTTCGGTCAGAATACGCTGAATTTCTTCTTTTTTGTAAGCTTTCATTTTCGATTTATAAGGATGTGCTTCCCTGTGTCCGTAAGAGATCGGGAGATAAAAGTTTTCTGAGAGCTGAAACCTGGTCTCTTCTGAATATATCTCTACATTTTCATAATCATTTTTCACACTGCCCAGCCAGATACGGTATCCAAAAAGTCTGAAAAAATATTCCTTTTTTTCTGTCGTACTGAAAATCTTCTGTTCATAGGTAAGACTCTGTGTATCCTTATATTCCAAAAACGCCTGTCCGCGGATATCTGCGTCAGATTCCTGATACTGATAGCCGGTAATCTCACCGGCGTCATTATTGACCGGAACCTGTCCTGACACGAGTAACTGTCCGGCCTCCACCTGTGCGCCTGGCTGAACCTGAGGCACTCCCTTTCTTGTAATAATGCTTGTAATCGTACAGGAGGTATCTGCTACAATATCCTTCGGTTCCGTCGTTTCTTCCGTCTCTTCATCTTCCCCTGTTTTAACACCGGAAGCTTCGTCTATATCGTCAGCCGCCGCTATAGAGTCTTCATTTTCCTTAACCTGTATGATTAACCTTGTTCCCTCTATAGAAGCTGATACCCAGATGATATCATCATATTCCTTTCGGATATCCTTTACAATTCTTGCACAGTCCACATCTGAAATCAGCATTCCGTTTTTAATATCCTTTGAGCTTAAGAACTCTATCAGAGTTTCATCTGTTCTCGTAAGATTCCCCCGGATATCAATATTCCAGACAAATTTTGACAATGCAAAAATAAAAAGAAGACAAAGACCCGCACCTGCAAAAAAAAGCTTTCTTCTCCGATAGCGGTAAAGAAAAAAGGGAAATCCTATACGCCTTACAATAACAACTCTTGTGCCTGTCTTGCGCAGTACCGGTTTAATCTGTTTAAATCCTCGAATCGAAATATTCATCTCATAGGCTCCGGATAAGGGTTTTAAATCCCATAATTTGATTTGGCGGTATCTGCAGGCATTCAAAAAACGCTCCGCAGAATACCCCGTAACCCGTATGCAGAGATACCCACGGATATATTGAAGAATCTTAAATAACACGTACGTTTTCTCCTTTCGTCAATGCTTGTATTCTATGGACTCTATCTGTCCAGTAACCTTCATATCGTCGTTGGTATAATATTCTATATGAAGAGCCTTTCCCTTGACCCGTATCTGACCGGCCTTAGTCTGCAGACGGATAAGACAATCCGTATATTCTATAATTCCACGATAATTCTCAATATTTAACTCCATACAGCCCAGCACGGTCAGTACCGGCTGTCCCAGAACTACGTCCTTTGGAAGCTCTGAAGCTTCCGCTATTTTACTTCGAAAGGCATGGGGCGGATCTGAATGTTCTTGATTTTTTGTTCTCATAAAAAATGCCACTCATAGATTTTATAGTAATCTATGAATGACATGAAAAGATTATTCATTCTACACGAAAAAGATAGCCGCAAGCTGTTCCCGTAAAAAGAGAAGAACCCCGGACCGACGATACGGCGCGGAGCTCTTCTCTTTATCCCTTACACAAAATACAGTACTATCCTATTTGATTTTTACTTTGAATATTCATTAATTAAAAATTATAAAAAATTATGCGCCTGTCTTTGGAGACTTCTTCTCGCTTGTAGCCGGCTTATCCTTTAATACCTTTACAGTACCGTCAGACATAACCTTTACAACTGCTACTGGAGACAGGGAATCAAAATGAACTGTAATGTTGCCTGCCGCGTCAACAACAGCCTCGAATATTTCCCATGTTCCGTCTGCTTTCTGATGAAGTACATATACAGTATTGCCCGGCTTGATGTCGCCGTCTACGATTGCCATTGTGATATTAACGCCGCCTTCAGGCATATCGCCTACGATATTGATCTCGCCTGCAGCAAGAAGCGTAACTTTATCCTTTGAACCTACCTGATACTTTGAACCAAGAATATCCTTTAAAGCCTCTTCACTAGTCAGAGTCTCAATTACCTTCTGGTCTGTAATATCAGTAACTGTAGTCGGAATTTCATTTCCGTCTTTATCAACAGCATTGCCTAAAACAGTAACTGGAGATACATCCTCTTCATCCTGTCCCGGAGCAGGTGTTGGTGTTGTACCCTCGGTACCTGGATTTTCATTCTCACTTGTACCATCAGCTACAGTACCCTCAGCAGCAAATGAAGTAAATGCTGTTCCGATACACATTGCGCTTACTAACAAAATAGCTGTAAGCTTCTTTAAATTTCTCATGTCTCTTTTCCTCCTCAATACTATATTTTGTGTGTTTATATTAAACCTTAAAATTCAAGGCTTAATACCATTCCTCCTCTACCAGAACTGCATTTACAAGCCACCGCTGGTTTGGAGATTCGTCGATACAGGTAGACAGAGTTATAATCCGGTTATCAATAGCTATATCCGGATTGATATTGCCATCCATACAGCTTTTAAGCTCTGTGATATAAGTTTCGAAATCCTCTGTAAGCTGGAATGCATAGCTTCCCAAAATATATCTGTCGTCAAATGCCACCGCCGCAAATATCTGATATTTCAGTCTTCCTGCAGGGAAATATATATATACATATGGATTCGCATCAAAAAATTCTTTATCTCTGAATTTTTTCAGCTCGCTGAACATCGTACCATCCTTCAAGGTATGTCCATAAATCACGGTAACCGGATCTGTAAAACCTGTCACATTATATTTTTCCGTATAAATAGATCCGGGAAGCACCGCTTCCTTCTCTACCGTATGGTTCAGATAATAATCATCCGGCAGCTCCGCATTCTGCAGAATCGGATAGTCAATATTTGTTTCCGGTACTTTTATCCATGCATAGATATCCGGATTTACTTTTGAAAGCTCATCAAAATCAATCTTTACATCATAAGGATCCGGCGCCTCTACAGCAACCTTGTCCTTTAGATCCCGGTAGAATTCATTCGTTCTCTCCGCTGACTGCGTCCCGGCAGAATCATTGCCGGACAGAAGGACTCCGCCTGCAATACCTCCGATCAGAATGACTGCAATAAGCGATACCAATATGATTTTCTTCTTTTTCTCCATCTGTTTAAACTTTGTGGTAAACTTCTCCATCTTTTCTACTCTCCTTGTACTTCTTCATAAAAATTTTCGATTACCATCTTTTTCAATGCCTCTGTATCCACATAGTATTCTACGTATTCACCCTTAATCTGTTCTCCGGGCACCATCTGTATATCGTCTGTATCTATCGACATATCAAGAAGCTCCGGTACCAGATAAGTGATATCCTCCGCTGTAAGATTTGTACTCATCATATCCTGTATATCCTCAAATACTTTTATCGGAATTGTCAAATCCTTCGCGATCTTCTCTTTTCCCTGCTTATAAAACTCGGAAATATATTGTTTCTGGCGTTCAATACGTTTTAGGTTGCTGCCCGAAATGTTCTGATCACGTTCCCGTATATATTCCAGTGCAAGCCGTCCCTCAAGATGAAGCTTTTCTCCCTCCTTCAGCTTACGCGGCTCTCCAGTCTCCTCATCCGGCATATCCTTTAATACTACATCCTCTAAAACAGTAATATCTACACCTCCGACAGCGTCATTAATAATAGGGATGGCCTCCATATTAACCGCACAGTACCGCTGAATCGGGACAAGATAAAAAAGCTTTGATACTGCCTCCACAGTAAGCTCACTGCTTTGCTCCATCGTCTTCCCATAGCAGTACTGAAAACAGAGCTGCATCTCCTTCGTACCGACCACCTTACCGTCATCGTCCACAGCCTTTACTTCCAGCATAGTATCTCTCGAAATCGCAATAATCTTTACTGTATCTGCTTTTGTATCAATACTGATTAAATAATTCGCATCTGCAAAACCGAAAACTCCGGGTGCCCTTTCTTCAGACATAGAATTATGCTTATCAATTCCCATACACAGGATATTAATCACATCTTCCCTGTACCTGTATTCTTTTCCGTTATAAACAATAAAATATCCTTCCTCTCCCGCCGACCCGTCAACTGCTGTCTTAATACCTTTCTCGCCTTTTGCACTCATATAAAAAAACACTGAAAAAAAGCCTCCTAAAATAACTGCTGCAATTCCGAAAAAAAACAACAGATATCTCTGCCATTTTTTTAATCCCCGCACTGGTATCTTAGTAGCTGCCGTGTTCTGTCCTTCTGAATTTTCTGCTGATGTTTCTATATTCTCATATTCTTCCATCTTTTTACCTTAATTCGTACAGACGTATATGTACTGCTGTTTTTTTATAATTATATATCAATAAACAAAAATTGACAAGAGATAAAAAAATATATTCCTATTCATTTTGTTTTATTCCGCATCCCTAAGACTTCTTCCACAAAACCACCTGTTTTAATTTATAAATAGATTAAAAATACAAAAAACAGATAAGGAACATTTCAGCCATTATTTATGAAATATTCCTTATCTGTCTAAAATCCTTTTTCCTTCAACTCTGCTATAAGCTTTACATAAAATTCTCTCACGTCAAATCCGCGGATATTCTCCCGGTTCAGATCAATCATATCCCCGTGAGAGATTCCCCGCTTTCCTTTTGCCGTAAGAAATATATATTTCTCTCCCCACGGAAATGAACTCTCTGCCACCAGTCCGTCATTCGGCCCGTCAAAATATTCTACCAGCTGATAAGAAAAATTCAGCGGAAACCGTCCTCCGGAAGCTTTATTTAATTTAGACCCGGCACTTTGATAGTACACTTCCGGCTTATCAAGAACCTTCTCATTCATCTGAAAGCAGGCAGAAGCTGTCAAATCTGTAACTGCCGCGATAAAATCTGGTTTTTCATCTCCCATTTTCTTAAGCGCTGTGTTATAAGCCTCCGCTATTGTTTTCTTCACAGATTCAGGTATTTTCTCCAAAAGATAATCCGCAAACAGGCAGCCTCTATGAGGAGTATTGACTGTCGTAAGAGACGCTGTATACTCGTTCATCCCAAGAAGGCTTACTGCATATCTGGAATCCAATCCTCCTTTTGAATGCGCAATGATATTTACTTTGCCGCATCCAGTCTCAGATGTAATCTCACGGATACGGGCAGAGAGCTCTGCTGCGCTGTCGGCTACCGATGCGGCAGACTGATGATTTCCGTAATAAATTGTGGCCCCACAGCGTTCAAGCTCCTTGGGAATCCTGCCCCAGTAATTGAAATATTTAAAATCCCGGAAAAATACACCATGCACCATCAGAATCGGGTATCTAGTCCGACATAAGCTTTCTCTTCCCAGCTCCTGTGCCTTAAAAATCTTCTCACTCTCAAATATACTCTCCTCTGATGCCATACGAATGATGCGAAAAAGCACAATCAGATGTACGATCGGAATCAGTCCGCATACAATTCCTATCATACGCCATTTAACACCGATCTGCGCCGAGGTCAGGTATACGCGGATAATTCCATTCCAAAATACAATGTTTTCCACAGCCGCCACGCAAATCAAGTCTTTTATCCACAAGACAAGCTGGTTATCCACAAGACCAGGCAGGGTAAAAACCAATAAAACCACCGATATTGACACGGAAGAAAGAAAATATATTAAAAGCTCACATCCATCCATGCAGACTCTGAGCCTCCTTTTAGGCAGCTTTCTGCTTGTAGATGAAGGTACAATATTTATGATAAGAAACAAAACCAGACATAATACCACCTGAAAAAAACTCATGCCCTCCGCAGTCAGAAACGGAATATGTGCTGTCAAAAGTATCACTAGAACACAAAAAATCCTCTGTAAGTATCTCATATACTCTCTCCTTTGTCAATCGATGTCAAATTTAGTAGTTTCTTAAAGAACTACTATTATTTATTTTATAAGAATATATAAAGTTTCAGGCTTTAATTTCTCTCTTACTGCCTCTTCCACTGCAGTAATGCCTCCTTTTCCTCTTTGCTGACCCGGTAAGATTCACGGATTTTCTGAATAGATTTGTTCTGCGTAAAATCATCAAGTTTCTGGCTTTGTAAAAGCTCCTCTGTTTTCTCCCGAAATTTTATATAACATACGGAAACCGCCCAGGCCGCGGCCATTTTTACATAATAGCCCTCATGACTAATCCTTCCCATCACCTCGAGTACTCTGTCAATAAAAGGCTCTGTCACAAAATGATCCAGCATGGCTACCACTGCGAACCGGAGCTCATACTCGCTTTTACTGTCCGTATATTTCATAAGATAAGTAAACCATTCTTCAGAATCCTTTTTCATAAATTTATAGGTCATGCAGCTGCTGTCGCAGACTGCCCAGTTACGAATCTTTGGGATAAAATTATCAAGCAGTGCCATGCGTTCCTCATTACTGCATTTTAAATATCCGATTACCATGCCGTGCAAAAGCAGCTCCTCATGATAGACCGCTCCTCTTTTTTCAGCCTGGCATAAAGCCTCAATATATTCCCGTCCCTGCTCCTTTGCAATTTTTTTTGCAACCTCCCGGAGTCTGGGCATCCGTACTCCTATCATAAGAATCGTCTCACCTGGTATGAGAGAACTGTTAAAGTCTTTATATTTTTCGTCCGCTGACTCTCTTAATGCATCTCTTATTTCTTCTATTATCAAATCTGCTTCTCCTTTGCTCTTATTCGATAAATTCTCTTTATAATCTCCTCACACAAGTCCAGATTCAAATTCTTCATTGGACATCTCTGTCCTCTGGCATAAAAATAATTCCCGGCAGCTTCACGGGGTCCTCCGTATTTCATTTCAATATACAGCTCTCCTTTCTCCACATAGACATGAGCAATATCCTGAATGGAATATACTCTGATCTCACTTTCTTCTGCCCATGAATATATCCGACTTTCAGAGATGACACAGCGGATGCACATAACCCTGGAAATGCGGAATTTTTGAAGCAGATGCTCCACATATATATCAACACCTGCACTCTCTTCCTCCGTCAAAATCCCCCGCACCCTTTTCAGACGCTCCATCTCCTCTCTAAAGGTCCATCGTTCAACAAATAGATTCATCCCCAGACCGGCTGTCATAAGGGAGCCTACCGTTACCAACAGCAGAAAATGTTCCAGACTGGAAAATATTTTTAAAGCACAGTCTTCTTCTATGAGAAACCATATCATACCAAGTACTATAATTCCCCAGATAATTTTGTTTATTTTCTTTCTTTGCTCCTTAAGCCTTAAAAATCTGTCCATCGGACTCCTCCAGTCTCTCTTTTTTCCGACAAACTCCTAAACATGGTGTATAAATTCCTCCAGACCTCTAAGCTTCTTAAAATCTCCCTGAAATACAGTTCCCCGTATCCCGGCCTTCGCTGCTCCTTCTACATTTTTCTTTATATCGTCAATAAAAAAACATTCCTCCGGACGAAGCGCATATTTTTCAAGAAGATACTGATAAATCCGTATGTCCGGCTTTATGATATGTATATCGCAGGAAACTGCCATTCCGTCAAAATAATCAAAGGGCAGAAATCTGGGAAAATACCGGTAAAAGGAACTGCTGGCATTTGACAGAACGTATACCCTGCAGCCCTGCTTTTTTATATAATCGCAAAACTCTCTGGCACCTGAAACGGGCTGCATGCACATATCCCATTCCAGCGTACAGGCCTTAAGGCCTTCATGCAGCTTTTCGGGAACCCTTTTTCTAACTCCATAAAACCGCTCCTCATCCTTAAGAAGTCCCAGATCGCCTTCTATCCATTCCGGCCCCTGGAACAGCTCCCGGCGGATAATTGAACGGTGCTTTTCACATGAGAAGAAATGTTCCAGACATATTTCTGGATTATAGCTAAGCAGAACATTTCCCATATCAAATATAATATTTTTCAACGATTCTCCTCCTTTTCGAAAACAGCAGCCAAAAATAAAGAGAATATTGAGACAGTCATTAGCTATACTCCCCAATATTCTCCGCTCTTTTACACTATCACCCTGATGAAACATTTTGAAAACATCTATAAAGCAGCAAATCTGTGACCCTCGCTGCTCCTATATAATTGTCTGTCGTCCAGTTATATTTTTTACCGTCTGTATATATAATATAGGAATCAAAGCAGCATCTGCTCGTCCGGACAAAATGCTTTTCTATATATCTGATATCTCGGTACATCACTGTCTGCCTGTGTATTCCAAAAAAAGTGATATATCTAAAGCCCCTCTCATAAAATATAATTTTATTGCTACAGGCGGCAAACAGAAGCAGGCCTCCCAGACAAAGAGCAGTCCCTGTTCCCGCCAGCGTAATTGTAGCATATAGAGGCCTGACGGCATAGGATGGTCTCGGACTTCCCGGATAGCCGTCTGAAATAAAATTAACCCCGATCGCTGCACAGCCCAAAATAAATAAAATAAGTCCGCAGAAAAAAAGCATCATCGCTCTTGCTTTTATTCTGGCCTGGCAGCTGCCTAACTCATGATTCATCTGAAACTCAGAATCCCATACAAGCTCATGCTCATCTATCACTCTGTCATCGTTTAGATGAAATAAACGATGATTATAAACATAATCTCCGTACTCTGCTGTCATACAATCCCCCGTTGTAACTAAAATACGGCATTTTTCTTTAAGCCTCCCTGCCAATAAGCCACGGAACACTAAGCTTAAACAAGACAGAACCACAGCAAAGCCCTGCCGCAGTCCTTCTCTCCTGCCGTCCATTTTTGCTGAGTGTATGAATCTTCTCATAAGAATCTCTCAGGCGGGAGCAGCCCTTCTTAAAATCAGAAATAATCTTAAATGCCCCCCACAGCTGGCTTTCCAAAAATAATGTAAGAATACAAATTCTGCCTTTACTGAGCTTCCTTCTTATTAACAAACACACACTGCAGATGATTCCCAAAAATGTAGCTGCATGATGAATCCATATACAGATATTTAATTCTTTTTCTTTCATTAATATGCGACCTGCCTTCCCTATAAACCCTCTTTTATTATTGTAACGCATATTCTTGTCAAAATATAGAAAAAGAAATCGCAAATTTTGACACAGACTCACCTTTTATCTGTGATGCCGTCCGTGATGACCTCCCCCGTTTCCTCCATATCCGCAGCCTTCATTATACTGAGGACATGCATTTCCGGCGCCGTATCCATACGCATTGCCGTTTTCGTCAGAATCTGTATAAGCATCCGATGAGCCATATCCATTGCCGCCGGCATCATTTGCTCCATATCGATTGCCGCCGGCAGTATCTGCTCCATATTGACTGCCGCCGGCACCATCCCAGCAGTATCTGTTACCGTCAATACTGATTCCGCAATTATCGCAGAATCCGTCTCCATCCGTATCTGCGTAAGAACAGGAGCCATGGACATAATCACAAATACCATTATTGTCTGCATCCATAAAACAACGGCCCAGTCCTGGTTCCGCTCCTGTTACTCCCGCTGCCCCGGCATTGAGTGCCAGAGCAGTTATCACAATACCTGCTAACTTCATATCTGTTTACCTCCATATTTCTTCTTTATATCGGCATACCAGCAATTTTTGTTTTTGAATATATATTCTGCCTTATATTCTATTATAACACCTTTTTCTGTATATGTGAAGATTTCATACACTGCCCTTTCTTAAATGTTTTTCAAGCTGCTGTTTTAGCTTTTTCACTCCACAAAAGAGTGGCTCATAATATAAAACTCCTCCTGGCTTGACTGGTACTTTTTCTCCATTTCTTCCAGCGTCCTGTCATACTCGAACACGTCCTCTTCTCGGATCTCCATAACAGCACTGCCGTGATAATACCACCTTCTTCCGTCAAGGCAATCCGGCGTCAGTTCCCTCACCAACATCGCCGCCGGAAATTTACCGCCTTCCAGAGATACATTATATTTTTTGCAGCTTTTGAATCCACTGGATACATAATTCGCGGGCGCTCCAAATATTACAACTACATCATAGCCAAGAGAAACTGCCTTTTGAAAAGAATACTGCATAAGCTTTTTTCCAAAGCCTTTTCTCTGGTAATCCGGTGCAATGCAGAGAGGGCCAAAAGTCACAATATTCTTCCTTTCTCCGTCAGCATCTGTCAGAGAAGCTTTCGTGTACATGATATAACCGGCAACTTCTCCGTTAAGCTCCAAAACAAAGTCAAGCTCTGGTATAAAATCCTCATGCTGCCGCATAATATGAACGAGGTAATGTTCTACACATCCCGGAATATACAGGTTATAAAAAGCCTCTCTTGTAATCTGTTCCACAATCTGATAATCCTTTTCTTCCTCGTTTCTTATGGAAATTTCTTGTTTTAAACCAAGTCTTTCTTTCTGCATGAATTACTTTTCCTTTCTTAGAGCCCTTTCTTAATATAACTTATTACAATAAGCAGAGAATCTGTCTCCTAGAAGAACATCAGCCTCCGGCACTGTTCATGCTCTGAAAGATTCCGTATTTCTAAATTTCTATTTTTGCCACACCTTTATTTCCTCACCGGCATCTGGAATCTTGCAAGCGCTTTGTTCAGATAATCGTTAAACGGCTTCATAATATGGAAAATCTCTGCTGCTCTTGCAGAAAATGTTTCCGAATCCTTCAATTCTTCATCCTTTAACGGATATTCCAGATACCAGCTCTTAAATTTAAGATATTCCGCCTGAGGATGCTCTTTATCATATCCTGTCGGAACATTCTTCAATGCCGTTCCCCGTACAGAGAAATTTTTTTCAAATTCCGGATCGTGTATAATGCTTTCCCATTCTTCACCATTTTGGACAATATAATCTCGTATCATTGCTGTTGCATCCTTAAACATATCTGCAAACAGGCCGCCGCCTAAAAAAGACTGGCCTCCGGGCTTTATCATAACATAGTATCCAACAGGTACCGGCAGCTTGCCCTTAGAGGCAATATGGGCACGAAATGCAGGATTGTAAGGCGATTTATCATGACTAAAGCGGATATCCCTTACCATCTTAAACGTAAGATCCTTCGGATTATTATGTAAAATACTGCTGTCAAATTTTCCGATTTCCAGTATCAGCGTGTGTAATAATTTTTCAAATTCAGCATTTGCTTTTTTATAGTCGTCTTTATTCGCATGATACCATTCACGGTTATTATTCATACTGAGTTTTGACAAATAATTAATGATGAACTGTATATTCATAATCGGTTATCTCCTTTATGATTTTTGAATAATGGAAAGCTGTGTGGAATCTAAAAATTCCCGTATAAGATGTCTTGTGCGCTCAGGAGACTGGTAAGGCTTACAAAATGAAAAATCTTGTGATAAATCGTCAATGTCTTCCATCGCATTTTTTACATCCATCATAGTTTGAGCAGGGATTTTTGCAGCTGTCATATAATCCAGCTTAAGCGGATTTATCCTGTGGTTTTGTATCGCATAATTTACTCTGTCTTTACATTTGCATCTGCCGCTGCCATACTCACCGCAATACTGTCCAAGAAAGTCTGCCATTTTTTTACGCACTCGGGAAAGCCGTTTGCGATACGCCTCCGGAGTCATTTCTAAAATATCTCCCGCAATACGGCTGTCAAGCTTAAACATCGTGCCCAATATGAATATACATCTGCTTTCCGCGTCAAGGCATTGAAGCATCACATTCGTACAGGACATTTTCAGTTCCTCCGCCAATAAATCTTTTTCCACATTCTGTGTCAAATCCGGCACATTCTGTATATCCGCATTTTCGATATCATCTCCGTAATATTCAAAACTGGGGGCATAACGGGCGAACATATGCTTTTTGTAATTTTTCAGATGATTAGCTGCAATACTGAATAC
Organism: uncultured Lachnospiraceae bacterium; assembly: GCA_946558465.1. Taxonomy (GTDB): domain Bacteria; phylum Bacillota; class Clostridia; order Lachnospirales; family Lachnospiraceae; genus CAPEBR01. Next base: position 55,112 of record CAMNTM010000007.1, read on the forward strand.
CCACGTCGTAAATGAGCATTCACCTCTAAACGAGGACAAGTGTGTGATTATTTTTATTAAAATGTCCTGAGCAGCATCCTCTGCATCTGCAAATGTACCAAGCATCCGCAAAGATAAATTAAATACAATATCCTGCACACCTGTGACAAGAGTTTCAAGGGCTTTCTTATCCCCTGCTGTTGCTTTCTCAACTAAAGCCTGCATTTCTTTATTCATTTTTTTATCCATAATTTATACCTCCTGTTTAATTAGACAATGCCCTCTTGCCTGCGTGACAGGAAAATTCCTAAATATCGCTTTTATTTGTGATATGGTTCTCCATTCATAATTCGAAATCCACGGTATACCTGTTCCAGCAGTATCACCCGCATCAGTTGGTGTGGAAATGTCATTTTGGAAAAGCTGATTGCAAAATCTGCTCTTTTAAGTACTTCCTTACCCAGCCCGATGGAACCTCCGATAACAAAGATGATATGACTTTTACCCTGTACGCCCAGCATCTCTATCTTCTCTGCAAATTCCTCTGACGACAGCTGCTTTCCCTGAATTTCCAAAGTTATCACATAAGCGTCTTCCTTAAGATATCTCATAATTCGTTCTGCCTCTTTCGCGCGTATCTGCTCCTCCAGAACCTCTCCGGCACGCTCAGGCGTCCTTTCATCGGCTGTCTCTATCATCTCCAGCCTGCAGTATTTCCCCAGCCGTTTTTCATATTCAGCAAGCGCCTCCCGAAGATATCTTTCTTTTATCTTTCCCACTGCTACAACTGTAACCTTCATATTTTTATATGCCTCTTTCTTTTCATCCTTCTGGTATAATCGGCTGCACTCATATGCCGGCTGCACAAAAGTAACCGGATACCATTACCCCAGTGCAACATCCAGCACCATCATAAGTACAAAACCCGCTGCAAACCCAATCGTCCCGATATTGCTGTGCTCTCCTTCCGCTGACTCAGGGACCAGTTCTTCAACAACCACATAAATCATAGCTCCCGCAGCGAATGCCAGCAGATATGGAAGAATAGGAGTAACATAAGAAGCCAAAAGCACTGTAACTCCTCCGGCAATCGGCTCCACTATTCCCGACATTGTTCCGTAAAAAAATGCTTTTCCACGTTTTTTGCTCTCACTCCTTACCGGAAGCGCCACAATAAATCCCTCTGGAAGATTCTGGATTGCTATTCCGACAGCCAGTGTAAATGCCCCCGCAAGCGTCACATCCGCATTGTCTGTCAAAAGCCCTGCAAACACTGCACCACTTGAAATTCCTTCAGGTATATTATGAATCGTAACTGCCAGAACAAGCATAGTTGATTTTGAAAATACACAGCTGCGTCCCTCGGCTTTCTCAGAACCAATATGCATATGAGGAATTGTTCTGTCAAGAAAAAGAAGGAAACTGATTCCAAGTAAGAAGCCTGCCGCTGCGGGAAAGAAAGCAAATTTCCCCATATGCTCCGACATATCCATCGCAGGAATCAAAAGCGACCACACAGAAGCCGCAACCATAACTCCTGCTGCAAAGCCAAGAAGCGCTTTCTGGATTCCCGGTTTTAAATCCTTTCTCATAAATAATACAAATGCCGCACCGACGGCTGTCCCGATAAAGGGAATCATAAGTCCAAGAAATATAATCATAAAAAAACTCCCTGCCCGATATTATATTGTAAGTATAGCATATTTCCTCTTCTTACAATAGCTGCAAAAATAGTGTTGGCAAAATTCTATTCATTTACACCAACACTATCTTATTTCTTACTTATATTCTGTTCAGATATTCAAGCCGGACTGCTTATTCAAATCAGCCCTTATAACCCTATTTCCCGGACAGCAGCTCATGAATACCCTTTGCACCTGCTTTTCCTGCTCCCATCGCCAGAATAACCGTTGCAGCGCCCGTAACAGCATCACCGCCGGCAAATACACAGGCTTTTGAGGTCTGTCCGTTCTCCTCCTCTGCCACGATACATTTTCTCCGGTTCGTCTCAAGACCCTTTGTGGTGGACGCAATAAGCGGATTCGGAGAGGTTCCAAGAGACATAATAACCGTATCAAGCTCTATCTCATATTCGGACCCTGGTATCTCTACCGGGCGTCTTCTGCCGGAAGCATCCGGTTCGCCAAGCTCCATCTTGATCACGGTCATACCCTTTACCCAGCCGTTCTCATCTACAAGAATTTCCTTCGGATTCGTGAGCAGATCAAAGATAACACCCTCTTCCTTTGCATGATGTACCTCTTCCACTCTGGCAGGAAGCTCTGCCTCACTCCGGCGGTATACAACATGTACCTCTGCACCGAGACGAAGTGCGGTTCTTGCCGCATCCATTGCCACGTTTCCGCCGCCCACTACAGCGACCTTCCTGCCTGCTGCGATCGGAGTGTCATAGGAATCATCGAAAGCCTTCATCAGATTGCTTCTCGTCAAATATTCATTTGCAGAGAATACGCCGTTTGCAGTTTCTCCCGGTATACCCATAAACATCGGAAGTCCTGCACCGGAACCGATAAATACTGCCTCGAAATTCTCTTCCTCCATCAGCTGGTCGATGGTTGTGGATTTACCGATGACTACATTTGTCTCAAACTTAACACCTAATTCTTTTACCTTTTCAATCTCTTTCTTTACTACCTTATGCTTCGGAAGACGGAACTCCGGAATACCATATACAAGTACGCCGCCCAGCTCATGAAGCGCCTCAAATACTGTCACCTCATAGCCCAGCTTTGCCAGATCGCCTGCACAGGTAAGTCCGGACGGACCTGAACCGATAACTGCAACCTTGTGTCCGTTTGTCTTCTCTGCTTTTGCCGGCTTAATATCATGCTCCAGTGCATAATCTGCAACAAACCTTTCAAGCTTGCCGATAGATACCGGGTCACCCTTAATGCCGCGGATACATTTACATTCACACTGAGACTCCTGAGGACATACACGCCCGCAGATAGCCGGAAGTGCAGAGGACTCTCCGATTACCTTGTAAGCGCCTTCGATATCCCCTTCCTTTACCTTTGATACAAATCCCGGAATATTAATTGCTACCGGACATCCCTGTATACATTTTGCATTCTTGCAGTTCAGACAACGGGAAGCCTCCTCCATTGCCTCTTCCTTATTATATCCATAGCATACTTCTTCGAAGTTTGCAGCTCTTTCCTTTGCATCCTGTTCTCTCACAGGAACTCTCTTTAATACATCAGCCATTAGTTATCACCTCCGCAATTGCCGCATCCACCGTGATGGGTGTCGCCCTCTTGTAATTTCAGAATCGCACGGCCTTCCTGTGTTTTATACATCTGCTGTCTCTTCATCGCATTGTCAAAATCTACCAGATGCCCGTCAAACTCCGGACCGTCTACACATGCAAATTTCACCTCATCACCTACGATCACACGGCATGCTCCGCACATACCTGTACCGTCAACCATAACCGGATTCATGCTGACGATTGTAGGAATCTCAAGCTTTTTCGTAAGGAGGCAGGTAAACTTCATCATAATCATAGGTCCGATTGCAACACAGACATCATATTTATTTCCTTCCTCTACCAGCTTTTCAATCTTTGTTGTAACCATACCGGAATGGCCGTATGTACCGTCGTCTGTACAAGGATAATAATTGCCTGCAACAGCCTTCATCTCCTCCTCCAGAATGAGCATATCTTTTGTCTTGGCGCCAACAATAACATCTACATCTATTCCATGCTCCTTAAGCCATTTTACCTGCGGATATACAGGAGCCGCACCGACGCCGCCGGCTACAAACAACATCTTTTTATTCTTCAGACTTTCGATATCTTCCTCCACAAATTCGGATGCACATCCGAGAGGGCCGATAAAATCACAGAAAGAATCTCCTGTTTTAAGATCCGCCATCTTCATCGTAGATGCTCCAACCTCCTGGAATACAATCGTGATGGTTCCGGCTTCTCTGTCATAGTCGCAGATTGTAAGCGGAATTCTCTCACCCTTTTCATCCATCTTAACAATAACAAACTGTCCCGGTTCGCAGTGCTTTGCTACCCGCGGCGCTTCTACATCCATAAGATAGATTTTATCAGCCAGTTTTTCAGCCTTTAATATCTTGTACATCTTACGTTCCTCCTAAATTTTTTATGTTATAATCATAAATCATATTGAAATAAATATCAAGTACGTTTCATATATATTAAAATATCATATACTTACTTTTTTCTTACAAAATCTAATATCCAACAAAAACATCTGTAAAAAAGCTGCGGACAGAAAATGACCTTCTGTCCGCAGCCGCATTTTAGTAGAAAATACTTCCTAAAAATCAACCTCTGTCCCATAATAGGTACAGTTAAATAACTTTTCCATTGCAGCTGCATCAATTGCTCTCGGATTAGAACCTGTGCAGGCATCTCCTACTGCGCGCTCTGCAATACCGGCAGCCTTCTCTTTAAATTCTTCCTCATTGATACCAAAATCTTTTAATGTCTTAGGAATATTCAGCTTCATATTGAACTCATCAATCTTTGCACAGAGACTATTGATAAGCGCCTTTTCAGAATTTCCTTCAAGTCCCATTCTGCGTGCAATCTCTGCATAACGGCCTGCCGCTGTTTTATCATGTGCATTATATTTGATTACATACGGCAGATAGATCGCATTTGCACAGCCGTGCGGAATATGTCCGGTTGAAAATGCAGCGCCCGTCTTATGCGCCATAGAGTGCACAATACCAAGCAGTGCATTGGAAAATGCCATGCCTGCCAGACACTGTGCATAGTGCATCTGCTCTCTTGCATCCATATCACAGTTATAGGAAGCCGGCAGATAGTCTAATACCATCTCAATTGCCTGCAGTGCAAGTGGATCCGTAAACGGACAATTCATTGTAGATACATATGCCTCAATCGCATGAGTCAATGCATCCATACCCGTATAAGCGACCTGCTTTACCGGAAGTCCTGCCACAAGATCCGGATCAACAATTGCTACGTCCGGAGTAATATTAAAGTCGGCAAGCGGATATTTTACACCGGTCTGATAGTTGGTAATAACGGAAAACGCGGTAACCTCTGTAGCCGTTCCTGATGTAGACGGAATCGCTGCAAATTTCGCTTTTGTCCGAAGCTCCGGGAAGTTAAACGGAATACATAGATCCTCAAAGGTCGTCTCCGGATACTCATAAAATGCCCACATTGCTTTTGCAGCATCAATCGGTGAACCACCGCCCATAGATACAATCCAGTCCGGCTCGAACTTACGCATAGCCTCCGCACCCTTCATAACTGTCTCGACAGACGGATCCGGTTCAACGCCCTCGAACAATTCAACCTCCATACCTGCTTCCTTCAGATAATCAACCGCCTTATCAAGGAATCCCTGACGCTTCATAGAACCTCCGCCTACAACAAGGATTGCTTTTTTACCCTTCAGGTTCTTCAGCTCTTTAAGGCACCCTTTTCCATGATAAATGTCTCTTGGCAATGTAAATCTGCTCATTTTTTCTGCATCTCCTTTTAGCTTGTTAATTTTTTAACTCTTCCGTAATTATAGTCCTGTTAAATAATTAACGCAATAGGATGCGTAAAAAATCTTGTACTTATTTCAATACATGTATCGTTTCAGCTCTACTCTTCCTCTGTTTCCAGCATATAATTTCTTGTCGTGATTCCGCTCGTGCGGCCGCTTTTATTCGCCAAAAGAACCTTAAATAAAGTCTCTCCCTCCGGCATATCAATCGGACCCGTATATTTTGTCGATGCTGTCGTGGGGTCCTCACCATTCATTGTATAATAAGCCTCATAACCGTCCGGCACAACAACCTCTATCGGCTCCGAGACTTCGTACTGTCCGGTAGACGGAGATACCGCCGGTGCATCTACAACCGGAAATTCTATCACAAAGCTCTTCTCTTCCGGAAGACTTGGAACACCTTGTTTATTGACAGCAATTGCCTTAATTACAGTCTCCCCCTCGCCAAGCTGTATAGGCTCTGTATATTTTGCACTTGACATATCAGGAGACGAACCGTCTGTTGTATAGTAAATGGTATTTTTACCCCCAGACAGCTCAAGCTGCTGCACGTCCTCAAACACCTCTGCATCATCAAGACTGAATTCCGGTTTCGGAGTCATATAATGGTCAAGCGCATATTTGATGCTGTCCTTCGCATCATCTAAAAGAACCGGAATCGACATCTGCTGCTTGGTGTCTAAAAGGAAGCCGATATAGGCTTCATAGATATCTGAATTATCCGGCTGTTTCTCAATTACTGCATCGAACAGCTCATTGCCCTCTTCTATTTTTTCCTGCTCTGCGTATACTTTGGACAGGCCGGTATAGGCATCCGGCTTTTTATCATTTTTTGATATTGCCCTTTTAAAGCTCAGCGCTGCATTGTCATATTCACGACTCTCAAGCTCCTTATAGCCCTTCCTGACAATTCCGTTGTAGGAATTCTGGTAAGCAAATATAAATCCTGCAGCAGCAAGGATGATAATAACTGCCATCCCGATTAAAAGCATCCGTCTCTTTTTACGCAGTGCCGCCTTCTTCTTTTCTGCCTGCCGCCTGCGTTTTTCACGCTCAGATACCGTACCTCCTGCAGACGTATTCCTTGCGGAGGTATTTCTCGCAGACATACTCCTTGCAGACGTATTCCTTGCGGAGGTATTTCTCGCAGACGTATTACGGCCCGGCGCGCGTCTGTCAGAAGAGCCTCTGTGAGGAGTATTTCCTGCGGATAAATTCCGCTCTGACACACCCCGGCCGGTCGAATTTCTTACACCGGCTGTCCTATTGTTGTCAGTTCTTCCTGACAGATTTCTCCCCTCCGTGGTTCGTTCTCCGGTAATCCTAATCTCCTGAAGCCCGTCCTCATCATCATTTACACCAACCTTAATCTGTGCCGTAAGCATATCATCAAGAGGATTGTAATCCGGAACAGCAAAGACCTCTCTTTTGCAATTCTCACAGATTAATTCTCCCTCCGGCATATCATATCCGCAATACCTGCACTTCATCTTCTCTAACTACCTCCTACCTCTTAACTGCCGCAACGCAGTTGCTCATAAGCATGGCAATCGTCATCGGCCCTACCCCTCCCGGAACCGGCGTGATCGCAGATGCCTTATCCTTCACAGCCTCATACAGAACATCCCCGCACAGACGGTTCTCGTTATCTCTATGAATCCCAACATCAATCACAACAGCCCCTTCTTTTACATAATCGGCAGTAATAAACTGCGGTTTTCCCAAAGCCGCAATCAATATGTCTGCTTTTCTTGTTATTTCTCTTAAATTCCTCGTATGAGAATGCGCTACCGTTACCGTACCATTCTCTCTAAGAAGCAGAAGCGCCATCGGTTTTCCGACAATGTTGCTCCGCCCGACTACTACACATTCCTTACCGTCAACTGAAATCCCAGAACGCTTGAGAAGCTCTATAATCCCCGCCGGAGTACAGGGAACAATCCCCTTCTCTCCGATACAGAGCTTTCCTGCATTCGCCGGATGAAAGCCGTCCACATCTTTATCGGGACTTATAGCCTGTATAACCGAATCCTCGTCAATATGAGAAGGAAGCGGAAGCTGAACCAGGATTCCACTCACCTTATCATCTGTATTCAGACGCGCTACTAACGAAAGAAGCTCTTCCTGAGAAGTTGACTCTGAAAGCTCAAAGGACAGGGAATCTATTCCCACATATTCACACGCTTTCTTCTTGTTTCTTACATATACGGTGGAAGCCGGATCGGCCCCTACCTGAATTACCGCAAGGCAGACATTCCTGCCCTGCGCTTTTAATTGTGCTGTCTTATACTTAACTTCCTCTTTTATCTGTGCTGCTATCTCTTTTCCGTCTATGATATGAGGCATCTCTTTCTTCTCTCCTTAGAATAATCCGGTAATATTTCCATCCTCTGACACATCAATACCGTTTGCTGCCGGAACCTTTGGAAGTCCGGGCATTGTCATAATCGCACCGGTAATCACTACCACAAAGCCTGCACCCGCACTTACATACACCTCGCGTACATGCACGTCAAAATTCTCCGGACGGCCAAGCTTTGCGGCATCATCAGACAGAGAATACTGTGTCTTTGCCATACAGACCGGAAGATTTCCAAAACCCATGGCTTCAATCTTGGCAAGCTGCTTCTTCGCTGAGGCTTCATATACAACCCCTTCTGCCCCATATATCTCGGACGCGACAGTCTGAATCTTTTCTTCCAAAGACAAAGCATCCTCATACAACGGATGGAAATGGCTCTCTTTGGTCTTAAGTGTCTCCAGTACCTTTTCTGCCAGCTCTTTTCCGCCTTCACCGCCTTCGCCCCATACTCTGGCAAGTGCGAACTCGCAGCCCTTCTCCTCACAGAACTTACGGATATATTCATTTTCTGCCTCCGTGTCGGACACAAAGGAATTCAAAGTAACAACAACCGGTACTCCATACTTCTGAATATTCTCAATATGCTTCTCCAGATTCACAATACCCTTTGCGAGAGCCTTAAGATTTTCTTTCTCCAGATCTGCCCTCGGCACGCCGCCATTATATTTAAGTGCCCGTACAGTCGCAACAAGTACGACGGCATCCGGCTTAAGTCCTGCCTTCCTGCACTTAATATCAAAGAACTTCTCTGCACCCAGATCTGCCCCGAAGCCGGCCTCTGTAATCGTGATATCGCTCATCTTAAGAGCCATTTTTGTTGCCCGTACACTGTTGCAGCCATGTGCAATATTCGCAAACGGTCCGCCGTGCACCAGTGCCGGTGTATGCTCCAGAGTCTGAATAATATTCGGCTTGACGGCATCCTTCAAAAGCGCTGTCATGGCGCCTGTCGCCTGCAGATCGTCCGCCGTAACCGGATCGCCTGCAAAGTTATAAGCAACTACAATCTTTCCAAGTCTGTTCTTCAGGTCATGGATATCATCTGCCAGACAAAGAATCGCCATAATCTCAGAAGCAACCGTAATAACAAAATGGTCCTCTCTTACCATACCATCCATTTTATTTCCAAGACCTACAACAATATTACGTAAATTTCTGTCATTCATGTCAAGACAGCGCTTCCACACAACTTGTCTTGGGTCAATTCCAAGAGCATTCCCCTGCTGTATATGATTATCAAGAAGTGCTGCAAGCAAGTTATTTGCAGAAGTAATCGCATGGAAATCTCCGGTAAAATGCAGATTCAAATCCTCCATCGGAACTACCTGAGAATAGCCGCCTCCTGCGGCGCCTCCCTTAATGCCGAAACACGGTCCTAAAGACGGCTCCCTAAGAGCGATTACTGCCCGCTGATTAAGCTTTGCCATCGCCTGTCCGAGACCTACTGTCATAGTCGTCTTACCTTCTCCGGCCGGAGTAGGGTTGATTGCTGTGACAAGTACAAGCTTTCCATCCGGGTTGTCCTTTATGCGGTCCCATAATTCATCGGAAAGCTTTGCCTTATATTTTCCGTAAAATTCCAATTCCTCTTCCTGAATTCCTAATTTTTCCGCTACTTCGCGGATATGCGTCATACTTGCTTCCTGTGCGATCTGGATATCTGTTTTCATTGGTTTCCAATCCTTCCTTTCTCTTTCTTCTTGATTTGTAAAGTTTTTAAAGCTGCTTTTTTGCAGCGCTGTCCGGCTGGCTGAACTGTTGATTAAAGTCCTCCATCGTCATAAGGATTTTTCGGGGCTTGGTCCCCTCTTCTCCCCCGACTACTCCCGCTTCACACAACTGGTCCATAATCCTCGCGGCTCTGTTAAAGCCGATTTTAAACGAACGCTGCAGCATCCCGATGGATGCCTTTTCTTTTTCTATGATGAGACGTCCTGCATCCATAAAATACAGGTCGCGGTCATCCCCCTCTTGGCCTGCTCCCGGCGCTGTTTTCACATTCGCCGTATTTACCTGGCTCACAACCTCATCATCGTATACGGCGTCACCGTTGTTATGAATCAGATAATCTACAATATCCTGAACCTCCTTATCCGATACAAATGCTCCCTGGACTCTGGCCGGCTTCTGATAGCCGGAAGGATAAAAAAGCATATCCCCCTTTCCGAGAAGCTTTTCAGCACCATTCATATCAATAATCGTCCGGGAGTCTACACCGGATGATACAGAAAATGCGATTCTGGACGGCATATTTGCCTTGATCAGTCCTGTGATAACATTTACAGACGGTCTCTGCGTCGCAATAACCAGATGGATTCCCGCCGCTCTTGCAAGCTGTGCCAGACGACAGATAGACTCCTCCACTTCCCCGGAAGCCGCCATCATAAGATCTGCCAGCTCATCAACAATAACAACAATCTGAGGCATAATCTGAGGCCTGTCCTCTTCCGTTTCGGGAAGCGCACGTACTTTGTCGTTATACCCTTTCATATCTCTTACATTATATTCTGCAAACTCTTGATATCTGCGGGTCATCTCTGCTACTGCCCAGTTAAGCGCTCCCGCCGCCTTTTTCGGATCTGTAACTACCGGAATCATCAGATGCGGAATCCCGTTATAGACACTTAATTCAACCACCTTCGGGTCAATCATAATCAGCTTCACCTCATCCGGCGATGCCTTATACAAGATGCTCATAATCAGAGTATTGATGCAGACCGATTTTCCGGAGCCTGTAGCTCCTGCAATCAATACATGGGGCATCTTGGCAATATCCGTCACAACTGCCTTTCCTGCAATATCCTTTCCCGCCGCAAATGCAATCTTCGACGGATGCTCCCTGAACTCCTTTGTCTCCAGCAGGTCTCTTAACATGACTGCTGAATTTTCCTTGTTCGGCACCTCTATTCCAACCGCTGCCTTTCCTGGAATCGGCGCCTCGATACGGATATCCGGCGCCGCCAGATTGAGTTTAATGTCGTCTGCAAGCCCTACGATTTTACTGACCTTTACACCCATCTCCGGCTGAAGCTCGTAGCGCGTTACCGCAGGGCCGCAGCTTATATTTGTCACTGTCACATGAACCCCGAAATTCTGAAGGGTCTGCTGAAGCTTAATCGCTGTCTCCCGCAGGGAAGCGTCGGATTCCCCTGAAGATTTATTTCCCTTTTTTAAAAGAGACAAAGGCGGCAGCCTGTATTCCTTCTTAGGACCGGACTCTGACGCACAGGCCGCAGCCTTCTCGATCTCCTGCTCCATAAGAGCCTGCGCAGCTCTTGCCCCGCGTTTTTTTACCGGCTCTGGAGGAGCCGGCTCCATACGGATCACTCCGGCAGGTACTGCCTCCGGCGCCGTAGACACCGTCTGCTCTCCGCCCCGGTTTATAGTAAATTCCGGCTCTTTTACTGTTTCCAGCTTTTCTCCGGGAAGCGGCTCTGCCTTAATTTCCCGGATTTCCGGAGATTTTTTTACAAGCTCTGTGTCAAAGGATACCCCTTCTACGTGGCGTCCGCTCCGCTTTCTAGGATTTGCTCTCGTCTGCGCTGTCTGTTCTTTCCGGCTTCTTCTCTCTCTCGCAGCCTCCCGCCTTCTCGCCGCATCCTCACGCGCTCTTCCATATGCTTTTCTGCCCTGGGTTCGAACTCCCTTAAGCGCCGATTTGCCTGTAAGAGCCACAATACAGATAATCATGCAGATCACAACTACAACATATGTACCGATTACTCCGACTGCCGGAATCAACAGACCTGAAAGGGCATTGCCGATAAGCCCCCCTTCCTCGGCGATAAGCTCCAGGAAAATACAAGTCAGAATCAGCAGAATAATTCCTGTCGCACCTTTGACATATGCAGCAGCGTTGCCTTTATTTGAAATCATAAAGGCAACCCCGCCGAATAAAATAAACGGCACTCCATATGCAGTCCATCCAAAAATATCTAAAAGAACTCCTGATACAAAAGCTCCTGCCCGTCCCCCGTATCCAAAATTACTGATCACCAGCAGGATACTGACTGCCAGTGTCGTCCATATTATAATCTCATCACTGAGAAAACTCTTCTCTGCCTCTTTCTTTTTGGGCCTTGTCTGCTTAGTACTTCTTTTTCTGTTTGACTTTGCAGCCACGCTCTTCTCCCCCTTATCTGATTAAAACATACTGCCTGCTTCGAGACAATACTATTTATAGTATAACATTTGGAGAAGCCTCTGTCATCAACAAATTTACTCTTTGTCGCCACAGTCATCCCTGCGTCTGGATTCATCTATCATTTCATGAAGCTTATTAAGAGCATCGCTCATACCGCCCACTTCATCAATCAGCCCTTCTGCTACCGCCTCCTTACCTTCCAGAAGCGTCCCTACATCCTTTACCAGCTCTGTCGGGTTCAGCATCAGCTCCTCGATTCTTTTCTTCTCCATATGAGAATGAGCTGCCAGAAAACCGGTGATGCGGTCCTGCGTACGTATCATATTTTCAAGACTCTGCTGTACGCCTATAAACATACCGTTCGAGCGTACCGGATGGATAATCATAGTCCCGGTAGGTACAATAAAAGAATACTTTGCCGCCACCGCAAGCGGCCCCCCGATGGAATGACTTCCTCCCAGCACCAGCGATACCGTAGGTTTGCTGACAGAAGCAATCATCTCGGCAATTGAAAGTCCTGCTTCCACATCGCCGCCCATCGTATGCAGCAGAATCAGAAGCCCGTCAATTTCCTCACTGTCCTCTGCTTCCGCCAGCATAGGAAGCAGATGTTCATACTTGGTGGCCTTCGTATTCCCGGATACTGCCTCGTGTCCTTCGATCTCTCCGATGATTGTAAGCAGCTTAATCCGGTTCTTTTTCTTATTTCCGTCAAGGCTTACACTCCCCATCTCCTTAATCTGCTCATTCTGCTGTTCTTCCTTCTTTGCTCGTTCTTCCATACACAAAAACACCTCCATCTCTTTCTAGTATGGAAGTGTTTCTGGATTTTTATACCTGCTCTAAAGCCTGTTTTAAATCTGCGATGATATCGCCGCTGTTCTCTATGCCGACGCTGAAACGGATCAGATCCGGCTGTACACCTGCCTCTAAAAGCTCCCGATCGTTCATCTGTCTATGAGTATGACTCGCCGGATGCAGTACACAGCTTCTCGCATCCGCCACATGTGTCACGATTGCAATCATCTTAAGACTGTCCATCATCCGTACGGCCGCATCTCTTCCTCCCTTAAGACCAAAGGTAATCACGCCGCAGGTGCCGCCCGGCATATATTTTCTGGCCAGCTCGTAATATCTGTCCCCCGGAAGAGACGGACAGTTCACCCAGGCAACCTTCTCATGCTCCTTTAAGTACTCTGCCGCCTTGCGGGCATTCTCACAGTGTCTTTCCATACGAAGATGGAGCGTCTCCAGACCGATATTTAAAAGAAATGCATTCTGGGGGGCCTGAATAGAGCCCAGGTCTCTCATCAGCTGTGCCGTGGCCTTCGTAATGTAAGCACCCTTTCCGAATTTCTGGGTATAGACAATCCCATGATATGTCTCATCCGGCGTCGTAAGTCCGGGAAATTTATCCGCGTAAGCCTCCCAGTCAAAATTTCCGCTGTCCACAATTGCACCGCCCACGCAGGCAGCATGTCCATCCATATATTTCGTAGTAGAGTGAGTTACAATATCCGCTCCCCATTCAAACGGCCTGCAGTTAATCGGAGTCGCGAAGGTGTTATCCACGATAAAAGGAACGCCATGCGCATGTGCCGCCTCAGCAAATTTTTCAAAATCAAGAACCACCAGCGCCGGATTTGCAATCGTCTCTCCGAACACTGCCTTTGTATTCTCCCTGAAAGCAGCATTCAGCTCCTCCTTCGTACAATCCGGATCTACAAATGTAGCGTCCACTCCCATCTTACGAATCGTATGCGCGTAAAGATTATAAGTACCTCCGTAAAGTGCAGACGCACATACAATGTGGTCGCCCTCCTGTACGATATTCATAACCGCATAAAAATTCGCCGCCTGCCCGGAGGAAGTAAGCATTGCAGCCGCGCCGCCCTCCAGATCACAGATTTTCGCAGCTACAGCGTCATTGGTAGGGTTTTGAAGCCTTGTGTAAAAATATCCGGATTCCTCCAGATCAAAAAGACGTCCCATCTGCTCACTGCTCGAATATTTAAACGTTGTACTCTGATATATGGGAAGCACTCTGGCCTCTCCGTTTCCCGGTTCATATCCGGACTGGATACATTTTGTCTCAATTTTGTAATCGCTCACTTCTTCTGCCTCCTTGTATTCCTTTTATCTGATTTTTCTGTCTATATTATACTTTTTCTGAAGTCTGCGGACCATATCTACATAAATCTGCATGCATGCTTTTTCATCTTTTCGCTCTATACAGGCAAGACACGGGGAAAGATAATTCTGATACAGCTCCTCAAAAATCTGCTCTTTATCCGGCTGCATGTTCATCACCTGCACTAGATAAGGAGCCGTATCATAATATTCCTCCACAAGCTTCTGCCCCTCCGGCGACGACATCAGATAATTGTCCCGATAGCCCCGAAATGCCGTAAGCTCCCGGCAGTCGTCAGCCTTTCCCTGATATTCGCAGACTGCAGTTGTAATATAACACAGACCTTTGCGGAATCCTCCGGCAATCGCTTCATAAGAAGACATGCCAAGAGTCAGTGCATTCACCTTCTTCTGATTCCACACCTCCACAGTCCTTTCCGCCAGCCTTTCACAATTCTCCTCCTTAGAGTAGGTGAGAATCGGAACTACATACACGGCCATATTCATATTAAAATCAATTCCTGTCTTTTCCCGCTTCCGCTTTCCTGTCTCCCGCATCAGCCCCAGTGCATGCTCCGGCAACACCTCCGCCAGCTCCTCAATAAGCTCTGACTTTTCCTCCTCCGATTTTTCACTGCAGAGCTTTGCAATATCTGAAACTACACCCTTATGCCTCTCAAAACCTTCCTCGAACACTGTCTCATAGGTCTTCCGCCTAAACTCCTCCACCTTCTTTAGCATATCATCAAAAAGCCGGATTAACTCTTCTTTTATCTTCTCCATGCCTTCCTCCGCTCTTACTCGTCCCAGTTGTGATATACATTCTGCACATCATCGTCATCATCCAGCATATCCAGCGTCTTCTGTATAGAAGCAATATCCTTTCCATCCGTCAGCTCCACATAGGTCTGCGGAATCATAGTAACCTCCGCAGCCGCCATCGGAATCCCTGCTTCCTCTAAAGTCTGGCGGACCATGCTGAAATCATCCGGCGCCGTAAATATCTCGAAGCTGTCTTCCTCCTCGGAGAAATCCTCTGCACCGGCATCTAACGCCGTCATCATAAGCTCGTCCGCATCACACTCATACTCTTCCTTATCAATGACAATCTGTCCCTTTTTATCAAACATAAAGGACACACAGCCCGGTGTTCCCACATTTCCCTTTCCTTTCGTAAACGCATTCTTTACATTGGTAGCTGTCCGGTTCCGGTTATCGGTAAGCGCCTCCACGATAATCGCCGTTCCGTTCGGCCCGTACCCTTCATATGTAATATATTCATAATTAGCAGCATTCGCATCCCCGTCCGCCTTTCTGATATTTCGCTCAATGGTATCATTCGGCATATTGTTTGCTTTTGCCTTTGCAATTACATCGCGGAGTCTGCTGTTATTTTCAGGGTCTGAGCTCCCTCCCTCTTTTACGGCAACTGCAAGCTCCTTTCCGATCTTCGTAAATATCTTGCCCTTCGCAGCATCATTTTTTTCCTTCTTATGCTTAATATTTGCAAATTTTGAATGTCCTGACATGTCAATCCCTCTCTTTTATTTTAATCTAAATTGCGGTACTCTCTGCAATCCGGCCGTATACACACGCCAAATTATGCGTTTTCATTCTATCACTCTTCATACATTTTTTCAATCTTAACCCGCTGTATTGTATTATCATTTACTTCAAGTACTGTAAAACGGTAGCCCTGATACTCTACCACACACAATTCATCTTCGCCCGGAATCCTGTCAAGCTGGTCAACCAGAAATCCATTCAAGGTCTCATACTCTTCCTTTTCAAACTCAACCGGAAGCCTGTCCTCCAAATCCTCAAGCTCCAGAAACCCTCTGGCGATAAAGCTTCCATCCACCTGGAGGAAAAGTTCCTCTTCCTCCACATCATGTTCATCCAGAATATTTCCCACAATCTCCTCTAAAATATCCTCCAGCGTCACCAGCCCGGAGGTTTGTCCATACTCGTCAATTACAACAGCAATATGACTTTTCTCCGCCTGCATCTCCTTGAATAAATTCGCGATTCCCTTTGTCTCCGGAATAAACGTCACCGGCCTTATGTATTCCTTAAGCTCCGACAGATGCACCTGCCTTTTCTCCCTGTCAAGATAGCAGGTCATAGCCTCTCTAAGATGCATGAAACCAACAATCTCATCAATATCCTGTGCATACACCGGAAATCTGGAATAGGATTCCTTAAGCATAAACTGAAGCGCCTCCTCCAGAGGCTCCTCACTGTCAACTGCCACAATGTTTCTTCGATGAGTCATGATGTCTTTTGCATCCCGGTCCAGATAACGGAAGATATTGCGAATCAGCTTCGCCGCCTCCATCTGGGGCGCTTCTCCCTTCTCATCCTCAGCCTGGAATATCTGTCTCATCCGTCCAAATAAACTGCCGTCTTCCATAATATTCTTCTTTTAACTCCTTTGTTATGTATGAAGCTCAAAACTTACTTTAAGCGCCTCATCTACTTTGTACATAATCTCTTTATCTAAATGACATACAAGGTCCTTAAGCCTCTGCTTGTCAATGGTCCGAATCTGCTCCAAGAGCACTACTGAATTCTTCACAATCTGGTACCGCTTTGCATCAATCTCTACATGAGTAGGAAGCTTTGCCTTATTCATGCGGGAGGTTATCGCCGCACAGATTACGGTCGGGCTGTGTCTGTTCCCCACATCATTTTGTATAATCAGAACCGGCCGGACTCCTCCCTGCTCTGAGCCCACTACCGGACTTAAATCCGCATAAAATATATCACCACGTCTTACCTGCACTTTTATTTCACACTCCGATATTCTCAAGATAAGATTAGTATTTCCATCTTTTTCGGAAGTATTCTGTAATATTGGATCCTTTCTGTGATGTCTGCGGATACCGCATTTTATGCAAAATAATCTACCTGCTCTACAACTTCGCCATTTCTCAAATACTCTCTTGGAATTCGTTTACCCAATACACATATAAGCTCATAATTAAAACGCCCGCATAATCCGCTCAGCTCCTCCACCGTCAGATTTTCATCCCCGTCTTTTCCCACCAGTGTCACCTTATCGCCAAAGCTTACATCCGGAATATCTGTCACATCTGCCATAAACTGGTCCATACAGATCCTTCCCAGGATAGGAGCCTTTTTTCCTCGTATCAGCACATAGCCCCGGCTTGACAGACTTCTTGGATAGCCGTCGCCGTAGCCGACCGGAATTGTGGCAATCCTTGTTCTTCTGTCTGTGACAAAGGTCCCGCCATAGCTTACCGGAGTACCGGGTTCTGCCGTTTTTACATAAATCACATGACTGACAAGCTCCATCGCCGGCTTAAGGGGTACGTTCTCCTTTTTTACCTCCTCCGAAGGATACAGGCCGTAAGTGGCAATTCCTGCCCGCACCAGATTCAAACCGGCCTCCGGGCAGTCAATGATTCCGGCACTATTGGAACAGTGACACTTACTGAAATGAACGGACCGTTCTTCAAGAATCTGCTTCATATGCAGGAATCTTTTAAGCTGCTTTTTTGTAAATTCCTTATCTGCCTCGTCCGCCTTCGCAAAATGTGTATACATACCTTCCATGATAAGTCCCGGCATCCGGCTGATTCTTTCGATACTATCTGCACTTTCCTCATCTGATGAAAATCCGATTCTTGACATTCCCGTATCCACCTTGATATGAACATATACCGTTTTTTTGAGGTCTTCGGCCAATTTCGAGAGTTCACCTGCCATCTCCTCGGTATACACTGTCATACGGATTCCCTGCTCTGCCGCCTCCTTCCTCTGCTCCGGGAAAATACATCCCAGAACAAGCACCGGCTTTCGTATCCCCCCCTTTTTCAGAAGAACTGCCTCTTCAAATGTAGCCGTAGCATATCCCCAGATATACTCCTTTTCTTCCAAAAGCTTTGCAACCTGCAGGGCACCGTGCCCATAGCCGTCTGTTTTAACAACTACCATCATCTGGACATGGTCCTCAAGATTGTTCTTCATACTCTCAATATTATATTCTACTGCATCCAGATCTATCCTGGCACAGATTCTGCTGTATGTCTTCATCGCCAGTTCCCCCATTTTTTTAACAGCTAAGAAATCTTTACTGCTGTCATTTCTTTCAGCACACGGCCCAGGCTGCCGGCAATCTCTCTTGCCAGAATGCTGTAGTCCCCTATCTCCTCTGCAGCCGCCTCTCCCGCACGGCCGTGAAGATAAGTGCCTAGTACCGCTGCCGTATCTTCTGTAAGTCCCTGGGCCAAAAGCCCGGCAATTACTCCGGCCAGTACATCTCCCGAACCTGCCTTTGCCATCGCAGAGCAGCCGGAAAGATTCACGCAGAGACGCCCGTCTTTTGAAAGAATCATCGTCCTGGCATCCTTTAAAACACACGTAAAGCCGGATTCGGAAACGAATTCTCTCAAAAATCTTACCCTGTCTCCCTGAATTTCTGATACTTCTCTTTTTGTCAGTCTTGCAAACTCCTTTATATGAGGAGTGAGCACGGCCTGAAGTGAAGCTCCCTTTTCAAGCTCCTTTCTGTGAGCGGAAAAAAGATTCAATCCATCCGCATCAATGACACAGGGCACCCGGCAGTTTCTTATTACCGACAGAAGTATCCTTTCCGCCGTACCTTCCTGTCCGATTCCAGAGCCGATACAGACCACGTCTGCCCAGTTAAGAAGGCTCAAAAGCTCTTCCTCCCTGTACGTATCATAACACGTAACAATAGCTTCCGGAAGTTGCTGCTGCAGAACGATCCGGTTGTCCTCAGGAGTATAGATTCTAACAAGCCCGGCTCCGGTACGGTAAGCAGCAAGCGCATTCAGATACGCCGCCCCGGACATCCCCTTACTTCCTGCAATCATCAGCACCCGCCCGTAGCTGCCCTTATGGGAATCTGCCTTTCTCACAGGAAGCATGCTGCAGTACTCTGAAAGCTCCGGCGTATAAGAAACCTCTGTATCGGCCTCCATCGGATCTTCCGAGATGCCGATGTCTGCCGTAACAATCTCCCCTGCATACTCTTTTCCAGGATACAGAAGAAGCCCCAGCTTCTCTGACTGAAACGTAACTGTGCAGTCCGCACGAAATGCATTTCCAAGCACTGCCCCGGTATCCGCAGAGATTCCAGAAGGAATATCCACTGCCAGCTTCTTTCCCGCTGCTCGGTTCATCTTCTGTATTATATCCGCGTATCTCCCCGAAACCGTTCTGCTAAGCCCCACTCCGAAAACAGCATCTACTATGATACTATATTCTTCTTCCTCAAAATCGTCACTAAATCCTGCGTTTGTCTCTTCAAGCAGCCCTTTCTGATAAGCACTCTCCTCTGTAAGACGGGACGGGCTGCCCGCCATGACAACTGTAACCTTACAGCCGGCGCCGGCCAGCATTCGAGCTGCTGCAAAGCCGTCTCCTCCGTTATTCCCAGATCCGCACACAACACAGATTCGGGACAAATCCCATTTTTTATTATATATCGTCTCCACACAGGCAGCAGCGGCCCGCTCCATAAGCTCTAAAGACGGCGTATGAAGTTTTTCAATTGTATACCTGTCCGCTGCTTTCATCTGTTTTCTATCCGGCAAATACCGCATCCTATACCTCCCTTGTTATAAAAGAATAACAGTCCCGTCCGCTCCGGGATATATATACATAATCTTTACCATCATGAAAAAAATCATGTATATATATCCTGTATGACTGAACTGTTACTATTTATGCTCTTCTCGATAACGGCATATATTATAAGACAGCCTCATCAGGCTTTCCGACAGATGAACATTTTCTACAATAATATTTTCCGGAAGATTTAGATCCGTATGTGCAAAATTCCAGATTGCACGCACCCCGTTCTCTACCAGAAGATTTGCCACCTCGATCGCCTTATCCTTTGGGATGGTAAGTGCCGCAATCTCCACCTCATTGCTGCGGATAAAATCCTTAAGCTCGCTCATCAAACGTATCTGAACTCCCCGGATCACAGTCCCTTTAAGCTCCGGATTCACATCAAAAAGTCCTTTTAATATAAAGCCCCTCTTTTCGAACGCCGCATAATTTGCAAGTGCCTGTCCAAGATTACCGGCTCCGATAATAATCATATTATGATTTTCTTCAAGCCCCAGAATCTTTCCTATCTCCGTATATAAATACTTTACATTATATCCATACCCCTGCTGTCCGAACCCTCCAAAATTATTTAAGTCCTGACGTATTTGAGATGCAGTCACTTTCATTTTCTTGCTCAAGTCATTAGATGAAATTCTCTCGACACCATTTTCAAGAAGCTCTCCTAAGTATCTATAATATCTTGGCAGCCTCCTGATAACTGCCTGAGAAATCTCTCTTTCCTGCATTTATATCCTTCCCTCCATTTTTTCTCTAAATTTTATTATATAAAATTGTCGTAATAAAGTCAAACTTTTAGTTGTTTTTTATCTTATTTTCGCTATAATGTAGATACAGTTCACACATTAGGAGGATATTATGATATTCGCATGTCATGGAATCACAAAAGCTTTTGGAGAACATGTCATTATAGATGACGGTTCCTTTCATATAGAAGAGCACGAAAAAGCCGCTCTGGTAGGGCCGAACGGCGCCGGGAAAACAACCATTTTAAAGTTGATTGTCGGGGAACTTTCCTTAGACAGCGGCAATGTTGTCCTTACAAAGGGAAAGACGCTCGGCTACCTTGCACAACACCAAGAGATGATAAGCGGCAATTCCATATATGAGGAGGTAAAGACAGCAAAAGCCGACATTATCGAGATGGAACAAAAGATACGGGCCATTGAACTTGAGATGAAGGAACTAAGCGGTGATGCACTCTCCGCCCGTATGGAAGTCTATCACCGCCTGACTACTGCATTTGATCATGCTGACGGCTATGCCTGCGAAAGTGAAATCACCGGTGTACTAAAAGGACTTGGCTTTACGGCCGACGATTTTTCGAAAACAGTCGATACCTTATCCGGCGGCCAGAAAACCCGTGTTTCTCTCGGAAAGCTTCTTCTTACAAAGCCTGATATCCTGCTTCTTGACGAGCCCACAAACCACCTGGATCTGAACTCTATCACCTGGCTTGAAACCTATCTTTTGAATTATCCGGGAGCTGTTCTGATTGTCTCCCACGACCGGTATTTTCTAAACCGCGTTGTGACAAAAGTAGTGGAGATCGAAGCCGGGCAGCTTACCACCTATATGGGAAACTACAGTACATTTTCCGAAAAGAAACAAAAGCTCCGGGAGGCAAGACTGAAAGAATATCTGAATCAGCAGCAGGAAATCAGGCACCAGGAGGCTGTGATTGAGAAGCTCCGCTCCTTTAACCGGGAAAAATCCATCAAACGGGCGGAAAGCAGAGAGAAGCTATTAGAAAAAATAAAGCCGGTAGAAAAGCCGGCGGAAATAAACACCGAAATTCATCTTAAGCTTAATCCTTCCCGTATAAGCGGAAATGATGTTCTCTCTGTAGAAGGCTTAAGCAAGGCTTTTTTGCCTCAAACCTTATTTTCTGACGTAAGCTTTGAGATAAAACGCGGAGAGCATGTAGCAGTCATCGGCGACAATGGAACCGGAAAAACAACTCTGCTTAAAATTCTGAACCAAGTTGTTCCGGCAGATTCCGGAACCTTCCGGCTCGGCACAAATGTACAGATCGGCTACTATGACCAGGAGCATCATGTTCTTCATATGGACAAGACAATCTTTGATGAGATCTCCGACGATTACCCGTCTCTTACCAATACGCAGATACGCAATATGCTGGCAGCATTTCTTTTTACCGGCGACGACGTATTTAAACTCATCGGCGACTTAAGCGGCGGTGAACGCGGGCGGGTATCTCTCGCAAAGCTTATGCTGTCTGAGGCAAATTTCCTCATCTTGGATGAGCCTACAAACCATCTGGATATTACATCAAAGGAAATTCTGGAGCGTGCATTAAATGATTACACCGGCACGGTACTCTATGTATCCCATGACCGGTATTTTATCAACCAGACAGCTTCGAGGATTCTAGACCTGGTGAATCAGACCTTTGTGAACTACATCGGAAATTATGATTATTATCTGGAAAAAAAAGACAGCCTTACCGCCGCTTTGACCGGCAAGAATTCTTCCGGAAGTAATACGTCGGCGGGCAGTCCCTCCGCAGACAGCTCTATATCCGGAACATCCTCTGCTTCTCCTGCGCTTAAGGAAACCTTATCCGGATCTAAGCTTACCTGGCAGGAGCACAAAGAAGCCCAGGCCAGAGAACGAAAACGATTAAATGCGCTAAAAAAGACAGAGGAACGCATCACCCTTCTTGAAGAGAGAAACAGCGAAATTGATGAACAGATGACTTTAGAAGAGGTCTATACAAATTCTGTTAAATGCCAGGAGCTGGCTGGGGAAAAGGCAGGAATTGAAGAGGAACTTAACGAGCTTTATAAGATGTGGGAGGAACTGGCAGATTAAATACAACAGGCGTTGCATAAGCCAGCGCCTGAAACTTCATCTACTCTTCCATTCTGAGGGAATAGCTCTCTCCCTCTTTTATCTCTGTAGAATCCACACCTGTCTGTGCATATTCATCATTGACGTAGAATGCCCAGTATACTCCATCCACATCATAATCGGCTGTTACCCCGCCGACAGATTTTACATAGAGCCCATATTCACCTTCTTCACCGTCAATCAGCTCAAGCTCTAACAAGGCCTCGCCAACAGTCTTCTTATCTGTATGGATCTCATACTTTGTCTCTGCGCCCTCCTTGTCTGCTACAGAAAGCTCAAACACGGTGCTTCCTTCTCCCAATACCTGGAGGTTTGACTGAGCGTCTTCCGCTTCGGAAGCTTTCTTTCCTGCAGCTTCATCCTCGTCTGCCGCCTCCTTCGTCTGTACGCCTTCTTCTGTCTGCTCCTTAGGGGCTGCGTCCTTGTCTGTGTTGTCATTACAACCGGTTGTAAACAATGCCATAGCCGCAATAAGCATCATACAAAGGATTAATGACTGTAGTTTTTTCGTAAATTTCATCTGCATACTCTTTGTCTCCTTTGAATTTATTTCCTCCTAAAACCGGCTTCCGCGGTTATAAAAGAGGCTTTTCCCGTCAGGATATTCCGGCTCGGCACTTCTTGTCAACCGGCCTTCTCAGAGATTCTCCAATGGCTTTTCCCTGAATCACGGCATTTCAGGTTAGGTTAACAGATTCACTTATATGCCTTACGGCGACGGGCTCGCTCAGGATTTTCACCTGCTTCCCCTGACAGTACGATTTCTATTATAATGTGCTGAATCCATTTGTCAATATTTATATTTTATGAAATAATCTTACAGCTAATTTTAGCAAAGCCATCTTCTATATTTTATTTCCAGGGCCGCACCTTTCCAAGCCATCCCTTTTCACCCCAGTACACTCTGTCTGCCTCATTAAACTGCATCCGCTTCTGAAGCATCCTTCCCATATAAAACATAAGCTTTGCTTTAAAGGAGGGCTGCACCTCCTCCGGACTCAGTTTAATCTTTGACGCCAATTTGTCCAGACCTTCCTTTATCTTTACTTTTATATCCTCGGATACAGCCTCCCATGAGGTATTCTGTACTGCGATTCCGTATGTAAAGATTCTGCCGACTCCCCAGAACGCAAGACTGTCTTTAATATCCTTCAGCGCCTTTTTCATCCCCGCACCTGCGGCAGTCGAGATACATACCGCCTGTTTTTTGAACATAGAACCCTCCGGCCGGTGCACCATCCATCTATAGCCATAGTGGTCTAACAGTGCCTTCATCTGACCGCTTGCATGAAAGCAGAACACCGGTGTCGTAAACACCAGAAGATCCGCATCATCTATAAGTCTTGTAATCCGCTTCATATAAATAAGATAATCCGGGCATTTCTCTTCACCCTTTGCAATACACATACCACAGCCCCGGCAGAATTCCGGCATATCCCGCGGAAGAAACAATTCAATCACCATATCTTCTTCCTTTTTAATCCTGTCAATAAGCATTTTTCCGATATTATATGTAGATTCCTGTCTCATCGTCCCGTTAATCATTAGTATATTCAAAATATTACCCGCCTTTCTCTTTCTGCCGATTATCTTCTATTTTATACTGTTTTTTTAAAGACATCAAGCGCAAAATAATATAGGATGCCGGACCATGTATGGAAATGCGGCCGAAAACCAAACGAAAATCTGCACTAAAATATTGATAAATCTGCCAGAAAGCACTAGAATAAAAAAGATTGTTACTTCAATTTTGTTTTAGGAGGATATATTTATGCTGACAGGATTTGCTCTGATCTTATTATCCGGATTATCATTAGGAACTTTTTTTACGAAGCTTAAACTTCCGGGCCTGCTGGGCATGATTATTGCCGGGATTCTTTTAAGTCCCCACGCCTTTAATCTGATTGATTCATCCATCCTGAATATCTCGCCGGACATACGCCAGGCTGCTCTGGTTATTATCTTAACAAGAGCAGGACTGTCACTGGATATCTCAGATTTGAAAAAGGCAGGAAGACCGGCTGTTCTTTTGTGCTTCGTCCCCGCCTGTGCAGAAATTGCGGGAACTATGCTTCTTGCCCCCCTATTATTAAATGTAAGTGTCTTGGATGCTGCTGTCATGGGGAGTGTAATTGCAGCTGTCTCCCCTGCTGTTATCGTTCCCAGAATGATACGGCTGATGGAAGAAGGCTGGGGAAGGGATAAGAGCATTCCTCAGATGATGCTGGCCGATGCATCTGTCGATGACGTATTTGTCATCGTGCTGTTTACGGCTTTTACATCTCTTGCTTCAACCGGAAGCTTATCTTATGCCGCTTTTTTGAAAATACCGGTTTCTATTTTCCTTGGGGTTTTGATTGGAATCCTTTCAGGAATGCTGCTTATAAAATTCTTTAGAAAATTTCAGACAAGAGATAGTGTTAAGGTTCTAGTCATACTGAGTTTTTCCTTTTTACTTCTTGAACTGCAGAACTTTTTAGAAAGTAAAATACCCGTCTCCGGTCTTCTGGCAATTATGGCTCTGGGGATGGTGATAAAGAAAAAAGAAGATAAACTGGCAAAAGAACTGTCGGGAAGATACAATAACCTCTGGGTAACTGCCGAAATTTTTCTGTTCGTGCTTGTAGGTGCTGCTGTAGATCTGAAATATGCAGTGGCAGCAGGCCTTTCTGCCGTCGTCCTGGTGATAGGTGCACTTGTTTTCCGTATGGCCGGCGTGGCAGCCTCCTTATGCAGAACAAATCTGACCGGAAAGGAAAGATTATTCTGCATGGCTGCATACACGCCGAAAGCAACCGTACAGGCCGCAATCGGTGCTGTCCCGCTTACTATGGGACTGTCCTGCGGCCAGATTGTCTTAACGACTGCCGTATTATCCATCCTGATCACCGCACCATTCGGTGCAATATGCATTGACAGGCTTTATCAAAGGCTTCTGCACCTCTAAAGCTTTTTTGCGATTTCCTTAATGAAGTCCTCGCTGTTTAACACCGTCGGATGCTCCATTGTTGTGATAAGCGCCAGATCCTTTGTCATCTTTCCTTCCTCAATCGTCTGAATGACCGCCTGCTCCAGCTTATCTGCAAATGCTGCCAGTTCAACATTTCCATCCATCTCCCCGCGTTTTCTAAGGGCGCCTGTCCAGGCAAAGATTGTTGCTACGGAGTTGGTTGAGGTCTCCTCTCCTTTTAAATGCTTATAATAATGGCGCTGTACTGTTCCATGAGCCGCTTCATATTCATAGTACCCCTCCGGCGACACCAGTACAGAAGTCATCATAGCAAGTGAACCAAATGCAGAGGAGACCATATCACTCATCACATCTCCATCGTAATTCTTGCATGCCCAGATACAACCGCCCTCTGACTTCATGACGCGTGCTACCGCATCATCAATCAATGTATAAAAATAAATGATCCCTGCCTCGTCAAATTTCTCCTTATACTCCGCATCAAAGATTTCCTGGAAGATATCCTTGAAGGTATGGTCGTATTTTTTAGAAATCGTGTCCTTTGTGGCAAACCAAAGATCCTGCTTTATATCCAGTGCATAGTTAAAGCAGCTTCTTGCAAAGCTTTCAATGGATCCGCACAGATTATACATCCCCTGCGCTACGCCGGCGCCGGTATACTGATGTACAAGCTCCTTTATCTGTGTACCATCCTCTGCCGTGTATACAAGCTCTACCTTACCTGCTCCAGGAATCTTCATCTCTGTATTTTTATACACGTCGCCGTATGCATGTCTTGCAATGGTGATCGGCTTTTTCCAGTTCTTCACACAGGGCTCGATTCCCTTCACTACGATGGGCGCCCTGAACACTGTGCCGTCCAGAATAGCCCGGATTGTTCCGTTCGGACTCTTCCACATCTCTTTTAAATCATACTCTGTCATGCGGGCGGCATTCGGAGTAATTGTCGCGCACTTTACGGCAACCTTATATTTTTTTGCTGCATTCGCAGAATCTATCGTCACCTGGTCATTTGTCTCATTGCGGTGCATAAGCCCAAGATCATAATATTCTGTATTCAGCTCAATAAAGGGTTCCAGAAGATGCTCCTTTATCATCTTCCAGAGAATCCTTGTCATCTCGTCCCCATCCATCTCAACAATTGGTACTTCCATTTTAATTCTTGCCATTCTCCCTTGTCCTCCTTCTTTTTTAATACCCTATATTGTTTACATCGTATACGGCCTTCCTGCCCCGGCATCATATATTGTCGCTGTCCATATGCAGATTCGCCATAACATTCATAATATGCCTGTTCGCAAGACGCTCTGCCTTATCCGCATCATGGCTTTTAATCGCCTCCAGTATTTCCTTATGCTCCTCGATAGATTTCTCTGCTCTGTCCCCGGACCCTACGGACATCTTGCGCGCCAGCTTGACATACTTGTGAAAATCAGAAAGCACATGCTCTAAAATCCGGCTGTCTGATGCCTCGTAGAGCACCTTGTGAAATCTCCCGTCAAGCACAGACACCTGCTCTGCCGGTGCTTCTCTTTGTTTCCCTACATGAAATTTTGACAGCAGAATAATTTCTTCCAGCTCTGTCACCTGTTCCTCACTAATCTTCTCTGTCGCCCATCTCGCGCACAGCCCCTCAAGCATAGAACGGATTTTATAGATATCTTTTACATCCTTCTGGCTGATGCCGACCACATAAGCCCCTTTATTCGGGATAATCCTCACAAGCCCCTCAAGCTCCAGCTGGCGAAGCGCTTCTCTTACCGGCGTCCGGCTTACTCCCAGCTCCTCACCGATTGTAAGCTCTCTTAACTCCTCATTTTCTTTATAAACACCGGACAAAATGTTCTCTCTAAGCTTTACAAATACTCTGCCCCGCAAAGACCTGTCCTCATATTCCTCCATGCTCTCTTACGCTTTCCTTTCCAAATCTTAAAAATCTCCGTCTGCACGGCTGAATGCTCTTTAGAGCATTCACTCTTCTCATCTGCCCACAAAAACCGTATGGAGACTGCACCGATAAAATTTTTATAATGATATTCCAAGCCTTCTGCAGGCTTCATCAATAACATTTAAAAGCTCCTCATCCGTCAAAACCGTTACGCGTCCGCTCTCATATTCCGCATCTACCCACCGCTTAACCTCTGCCGTAAGCTCAGAATTTTTATCTATCTGCTTCTCCTCAGACAGATGAAAATATGTATTAATCCAATGCGCAATTCCGGCAAGCCCTGATGTATTTGAAACCGCTACAAGCGGCGGCCGGTTCAGAAACTTGTCTGTGTCAAATATATTGTAGATTTCCTCATTTTTCAGAAGTCCGTCTGCATGAATGCCGGCTCTTGTCACATTAAAATTCTTTCCTACAAACGGCGTCCTTGACGGCACACGGTACCCGATTTCCCTTTCATAATAGTCTGCCATCTCCGTAATCACTGCCGTATCCATACCGTCTAAGGTCCCCCTAAGCTGCGCATACTCAAATACCATAGCCTCAAGCGGCGTATTACCGGTACGTTCCCCGATTCCAAAAAGCGAGCAGTTTACCCCGCAGGCTCCATAAAGCCATGCAGTTGTGGAATTGCTGACAGCCTTATAAAAGTCATTGTGCCCGTGGAATTCTATCATTTCACTTGGAACTCCCGCATGTACCCGCAGCCCGTAGATAATTCCCGGAATGGAACGGGGAATTACAGCACCCGGATAATTCACGCCATACCCCATCGTATCGCACACCCGGATTTTCACCGGTATCTGATACTCCTCCATCAAATGCATCAGCTCCAGACAAAACGGAATAACAAACCCATAGATATCAGATCGGGTAATATCCTCCAGATGACATCTGGGACTTACCCCTGTTTCCAGACATTCCCGTACAACCGAGAGATAATGCTTCATACACTCTCTTCTCGTCATTTTAAGCTTATAGAAAATATGATAATCCGAGCAGCTCACCAGAATCCCTGTTTCCTTCATACCCAGCTCCCTGACCAGCTCAAAGTCCTTCCTGCTGGCACGAATCCAGCTTGTCACCTCCGGAAACTTATATCCTTTTTCCATACACCGGTATACGGCATCCCTGTCTTTTTTACTGTACAAGAAAAATTCACACTGCCGGATCTTCCCGTTCGGCCCGCCCAGCCTGTGAAAATATTCATACAGTTTCACAATCTGCTCTGTACTGTAAGGAGCCCTTGACTGCTGTCCGTCTCGAAAGGTTGTATCTGTAATCCATATCTCATCCGGCATGCTATGCGGAACGATACGGTCATTAAAAGCAATCTTCGGTATCTCGTCGTAGGGGAACAGATTATGGAACACATTCGGTGTTTCCACATCCACCAGAGGATACATGTGCTCTTCAAGCTGCAGAAGATTTGTGTGATTATCCAGGTATACTTTTCTGTTTTCCATGTTGTCTCAACTCCTAAATGTGATAGTTTCAGAGGAAATATTCTCTGCTCTTGTACGTGCTTAATATTATGGAATCATTTAGCTTTGTATAATTGTATACAATTATACATTTTATGTCAACAAGAATCTAAAAAAATACCGAAATCCAAATCTGCACATTGAATTTCGGTATTTTCCCTTCCTACTTTTTCTAAACCATTCTTATTATACGTAGAACTTCTGAAAAATTTCAAACTTCGTTCTCTATTTCTATCTGACACATCTTCATAGCCTCCAGCGCATTTTTATGACTTTCCTGCGTTACACCTGCACAACAGGAGGCATCTACCACTATCTGCACCTCTGGAAACATCGCCTTAAGAATCATTGCGTTAGAGATCACGCAGATATCCGTGCAGAGTCCAATCAAGGTAATGGATTCCAGCATATCCTCTCCTGTAACTGCCTGCTTAAGCTCATAGTCCTTAATCGCATAACCAAGCTCAAGGCTTCCGAAAGAAGGCTTATCTACAGGCTCTGTATCTCTTAGCTTCTCAATCTCCGGATTTAATTCCCACCCACTGCTGCCCTGAATACAGTGGGGAACCGGAAGCTTTTTTCCTTCCTGGGTCTCCAGATAATTTTTCTCATGTGTGTCTCTTGTGTAAAATACCTTTCCAGAAAAGGCTTTTATCTTCTCTGCCGCCTTCGGAACAACCGCTTCCGCTTCCTTTGTACCGAGAGCTCCGTTTATAAAATCATTCTGCATATCAATTACAACAAGCACCTTCATATTTACCTACTCCATATTTCCTGCAAATTTGGGAATCCCGTCAAACCCTTTTTTCAAATCCTCATCGGACGGAATATAATCGGTCATCTCACCATTGTGGAATTTCTCGTATGCCACCATATCAAAATACCCTGTTCCGGTAAGACCGAATACAATTGTTTTCTCTTCACCTGTCTCTCTGCACTTTAAAGCCTCATCTATTGCCGCTTTGATTGCATGGCTGCTCTCCGGCGCCGGAAGAATACCTTCTACCCTTGCAAACTTCTCGGCCGCTTCAAATACTGCCGTCTGCTCTACGGACCTCGCCTCCATACAGCCGTCCGCATAAAGCTGAGACAAGATGGAGCTCATACCATGATATCTGAGTCCTCCCGCATGGTTCGCCGACGGGATAAAGCCGCTTCCCAGCGTATACATCTTCGCCAGCGGACAGACCATTCCGGTATCGCAGAAATCATATGCATACACACCTCTTGTAAGACTCGGACAGGACGCAGGCTCCACTGCAATAAAACGATAATCCTTCTCACCTCTGAGCTTTTCTCCCATAAACGGAGAAATAAGCCCGCCCAGATTGGACCCTCCTCCGGCACAGCCGATAATAATATCCGGCGTGACTCCATATTTATCTAAAGCAGTCTTTGTCTCCATTCCGATAACAGACTGATGAAGCAGCACCTGATTTAAGACACTTCCGAGAACATACCGGTATCCCTCATTCCCCACAGCCGTTTCTACCGCCTCAGAGATGGCGCAGCCAAGACTTCCTGTCGTTTTCGGATGCTCTGCAAGAATCCTCTTTCCAACCTCTGTCTCCATAGAAGGAGACGGAGTCACAGAAGCCCCGTAAGTGCGCATCACTTCCCGGCGGAACGGCTTCTGCTCGTAGGAGCATTTCACCATAAACACCTTGCAGTCCAGGTCAAAGTAAGAGCACGCCATCGAAAGCGCAGTCCCCCACTGTCCCGCTCCGGTCTCTGTCGTCACTCCCTTAAGTCCCTGCTTCTTGGCATAATAAGCCTGGGCAATGGCAGAATTCAGTTTATGACTTCCGCTCGTATTATTTCCCTCAAACTTATAATAAATCTTTGCCGGAGTCTGAAGCTTTTCTTCCAGGCAATATGCTCTTACAAGCGGCGCCGGCCGATACATCTTATAAAAATCCTGTATCTCATTCGGAATACTGATATAACGGTCTTCGTTATTCAGTTCCTGGTCTACCAGCTCCTCACAGAACACACCGGATAACTCTTCCTTTGTCATAGGCTTTAAGGTTCCCGGATTCAAAAGCGGCGCCGGCTTATTCTTCATATCCGCCCGGACATTATACCATGCTTTCGGCATCTCACTTTCTTCCAGGTAAATTTTGTAAGGAATTTTTTTGTCTTTCATATTTTTGTCTCCTCCTTGTTAATTAAAATTCCTGGGACAAAGATAAAAAAATACCCTTATCCCACACAACATAATTGCAGGGACAAGAGTAATATTATCCACTCCTGCGGTGCCACCCGGCTTGATATACAACATCTGTATATCCTCTCATTCACGTACTATCATATGCCTGCTTTGCTAACGAAGTATCCCTCTCCGGCCTGCCTACCAATCTCCTCTTCAGCTCGCCCTCGGAAGCCCATTCCCTAAAGTTTCAACCTGCTGCAATCCCACCACATGCAACTCTCTGTAAAGTGAAAATCTAAAGGTACTTACTCTTCCTCATCGGTTTAAAGACACTTTATCACTCTAAATAGGTGTTGTCAAGGAATTTTTATATAAATTTAATCCTAACATTCCGAACAAATAATAATATTCCGAGTATTTTTATTGCAGATAAAATTCTTCTTATGGTATTCTAAAAGCAAAAGGAGTGATGTGTATGAAACAGCAGCTTATGCAATCTTTGTTTTCCGCTCATCATACCGATAAGAATTTTTTGGACAGGAATTGTGACCATTACTACTGTGAGGTACTTTCGATTGCTTCTTTTATAGATTCGCCGGAATGTACTTCTCTCCCCTTCCGGCACAAACATGATACCTATGAATTCCTTATTCCATACGGTCCGATTCCTCTTATTATATGTGAAGACACTGTCTATTTTGGTGAGGTCGGTTATGTTTATCCCGTGCAGAGCGGCGAGGAGCATGGTTCTAAATCTCTTGTTACAAACATCGGATATGACAATATTACGGTAGATAAGACTTTTCTGGAAGATACTCTGCGTCAGAAAGGACATTCAGACAAAACCTTCAACTGGAGGTTCGAGCTTACAAAAGAACAACGTGCTTATATTCAGCTTTTTAAAGATGAGTTCAACAACGGACCGGCCTGCGACAAGAAAAAACTTCTTCATTTGGCCGCCTTGATTACAACTTCTTTTATTGACTCAGAATTTAACCAGAAAGGAAGCCGTACAAGGAGTCCTTCTCAGTATCAGCAGGGGATTGTTCAGGTAACAGCTTACATAAACCAGCATTATACAGAACCTATAAAAATTGAAGATCTCGCCAACATGTGCCATTTATCCAGAACCTATTTTATATCTGCATTTAAAAAGGTGATCGGGGAGACCCCTTACAATTATCTTCTGAGACTCAGGATATCTAAAGCCAAAACGCTTCTGGAGACAACTGACTATACAATTAAAGAAATTGCAAATATGAGCGGATTCCAAAAAACAAATACGTTCACCTCTCATTTCAGAACCGTCACACATATGACGCCTTCTGAATATAGAGAAAATTTAAGAAACTAAAAGGGACTGTATAAAACAGCCCCTTTTGTTCATATCAAAAATTTCCCTGCACTATTTAACCTCTGTACTAATTAAGCAATCTTGCTCTTTGCAAGCTCCGCCAGTGCCGCAAATCCTTCTGCATCGTTAACAGCAAGCTCCGCCAGCATCTTTCTGTTCATATCAACAGAAGCCAGCTTTAAGCCATGCATGAATTTGCTGTAAGACAAACCATTCATCCTGGCAGCAGCATTGATACGTGCAATCCAAAGCTGACGCATCTGACGCTTGCGTTCTTTTCTTCCTGCATAAGCAGATGTAAGAGCTCTCATAACAGACTGTTTTGCAACTCTGTACTGTTTGGAACGTGCTCCTCTGTATCCCTTCGCTAATTTTAATGTTCTATTGTGTCTTTTCTTAGCGTTTAACCCGCCTTTAATTCTTGCCATGTCTATTCCTCCTTCAATCTACCTTTTTACAAATATGGTAATACTTTCTTCATATTCTTTACATTTGTTGCATCTGTGATAGCTGCATGTCTGAGATTTCTCTTTCTCTTTGTAGACTTCTTTGTCAAGATATGGCTCTTATAAGCTTTATTTCTTTTTAATTTTCCTGTACCTGTCTTTTTGAAGCGCTTTGCAGCAGCTCTATTTGTTTTGATTTTTGGCATGATATGCTCCTCCTTTTACTCTTTCATGTATTTTTAACGTTTTTCAGTTAAAATCATACTCATACTTCTGCCTTCCAGCTTTGCCGGCTTTTCTACAACTGCAACATCACCCAGCATCTCTGCAAAATCATCCAAAATATGCCTGCTCTGCTGCATATGAGCCATCTCCCGGCCGCGGAAACGTAAAGTAACCTTTACCTTGTTGCCCTTTGTGATGAACTTCTTGGCATTGTTCATCTTTGTGTTTAAATCATTGGTATCAATGTTCGGTGAGAGACGCACTTCCTTTATTTCAACAGTCTTCTGCTTTTTCCTTGCCTCTTTCTCTTTTCTGGCAAGTTCATATCTGTACTTACCGTAATCGATAATCTTACATACCGGCGGCTGTGCCTTCGGCGCAATCTTCACCAGGTCAAGCTCCGCTTCCTGCGCAAGACGCATCGCCTCCTTAATCGGCATAATCCCCAGCTGGTCGCCGTTCTCTGCGATTACCCGTACTTCCTTGTCTCTGATTTGCCCGTTAATCATTAAATCACTAATTGCCTCGCACCTCCATACATAAAAATAAGTGAACAGCCTTTGACCATCCACTTTCATCTCTGCACAATACATAACCTGTTCTTAAATGAAAATCTCATCCCCGAAACAGCATCTCTGCAAATATCAAACCGATAGTCACCCGATTGTGCTATGGTGAGAGTGGACACTCTACTTTCTTTTCGCAAATAATAATCTATCATATCTTTTTTTTTATGTCAACCAAAAAATGAGGATTTACTGATTTTTATAGACATATCGATATACAGAGCATGCGTCTTTGTACGGCCGTCTGCAATTTTTCTTGAAAAAATCGTCCATTCGTGTCATAATAAGGAACATAACTGTATTTAATTGGAATGTTATATATTTTGAGGAGGATTATTAAACATGCAAAAAAGAAGTAACTTTTCTAACAAGCTCGGCTTTGTTCTTGCTGCCTCCGGCTCCGCTGTCGGTTTGGGAAACATCTGGCGTTTTCCGTATCTGGCAGCCCAGTACGGCGGCGGCACCTTTCTGTTAATTTACCTTATTCTTGCTGTCACATTCGGCTTTTCTCTTATGATTGCCGAGATTGCTCTGGGCAGAAAAACCGGATTAAGTGCAATCAGTGCGTTCAAATCTCTGGATAAGCGGTTTGGTTTTCTCGGAGTGCTGGCGGCGGCTGTGCCGATTATTATATTCCCTTACTATTGTGTTATCGGCGGATGGGTTATCAAGTATTTTTCTGTCTTTATCACCGGCGGTGTAAAGGCTGCAGCAGAAGACACTTATTTTACCGGATTTATCAGTGGAACCTTCGAGCCTCTGGGATGGTTTTTCCTGTTTATCGCTTTGACTGCACTTGTAGTTGTATGCGGTGTGGAGCAGGGTATCGAAAAGGTCAGCAAGTTCATGATGCCGATTCTGGTTATCCTGACTATTATCATTGCTGTTTACGGCCTGACGCTTAACGGTGCTATGGAAGGACTTGTCTACTATATCAAGCCCCATATGTCTGATGTATCCGCCAAGACAATCCTGGCCGCTATGGGACAGCTTTTCTACTCAATGTCTCTTGCAATGGGTATCATGGTTACATACGGCTCTTATATGAAAAAAGAAAATAATCTGGAAAGCTCTGTCAGACAGATTGAAATCTTTGACACCGGAATTGCTTTTCTTGCCGGCATGATGATTATTCCCGCTGTATTTGCTTTTTCGGGCGGTGACCGCACTGCACTTAGTGCAGGTCCGGGTCTTATGTTCATTACACTGCCGAAGGTATTTGCAAGTATGAAGCTGGGTGTATTTATTGGTGTTATATTCTTTGTACTGGTATTTTTTGCCGCCCTTACATCCGCGATTTCACTGATGGAGACAATCGTATCCTTTTTCATGGATAAACTGCACTGGGGCCGGAAAAAATCCGCACTCTTTGTATTTATACTGGCACTCATCATGGGAGTTCCGTCTTCCCTCGGCTTCGGGCCGCTCGGATTTATCAGCTGGATGGGAATGTCTGTGCTTGATATTATGGACTTCGTAAGCAATAGTGTACTGATGCCGATTGTCGCATTCTTTACCTGCATCTTTGTCGGATTTATTATTAAGCCCTCTGTAA
Organism: uncultured Lachnospiraceae bacterium; assembly: GCA_946558465.1. Classification (GTDB taxonomy): domain Bacteria; phylum Bacillota; class Clostridia; order Lachnospirales; family Lachnospiraceae; genus CAPEBR01. Next base: position 90,455 of record CAMNTM010000007.1, read on the forward strand.
TCGCCGACGAGGTAAAGGCTACTGACGGCAGATTCAGGGCAGAATCACTGTTCACAGTTATGATTAAATGGGTAGCACCGTTTTTCCTCATAGCAATCCTTGCAAGCTCCATTGCAAGTGCACTGGGAATCTTTAAGATATAACGGCCGCCGGGTAAAACAAGCAGTAAAAACCGAAGATGAAGGAGCCAAAACTCTAGCATCTTCGGTTTTTTACCGCTCACAGCATGCCTTATCAAATTTTTAAATCTATTCTACAATCCAGCTGTCTATTTCCCATGCCCCGGCATACTGCTCCAGATACCCTTTTCCGCACTTCAGTGTCTTTTCTAAATCTTGATTATCGGAAAAAGAATAAATCAGCGTCAGCACCTCTTCTGCATGCTCCGTAATCATAGCCCTCTCAGAGTCACTGGTAGAACTCCCGACAGCCCCCTTTTCGTCTGCAATTACGGGAAGACACTCTATTTTTATTTCCTCTTTTCCAATTCCCTTATAAGTTTCTTTCTCTCTGCCGACACGGAATACCAGAGCTTCTCCTATCTTCGCCGTATCATAAGAGCCCGCGGAAAAACCAGATTCAATCGAAATCAGGTTATTTACATCCACAACTGTATTTACCTCATACAAGCTTTTCCCCTGTCCAATCCTGCGGATAAGCGCCTCAGACGATACCCTGTACCGGCTGGGATCCTTCCCAAATGCTTTGTAAGCTGCTCTTGATTCTTTAATATTAGGAATTTCATTCACACCATAATCAAAGACCGCATCCTTTACTTTCTTAAAGACTTCCTTTTTAAGATATTTCCACATATCTTCATTTTTCTTTTCCACTTTCACCTTGTACTGCAGACAGCCTATTCTCACCGCCGGCCATAATATTTTCATATCCGGATCTATAATAACCTGTTTCCTCATCTGTCTTCTTCCTTATATCTTTTTTGTCTCTGTCATCACTTTACTTTCTCTTTTATCTTTTCTCACCCATACAGAACACCGCCACAACACCTGGACCAGTATGACTTCCGATCACCGTGCCGATATTATTGATAAGAATATTATCAATGCCCATCTTTTCCTGCACAAGCTTTGCTACATACTCGGCATCTTCGATGCAGTCTCCATGCGTTATCATAATAATATCATTTTCCCAGCCTTTGGACTGTTCTACCGTCGTATCTACGATTTTATTCAGAGATTTTTTACGCCCGCGCTCTTTTCCGATTACCTGAAGACTTCCCTTGTCGTCCATATGAATCATAGGCTTAATCTGCACCATCGAACCCAGGACCGCCGTCGTTTTCGAAACGCGCCCTCCCCTCTGCAGATGATGAAGATCGTCAATCGTAACATTATGGCAGACATGAAGCTTATAGTCTTCTGCCCACCTGGCAGCCTCCTCTATCGTCTTTCCTTCTGCCTTCTGCTTCAATACATAATAAAGAAGGAGCGCTTCTCCCATACAGGCACACAGCGTATCCACCACAATAATCTTTCTGTCTGGATACTCTTCCCTCAAATCCTCTGCCGCCAGCCTCATACTGTTGCAGGTCCCGCTGAGCGCCGAAGAAAATCCCAGATGCAGAATATCCTTCCCTTCCTCCAGAAAGCATTTCATTGCTTCCCTGGCTTCCTCTGGATTTACCTGGGAGGTTGTTGACATCTTACCGTCTCTTAACTTCTCAAAAAATTCTTTTGGAGAAAGCCCCTCCATATCCTCATAGGTTTTTCCATCTATCGTATATTTTAAAGGAATAACCGGCACACCTCTCTCCTTAAGCCACTCCTTAGGCACATCAACAGTACTGTTTACTGTTACAATATAATCACTCATAACTCAAACTTCCTTCCTGATATTTTTACCTATCATATCACTTTTGTCCATGCCGTGCAAAACCTTTTTAAACGTAACCGCAAACAAAACTGACGTCGTTAAAACAGAAATAATATCCGCCACCGGCTCAGCACGGTAAATACCCACTACTCCCATAAACCGCGGAAAAATCACTGCCAGCGGAATCAAAAGCAGCACCTTTCTAAGCAGTGCAATAAACACCGACACCTTTGCCTGTCCAAGCGCAATAAAGGTAGACTGGCATGCCGACTGAATCCCAAAAATCATAATCCCAAAGAAATAAATCGGCATAAACCGGCTTGTAAGCTCCGAAAGCATCTGATTGTCCGTAAAAATACCTGCGTACAGCTGCGGCATAAATACCGCGATTCCGCCAAGTATCAGAGTTCCGGCAAGAGATACAAGCACAAGCCTTGAAAACACTCCCTTTACCCTTTCCTTATTGCCCGCGCCAAAATTGTAGCTGATAATCGGCTGCACTCCCTGGGTAATCCCCTGAACCGGTATAATAATCAGCTGCATAATGCTGCTCATAATTGCCATCGTTCCCACATACATATCTCCGCCGTACTTCTGCAGTCCGGAGTTTAACGTAATACTGACCAGGCTTTCTGTACTCTGCATAATAAAAGGTGAGATGCCAAGCGCTGCAACCTGCTTTACAATCTCTGCATTCGGGCGCATATTCCGAAGCCTCAGCCGAATCACGCTTTTTTTGGATGCCAGGAAACGGACCACCCACGCAGCACTGACTGCCTGAGAGATAATCGTTGCAAGCGCTGCTCCTCTTACTCCCATCCCGAATCCAAATATAAATACCGGGTCCAGACAGATATTAATTACCGCACCAATCAGAACAGAACACATGGCTGTCCGCGCCGCTCCCTGTCCGCTGATAAATGTATTTAAGCCGAGCGCCGCCTGTACAAATATTGTTCCTGCAAGATAGATTTCGATATAGCTTTCTGCGTAGCCGATAGTAACATCACTTGCCCCAAAGGCGTATAGAACCGGTGTTTTAATGACTGAAAACAATACAGTCAGAATGACGGCAAATATTACGATAAGCCCGGCACAGTTTCCCAGAATTTTTTCTGCTCTCTCATACTGCTTTCTCCCAAGCTCAATAGAAGCAAGAGGTGCTCCTCCCATCCCTGCAAATGCACTGAAAGCAGATATCAGCATGATGATAGGAAACGTAACTCCTACTCCGGTCAATGCAGTATCACCGTACTCTGCGATATGCCCGATATACACTCTATCTACAATATTATATAGTAAATTAATCAGCTGGGCGGCCACCGCCGGAACTGCCATAGATGCCATAAGCCTTCCAATCGGAGCGCTGCCAAGTCTCTCTTCCTTTTTCATCTGATCCTGCATAAATACAACACATCCTTTTTCATTCTCTAAAAGTATTTTTTCACTCTAATATCCTATTATATCGAATCAAGGCTGCTTTGTAAATGTACCAGACAGAGTGAACTGCAGCTTTATTATATTCCGAATATTTCGAATATTTGGCTTTATCTTCACATTTTACACAAAATCAGGTATACTATAAGAATACACACGAAAATGAGGTAGAGAACCATGAAAAGGATACTTGTAGTAGATGACGCGGAACTGAACCGCGAATTACTACACGAAATGCTGAAAGATGACTATATTGTAGAGACAGCTTCAGACGGTGAAGAAGCGCTTAAAAAGCTGGAAGCAAATCACAAGGAAACAGCCGCTCTCCTTTTAGACCTTCGAATGCCGAAGAGAGACGGCTTTGACGTAATTGAACAAATGAAACTAAACGGCTTTATGAAGCGTATTCCTGTACTTATCATAAGCGGCGAACACGCTGTTGAGGTTGAAAACCGATGCTTTGAGCTGGGTGCCTCAGATTTTATCCATAAGCCTTTTGAGCGCTCTATTGTAAAAAACAGGGTGAAGAATGCAATTGAACTGTTCGACTGTAAAAATCAGCTGGAACAGACGGTTGAAGAACAGGCCAAAACTTTAGAAAAACAATATAGAATTATACAAATGCAGGCAGAAAAACTAAGAGAAGCTCATCCTTTTAACAAGCTGATGATGGAATACAGCTCTGCTATCGTTGAAGTTGAAACAAAGCTCAAGGTATTAAATGCGGAATTTTCCCAGGAATATAACCGTAATCCATTCGAATCTATCAAAAGCCGTCTGAAGTCTCCGGAAAGCATCTATGAAAAGCTGGAACGCAAAGGCTTTCCCGTCACTGTCGAAAGCATAAGAGAAAATCTGACAGATGTAGCCGGACTCCGGGTTATCTGCTCCTTTCCGGACGATATTTACCGCCTGGCAGAGCTTTTTATACAGCAGGACGATATTATCCTGTTGAGACGAAAGGATTATATAAAGAATCCAAAATCTAACGGCTACCGAAGCCTCCACCTCATATTAAACGTTCCGATTTTTCTTTCAAGCGGAAAGAAATATATGAAGGTAGAGGTTCAATTCCGCACCATTGCCATGGATTTCTGGGCAAGCCTGGAGCACAAATTAAAATATAAAAAAGATGTAGACAATACTGACGAGATTGTCGAGCAGCTTAGAATCTGTGCCGAATCAATAGAGGCTCTGGATTACCAGATGCAGGAGATCCGCAACAAAATCGATCATTCTATTAATTCAGCTTTACATTCAGATAATTCCGTCCGGAAAGTGTTTTATTAAAGCATATACTGCAGATAATAATAATACAGCCCGCCGCAAATCCTGCCCAGTTGAAAACTGCTGTCAGAATTAAAAGCTCCAAACGCATGAATTTGAGCGCATAACCAAGCTCGAAATTCGGCTGTGTATAGTTCGCTACTGCCACAAACGCCATATACAGCATTACCTCCGCATTAAACCAGCCTGACTGCACCGAGAATTCTCCCATCACCAGACCGGCAATCACGCTCAGCGGAGTACTCAGCATGCTCGGTGTATTCATTGCAGCAAGCCTCAGGCCGTCGATGGCGATCTCCAATAAAAGAAGCTGAAAAATCAGCGGTATGTTCACCGTATCCTTGATTGCTACAAATGCGAACACCTCCGGCAGCCAGTTCAGATTCTGCATAAAGAGAAGAAATAACGGCGTCAGAAACACTGTCATAATTGTTATCAGCGCTCTGGCTATTTTCAGATATATATTGGTTAACGTCGGAAAATAATAGTCATTTGCCTCCTCAATCATATCAAAGATAGAGGTCGGCAGAATCATCGCGGAAGGAGAGTTATCTACCAGAATAACTACCTTTCCTTCCAGAAGACAGACAGCTGCGGTATCCGGACGCTCTGTAAACTTGAATTTAGGAAATGGATTATACCATTTTCGTTTGAACAGGCATTCCGCGAGACTCTGCTGATTCATACGGAGCGCATCGGTGCGGATACTCTTAATCCGTTTTGAAACTGTATTAAGAAGCTCTTTGTCTACGCGGTCCTTTATATAACAGATTGCCACATCTGTACGCGAACTGTCCCCGATTTCCACCATTTCCATAATAAGCTGCGGATCTCGGATTCGTCTTCTCATCAACGCAGTATTGAATACAATCGTCTCTACAAACCCGTCTCTGGAGCCGCGAAGCGACTTATCCTTATCCGGCTCTTCCACGCTTCGGGCCGGGTACGTCCGGCAGTCGATGGCGATACAGGCTTCATATCCATCAATAAAAAGGCAGGTCACTCCTGAAAGAATATTCCTCAGTACCTCGTCAAAATCTCCATAGACATCCACTTCTGCATAGGGAATACAGATTCTGGAAAAGCTTGCGGCGTCATTTGGCATATCTTCTGGAGTCACTTTCAAAAAAGAATCCATAATTTTAAGTAGTACTTCATCCTTTGTAAACCCGTCTATAAAATAAAAAGAAGCTACACGGCCTCCGATGTACAGATCTCTCTGAATAATATCAAAGCTCTCCTTCACGGGAAGAATCTGATTTAAATATGTTACATTCTCCTCCCGCAAGTTACTTACCTTCTTTGTATCCGGCATATCCATTCCTCCTGCTTTTGCCGCACATGATAAAGTTTTTTCGCGCGGCTGTCTTTCTCATAAAGATAGAATATCCAAACCTTCCCGAAAATATGTATTTACCTATAAATCCGGCAGTTTTTATTTTGCACGCACAGCTGCGCAGCTCTTTTGTTACATAAAAGAAACTTTCTATATAACAAAAAAGAGACAGTCTCCACTGCCCCTCTTCTACTTGCTTGTACTGCCGAATCCTCCGTTCCTTATCTGCGTAACATCATCATCCATCGTAATTCCATACTCCACAAAGATCCCCTGCATAAAACCGGCTCCGGCCTCCAGCTCCAGCACCTTTTTCTCCTTGCTGTCATTGGTCATCTTTACAAAAATATGCCCTTCATTATCCGAGTAAAAATAATCGCTGTCGATAATTCCCACTGTGTTATTCAGCTGCAGCCGATACTTAAAACCAAGCCCGCTTCTCGGATAACATTTAAGCACCCAGTTCTCCTGCATCTCCACACGGACTCCTGTAGGAATCTTGATCGTTCTTCCCGGATTAAGAACAATCGGAAACGGCGTATAAAAATCATATCCTGCAGAGCCTGCAGTCGCGCGCCTGGGGAGCTTTATATCATGATATATCTCTCTGAGTTCGGCCTCCTCAAGCGGCTCAAAGGAGTCTAAAAAGCCTTCCTTAAATTGTCTGTAGCTCACCTTGTGAAACTGTCCCACCCTCTTAGCCATGCAGCACCAACTCTCCTATCTTTAATGTATTTTTTACATCTATCACAAACTGATTCGCACTTCCCCGCCAGTGAAGACTACTATCCTTCTTGTTTTCCTCAAATCTTCCGTCTACCAGTACATCAAGGTAATTTACAATCTCAAGCGTACGGATTTCCCTCCAGGTATAGCCTGTATAAAGCCAGAGCGTCTTATCCGGATACTTTTCACGGATTTCCTTTGCAAGTGCTGTCACCCCGTCAATATTTCTCTCATGAAGCGGGTCCCCTCCGGAAAATGTGATTCCGCTTACATAGTCTTTCTCAAGCTCGGTAAAAATCTCCTGTTTTGCTTCTTCGTCGAAAGGAAGACCTCCATCCGGATCCCAGGTCACCGGATTATGACATCCAGGACATCCGTGGGAGCAGCCTGCCACCCACAAGACAACCCGCAGTCCATCTCCATTCAACATATCATCCTTTGTAATATTGTGATACCGCATGATTACATACTTTTCCTTTCTGCAATCTCAGCCATCTTCGCCTCATTCAGACGAGTATCCCCTTTTACCCTGGAATAAGACAGATAGCCATTCATTCTGTCGATCTTTGTTAGATTTTTGCTTCCGCAGACCGGACACACATCCATAGATAATTCTTCATGTCCGCAGTCATCACAGTACGCCAGAGACAGATTTACACCCTCGTAAAATCCCAGAGCCATAGCACGTCTTACTAAGGATTTAATAGCCTCGCGGTTATAATTAATCGGATATTTTACATACTGAATCTTCCCTCCGTTGCTTAAGTTCCAGAATCTTCCCTCCAGGTTCTGCTTTTCAATCGGAGTAATATCCTCTGTTACATGACAGTGGAAGCTGTTGCTTACATATTCTCTGTCGGACACATTTTCAACAATTCCGTATTTCTTGCGGAACTGCTGGATCTGCACGCCGCACAGATTCTCTGCAGGAGTCCCGTAGATTGCATAAAGTCTTCCGTCCTCCCGCTTAAACTCATCAATCTTATCATTAATATGCTGAAGAGTATCGACTGCAAACTGCCCATCCTCAACGAGAGATTTTTTATTATAAAGCTGCTGCAGCTCATTTAACGCTGTAATTCCAAAGGAAGCTGTCGCAGACTTAAGAAGCGGCTTAATCTTATCATACAGCCCCAGATGCCCTCCGTAAAAACCGCCCTCACAATAGGCCAGCGGATTCGTAGAGGCTTTCAGCTCTCCCAGATAATCATAGGTACGCAGATGAAGCTGGCGGATTAACTCCAGATAATAGTCCAGCACTTCATAAAAGGGCTGCCCCTCCTGCTTCGCCTTTGCATATATCATAGGAAGATGCAGACTAATTGCCCCGATATTGAATCTGCCTACAAAAACAGGCTTATCCTCCTCATCTGCCGGCTCCATGCCTCCCTTTTCATACCATGGTGAGAGAAAGGCACGGCAGCCCATAGGACTTATAATCTTCCCATACTTTTTATACATACCGGACACATAGCCTTCCCCGGTCAGGCTCAGCCAATCCGGATACATCGTCTTAGCAGAACAGTCAATCCCCGCCTCAAACACATCCTCCAGCACACCGCCCGGTCCGTGAAGCTTTTCATCATACAGAAAAACAATCTTCGGGAACAGCACCGGTTTTTTATGGTCCTTCTTTCCCTGTCCGTTCTTGCGGACTTCCAGCATTTTAATTGTTGCAAGCTTCCCATATTCACTTGTAACCGTTCCGGCAGTAACCGTAATAAACGGATAATCTCCTCTGCTTGAAGATACGGAATTAAACTTATACTCCCAGCCCTGGAACCCCTGTTCCATCTCCTTTTCCAGGTCCGCCCACGCTACCTTCTGTACCGTCTCCTCATCGACCCCTAAATCCCGGTACTTTTGAATCAGTCTGTCATGAGATTTTTTTGCATAGGGCTCCAGAATCTCATCCACACTCGGAACTGTAAAGCCGCCGTACTGCTGGCTGGCAGCGCTTAACACAATATCCCCGATCACATCAAATGCCGTATCCAGAGTCTTCGGCTCATTGTACCATAGGTTACCCATCTCAAAACCGCCGCTTAACACCGTCTTCACATCAAAAAGACAGCAATTCATCGTATCTCTTCTCGCTGACATATCATGAATATAGATATAGCCGTCACGGATAGCCTGTATTTCCTCCACGGTAAGGAAAAACTTCTTATACAGCTCCTTATTCAGCTCATTGAAGATAAGACTCCTTTTTGTCGATACAAGAGCGCTGTCTGTATTGCTGTTCTCCTTATCTCCGATATACATGATAGACTGGCTCTTCTTATACACATCGTCCAGCATCTGTACAAAATCCTGCTTATAATTCCGATAATCTCTGTAGCTCTTCGCCACGGCCGGATTCACCTTTTCAAGGGCGCCTTCTACAACATTATGCATTTCGGCAATACGAATCTTTGTAACTCCAAGCTCCTCCACCTTTTCTTCCACAAATTTACAGATAAATCCGATCTCTTCCTCCGTAAATTTAATTAGAGCCCTGTAAGCTGATTTATTTACAGCAACAACCACTTTCTGGACGTTAAAATCTTCCTTTGTTCCATCCTTTTTGATCACCTTTACATCTCTTGTCAGCATATTCCCTCTTTACTCCTTTTGCTTTTATTATCTATATTTAGTGTGATTCCATGTCCAGAATCACAATATTATGTGTCTGTTTAACATATTATCATTATAGAACAGTACCGTCAATAAAATCTGTTCGAAAAACATTCACAAAAATAGAGCCTGCACAGGCTCTATAAATTGTCTAAATTGCGGGAGCACAAAATGCACTACTGCCCGCAGCATCAGAATGTTAACATTCATCTCTTAACGACCGGAACAGGCGTATTATCTTTTGCATCCAGATTATGGATATATTTTTTTGTCTCCCTTGCTATTACATTTGACAAGAGCAGCACGGCGATCAGATTCGGAATTGCCATAAGCGCATTTAAAGTATCTGCAATCAGCCATACAAGGTCCAGCTTTATAATAGGGGCAATCACCGCAACTCCAATATACAGAATACGATAAGGAATCAACGCCGCTTTACCTGCAAAATATTCTACACACCGTTCCCCGTAATAGGCCCATCCAAGAATCGTAGAGTAGGCAAAGGATATGATTCCAAGCGTCAGAATAACCGGTCCAAGATACGGAATCTGTCCGAAGGCTAAAGAGGTCAGAACCCCTCCATCTTCTACTTCGCTTACGTTGATAAAATCATTTTTCATAATCGTTGTAACAAGCACAAGCCCTGTCATTGCACATACAACTACCGTATCCCAGAATGTCCCGGTAGAGGATACCAGCGCCTGGCGCACCGGATTTCTTGTCTGAGCCGCCGCAGCAGCAATCGGCGCGGAGCCCATTCCGGACTCATTGGAAAAGAGACCTCTCGCAGCTCCGTACTGGATAGCCATACGAATCCCCGTTCCCACAAGGCCTCCCGCCGCTGCTCCGGGCGTAAACGCAAGCCTGCAGATTACCGAAACAGCCGGGATAATATAATCAAAATTCATTCCGAGAATAATCACGCAGCCGATGACATAGAAAACAGCCATAAAAGGCACCAGCTTTTCACACACCCTTGCAATAGATTTAATACCGCCCAGTATGACAACAGCAGTCAGAACGGCTACCACGATTCCCACTGCCACCTTCGGAATCCCCAGATTCTGGCCGCAGACAGTAGCGATTGCATTGACCTGTGTCGCGCATCCGATTCCAAAAGAAGCAAAGCCTGCAAACACGGCAAAAATTATTCCAAGCCATTTCATATTAAGACCCCGCTCCAGCGCATACATAGCGCCGCCCTGCATGCGTCCATCCTCGGTTTTCACCCGGTATTTTACCGCAATCAGCGATTCCGCATACTTCGTAGCAATTCCAAATACACCGGTAAGCCAGCACCACAATACGGCCCCCGGACCTCCGATGGCAATAGCTGTACCTACCCCGATAATGTTACCGGTACCTATCGTCGCTGCCAGAGCCGTCGTCAAAGCACCAAACTGCGATACCTCTCCCTCTGCATCCGGATCCTTTGATACAGAAAGCCTGATTCCCTTTGTAATTGTTTTTCTCTGGATAAATCCTGTACGGATTGTCATAAAAACATGGGTGCCGAACAAAAGAATAATCATTCCCCTGCCCCAGACAATACCGTTTGCCTTTGATACAAATGAACTAAATATTTCTAACATACGCGCTCTCCCTCCACTCTCTTTTTGCCGTCTTCTCTTTTGCCGCCTTCACTTTACCAGCTTCATTTTACGGTACAATATTTTATGTCTGCATCTCTTCAGAAAGCACTTAACCTTCCCTCTTTATTACAGGAAGCAGCATGCCTCCTATACTGTTTCCCAGCGTCATTATCATTAGATAAAGGCACGCTTTTCCTGACCATGCGCCTGCCAGGCTGAAATAAAACATATTCGCAACGCAGTGCTCAAACCCGCACAGAATAAATACACTGACCCCTAGAAATAAAATAACCGGATTTCCTCTCTCCTTAAAGCCATCCACCGCAGCATACATCAGAAATCCACAGAAAACAGACAGGCAGAAGATACTTAACGGAGTGTCTGAAAGCTTCGTCTCACAGATAACCTCCGCTCCTTTTCGTATTCCGCTGATTCTGGAAACGAGCACTCCTGCCGCCCCAAGTCCGGTTCCTGCAAGATTTCCGAACCATGTAATGAAAAGAATACCGGCATATTCCTTCTTATTTTTCTGTCCTGCCAGATAGCCTATCTTCCCCGTATAAAGATACAGACCGTTCAGTACAATCGCATACAGGCCGACCGTAAAAAACAAGGCTCCTGCAATCTTATTTTCCAGTGACAAATAAATTATACCGCCTACGGCAATAGCAAACCCGGCCCCGGCTGCCTGCAAAAATATGCTTCCTTTCTTCATCTCTTTCCGTACCTCCATTAAAACGGCGTCCCGTAAAGATCATACGGCGTCACCTGATACACATAATAATTGAGCCAGTTCGTATACAGATTGTTAGCATGCGCCCTCCAGCTTAAGACAGGCCTGTTTTCCGGATTATTATCTTTATAATAATTCCTCGGCATATCAATCGGAAGGCCCTTACTTAAATCTCTTTTGAATTCTCCGTCAAGCGTCACTCTGTCATACTCCGGATGGCCCATGACAAATATCTGCCGGCCATCCTCAGCCATAGCAAGAAACAGACCGGCTTCATCTGACTCTGCCAGGACAGTTAAGCGCTTTTCCGCCCGTATCCTTTCCATCGGTACATCCGTATGTCTGGAATGAGGTGCAAGAAACACATCGTCAAATCCTCTCACCAGAGGAATCTTCCGATTCAGCACCCGGTGCCTGAATACCCCGAAAAGCTTATGGTCAAGCTGTACCTTATCAATCCCGTAATGATAATAAATCCCGGCCTGGGCCCCCCAGCACAGATGAAGCGTCGAGGTAACATTTTTCCTGCTCCACTCCATAATCTCCTTCAGCTCTTCCCAGTAGTCCACCTGTTCAAAGGGCATCTGTTCTACCGGCGCTCCGGTAATAATAAATCCGTCAAATTTCTGCCCTTTAATCTCAGAAAATTTCTGATAAAACTTATTGAGATGGCTGGTAGGCGTATTCTTTGATTCGTGGCTGCTTACTGTGACAAAGGAGACATCCACCTGAAGAGGTGTATTGGACAGTGAGCGCAGAATCTGAAGCTCTGTGTCCTCCTTAAGGGGCATCAGATTCAAAAGCCCTATTTTAATCGGGCGTATATCCTGATGTGTCGCCCGGTGCTCATCCATCACAAATATATTTTCTCTTTCAAGAATCTCCTTTACCGGAAGATCATTCTGCACTCGAATCGGCATCGCATTATTCCTCCTTCCTTTCTTCTGCTGCTATATTCTGCTCCTGTTTCTCGGAATGTATATAATTTCCTTCATTATCCACATAGCTCAAGGTATCATAATATTCAGAGCCTTTAGGAAGTTTTTTCCTTTCCAGCCGGTTATTCAGAATCATCTGAACAATATAGTAAATAACCGCAAACGTCGGAACTCCCATTACCATACCGACAAACCCGAAAAGACCTCCTCCCAGAAGAATCGCTACAATCACCCAGAATGCAGACAGCCCTGTCGAATTTCCAAGTATCTTCGGTCCCAGTATATTTCCGTCAAACTGCTGAAGAAGCAGAACAAAAATCATAAAATAAATTCCTTTCATCGGCTCATCTAAAAAAATCAGAATCGTACTTGGAACAGCCCCGATGTAAGGCCCGAAAAACGGGATTACATTCGTAACTCCTACAATCACACTCACCAGCATGACATAAGGCATGTTTAAAATCGACAGACCAAAAAAGCAAAGTACCCCGATAATCGCGGAATCAATAATTTTTCCGATAATAAACCCGCCGAAAATCTCATTGCTTTTTGTAGTCAGGTGAAGCAGCATATTTGCATGCTCAGCGCTGCATACGGCATAGACCATCTTCTTGCTCTGCCGCACAAATGTCTCCTTGCTGAACAATATGTACACAGAGACAATCAGCCCGATCAAAACATTGACCACCTCACTCAAAAAGTTAAATACACCTACTGTCAGATTAGACATAATTTCATTCACACGATCAAGAAGGTCTGTCCGCAGCCAGTTCATGAACATATCCGTCCCCTCCTCAAGCGCCGTCTTAATTAAGGTTCCTGTCGTGGAGTCATCAATTTGAATGTCATTTAACATATCCAAGGCCTCTCGAATCTGTCTCGGCAGTGTAAAAATCAGATTTCGAATGCTGACATATAATTCCGGAATCAAAAGATTTAAAAGTGCAGATACCAGAATCAAGAGAAGAATCAATGAAGAAAAGATTCCGACTGCCCGGGACAGTCCCCTTGCCTTCTCTTCTTTTTCCATCCGCTTCACCAGCACGGGAGCCAGATACTGGTCAACCTTTTTTACAATTGGATTCAAAAGATAGGCAATTACGCAGCCGTAAAGCACCGGCTTTAATACCTGGATTATCCTGCTGATTCCATTCGACAGATCGGTCATGCGCAGAAGTGCAAAATAAAACAAAATGCTGGCGGCCACCACAAGAAATATAGTCATCCCCCTGCCGAACTGCTGTCTAAGCTTGGATGGTCCCCGCTTTGCAAATACCGGACGCCCCGAATAGTAAGCATTTTTTTCTTCCTTCGGTTTCGCTTCTATACCTTCTTCTATATTTTCAAGATTCTTTATGTCCTTACTGCTGTTTTTCTCTTCAAGATTTTCTATACTGTTTTCCATATCATAAATTCCTCTTTTCACACATATAAAGCTATTATACCTGCTCCCTAAATATGCGTCAACAAAAAAAGCCGGCTCTTTTGGGTGCTAAGGGTTGAATAATCCACTTCTATCATTTATAATTTTTATTGTAAGAACATATTATTTTGTTATGTTTTATATAGAGAGCAAAATAATTTTGAAGGAGATATAAAAATGAATGCACAGAAAAACACAAAAGACAAATCAGCCGGAAAAAGGCCGAGACGAAAAAAGGGGATAACCCGAAAGCTGGTAGGGGCGATTATGGCTACTATCATGATCATGGTTGCAGTGCTCCTGACAATTGTATACAACCGTGTTTCCAATACTCTTCTTGAAAAAAGCGAAAACATGCTCAAGGAAACTACCGATAAGGCACTTCAGGAAACCAGCGCCTGGATGAACAAGACGCTGACCATGCTGGAGATGCAGCGGGACACCATTGAATATGAGGATATGGATATCCCGGAAATGACAGAATACATTAAGCATACTGTCGATCAGAATGACGCCTACCCGGCCGGATTATATGTAGCATTGACAGACGGCTCTTTGTATCATGCTACCTTTGTACCAGGCCCTGATTTCAACGCGCTGGAAAAATCCTGGTATCAAAATGGAATCCAGTCACAGGATTTTATTCTTGGAGACGTATATTTTGATGAGGACAGCCAGTCTTATGTAGTAGGCGCTTCTGGAATATTAAAAGGAGCCCAGGGCGAGACACGCGGCGTTGCGGCCGCCGATGTATATCTGGATTCCATATCAGATATCGTGGCCGATATCCATCTGGAGAAGACCGGAGGTATCTTCCTTGTAGATACCCGGACAGATACTATAATCGGACATCCGGACAAAGAGATGACCGGAAAGGTTTTAAGTGACTTCAAGGGGGACATGTACGCCTATGCTGCCGGACAGATTCAAAAGGGAGCTCTGGGACTTTCCCTTTATGAAGATAGTACCTACATACAGGTCGCACAGGTGCCGAACAGTGACTGGATAGCGGTTTCCTACGTCTCCAAATCCGAGGTGCTTAAGGATCTTCTTACCCTGACCGGCATGATGGCAACTGTTTCGGTGATATCCGTTATTATCGCAGTCATTTTAATTATCATTCTTGTCAGAAGAATTATCGGAAAGCCTGTAGCCGAACTGAGCAGCATAGCTGCTAAAATTGCGGAAGGAAAGCTTGATCAGACAATCAGCCACCACTCAAACGATGAACTGGGTGAACTGGCAGACAATTTCGGCCTGACAGTAACCCGTCTGAAAGACTATGTAGATTATATCAATGAAATCTCGGAAAAGCTGCAGGAGATTGCCCGAGGGAATCTCGCCTTTACACTTTCTCATGAATATGTGGGAGAATTTGCAAAAATCAAGGAATCACTGGAAGGAATCTCCCTTTCTCTTAATGACACGATGGGACAGATCAACATGGCGGCAAATCAGGTGGCAGAGGGGTCTGGATATGTTTCTGACGGTGCGCAGACACTCTCACAGGGCTCTTCAGCGCAAAGCGACGCCGTAGACAAACTTGCCTCCCACATCAGCGAAGTGTCCGACGGAATACAGAAAACTGCTATGGGAGCCAAAAAAGCAAGCCATATTGCCAAAAATGTAGGCACTCATATTTTGGAAAGCAATGATAAGATGCAGCATATGAACACGGCAATCCAGAAAATCAGCAGTAAATCTGCCGAGATCCACAGTATCATTAAAACGATTGAGGATATCGCATTCCAGACCAATATTCTGGCTCTGAATGCCGCTGTAGAGGCTGCACGGGCCGGTGCCGCCGGAAAAGGCTTTGCCGTAGTTGCCGACGAGGTACGAAATCTTGCCAGCAAATCCTCGGAAGCCGCCAAAAATACAACTCTTCTGATTGAACAAACCGTTGAGGCCGTAAATGAAGGTACCGATCTGGCAAATGACACAGCTGCTTCCATGCTTGAAGTGGTAGCTCAGGCAGAAGAGGTTACCCAGCTCATTGATGAAATTGCAGAATATTCCTCAAAACAGGCCTCAGCCACAGAGGAAGTTACCCGCGGAATAGGCCAGATTTCCGATGTTGTACAGTCTAACATGGTCACGGCTGAAAAGAGCGCTTCAGCCAGTGAAGAATTATCCGGACAGGCACATATGTTAAAGGATCTGGTATCAAAGTTCCGGCTGAAAGAAAGATAGAACATACAGACAGATAAAACAAACCGGGGACACCGCACAATCGTCTGATAGGATGATTGTGCGGTGTCCCCGGTTCAATTTGAAATACAATAAAATGCCGCCCTTATATCTGAATACTCTGCAGCAAAATATCCTCTTTCACTGTATACAGACTATGCACAGCCGCACTTAAATGTCGCGCACTCTGTCTCCCCGCACTGGCATGCTCCGCCGCCCTCAACGCTGATTTTTCCTGCATGGCAGCAGCACGCATCATTATAAACACAGTCTGTTGCCTTACAGTCAATCGTGCTTTCCAGCGATGCATTCTTTACGGAATTACCGTAGGAATCCATACCTTCCTTTCTCTCCTCAAAGCTGTCGCAGCAGGTTTCCTCTGCATATTTTGCAGACCGCCCTCCAACCTGAATCTTGTCCAGGGCACAGTAGTAATTTGCATTATGCTTACATGTCTGTACAGTACATTTTAATTCTGGCATAAGCTTACCTCCTTGTTTGATATTTTTCGAGGTTATTATGCCCTTTTCCATTCTTTTTATCAGAAAATCAGCATATTAATCTTCTTTTACTGTCTCGCGGATAATCTTCCCTTCGATTTCTGCTTTGATTTCCTTTATAAATGTCTGTAAGTCTTTCTGGCCTTCATCTCCTGCAAAACGGCTTCTCACAGATACCAGGCCGGACTCCTCTTCCTTCGCGCCAACAACAAGCATATACGGAATTTTATTCATCTGAGCCTCACGGATCTTATAACCGATCTTCTCAGCTCTTGTATCCATCTCTGCACGGATACCTGCCTCATTCAAAGCTTCGTTTACCTTTTCTGCATATGCCATGTATTTGTCGGAAATCGGAAGCACCTTTACCTGTACCGGTGCAAGCCAGGTAGGAAATGCTCCTGCAAAATGCTCAATCAAAATACCAATAAAACGTTCAATAGAACCGAATGCAACACGATGAATCATAATCGGACGATGCTTTTCTCCGTCAGCTCCCGTATATTCCAGATCAAATCTCTGAGGCATCTGCATATCAAGCTGAATCGTGCCGCACTGCCATGTTCTTCCGATAGAATCTTCCAGATGGAAGTCAATCTTCGGACCATAGAATGCTCCGTCTCCTTCATTTATCACATAGTCTAGACCCAGATCATCAAGAGCTCCCCTCAAACCGTCTGTAGCCAGCTCCCAGTCCTCGTCACTTCCCATACTGTCTTCCGGACGTGTAGAAAGCTCTACATGATATTTAAACCCAAACAAATTATAAACCTCATCAATCAGGCCTGCCACCCCTTTAATCTCGTCTCGAATCTGCTCCGGAGTCATAAAAATATGTGCGTCATCCTGCGTAAAGCAGCGGACACGCATCAGCCCATGAAGCTGTCCTGACTTTTCATGGCGGTGAACCAGTCCTAACTCCCCTGCACGAAGCGGAAGATCCTTGTAGGAGCGCGGCTCTGATTTATATACCAGCATTCCTCCCGGGCAGTTCATAGGCTTAACTGCAAAATCCTCATCATCAATTTTAGTCGTATACATATTGTCTTTATAGTGATCCCAGTGTCCGGAATTCTCCCACAGATGACGGCTTAAAATAATCGGTGTTGCGATTTCCACATAACCTTTTTTCCTGTGCAGTTCTCTCCAATAATCAAGCAGCGTATTTTTCAGCACCATTCCCTTTGGAAGGAAAAACGGGAAACCCGGTCCTTCCTCACACATCATAAAAAGTCCTAATTCTCTGCCAAGTTTTCTATGATCCCGTTTTTTAGCCTCTTCCATCATGTGAAGATACTCGTCAAGCTCTGCTTTCTTCGGATAAGATACCCCGTAGATTCTCGTCAGCATCTTATTTTTCTCACTGCCTCTCCAGTAGGCGCCTGCAAGACTTGTAAGCTTAAATGCCTTCACGGGCTTTGTGCTCATAAGATGCGGACCCGCACACAGATCTGTAAATTCACCCTGGCTGTAAAAGCTGATTTCCTCGCCCTCAGGAAGGTCCTCGATAAGCTCCACCTTATAGGGTTCGTTTTTCTCTTTAAAATATGCAATCGCTTCATCTCTAGGCTTGGTAAATCTTTCAATCGGCAGATTTTCCTTAACAATTTTTTTCATCTCCGCCTCAATCTTCTCCAGATCCTCCGGCGCAAACGGAGTCTCTCTGTCTAAATCATAGTAAAAGCCATGCTCAATAGAAGGCCCGATTGCAAGCTTTGTCTCAGGATAGAGCCGTTTCACTGCCTGGGCAAGAATATGAGACGTAGTGTGAAAAAATGCTCCCCTTCCATCCTCCGAGCCAAAGGTAAGAATCTCAAGCTCACAATCCCCGGTAATCTCTGTCCGGAGATCCGAAAGCTTCCCATTTATCTTCACAGCCGTGGCTGCTCTTGCCAGACCCTCGCTTATGTCCTTTGCAATATCAACAGCCGGCATACTTTTTTCATACTCTTTTACAGAACCGTTCTTCAATGTAATTTTCATCTCTTATTCCTCTCTCTTTCTTTCATTTTTATGATCTTTCATTTTAATTCTTTTTAATTTTTTCTTTTTATGCTCCTCCAGGACGCCCCGCAGCATATCATGAAATTCCGGCTGTGCATGCTTTAGCGCCAGCGGCCTTCCATCCCGGTCTATAAAGCAGTGCTTCGAGGTCCCTCGGCAGTGTACCATCTCAGTCCTGTCACTGATAACCTCATAGGCAACCGTCAGCTTGATTCCATTATATTCCTTAATATACGTCTCTATGGAAACCGTGTCTCCGAAATGAACCATCCTAAGATAATCCGCCTCTACCGACAATACCGGGCTTAATATTCCCTGCTCCTCCATCCTGTCATAGCCAAGCCCCATCTGCTCCATCAGATCCGTTCTCGCCTCCTCAAACCAGCGGATATAATTCGAATGATGCACAATCCCCATCTGGTCCGTTTCATAATATTGTACCTTGTGCCTGTAAATTTTCCATTCGCTCATATTTTTACTCCTCTGTATATTTAAAAACGTACCCTGGCAAAATCCGGATGCTCTCCGGACCATCCGGCCGGCGGCATCGTGCCGATACGGTACATATCCTCCCTGCTGATTTCAAATCCAAATACGTCCTGATTCTGCTTCATCCTGTCATAGCTTGACGCCTTCGGAAGCGGAATTACACCTCTTTGAACCGCATAGCGGATACAAAGCTGAGCCGGAGACACCCCGTATTTCTCAGAAAGCTCGGTAAGAAGCTCATGCTCAAGCACTCTCTTTCTGCCAAGCGGGCTCCATGCCTGGACGATAATTCCTCTCTCCTGGCAATAGCTTACAGTCATCTCCTGCGTATGTCCCGGATGGAACTCTATCTGATCCACAGCAGGAACCATTTCACTGTTTTCAGCCAAAACCTCCAGATGCTGAGGAAGAAAATTGCTTACACCGGCAGCTCTTATCCGCCCTTCCCTGCAAAGCTCCTCCATCACTTTCCAGGTTTCAAGCACCAGGTGCTTCCAGTCCTTATAGTCATGGTTCGGGCACGGCCAGTGTATCAAATAGAGATCCAGATAATCCGTCTGAAGCTTCTCAAGAGAATTTTCAAAGGAGCGTCTTGTTCCCTCTTCCCCCAGATCACCGCTCCATACCTTAGAGCTTAAAAACAACTCCTTCCTGTCAATCCCGGACCGGATAACAGCTCTTCCGATATCCTCCTCATTCTGATAAAATGCCGCCGTATCAAAATAGCGATAGCCGGCGCGAAGTGCCGTCTCAATTCCTTCTGCACCGTTTCCGGCAGCTGCTTTGTAGGTGCCGAACCCAATACATGGAATTCTTACCCCGTTATTCAGCTTATAACAATCATACATCGACTCCATCTGCAATCACATCCTCCTTATGTATTTCTTGTATTTTGTAATATCTGGAACTAAAATTAGTTTTATCCCCTTACAGCTAAAAAGTCCCTCACAGCAAAATCCACATTGCTGCAAGGGACGAGTCTTTCTTACTCGCGGTTCCACCCCGCTTGATCCGGCAGACTGCCGGAACCACTTCATTTATGATGATAACGGAATCACCGGACTGCTTTACAGCCGCTCAGAGGTAGTTTTCAGAAGGTTCCGTAAATAAGAAGCTTTCAGCCCGCGGCTTCTTTTCTCTTTCATTCCTTTCCCAGCCTACTCGTCTCGTCAATGCGTTCTCAATATGTTACCATTATAGGCACCGGCCGGCAGTTTGTCAAGTTGGGGACGGGGTAAAATGAGAAATACCCCGGGGTATTTCTCATTTTACCCCGTCCCCAATTAAACCAGCATTTTTATCAATGCGAAAATTTCCCGCACCATATAATTCAAGAAACACACCGGATGGCATCCCGCCGGCAGCGCTTTCAGATTTCGATATCCCAGCTTTCTCGCATAGCAGCATGCACGATACATATGATAATTATTTGTCACAATGCCGACCGGAGCGCCCATATCCCGGATATATTCTGCAGAATATCTTAGATTTTCTTCTGTCGTCCTTGATCTGTCCTCCTTAATAATCCGCCTCTTTTCGATTCCCCGGCTTCTCAGATACTGCTCCATAGCAAGCGCCTCTGTAATATCCTCGCCTCTGCCCCGGCCGCCGGAAACTATAGCTACAGTTTCAGGATTATCCTCCAGATACTTTCTCGCACGCTCGACTCTGCGGTAAAGAGAGCCTGTAAGCTCCTTCCCCCGAACCTGTGCTCCCAGTACCACCAGATACGGAATATTCCGATCTGACGACGGAATCATTCCTATAACAATTCTAAGCGCCGCCAGAGAAAATACTGCTGCGCCTCCCCAAAATACCGGCGCTGCCGTCTGAAGATTAAATCTCCCCAGAAATAAAAAGGTACACCCTGCGAAGATCCAGAAACGTGAAAATGTTGTATTCCATCTTTTCAGTACCATGCACAAAACCAGATAGTAACCCAGACAGAAAATACCTAAAAGCTGCATTATCTGCCGCAGCACTTTTTATACTTTTTCCCGGAACCGCACGGACACGGGTCATTACGCCCGATCTTCTTCCCTTTGCGGATGGTAGTCGATTCCTTCTGCTCCTTATAAAGTCTCTTGCGCTCCTCCTGGGAATAGACAGCCTCCCACTGCGGAAGCTCATACAGCCAGTCCGCCTTTGCTGCCACCATATTTTTGTACAGCTTTTCCTTATCAAAGGCAAGACTTACCTCTGTATTCTCATCCATTGTCTCAATCGGGTTTGCCTCCTTCAGGCTGTCATTAATGCCGTCTAAAAAGCCCGCCATCGTAAGAACCTCCTGCCCGTATTTTTCGGCAAGCTCCTTAACAGTACCCTTCACCTCTTCATCTGGATTTGTAAGCAGCTGCTCATAAATCCCCTTTTCAATCTCAAAATAACTGTTCCAGAATCTCTGAAGCTGTCCGCGGTCTGCGCTTTCATCGTAGGCCATATCTCTCCACTGCTCTAATAATGTACGACTCATATTATCATACTCCTTTGTACTCATTTTCCTGCCGCTGCATCCTATTACATAAGCCTCTGTTCATGACATCATCACATGCAAAAATCAAACAGCGGTATGCATGCTATATTATAAAACACTTTCCCTCATTTTCAAAGTATTATTTTGAAGGTTTGCTTTTTTTCTCTAATCTGTATATAATAGTACCAGAAGAAAGGCGGTGTCATTTTATGAAACTTAAGCGGCTCTTGGCTCTCATCGGTGCGGTTCTTTTATTCGGCATGTACGCCTGCACCTTAATTTTTGCACTTACGGACCACTCTGCAGCGAAAGGCCTTCTAAAGGCTTCCATTGCATGTACCATCATACTTCCGGTACTTTTGTATGCCTATACGCTGGTATATCAGATTGACAGAAAATCCTCTGGCAGTGCAGACCAGCACAGAGGCAGCAAGACGGATACAGAAAAGACAGATTCCTGATTTGTGAAATATCGGAATCTGTCTTTTTATTTATCTATCTATACATACAAATCCGCCAGCATCCACATCCGATTTACAGGCAGTATCTTTTTCTGACCCTTGCGCTGCTTTTCTTCCTTTTCCTTTATTTTTTTTCTCTTCGTAAGGTATTCTTCCATTGATATTACTTCCGGGGAATCCGCTCTTTTATTCTGCTGCATCCTATTACCTCCATTCTGCCGTAAGCCTTTCTCATATATAGAATATGCCGAAGGCCTTACTCCCGCCTTACTATTATATTGGCACAAGATACATTTTATGCCTGTTTTTTACTTCCTCTACATTGTATGCATAAAATGTGTCCGCGGTATGGCAGAATTCTAAAAATTCGGTAATGGTTTTCTTAATCAGTTTTAAGAATTTATATCACTCTCCTTCTCATAGTAATCTCTCACTTTTCTTACTGCACGAATTTCATGAGAAAGCTCTTCAATTCTGTCCTTCATCCTCTTCTCATTTTCTGCAGATAACCCTCCGCTGTTTGTGCTGGCTACCTTAATCAGCATCGCATTTTGAAGCTGCTGACGCTCATTTTGAAGCCGGCCTGCCTCACCTGTAAAGTTTGTTCCCACTTGCACTGACATTTTTTTCATATCTCCTTTCCAGATAATAATGTTTAAATAATTCTTATATTATATCGGAAAGGACTGTACACCATATAGCCTGTATACGTAAAGGGAATGTTTTCTTCGTAAACTGTACACAACCTATTCTCGGGCAGCTTTTTGGTCAAGACACAGCAGCACGCTGATACGGAAAATCCCATTTTCTAATTCAGTCTCTACCAGTCCCTGATACTTTTCTGCAGTATTTCTAATATTGCCAAGTCCTGTTCCCTCCTTGATCTCTCCGTCCGGCGGGGAATCGACTGTATTCTCTCCTTCAATCAGAAGAAACCGCGTTCTGATTTTTGTCCATATATTCAATGTCTGACCTGTCTTTCCTGACTTCCTGCAGGCGCAGACTGCATTATCCATGATATTGGAAAATATCACACATAAATCCATATCATCTACACAAAAATCTTCTGGAATCTGTACGCTGCACGCGGTCTCTATTCCGCACTGCTCTGCATATCCAAGCTTTTCCTTTAATAGAATATCAAGCACAGCATTACCTGTAGATACAAAAATATCTAAGCTCTCTTTATCCGTGTGAAGATTTTCAGCGTAGGCTTCTGCTTCCTTAAACCGTTCTTCTTTTAAAAGACCAGACAATATCAACAAATGATTATCAATATCATGCAGAAAAGAAGCATATCTGTCATTTCTCTTTCTCGCCTCTTCAATATAGTTTTTTTGTACCGCCATCTGTTCCGAAAGCAGCGCCGCTTCCTTCTCCTTCTCCGTCAGAGCAATCATTTTACAGAAGATTTCCAGAATAAGAAAGAAAATAGAAGCTGACAGGAACATACAAAACAACACTGCAAAGCTCATTTCTATTCCGAAGGAAGCCAGATATTTTTCAAAAGCGGAGCTGTCCAGCCTCAGGCTGCAGCGGACAATCAGTATAAAACAAATACACGGAAGTAATAAAATATACAGGTAAGGCGAAACAAGCCGATTCCATGCAGCAGAGTACCTTCTCCGAATCAATTGCAGTATAAGAAAGAAAATCAGAGCAGATAACGCCGAAGCTAAAATCTGCACAATAGTTCCATAATAATCCAGCTTTAAATTTGTAGAAATCAGTGACAGCAGAACTGCAGATTCCCCCTCAACGATCGTATAAGCTGTAAAAAGAACTGCCACAGGCGCCGTCATGTCCTTCCAATGAATTTTAAGAAATACCCTGGCAAACACGATAAATAGTAAAATCATAAATATAAACATACCGGAAAGCTGATATCGGACAGCTGCTGCCGTCAGAATACCGCCTGTCGTAAGCCACATAAAAAAATATCTTCTTTCACGAATTTTCACAGCAGAACACAAAAAATCCAG
Organism: uncultured Lachnospiraceae bacterium; assembly: GCA_946558465.1. Classification (GTDB taxonomy): domain Bacteria; phylum Bacillota; class Clostridia; order Lachnospirales; family Lachnospiraceae; genus CAPEBR01. The sequence continues at coordinate 114,475 of CAMNTM010000007.1, forward strand.
CTCCAGATAACACATGACCTCATTTACAACCAACCACCATACATAAACCCAGAGCGGCTCCCTCATGATATCACTCCTTCCCTGCAGGATTTCAAAAGTCTTTTCATAAATTCTTTCCTCTTCCGCCGCGAAATCATCACCTTTTCTCCTCCTTCCATCACAGCCGCCCCTTCCTCCTTATCCGTCACGAAGTCCATATTGATAAGGTAGCTTCTGTGACACCGGAAAAAGTTATCATCAAGTTCCTTTTGCAGAGCATCTAACGTACCTGAGATTTGAATGGTCTCTTTTCTGGTATGTATCAATACCTGATGGTCAAACACTTCACAATACACAATATCACAAACCCGTACTCTGGAAGCAGTACCGCCGGATGTAAGAAGAACTGATCTGTCAGAGCCTCTCTTTCCATATCTGTCGTTTTTTTCACATTCCGCACGCTTTACCGCCTTGTGAAGCGCCGAAAACAGCTTTTTTACATCCACAGGCTTTAAAATATAATGAACTGCCTCCACATCAAATGCCCGGAACACATACTCTCTGTATGATGTAATAAACATAATCTGACTCTGCTTCCCTTCTCTTCGCAGTTCCTCTGCAATTTTTATCCCGTTCTGACCTGGAAGCTTAATATCCATCAGGAGAATATCCGGCATTATATCAGAAGCCAAAAGCTCCTCTCCGCTAAAATATACCGTGACATCACCCACAATTCGTCTCTCTTTTAAGTACTCTATTACCTGCTTCTTCAAAATATCAGCAAAATAAATCTCATCCTCACAAATGACAATTCTCAGCATAACATACTCCCTTTCCACTAATGAACCTTTTATACTGGTAAATATAACATCCTGACACATCCTGTGTTCTCCTCATTCGTAAACGGCTGCTTTCCCTTCGCAGGCGGACGGACATCGGGGAAATAAAGAATATACTTTGACACATTCTCGCGCCGAGCGCAGGCGCCTGCGGCTTGATTCTTCTTCGCGCGAGCGTGCATCCCCCGGAGGGTTTTCATGGTATAGGGAACGAAGGTTCCCATATCATAAAAAAAGAGCTGGAAAACTTCCTGTGAAATTCACAAGCTCTCATCGTTCTCCGGCTCCTTATACTTTTTATTACATTTTAACGATAGATAATATCCTCTCTCCCCGGCCCATTGGAAACCATCGTAATCGGATAACCAATCTCTGCCTCTACAAACTCTATATAATTCCGGCAGTTTTCCGGCAGTTCCTCATAGCTTTTGATACCGCGGATATCACTCCTCCATCCCGGAAGTATCTTAAGCACCGGCTTAGCCCTCTCCAGCAGATAGGTAGGCGGAAAATCCGTCGTCACCTCTCCGTCAATCTCATAACCTACACATACCGGAATTTCATCCAGATATCCAAGCACATCCAGCACCGTAAACGCGACATCTGTCGTTCCCTGGAGTCTGCAGCCGTACTTGGAAGCTACACAGTCAAACCAGCCCATTCTTCTCGGACGCCCGGTAGTTGCCCCGAACTCTCCGCCGTCACCGCCTCTTCTTCTAAGCTCATCCGCCTCTTCTCCAAAAATCTCACTGACGAATGCTCCCGCCCCTACTGCGCTGGAATAAGCCTTGCACACGGTAATAACTTTCTGAATCTCATAAGCAGGTATTCCCGCTCCGACAGCACCGTATCCCGCCAGCGTAGAGGATGAGGTTACCATCGGATAGATTCCATGATCCGGATCCTTAAGGGAGCCAAGCTGTCCCTCCAAAAGGATATTCTTTCCCTCTCTCACTGCATTGTGAAGGAACAGTGCCGTATCACATACATAAGGCTCCACCATATCCCGATACTCTGTAAGCTCTTTATATAAATCCTTTGGATCAATTAACGGCTTATGATACAGATGCTCAAGCAGGACATTTTTCTGCTCTGCCACACGCGCCGCCTTCTCTTTTAGCAGTGCGTCATCGAACAATTCACTTACCTGAAAGCCGATCTTTGCAAATTTATCTGAATAAAACGGGGCGATTCCAGACTTTGTAGAACCGAAAGATCTTCCTCCCAGCCGTTCTTCCTCATATGCGTCAAAATTTTTATGATAGGACATCACAATCTGTGCCCTGTCTGACACGAGAATCTTCGGCATCGGTACATTTCTCTCCACAATCGACTGGATTTCCTTAAAAAGAACAGGAATATCAAGCGCTACGCCATTGCCGATAATACTGGTTGTATGATTGTAAAACACACCTGACGGCAGTGTATGAAGTGCAAATTTTCCATAGTTGTTAATGATGGTATGGCCGGCATTCGCTCCTCCCTGGAAACGTACAATAATATCCGCCTCCTGAGCAAGCATATCCGTAATTTTACCTTTTCCTTCATCTCCCCAGTTTGCGCCAACTACTGCTCTAACCATATCCACATTCCTCCTCGCTTTCTGTACAAAACTACCTTATGCATTATACTATATTTTCGACGTATTGTACAATGTTTTTTTCATATTTCCTCTGGCAAAGTGACAGCTCAGCCGGCACCGTCTTAAAGACACTCCCTGCGGCACTTGTCTGCTGCTGTAACGGATACTACCCAAACACCTCCAGCATCCGTTCTTCCTCAAATTGTCTGGAATACAGCTGATAGTATGCACCCTTCTTTTGTATCAGCTCTCTGTGATTTCCCTGTTCTACGATCTTTCCGTCCTTCATAACCAGAATAATATCCGCACCTCTTACCGTAGACAAACGGTGCGCAATCATAAATGAGGTATGGTCCCTAAGCAGCATATCCGTAGCCTCCTGAATCAGCTGTTCCGTCCAGGTATCTATAGAGGATGTAGCCTCGTCGAGCACAAAAACCGCCGGTTTTGCAAGAATCGCCCTGGCAAAAGATATCAGCTGCTTTTCTCCTGTAGAGAGACGGTTTCCGCCCTCTCCCACATCCGTATCATAGCCCTTCTCAAGCTTTTCTATTACCTTGTCTGCCGACACCCTCCTTGCTGCCTCCTCAATCTCCTCGTCTGTCGCCTCTAGTCTTCCATAACGGATATTCTCCCGGATCGTCCCGGAAAACAGATGCGGATTCTGCAGTACATAACCGATCTGACTGTGAAGCCAAAGCTGAGAGCGCTCTCTGTAATCCCTGCCGTCAATAAGTATCTGTCCTTTCGTGGGCTCAAAAAACCGTCCTGCCAGATTCACAATCGTAGATTTCCCCGCACCGGTATCTCCCACGATCGCTACTGTAGTCCCCGCAGGGATTTTCAGATTAAAATGCTCCAGCACATTTTCTTTTCCATCCGGATAGCAGAAGGTTACGTCCCGAAATTCAATATCCCCCTTAATAGACTCCCAGTTCTCCTTCTTGAGGTTCATGGCATCACCGTACTGCTCTTGTACTTCCGGCGAATCCGTAATATTAGGCTTCTGCTCCAAAAGATTCGTTACCCGCTCAATATTCGCCTGACAGGATATCAGATCAGACAAAAGTCTTGCAAGCTGCTGAATCGGCTCAAATATCCCTACCGCGTATGACAGAAATACAGATAAGGTTCCCAGCGCAATCAACTGCTCCTGTACAAAATATCCTCCCCTTACCAGCACAAACGCCGTTACCATAGAGCTGAAAAATAAAATAACCGGCATGTAAATCGCCGTCAGTCTGGCCAGCGTCATGGAACCGCCTTTCATCCGCTTTGTAATTTCCTGAAATGCCTGATCGTTCAAATCCTCCATCACCAATGTCTTACTGGTCTGCACTCCGGTGATGCCTTCGTTAAACGCTCCCGTAATTTCCGAGTTTGTCTCTCGGATTTTCCGATTCCAGAACAGCATCCTCCTCTGGAAAAATACGGTGAGAACTGCAATGAACGGCACTACCAGAAGGACAATAAGAGCCAGTCTGAAGTTAAGAACAAACATAATCCCGAACACCCCGATAACATAGGCAAATGCCCAGAACATATCCACCAGCCCCCAGGCCAGCACTGTAGCAATCTTAAGCGTATCACTCATAACTCTGGCATGAATATAGCCTACCGGTGTAGTATTATAGTAAGAAAAGGACAGCTTCTGCAGATGAACAAACTGGGCTCTTTTTAAGTCCTTTCCTACGTGCATCTCAATATGAATTGCCGCACGCACACTGAAAAACAGACTGATTGTCTGCAGTACAATCGCAAGTCCGTAGATTACGGCGAATATCCAGATCCCATCTAATGTATCCGGTACAATAAAGTGATCGATTGCGTAGCTCTGGAAGAGCGGTACCAGCACATCCATCAGCACCAGCAGAACGTTCAGACTGACTGTAGTCGCAAAATAACGATAATATGGCCGAAAAAAAGGCAGCATCTTCTTCCAGATGCGAAAACTGAAATTCTTACTCTCCTCTTCCTTCTTCATCGGCCGCTCCTTCCTCCAGAAGTCTTCTGTCATCCTGGTTCATCTGTATCTCATAAATCTTCTGATAGATTTTTCCGTTTCGGATCAGCTCCTGATGCGTACCGGTCTCCTCCACCCTGCCGTGATTCAGCACCAGTATCTTATCCGCCTCCATCAGTGTCGTGATACGATGGGAAATCAATATCACCGTAGCCTCCCCCATCTTTTCTCTGAGAGCTCTTCGGATTCTGGAATCTGTCTGTGCATCCACCGCGGAAAGAGAATCATCAAACACCATAATCGGAGCCTTCGTCATCAGCATTCTCGCAATAGCCACCCTCTGCCTCTGCCCGCCGGACAAGGTGACTCCCCGTTCACCTACCATGGTCTCATACCCATCCGGGAACCGCAGAATTTCATCATCAATACAGGCTGTCCTGGCAGCCTCCCGGACTTCCTCCATTGATGCCGAAGGATTGAAGGCCGCAATATTTTCCCGAATCGTTCTGGAAAACAAAAAGGGCTCCTGAAGCACGATGCCGATATGATTCCTAAGCCACCTTCTGGAAATATCACGGACATCAGCTCCGCCTATTCGAATCGTACCTTCCTCTAATTCATACAGCCTGTCTAACAGATGTACCAGTGTAGATTTCCCGCTTCCGGTTCCTCCAAGAATTCCGCAGACAGCTCCCTCCTTAACCTCAAAACTTACATCCTTAAGAACCTTCTTGTCCTCCCCATATCCAAAGGTTACATGCTCAAACACTATGTCCCTGCACTCAGGTTTACATCCCTTTTCGGACATATCCTCCTCGGCCGAATCCAGAATATAATTTACCCTGTCAAAGGAGACTCCCGCCTTGCTCATCTCAGACAAGATACGCCCCAGGCTCCTCACCGGCCACACAAGCGTCGTATTATAAGAAGCAAAGGCGATAAACTCACCTGCTGTAATATTTCCATGTACTGCCTCTACGGCTCCCAGTATAATGATAAAGATAACCTGAAAGCCTGTAATCAACTCGCCCACGCCCCAGTAAAGGCCTGAAAGAGTTCCAAGCTTTATCCAAAGTCCGGCAAATATGCGGTTCTTTTCATCAAAGCGCTCTATCTCGAATCTTTCCCTGCCGAATGCACGGACAACCCGGACGCCGGTAGCATTTTCCTGTACAACGGTAGAAAGCTCTCCTTCTGCTTCATCTGCGTTCGTGAAATTTCTCGCTATCAAATGGTAAAACACCCCTGAATACAGCATGACAATCGGAATAAAAGCCAGGGCAACCAGCGTCATCTTTATATTCATGGAAAACATCATAGCAAGCGAAACCAACAAAAGAAATACTGTTCTAAATACCTCAAGCACCTGTGTCACCACAAAGTTTCTTATCGTTTCCACATCTGTAGTACACCGCTGTATAATATCACCGGTCTGGTTTTTGCTGTGCCAGCTCATGGGAAGCCGCTGTACATGATAAAACAAAATATCTCTCATATTTTTGGCAAAGGTCTCGCCGGCCTTGGCCGTATTGCTGCGATACAGATAGACGGCAGCTACATTTCCAAGTGCAATCCCTGCCACAAGAAGCGCTAATATCCATAGATTCTCCTTCAGAAACAAAATGCCGCCGGGAACCAGAACCTGATCGATAGTAAAGCTGAAAACCCTCGGAAGCAGTGCATTGAGTACCGTAGACAAAAGAGACGCCGCCAGAACAATTATAAAATACTGTTTTGTATTCTCAGAAAAGCGCAATATTAAGTTAAACCTTCTGCTCCTCTTCACACATTTTCCTCCCAATTTCTGCATTTACATAAGCGGTGCAATTAATCTAAGCACCTGCCCTGCTATTTTCGTCAGCAGCGTGCGCTCTTTCACCTCAATAAGCGTTACCTTGCGGCATCTTGCCAACATCTGCTGGAAATCCCGCTCAATTTTATCAATTTCCGCGTTGTTATAAATAAAACATCCACACTCAAAATGCAGATACAGACTCCGGTAATCCAGGTTAATCGTACCCACCGTCGCCGTATCATCATCAGATATAAAAACCTTCGCGTGAACAAAGCCGGGTGTATATTCATATATCTGAACGCCGCCCTCAATCAGCTCTTTATAATAGGTTTTCGCCACTGCAAATGCATACCATTTATCTGGAATATGAGGCATGATGATCATAACCTCGATTCCGCTTTTTGCTACTCTGGTAAGTGTCGTAATCATCTCGTTATCCAGAATCAGATAAGGCGTCATAATATGCACATATTTTTTCGCGTGATTCAGAATATGAAAGTAAACCTCCTCGCCCACATTTTCATTGTCAAAGGGGCTGTCTGCATAAGGAATCACATACCCAAGCTCTCTTCGAAGCACGCGGCTCTTCGGCGTAAGATACCTCCGATAGTTCTCGCTTCCTCCTTCCTCTACATCCCACATCTGAAGAAACATCATCGTAAGACTCTGTACCGCATCCCCTTTAAGCATAACAGCCGTATCCTTCCAGTGCCCGAACCGCTCCTTCCTGTTGATGTACTCATCTCCGATATTCACTCCTCCGGTAAAACCCACTTTGCCGTCTATTACACAGATTTTCCGGTGGTCCCGGTTGTTTTGTATCGTGGACAGAAACGGTCTTACTGCATTAGACATATGACATTGGATTCCAAATTTTTTAAGCTGTTCCGGATAATTGTAAGGCAGCATGGAAATCGCGCACATACCGTCATACATAAACCGTACCTCTACACCGTCCGACGCCTTCCTTTTTAGAATAGAGAGGATCGTACCCCACATATATCCCTCTTCCACAATAAAATATTCCATAAAAATGAATTTTCTGGCCTGCTGAAGCTCAGAGACCATACATTTGAACTTATATTCTCCAAGCGGGAAATATTTTACTTCTGTATTCCGATATGTAGGAAAACCAAGCTGATGGGAAAGATAATAGGACAGATTGGCATTTGCCGATTTGCTTGCCCATATTGCGGCCACCACATCTTCCTCCTGCTGCATATAAGGATCTGTCTCTATCTTAAGCTTATTTAGTCTTTTTTTAATGAACTGAGTGCCCGGCTGTGTCTTTGCATAAATATAAAAAATCGTGCCGACAATCGGAAATGCAATAACCGCCAGCATCCACGTCATTTTAAATGCAGGATTGCCTTCCGAATTAATAATATAGATAATGACAATAACCTCAAGTATAATAAGAATCCCATACATATATCTTAAATAATCGCCCAGATAATATGGAATTCTAAAAAAAAGTCCAAGCTGTACAAGTATCAGAAGAAGAATAATTCCGGTCCGGCTGAAAATAATACGAAAAAAACCTTTTTTCGCTGCACCGGCTGCTTCATTTTTCGCCATGTTTTCACTCCTTTATGCTGCCACAATGCTGTCTTTGTATCATCAAATGTTTTGTTTTTAAAGTATACATTTATAGTCTATCACAAATCTTATTTTCACTCAACCTACGCAATATGACAGTTTTTTTATATTTTCTTGTCCCTTACTAGACATTTTTACACATATTCCCTTTCCATTTCTGCAAAAAAGTATTACAATAAAGGAACACCATTATGTTCTGCCGTGCAGAATAATAACAAGGAAAGGAGAAACCAACATGAAAAAATGGCTGAAAAAAATATTGGGACTGGCAGCAGTAGGAGGAGCTGCAGCAGGCGCTCTTTATTATTTTAAGAAAAAAAATGAGGATGAAGCTGAGGATTTTGAAGACGATTTTGAGGATGAGGATTTTGACCTTGACAATGACTTAAAGCCTGTAGCCGACCGTGGATACGTCCCTCTCAATCCTGCTTCGAAAAGCTCTGACGAAGCTGCAGAGGATACTGATAAAAAAGAGGAAGATGCCGGCGAGAAGAAAGAAGCGGACTCTGCCCAGGAGGATGACAAAAAAGAAGCTTCTGCAAAAGATACTGCCGAGGATAAATAAGAAAATTCCAAAGCTTCAGAAAAATAATAAAAAAATCAACGGGTGCCGTCACAGGAAGACAGACACCCGTATTTTTATTATCCTTATTTCCAGCAGTCAATCAGTATTCTCACAGCCTCACGAATCTGCGGCTCTGTAAGATTCGCATACCCAAGAAGAATCACCGCCTCACAGGAAGCTTCCTTTTGAATCCGGTAATCTGAAAGCCCGTACACCCGGATTCCCTGCCTTGCTGCAGCGGCAATTAACTCCTCCTCCGTTCTGCCGTCTTTAAAGGTCAGCAGAAGATGTACTCCCGCGTTCTCCCCGGAGATGCGGCAGATATCAAGAAGCGGCCTTAGTCCTTCTATCAGAACATCATGCCGGCTCTTATACATGGCACGTGTCTTATTCAGATGCCGCTCATAATAGCCGTCTTCAATAAATCTCTGCACTATCAGCTGGTCCACCTTTGAGACTGTCGTATTCACAAACCGGTAATTTTTCCTGTATCTGTCAAGAAGCGTTCCGGGAAGCACCATATAGCTCAGACGAATAGCCGGAGCAATGGATTTGGAAAAGGTCCCAAAGTAAATAACCTTCCCCTTCCCGTCAAACCCCTGCAGGGCAGGAATCGGCTTTCCTTTATACCGGAATTCGCTGTCATAGTCATCCTCTATAATATAACGCCCCTCTCTCTCGTCTGCCCATTTAAGAAGCTCAATCCTCCGCTTTATCGGCATAACAATTCCTGTAGGATACTGATGAGACGGCGTAACATAGGCTATATCTGCATCGTACTCTCTAAGACCGGATATTCTCATCCCGTATTTGTCAAGCGGGACCGGAACTGTATCGCAGGACAGACTCCGAATCAGCCGGTACGCCTGCTTATACGCCGGGTCTTCAAAAGCAATCCGGTATCCCTCTCCCAATATAACATTCAAAAGCATTAGGATATAATCGCTTCCTGCTCCTATCACAATCTGCTCCGGGCTGCAGTTCACTCCCCGGGCCTGGTAGAGATAACTGCAGACTGCCGCACGAAAGCCATATTCTCCCTGGGAATTTCCTGAACGGAACAATTCTGTTCTGTCATCAAGCAGAATATCCTTCGAAAGCTTCCTCCAGACATTATACGGAAAGCTCCTTAAATCAACTCCGTTCGGCGTAAAATCATACCGATAGCTTTCCTTCTCCTCCTCTTTGCCGGAAACCGGCAGCGCGGCCGGTTTCAGATGATAAAGTTCCTCCACCGGCGCCGCAAAAAAACCCTTATAAGGCTCAGATTCAATATACCCCTCTGATAAAAGCTGCTCATAGGCCAGCTCAACCGTGCTTCGGCTGACCTCCAGATATTTTGACAGCATCCGGGTAGAGGGCAGCTTTTCCCCGCAGGGAATCCGGCCGGTCTGGATGTCTGATTTAATATAAGTATAGATCTGCTCGTAAAGCGGAATTTTTGAATCTGCATTCAAGTTTATTGTCAATTCATTCATACTTTACCTCAATTAGGGACGGGGTATTTCTAGAAATACCCCGTCCCCGATTTATTTCGGAAGTTTAAAAGAACTCTTAAGGGATACAATCCGGTTAAACACCAATGCCTCTGGCTTCGAGTCTTTCGAATCAATACAGAAATACCCGTTCCGCACAAATTGGAAGCTGTCATGACCTTCTGCCTCGGCAAAGCTATCCTCCACGTAGCAGTTTTTCCGCACCTCAAGAGAGTCCGGATTCAGGTTAAGGGAGCCGTCCTCCTTGTTGTAAACTCCTTTTTCCTCGTCAACCAGATTCTCGTACAGACGGACCTCTGCCTGCTTTGCGTACGGCGCCGCTACCCAGTGGATAGTTCCTTTCACCTTTCTGCCGGTAAACCCGGTTCCGCATTTGGTTTCCGGGTCGTAGGTACAGTGTACCACGGTCACATTTCCCTGCTCGTCTGTCTCATAACTTTCACATTTTACAAAATATGCATTCATCAGGCGGACCTCATTGCCGGGGAAAAGACGGAAATATTTTTTCGGCGGCTCTATCATGAAATCCTCTCTTTCAATATAAAGCTCACGGCAGAACGGAACCGTCCTTTTTCCAAGTTCTGGATTCTCCATATTGTTATCTATCTCAAGCTCTTCTGTCTGACCTTCCGGATAGTTGTCAATGACAAGCCGAATCGGATCCAGCACCGCCATCATACGCGGTCTTTTAAGCTTTAAGTCCTCCCGGATACAGTACTCAAGCATAGCATAGTCTACAGAACTCTGACTCTTGGACACGCCGCACATATCAATAAACATCTTAAGAGACTCCGGTGTAAAACCTCTTCTTCTAAGCGCCGCAATCGAGACAAGCCTCGGATCATCCCAGCCGTCCACGATACCATCCTGAACTAATTTTTTAATGTATCGTTTTCCCGTAACCACATTCGTCAGATAGAGCTTCGCAAACTCAATCTGGCGCGGAGCCGGATCAAATTCACATTCCCTCACCACCCAGTCATAGAGCGGCCTGTGGTCCTCGAACTCTAATGTACAGATAGAATGTGTAATCTTCTCCACCGCATCCTCAATCGGATGGGCAAAATCATACATCGGATAAATGCACCACCTATCCCCGGTATTGTGATGACTCATATGAGCCACGCGGTAGAGTACCGGGTCCCTCATGTTGATATTGGGAGACGCCATGTCAATTTTTGCCCGGAGCACCTTCTGCGCATCCTTATATTTTCCTTCCCGCATCTCCTCGAAAAGTCTTAGATTTTCTTCCACAGAACGATCTCTGTAAGGACTGTTTTTTCCTGCTTCCTTAAGTGTCCCCCGGTATTCCCGGATCTCCTCTGCCGTCAGGTCGCAGACATATGCCTTTCCTTTTCGGATCAGCTTCACCGCACATTCATACATGACATCAAAATAATCAGAGGCAAAATACAGATGATCTTTATAATCTGCCCCAAGCCATGCTACATCCTCCTTGATAGACTCTACAAACTCCATATCCTCCTTCGTCGGATTGGTATCGTCAAATCTTAGATGAAAGGTGCCGTTATATTTTTTTGCAAGCCCTGAATTCAGAAGAATTGACTTGGCATGTCCGATATGCAGATATCCATTCGGCTCCGGCGGAAATCTTGTACATACCCCGTTGTAGACGCCTTCGGATAAATCCTTATCTATCTCCTGTTCAATAAAATTTTTAGAAATAACCTCTTCTCCCATATTTTCCTCCTTGTTTCAACATTCTTCTTTATATTTTTAAATAATCATTGCCCTTTTTCCATGTAGCTATTCTATCAGATACCGATGCTACTTTCCACATATTTTCAAAAAAATATCTTATACAAAAAAATAAAGGGGCTGCCGTAAAATTCTCATTTTGCAGCAGCCCCTGTTCCATTCACCTAAAAATATGATTTATTCTATTGTCCATTTCAGCAGGTACTTTTTCAGCTGTTCAAAAAACTGCATGACAATAACTAATATGACAACCATAAACACAAATCCAACCCATGTGTTTGCAAAAATGCCTAATTCCGCATACTTCTTTACAAAATAGCCCATGCCCTCTCCCGCTCCATACATCTCCGCATAGACAAGCATCACAAATGAACTCCTCAGAGAATTTACGAATCCTGCCAGAATAGAAGGGCTGGCCGCCGGAAGGATAACCTTCGTAAACCTCTTAAATCCATACAGCTCCAGTGTCGCGGCTTTATCCAGATAACGTTTATCAATCGTCATAATGCCGGTAATGGTGGCAAATAAAGTCGCCCACACAATATTATATACAATCAAAAATACGGAGGCACTGAACAATGTCGGCGCCAAAAGCAGTACAAACGGCGACAGTAAAATAGAAGGAATCACACTAAATGCATAAATTACGGGATGAAGGATTTCTCGAATCCTTTTGTTTATCCCCATAAGTGTTCCTAACAGCAGTGCCGCAAGAAGGGAAAGTATGATCGACGGTATCAGCAGTTTAAAGGATGCCAGCATATTTCCCCACATCATGTGCCTGTTCTCAATAAAGGCTTTTTTAATTGCATCCGTTGACGGAAATAAATATGGATTTACAAGCTTTTTACTTGTTACATATACATACAATAACACCAGGCTGAGAAATATACAAAATGTAATCCAGTATTTTTTTACAAAAGCCAATATTGTCTTCATTTTCTATCTCCTGTCCATTCTCCTATTTATCATTCTCTTCAAAGAATGCCTTCATATTCTCATAAAATTCCGGAGCTTCCTCTCCGTATAACTCTTCCGCTTCTTTCAGTGCTTCCTCATACAAAGCTGTATTTATATGGTCTTCAATGTTATTATTCGCAGCATTCTCATCAAGAAATCCTGTAGAATCCAGTATTCCCCATGCACGGATAACACCGTTTTTAAGCGGATCTACACTTACAAAATAATGCTCGTCGTCAAGCATATATGCGCCCACATATTCTTCTGTTGCGTCAATTGCCGCCGCATGTAAGCCTACCGCCTCTTCCTTGTTTGCTTCGTAATAGGACTGTGCACGCAGAAGCGCCCGTATAACTGCTTTTACGGTATTTGGATTTTCATTTATCCAATTCGTCTGCGCAACCATACGGCAGCAGGAATAATTTTCCATAATCTCACTCTGATAGCTCACAATCTTAATTTCACCATTATCCTGCATCTCCTGAACAGACAGATTCTGGCCGGTTCCCATAAGAGCATACTTGACATCTCCGCGCACTACTGCTGCCAGCGCATCATTATAATCCGAGTAAACCTCCCAAGAAACTGCTGTCATAGGGTCGTCCACGCCGTCTAATTCAGCCACAGCGCCTGTAAATGCGAAATAGCTTGGATTAACAGCTACTTTTTCTCCAAGAAATGACTCGATGCCGTTCCACTGCGTATCCGGCAGCGCGATAACCGGCATACATCCTTCTATCATATGTCCTCCGAATACACTGATATCTACCCCTGATGCAATCTGGGCAAGCGGATTACTGGTACCTGCATTGGATACAACATCCACCTTTCCCGTTGCAAGAAGCGTCATTGCATCGGCATTTGCATTCGCCTCAACCGGCTCAATAGAGATTCCCTCATCCTCAAAATAACCCTTTTCATTCGCAATCGTAACCAGGACATTTCCGCTTGTTCCATAATTCCATTTTACAACGCTTTGTTCTGGTTTTCCTGTTTCACCTTCGGCTGCATCTTCCGCAGTTTCTGCCTTTTCATCCTTGGAAGTACTTTCCTGCTCCGCACCACCGCAGCCTGCAAGTCCGAATGTCATGCCGCATACCAGCATAAGAGCCAAAAATCTTTTCTTCATAACTCTTTTCTCCTTGTAATATATTATTTTATATGTATAACAGGCCTTCCCCCGTTAATACCTTAAGAAATATGAACCGCAATATCTTTGTTAATCTGATGAATTAATGTATTTCTAAGCTTCATGATCTCTGCATTTTCAAACAGATGCTCACGGTCTGCCCGCTCCTCCTCACGAATCTTACAGTCATAGATGATATTGCTTGGAGACTGCCCCATTACCATAATTCTGTTGGCAAGAAGCAGAGCCTCATCTACATCATGAGTCACAAAAAATACCGTTTTTTTCGGCTCCCCTTCACTCCATAATTCCCTGATTAAATCCTGCAGCCGGGCGCGGGTTACCGCATCCAGCGCGCCGAAAGGCTCATCCATCAAAAGAATCGGCGGGTCGATACTGAATGACTGCGCAATTGCGCATCTTTGCTTCATTCCTCCGGACAATTCCTTTGGCAGTTTATGATAGACCGATTCCTCTAATCCGACCGCCCTTATCATATCCACTGCGGTCTGCTTCAGCTCTTTTTTATCTTTTCCCGGAAACTTCTGTTTCAACGCCAGCATAATGTTTTCTCCGGCCGTCATCCACGGAAAAAGTCCATAATCCTGAAATACTACACCCTTATTTAAGCCTGCACCCCCTGCCGGCCTTCCATCGACAAGAAGCTCTCCTGTCATCGGTTTTTCCAGGCCTGCCAAAAGACGCAGAAGTGTACTCTTTCCGCATCCTGACTGTCCGAGCAGACAGATGAACTCTCCTGCCTCCACTTCCATGTCTATATCCTTTAGTATCAGCCTGCCGCTTCCTGCGTAAGCAAAGGACAAATCCTTAATCACAATACTACTCATGTTCCGAAATACTCTCCTCACTCTTCAGCGCCCGAATGATTCTATCCGCCGCCAGCTGAATGTTTTCCTTCTTTGTTGCGAGATTTATCCGAAGGCAGCCGTTATGTTCATCTCCTCCGAACCAGGCGCCATAATCTACAGCTAATCCACACCTTTCCTGTATGACGTATTCCATCTCATGCGAAAGAATATATTTTCCCAAATCAATCCACATCAGATATGTTCCCTGCAGCTCAGGTATCCAGACCTCCGGTAAAGCCTCCTCCAACCGCCTTTTTATATACCAGTAATTATCTTCTATGATTTCCAGCACTTCCTTCAGCCATTCTTTTCCTCCCTCATATGCGCTTTGTACAGCCACATATCCAAAGGAATTTCCGACAGTAATTCGAAGCCGGATCAGATATTCGTCATAAAGTCTTCTCAACTCTTTATCCGGAATAACCAGTATGGAATTCTGACACGCTGCAAGGTTAAAGGTTTTCGTAGCGGCTGTAAGAGTTATCAGAATATCGTCATAATCCCCCAGTGCTGCCGCTGTAATCTGTGTATACCCGCTCATAATAATATCCTGATGGATTTCATCTGACAGCACATATACTCCATGCCTTCTACAGATATCCAATACGTTCGTAATCTCATCAGCTTTCCATACCCGCCCTACCGGATTATGCGGAGAACAGAAAATACATACCTTCACATCATTCTGTACGATTTTATCCTCAAAATCTTCAAAATCAATCTCATATGAATCCGCTGTACGTTTTAACGGACACTCTACAAGTCTCCGTCCATTATTTGCTGCAGCCTCCTGAAATGGATAATAAACCGGTGTCAGAATAAGAATTCCGTCATCTTCCTTTGATAATATATGTAAAAGCCAGTTGATTGCCGGAACAACCCCCGGCGCAAATCGTATCCACTCCTGTTCTACCTGATAATTGTGGTATGTTTTCTCCCAATCTATAAAAGCGTCATAATATTCCTGCGGCGGAATATGATATCCGAACACACCAAAATCAACATATTTCTTCAAAGCCTTTTTTACACATTCCGGCGCTTCAAAATCCATATCCGCAATCCATAAAGGGAGCAAATCCTCCGTTCCAAATCGTTCTTTACAGCCATCCCATTTTCTAGAATGTGTGTTTTTTCTGTCTTTATAAAAAGTTTTATTCATTGTTTCACCATATTTCCCTAAAATCTATCCCGTTCAGTTTAGCATAAAAAAAATCGTATTTCATTGTTTGAAATTCCAATAAAACCGATTTCATTGTGCATTATGCCTAATTTTACCATTTGTTTTTGTGTATTTTTATCATTTTTTCTATATATCTCTTTTATATATAGAGAAAATAAATAAGACCGCTTCTGCTTTAAGCCAGCGGTCCTGTATTACTCTATTTTACATGTCAAAAAGCGGCAGGCTTTCTCTCCTTTATCATTTCAATAAACGCTGCCATTCTGGTATTCAGCTGTCCGATATCCGCGGGAGAATAATCCGTTGTTACATTCAGATATGGAATTCTTTTCTCTTCGTCAATAAAATACTGGAGATTTACCGCTTCCATACTTACCGATGTACAGCCCTGCAGTACCATATCCACCACGCCATCCACCTGAAATTCGTCAATAATCCGGCCCAATAATTCAATTCGATTACTATTCGGCGTCATAATCGCACAGCCCATCGACAGATACCGCTGAGACAGTGCACGGTATACATTTTCGTCCTCCTCATCCACCAGTCTGTCCAGCATCTTGACACCGACACAATTTTCAAATGCAACTGCTGCTCCGCCATTACTTTCTATCGCATAGATAATCTTTTCCGTATCTCCGCCTATAGGACAGCCTGTGATCAAAAGCCTGGGCCTTTTCCCTATCCTTTCCGGCTCATATTCAGACAATATCCTGTCTGTGATTTCATCTATCTCTCCTGCTATATCCTCCAAATCCAGACGGAACTTATAACCATTTAGAACTTTAAAAAGATTCTGTCCAAGCACAGGCACAGGGTCAAGCTTCATTACCTCACACAGACGTTTCATAGCCCTTCTGTGCTGATTGCACAGTCTGACCGCCTCCCGGACCTTCTCATCCGTAATCACAACCTGAAACTGCTCCCCTAAATATTCCTTCAATCCGATAATTTCATTCTCCCACAGCTCATATCCCCTTTGGGATTGTGTATGGGGAAGATGCATCACATATACATTTTTGAATTCCGCCATAAGCTCATACATCTTTGTTTTGCCGTCGCAGGTAGTCTCTCCCACTACAACATCCGAAAAATAAAAATACGGACACCTGTCTGTAACTGCAAATCCATAGCTTGACTTTACCAGCGGGCATACACTCTTAGGCAGTATCTTTTCTGCCTCTATAACGGAAGAATTCTCATAGGAACATAGACTGATGGGAATCGCACCTGCCGCAATCGCAATCTCTTTGGGAAAATAGGAGCAATACGCCCCCACTACCGGCACCCCGGCCTCCTTTAATTCTTTTAATTTTAAAAACGATTGTTTTTTCTGCTCTGCAAATTCTTCAAATATCTGCGGTAATTGTTTTATCAGTTCCATATTCTATCCCTTTATTCTTTTTCTTCGTCCATCTCTTTTATCAGCATCCTAAGCAGGATTTTCCGCGCTTCTGCCGGATCATTGATATCGGATTTCAGAATTTCTTTTATCTTGGTAAGACGGTAAATCATCGTATTTCTGTGGATAAACAGCCTGCCTGCCGTCAATCCCACATTACAGCCGCACAGCAGATATTCCTTCAGCGTATGGTAAAACTGGGTTCCATTTTCCCGGTCCTCCCTCTCAAGCAATTCAAAATCATATTCCCTATAGGCCGATTTTCCATATTTATCGACGATTGCCAGATAAAAAATGCGTTCACTGTAATTTTCCTCGTCGAAAACCGTCTTCTCCTTATCCTCTCTTGCGCCAAGCTCCATCATATCATGCGCAATCAGCTGCTTCCCCGCAATCAGCTCAATATCAGAAAATACCCTTGTGAGTCCACAGACACATCGAAGTCCTGACAGCAGTTTCTCAAAAAAAACGGCAGTCTGCTTTCCTTCTTTCGCCTGAGTACCTGTAAAAAGCATATATAAAACATTCTGCTTCTCGTAACAGTATACTCCCTCATAATTTTCACAGACTCTTTGACGAATCTCTGCCACAATACTGTCATTATATACTCGCGGACGAACTGCCGCAACCAGAAATCCGGGTCTTAAGAATTCTTCGTATGTTTCAAACAAATCTTTCAATGAGCTGCCGTTTTCACTGCTGCGGTCAAATATATTTTTAGAGATGAACTCCTTTAAAAACAGAATATTATGTTTTGAACTCCTTGTCTGCACCTCCAAAAGCTCCTCAACTGCCTTCAGAATAATCGCCGACACTTCCCGGATTCTTTTTAGTTCTTTTTCTGTACGGTAAATATTTACATAAAACGCCTCTATATTTCCTCTTACGCTTATCGGGACATAATTCAAATGACATCCATTGTCTGCTGAATCGACAACAAGATTAAAGGAATCTTTGTGATACTGCTCTGCCTTTCCCATATATTCGCCGATTGCCTCCGTAAGTCTGGGTATTCCTTTCAGACCTATATGTAATTCCTTAAATTCCGGAATGTCTTTCCTGACAGCCGTAATCAATTCTCCTGACAGATTCACGATAAAAGCAGGTATTTCCGTATAAAAATATACCGTATCCATCACTTCCTGGACATCCTTTTTCTCCACAATCGCTTCAAACGCGATCTTATAACACATATCAATATCAATCGTATTCTTCATCTGTATGCCCTCTTTTCTACATACACTTATTTTAATGAAAAATACTTGCTTTTGTCTAATAAGTATTTTCTATACTACATATGTGCTTTTTCTATAATATGTGCTCTTCTCCTAAACGCCTCCTAAGCTTTAAGACCGCCTCTGCAATCATAGCCGCATGATCCACCGCAATCTCTCCCTGGTCTATCACTCGATAGCTTCGCCGGCAGACCGGCCAGCTCTCTATAACAGTTTCTTCCACTAACGCCTTCGTATGAAAGCTTCTTTCTTCATTTTCCACAATAAGCCTGTACAGATTCCGGCTGACACTTGGCTTTTCTCTTCCAATCTTTTCTGCCGTTTCTTCTACTTCTTCCAAAACTTCCTCTATTCTTTCCAATGTAAATCCGCACCAGGCCGCATCCGCCGCGTCATCTCCTGCCCGGACCTTTACCTGCTCCCTTTGTACCAGTGCCATATAAGCCGTCGTAATGACCCTGGCCCGCGGATCTCTGTCATAATCTCCATAGGTTCCAAGCTGTTCCATCACAAGTCCCTCTACACCTGTCTCCTCCAAAAGCTCCCGGCGTGCAGTATCCTCAAGATGCTCTCTAAGCTCGATAAAACCGCCCGGCAGCGCCCAGTACCCGATACTTGGATGGTTGCTGCGCCTCACCAAAAGTACCCTTAACTCGGAAACAGAGGCAGCATACTCCCCCTCATAAGCAAATATCACGGCATCTGTCGTGCAGCTTGGAGTCTTATACCGGTAAGGGTCGTACGCCTCCAGGAATTCCTCCAGCGACTGACCCTCCCGATTTCTTTCCCCTGTACCGTAAAACTTCGATATATCCTTTAAAAATGACGGCATATGCCTCTCCTCCTTTTCACCTTATTCTTTCATAGCAGTCTATCTTTTTTACAGCGCCGGATTCTGGGTCCTCTATCATCACCTCCGCTTCTTTGGAATATTCAAATGGACATAAAAGTGTCTGCACGTCGAACTCTTGGCTGACAAACCTTCCACGTAAGGCTTCTATCTCCTCCGGCGACGTACACCTAAGAGCACTGCCCGGCTTATAAATTCCTTCCAAAGCTTCTCTTTCTATCACCGACTCGGCCGGATAATCCAGAATATCCCGGTCCGGCTCGATTCCTGCCATTTTCAGACTCCTGCAGGTATTTACAAACGAAGGATAGATATATGCCTTCGTTATCTTTCCCTTCACCTGAGACTCCATCATCAACATACCACAAGGATATATCCCTTCTAAATCTGCCATCTTAAGCTCTCCGATATCTTTCTTATAATCCGTAAGAAGCGCCTCCTTCTCTTCATCAGAAAGCCTCAGTATCTGCTCCAATGCCCCGTCTGACCAGGTAAAACGTTCCTCGGATGCTTCCTCCTTAAGGACCGCCGGATAAGCCCTTTCCTTGTACTCTGTACTTTCATACACAGCAGAAAAAGCATGAAAGCTCTCCCTGTCCACCGGGTAGGCTCTGTAGATTTCCTGTCCGTTCTTCATAAAATAGCAGACTGTCACAAAGGTATAATCTTCAGCGGTCTCTCTTTCATTTCTCTCCCTCAACTTATATATCCACTCTATCCCGGCTTCAAGCCCGTCTGCTTCAAACCGGTACTGCTTCATCTTCTCCTCTGCCGTATAATTATCTTCCCCCCGCGCCAGAGTCTTATATTCCTGCCATCCCATATCCAGTCCGCTTACACAGATTCCGACCGCCTCCACCTGCTTCTTTTCTGGAAGAAACGCATCAAACTGAGGCGCCGCTAAAAGAAAACTGCCGATTACAATACAAGCTGCAGCCTCCTCTGCTGCCAGCTGCAAAAACCTCTTTTTATTTCTGACACCTGGTATCCGGAACAGACGCTGCTGCAAAAAATGTACCAAAGCTCCAGCCACAAGAGCACTGATTCCCAGCGCCAATGCAGGCTTCCACATACCAGACTCCCCGCCTTGCACCGACATCTTGGACACAGACAATACTACGCTTCCCGCACTTAACGCCGCCAAAACAGACACGAAAAATACAACAGCCCTCTCCACCTGGTAAAATGCAAACATCCGTCCTGCCGCTTCTGTCTTGCGCTTCTTCTGCATCAAAAAGTTTCCTCCCAAGAGCAGCAAAATCCAAAAGACTGCCGCCAGACAGATTCCCTTTCCAGGAACATACTCCCACACCTTCCTCATCTCATAAATACCATCTCCGGCAAGCTTTCCCGAAAGCTTATAAGGAATCAAAAGCTCCTGAAGCCTCTCCCACAGAGGAACCCGGTAAAAGGTGTCAAAAAGCCGTTTTCCATAAACAGCGCATATACATTGAAATACCACCTGTCCGCTAAAAAGAAGAACTGCCAGAAGCCCCATAGCCGATACTACTCTTCCACTGGCGGCAATGACAAATATCCCCATATGATAAAATAAAAGAAAAACAGTCCCGAAAATCAGAAGACTGCGCACCGTATAAGCACCTGCCTCCGTCAAAAACCGCTTCTCCACACTGCTTTCATACAAGGCACATGTACACATAGACAAAATAAACGGCATGAAAAAATGTATAAGTCCATGCAGATACCTGCACCAGAACACAGTACCCCTTCTGACGGGAAGACTGTAGTAAAAATCAAGCTTCGCCGGCTGCAGAAGATAAAAATATTCCGCCGCCGCCAAAAGAAGACCAAGCCCCATACAAAGTTTTAACAGCCCGCTGCTTCCTACACCAAAAAAAGTATATTCTGTATCCGCGCCAAGCTGTAAAAGAGAAAATACTGTATATGACAGAAAACCGCCCCAGCAGAAAAATGCAGTCAAATGCCCCCGCCCTGCTTCCTTTATCCAATTACTGTAATACTTTACGGATATCATAGCCTGTCTCCTCCATTTCTGCAAGGAATACTTCCTCCAATGTCATCGGCATCTCCCCGGAAAATACCGGACCAAGCTTCCATATCTCGCTTTGTATCTCCTCAAGACGGCCCTTTACCAAAAGCGTAACAAAATATCCGTCCTGATATCCCCGCAGAACCTCAAGTTTTTCCTTCAGTTTCTCTACTGCTCCGGTTTCCCGAAATACACATTGGATCTTCCAGATATTCTCTGCTTTTTTGCGCATATCACCGGCCCGGACAAGCCCGCCTTTATGTAAAATGGCGATAGAACCACATATATCTTCCAAATCCTGAAGCTTATGGGACGCCACCGCCACCGTAAATTTCCGTTCCTTTATCTCACGTCGGAAGAGACTTTTTACTGCCTCTGTCACTACCGGATCCAGCCCGTCAAACACCTCGTCACAGAGCAGATATTTCGTGCCTGCACAAAGAGCCAGTATCAGAAATGCCTGCCGCTTCATCCCCTTTGAAAAGGTACGAAGCGGCAGGTCCACATCCAGGTTCAGCATATCCGCCATATAGCGCACACTCTCGTACTCAAGCTTCGGATATTGTGCCTCGTAAAATCGTGCCATCTCCTTTAGACCGGCATTTGGAAAATAATACGGAGAATCCGGAAGATAGCAGACTTCCGCCTTACATTCTGGATTCTCGTACCCAGACTTTCCATCAAAAAGAATCTCCCCTTCATCTGCCTTTAAAATCCCGGCCATCATGCGCAGGAGCGTACTCTTCCCCGCCCCGTTCGTCCCTAAAAGACCAAACAGGATTCCTTCCGGTATCTCCAGCGATACATGATTTACCGCACAATTCCCTTCAAAATATTTTACTGCATTTTTAATCTCAATCATCGTCTATGCCTCAGTCAAACCTGCGTATTCTCTCAATGAGTGAACGTCCCTTTGTTATTAAACGGTAAGAAATCAACGGAACACCTGCACAGATAACTGCCATAACCGCTGCTGCAGACACAACAGGCAGCACCGGAATGGAAAACGGAATCTGCATATAATTCAGCTTTTGATAACAGATATATGTCACTCCAAGCCCCGCAGTACCCGTTACAACAATTACCCCGGCCGCATACAAAAGTCCCTCCCGAAAGAGAAGTCCTCTCACCTGCTTTTCTGTCATCCCCACACTTTCCATAATGGAAAACGACGTCTGACGTGCTGTCAAGCTTCCAAACACAGTATTAATATAATTCATAACTCCGATAAATGCAAGAATCAATACAATTCCAATGCCGACCCCCATCATATTTCCCTGTGCTTTTTTCATATTTTCCATACTCTCTATTCTGGACTCATAAGAAAAATCTTTCCTGTGAAGGCTTTCATTCATACAAGCAAGTACCGCCTGCTCTGCATGCTTATCATATTCCTTATTATATTGAATGTTCAGTTTTGACACGTACAGATGCTCTGTCTGGTGCAGGCTCTGTGCCGTCTCTTCAAGCCATTTACTGCTGACAATCATAATCGGAGTTCCGCTGTTCATATCGCCATAATAATTATCATCTGTAAAACCTGCAATTTTAAAAGTAAATACCTCCTCCGGTTCTTCTGAAAATGCCGCCTTAAGCTCCATCCCCTTTAAATCCTCCTCCCGGAAGCCTTCCTCGTTAAGAGCAAGACCGTTCTTATAGACAATGCAGGTCTCACCCCTCAAAAATGCCTGCTCTTCTGCCGGTGTATCAAAGGTATCATTCAGATAATCAAATTCCTCCTCGTCAATCCCCTTTATAAAAGAGTAATATCTCTCCGGATCGGCCTTATACTCCTCCACAATTTCATCATAAGTAACCCCTGCCATCCAGGTCTCACAAAATTCACGCATCCACTTATCCGTAAACTCAGGCTCCCAGGGAACGATAATTTTTTGTCTCAAAAGCGGATGCGCTGCCTGAATCCCTTCACTTTCACGAACCTGCTTTATAAAATCTGCATCCACAAGCTGCGCCCAATCCGCTTCCTTCTCCGTGCGCAGCGTATCGTTAATCAGTGTCATATCCATGTTCATGTAATGTGAATAAACCGTTCTTGGTCCATGACTTACAATCAAGGTAACCATACATAAAAACACAGACAGGCTTACGGCCACCGAAAAAATTACCATCGCAGTACGCTTCTTGTTCTTTCCAAGCTGTTCTTCTGCCATACGCCACAGAAGTCTTCCTTTTCTGCTTTTTTTTGTCGTTTTTACCGGCTTTAGCTTCTTGTCCGGTTTCGCAGACTGCCTTGATTTTTGTATTTTCACTAAATCAGGCTTCTGGCAGCCAAGTGCCTGTATCGGAGTAATGGAAGCCATAAGCTTCAAAGGCTTCCGGCCTCCGATATAAACAGTCCCTGCACTGATAAATATAGTCAAAAGAAAAATAACCGGATGAAACACCGGCTTTACCGGAATATGACGGACTCCAAAGCTTTGAACTACTGCCGGAATGAGCCAAAAGGAAATAACTGCTCCCAATAAAAGACCTCCCGTAAGTCCTGCTCCTCCTGTGAAAAGCATCTGCTTTTTCAACATCTGCTTCACCTGTCTCTGAGTCATTCCGATTGTCTGAAGCAGACCAAAATAACGGGTGCTCCCGGACACCGACAGATACAGGATATTGTAGATGAGAAGCCAGGCGCTGAGTACGGTAACAAGCACAATTCCCAAAAGCCCCAGAATAATCTCCGTCGTTCCTTCCGAAGTACTTGTGCTGAGAAATGCCTGTCTCCTCTCAAGCTCCAGACTTTTTTCCAGATTGTTTTGTTTCTCTCCGGATATATAAAAATTTGTAAATTTCAGGAAAATCTGCCCCATTTCCTCCAACGGACTTTTACATTTATCTACAAATGCTTTCGACACATAAAAGTTTTTCTGGTCTGCATAACCTTCCCATATACCGCAGATTCGAAACTCCTTTGTTCTGCTCCCTGCGTCCTTACCGTCTCTCCAGCCTTCTGCATAGGTAAGCGTAATGATATCACCGATGCCAAGACTACCTGCGCCGCAGCTTTCCAGCGCCTTCCTCGTAACAAGAAGCTCATCCTCTGCCTGGGGATAGATTCCCTTCATCTCCTCTCTTGCCGGAGCATTAATCTCCTCCCACATCGTTTTATCAGCCCAGAGAAGACCCACATTCGGCGTCGCATCCCAGGGCGTACTTTCTACATAACCGATATAAGAGGAAGCGCCTGCTGCCTGCACAATTTCGCTGCTTCTGCAGATTTTAAGCTGCTTTTCTGTAAATCCTCCCATAACCACGGCATCCATATCTCCTCCGGAGGTCCGTATATCCTGCACATGCTTCATCTTCATATAAGTAACTCCCGCCGTCAGGACACTAAACAACATGAAGGAGGATAAAAATACAGCAAACGCAGCCGCCGCATACCTGCCTTTATTTCCTTTCATGGACTGCCTCGCAAGTCTTCCTGTGACCCTCTGATTATTATTCGACAGCATAGGAATCCCTCCTTTTCAGAAGCCTTCCATCCTCGATCCGCACAATCCTGTCCGCAAGCTGTGCAATATCCTGATCATGGGTGATCAAAAGCACTGTCTGCCCAAACTGCACCGCCGCAGTTTTAAGAAGTCCCATTACATCATGACTGGCTGCGGTATCCAGATTGCCGGTCGGCTCATCAGCCAGCACAATGGCAGGCTTATATGCAATTGCCCTGGCAATAGCGGCTCTTTGCTGCTGGCCGCCGGAGAGCATCCCCGGCAGCGCCTCCTTTTTCTCTGTAAGCTTTAAAAGAGAAAACAGCTCATCTACAAATCCCCGGTCAATTCTTCCCCCGTCAAGCTCTATAGGAAGCACCACATTCTCATATATGTTCAAATCCGGCACCAGATTATAATTCTGAAAAACAAACCCGATCTTCCTTCTTCTAAAAACTGCCAGCTGATTCCTGTCAAGCTTATTAAGCCTGCGCCCGTCTACATACACCTCTCCTTCTGTAGGTACATCAAGACCTCCAATCATGTGAAGGAGCGTACTTTTTCCGCTGCCCGACTTCCCGATAATGGCAACAAATTCCCGCTCCCTCACCTCAAAATCTACACCGTCCAGAGCCTTTACGGTATTCTCGCCCAGCCGGTAATATTTTTTTAATGCCTGTGTTCTTACAATGATTCCACTCATAGCCTGTTCTCCCTTTCTAAAGCAGCAAAGCTTATTCACCATGCCCTTTTCTTTCATAACACAAGCATACTGTATAAAAATCACAAACCTGTCACAATTCATAAATATCACGAATCTGTGATATTCTTTCCGGTATTCAAAAAAAACTGTCTATTCATTAGGAAGAAACACGAAAAAATCTGCTCCGGCTCCCGGCTTAGAGCGCACCTCCACATATCCTTTCTGCAGACTGATAATCTCCCGTACGAGATAAAGCCCTACTCCGATTCCTTCACAGTCATGAACCTCCGGCTCTCTGTAAAACCTTCGGAAAATCTCTGCCTGGCGCTCCGGGGCAATCCCTTTTCCGGTGTCTCTTACGCTGATTCTTGTATACACCTCCTGGGCCATTACAGATACATGAATTTCTCCGCCTTTTTCTGTATATTTTACTGCATTGTCCAGAAGATTAAAGACCGCTTCCTCCGTCCATCTGCTGTCATGGTTTACATAGATCTCCTCACTGCACTCTGCATACAATTTAATATCCTTTTTTTCTGCATCCGCCACTACGGCCGACACTGCCCGTCCAATCGTATCACAAAGCCGGCATCTTCTACATTTTACAGCAATCACTCCTGTCTCCAGCCTGGACATCTTCACCATACTCTGAATCAGAAAGTCAAGCTTTTCTGTCTGTCTCCTCATCTTATAAAGAAATTCCTGCTGCTTCTTGTTTAATTCCTTCTCTCCCTCCAAAAGCTCCTGGTATATCTTAAGATTCGCAATCGGTGTTCTTGTCTGATGTGAGATATCGGAGATAAGCTCCTTCATCCTGCGCTTTTCATCCAGGCTCTCCTGATTTCCCGCACGCTGAATATTCCATAGCTTAAAAAGCCTTTCGTACACCTTTCCCCAAAGTGTATCTCCACCGCATTCCCTGTCATACACAGACTCATCCTGCTCCGGCTTTCTGCCAAGCAGCATGTCATCCAGACAGCCTTCAAGCTTCCCTGTAAAACTGTCAATATCCTTCCGCATTTGAAATACTCTGTAACCCATATAAGAAACTCCGAAAAGCATACTAACCGTCAGTATTATAATTCCCTCAGCCATTGATAGCCCATCCCATATACATTCGATATATATTTGTGCTGTTTATTTTCTATCTTTGCCCTAAGACGCCCGATATTTACCGTAAGAGCATGCTTATCCACGTACTGACCGCCCCCGTCCCACAGACGCTCCAGCATCACATCATAAGTCAAAAGCTGACCAGCATGCTTTACAAACTCCCTGAGAATTCGAAATTCCGTCGGGGTAAGTGCACACTCCTCTCCTCCCGCATATGCTCTTGCTTTGTCAAAATCAATTTTTAGAAACCCGTCATCAAACACATTTTTGCTGACCGTCGTCTCTCTTTTTAGAACCACTTCTATTTTCTTTAACAATACGCGCATAGAAAAAGGTTTTGTAATATAGTCCTGGGCGCCAAGCTCATAGCCTCTTAAAACATCCTCCTCCAAATCCCTTGCCGTAAGAAATAATACCGGAATCTCCAGACAGCCAAAACTTTGACAAAAGGAAAAGCCTTCTCCATCCGGCAGATTTACATCCAAGAGAATTAAATCTGCCTTTTCCATCTTTACAAGACTTTCTGCCTCCCGGAGGGTATATGCAGGCTTAGGAAGAAAGCCCTCCTTTTTTAACGCATAGCAGATTCCTTCATTCAGCTCCCTGTTATCCTCTACCACAAATATGGTTTCCATGTCTCCTACTCCTTCTTTTTTTGTGCATAATAGCTTTCCGGCAGCCATTTCCCCTTCCATGCGTAAAGTAATACCAGCACCATTCCTACTGCCCAGGAGGCCGGATAAGCACTCATAACACCCGCAAGATTATGGGAAACCGCAAGAAAGCCCCAGATCCAAATCACACGAAAAACACACAGTGAAAGAAGGAAAATAAGCATCGTCTGCATAGTTTTCCCTGTTCCTCTAAGCGTTCCTGACAAAACCTGGAGAATGGCAATCATCCAGTAAAACGGGCAGAAAAACTTCATGATATACACGCCGCAGTTTACGACAGCCGCTTTTCCTGTAAAGACACCAACCACCTGCGGGGCAAAGAAAATCAGAAGAATTCCCGTAATAATAGTATAGACCACTCCCATTCCGACTGAGATATACATCCCCTTTTTTACCCGGTCATATCTGCCGGCACCTATATTCTGCCCGGCAAAGGTCGTAGCCGCCATACCAAAGCTGAGTACCGGAAGAAGATTAAAGCCGTCGATCTTGATATAAGCGGCAAATCCCGCCATGACCACAGCCCCAAAGCTGTTTACACTGGACTGAACGATAACGTTAGACAAAGAAATGACAATGTTCTGTATTCCTGTCGGCAGTCCAATCCGCACAATCCTTCCAAAAAGATTGTCATAAAACCGGATATCCCGAAGCTTAAGCTTATAGCTTTCATCGCTTTTTACAAGAAAGGAAATTATAAAAATGCAAGAAAGCAGCTGCCCTATGTCTGTTGCCAGTGCCGCACCGACAATTCCCATCTTAAATACAATTACAAATAACAAATCCAAAAATATATTGGAAACTGCCGCAATTACAAGGTAAAGCAGCGAACGCCTCGAATTACCTACTGCATTCAATATCCCTGCCGACATATTATATATGACGGAAAACACAATCCCGCCGAAAAACACCTGCATATAAGCAACTGACGAAGCAAAAACCTCCTTCGGCGTTCCCATTGCCCGCAGAATCACCGGCGCAAGTATAATTCCCATAATCGTCAGAATCACACCTGCACCCACAGCAATCGCCAATGTTGTATGAACAGCCTTTCTTACACCCTCCCGGCTGCCGGCGCCGTAAAACTGTGAAATCACAACCCCTGCTCCCGCTGATGCCCCGATACAGAATCCTATCAAAAGACTGATAACCGAGCTGCTGGCTCCTACGGCTGCAAGCGCGTCACTTCCTATATAATTCCCTACAATAATCGAATCCACTGTATTATACAGCTGCTGAAAAAGATTACCCAGAATTAATGGTATCGAAAAAGATACCATGCTGCGCCAGATAGAGCCTTCCGTCATAATTGTCTGTTTTTTCATGTAGGTCCTCCTTTTTTGAATTGTAGTTGGGGACGGGGTATTTTTAAAAATACCCCGTCCCCAACTACAATTTAAAAAACTCTCTCCTTTCGGAGAGAACCCTTCAAAACAAAAAAGCTGCCTAGCGGAATCGAACCGCCGACCTCCGCCTTACCAAGGCGACGCTCTACCGACTGAGCCAAGGCAGCATGCATATGTAATATGCAACATCAATAATATACAACAGTCCTGCCGGATTTGTCAATCTAATTTGTGCGAATTTTCGTTTTCTTTTTCCAGTATTTTTTCTGTCTTATTTTTAATTCTCTGAAGCGCATTGTCAATCGTCTTTGGACTTTTATCTAAAAGCCTGGCAATCGTCCGATAATCCGTTCCCAGAAGATGCAGATACAGCACCCGGTTTTCCAGAGCGCTTAGATTCTCCTCCAGCCTGCTTTCTAAAAGCTTAGCGTACTCCTGACTGATAAAAAGCTTTTCCGGGTTGCTCTCCTGCACAGACTCCATAGTCTCGATAAGAGCCTCTCTTTCCTCATTCGTCTCATACAGTGAGATATAGGAATTCAACGGACTGTGCTTTTTTCTTTTTGAGGCTTCAATAGCAGAATAAATCTGCCTTGTAATACACAGCCTGGCAAAGCTGAAAAAGGACGCCTTCTGATCATATTCATAATCCTGCACGGCTTTAAAAAGTCCGATCATTCCCTCCTGAATCAGGTCTTCATTCTCTCCTCCCAGAAGGTACATTGCATTAGCCTCCTTGCGGACAAGATTTTTATACTTCTCCATAATATAGTCAATAATTCCGCTGTCTCCGCCCCGCAGCTCCTTTATCAGCTGCTCATCTGTCATTCGCTCATATTCTGCCATAATCTCTGCCTCACGATCTCGTACGCCAGCACTCCTGCCGCCACCGATGCATTCAAGGAATCTATCTCTCCCTTCATTGGAATCCCTGCCGTAAAGTCGCAGGCTTCCTTCACCAGACGGCCGGCCCCCTCTCCCTCATTTCCGATTACAAGCCCCATCGGCCCGGTAAGATTCAGACGATACATGGATTCACCCTCCATATCTGCACATACAAACCAGAAGCCCTTTTTCTTAAGCTCCTCCATCGTCTTTACCAGATTCGTCACCTTTGCAACCGGCGTATAATTCAATGCACCAGCCGATGTTTTTGCTACAACGGCAGTAAGCCCTGCCGCACGCCTCTTAGGAATAATCACTCCGTGGGCGCCAGCTAAGTTTGCAGTACGGATAATCGCTCCCAGATTATGAGGGTCCTCTATACCGTCCAGAAGAATAAGAAAAGGATCCTCTCCGCGCTTTTCGGCTAAGTTAAGCATGTCCTCTACTGATGCATATTCATACGCAGCCGTATAGGCAATCACTCCTTGATGTCTTCCTGTCTCGGATATCTGCGCCAGCCGCTCCTTTTCTACAAATTGAAGGATCGTATCCCGCTTTTTTGCCTCACGGACAATGGTACACACCGGACCATCCTGACAGCCCTTAAGCACTAGAAGCCTGTCAATAGGCTTCCCGGCGCGAAATGCCTCCAGAACAGCATTACGCCCTTCTATGATATTTTCATTTATCTGCTTATTCTTCTTCTCTCTCATATATCCGTCCCCTATCCTTCACACACCATCCAGCCCTTCCATCATCCGATTCTTCATATTCCTCAAATCTATCGGCCCCTTATGTTTTTCAAAACTTCCGGTTTTCCATATTCCTCAACTCTGCCGGCCCCTTATGTTTTCTCAAAACATATTTCCTCATACTTCCCAGGACCTTTCCAGACTGTCTAACCCTATTTTAACTAAATCCAGGATTCTTTTCCACTCCTTTTTCAAATACAGGAAGCCTAAAACCGACTCAAAGCCCGTCGCCCTCCGGTAATCTGTCAAAGACTGATTCCTGGCAGGAGACACACTTTTTGCATTCCGCCCCCGCTTATAGACTCCGCGCTCCTCCTCCGTCAATATATCCTGAAGAACGCGCATCATCTGTGACTGTGTCTTTGCCTGCACGTACTCGCTGCTTTCCAGATGAAGCTTCTGTACCTGCTTATTTCCTTCATTCAATACCAGTGTTTTTATGATCAGATCATAAATGCTGTCGCCGATATATGCCAGAGCAAGAGGTGAATATTCTCTAATATCCACCTCCTGCATTTTAAAGATTTCCCGCATGTACGTGTCAAACTGCCACTCTATGCCTTTTTCCATTGTACACCTTCCCTCGTGTCCTTCAATATAATTCCCTTGCTGAGCAGTTCGCCTCGGATAGCGTCCGCCCTTGCAAAATCCTTAGCCTTACGAGCTTCCTCGCGTTCCTTAATCAACCTTTCAATATCTGCCTCCAGTATATCCTCTTCCTTATCCACAATCAGTCCCAGCACGTCTGTAAGCTTCAAAAGAAGTGCTGAAAGCTTCTTAAGATATTCCTTTGAGCTTTTGGCATCCGTGTTGGAATTACAGTATCTCACCAGATCAAAGACTGCGGCCACAGCATCTGCCGTATTAAAATCATCATCCATTGCAGCCTCGAATTTCTCCACGAATTCCTTCGTATCTTCATAAAGCACGCCTTCAGACGCCGACATCGACTGCTCCCGCGCATTCTTCATAAGGAACTTAAGATTCTCAGCAGCGTTTATAATACGCCCCAGCCCGTTTGCCGACGCCTCCATCAAGTCAGCGCTGAAATTCAAGGGACTTCTATAGTGAGCACTCAGCATAAAGAACCGCAGCACCTGAAGGTCATACTGCTCACTGATTTCCCGTACCGTACGGAAATTTCCCAAAGACTTGCTCATTTTACGGTTATCAATATTTAAAAATGCGTTGTGAAGCCAGTATCTGGCAAATTCCCTGCCGTTGGCCGCTTCACTTTGAGCGATTTCATTCTCATGGTGGGGAAATACCAGGTCCTCGCCGCCGGCATGAATGTCAATCTGCTCCCCCAGATATTTCCTGGACATTACAGAGCACTCGATATGCCAGCCCGGACGTCCCTCACTCCACGGAGACTCCCAGAAGGGCTCTCCCTCCTTTTTCGGCTTCCACAGTACAAAATCCAGCGGATCCTCCTTCTCATCCTCACCGGTCACAAGAAGGGAACGCTCTCCGGATCGCAGATCATCTAGATTCTTGTGGGAAAGCTTCCCATACTCCTTAAACTGGCGGGTGCGGAAATATACCGTCCCATTCTTGTCATAAGCATAACCCTTCTCGATAAGAGTCTGTATCATATCCACCATGCCGCAGATTTCCTCTGTCGCAAGAGGATGCGTCGTAGCAGGCTTTACATTCATGCCCTCCATATCCTTTTTACATTCCGCAATGTAGCGCCTGGAAATCTCATCGGCCGGTACCCCTTCCTCGATGGCTTTGTTGATAATCTTATCGTCCACATCTGTAAAATTAGACACATAATTCACCTCGTAGCCCTTGTATTCAAAATATCTGCGGACAGTGTCGAATACAATCATCGGCCTTGCATTCCCGATATGAATATAATTGTACACCGTAGGTCCGCACACATACATCCTCACCTTTCCCTCCTCCAGAGGAATGAACTCCTCTTTTCTTTTTGACAGTGTGTTATACAGCTTCATGCGTATTTTCCTCCTCATCTGATATTTTTTGCCCGGCAGGTTCTGTACCGGTTCATCTACTTATCCAGAATTTCTATATTATCTTCCTTCATATGGATATATTTCTTAAGCTCCATAATCTGCCGGTGCATGCGCATATTATCTGCCTGCAGCTGCCGGATATCGTTGCTTATCGGGTCAGGAAGATGAACCTGATCCATATCCATACGGGGAATCTTCTCATCTCCCATCTTTACGATACGTCCCGGTACGCCGACTACGGTACAATTAGGCGGCACCTCTTTAAGCACGACAGAGCCGGCGCCGATTTTCGAATTCTTTCCGATGGTAAATGAACCCAGCACCTTCGCCCCGGCGCTCACCATCACATTATCCTGAAGCGTAGGATGCCGCTTTCCCTGTTCCTTACCTGTACCGCCAAGCGTCACTCCCTGATAAAGGGTAACATTATCTCCAAGCTCCGCCGTCTCCCCGATAATTACTCCGCTTCCATGATCAATAAATAATCCTTTTCCGATTTTCGCTCCCGGATGTATCTCGATTCCTGTCTTCCTGGCAGCCCTTTGTGAAACCCAGCGTGCCAGAAAGTAATGCTTTCTTTTGTACAGTCTGTGGGCTACCCGGTATCTTAATATGGCTTTGAAGCTGGGATATAAGAATACTTCCAGATTCGACTTGATTGCCGGATCCCGCTCCCTCACCACACGTATCTCTTCCCTGATGTAAGACAGCATGCTCATACTTATTCTCTCCTTTCGGAATATACAAAAAAACAGGAGGCTGCGGAACGCTTTTCTATAACACAAAAAACTCCGCCTCTTAATCCATTCATTAAGAGACGAAGCTGGTCCGCGGTTCCACTCTTTTAGAAAATATTTTAATATCTTCCTCTTTTCCTACACCTAACGTGTGTAATCCCGTATCCGGCTACTATACTGCAGCATATCCTTTCACCGAATCGACTCCCGGACGCACTTCACAGCCGCTTCGCCCAAAACTGCTTTCAGCCGGCGGCAGTTTCTCTCTGTCGGCTCAGCATGCTGCTACTCTTTCCGTTCATAGTCTTTTTCTGTATAGGATATATGATATGCGAAATGTCCGGATTTGTCAATTATTCTTTTATCGGGAACATTGTCAGCTTTACCACCGCACCTCCACCTTAAACAAATCTGCCTCTGTCTCCACCTTAAAGCTCCCTTTCATAAGCTCCACAAAGCTTTTTACAATAGCAAGGCCCAGACCGGAGCCTTCTGTATTTCTTGATGCATCTCCCCGCACAAATCTTTCTGTAATTTCTTCTGTATTAAAGTCAAGCTCCGCTGCCGAGATATTTTTCATACGAAATACCACTTCCCCGTTTTCCCGCAGGAATTCCGTGTATACCCTCGTATGCGGCAGCGCATATTTTGCAACATTAACAAGAAGATTTTCAAATATACGATATGTTTTCTGGCTGTCCAAAGAGACAATCAGCCTTTCCTCCGGGTAAACACACCGGAAATCCAAATCTGCCTCTGAAATCTTATCCTTAAGCTCCAGCTTTACCTGTTTAAAAAGATTCACCACATCCACATCTACCAAATTCAGCGTGATATTTCTGCTGCTTGCCTTGCTGATTTCAAACAAGTCTTCTATCAGCCCCTTAAGCCTGAGTGATTTTTTATCCAGCACCTGAATATAATACTTTTTCTTTTCTTCATCCTTTTCGTCCTTTAAAAGATTCACATAGGTTATAATCGCCGTCAGCGGCGTCTTTAGATCATGGGACACATTCGTAATCAGCTCACTTTTCATACGCTGGCTCTTAACTTCCTCATCGACTGCCTTTTTAAATCCTGTCTGGATTTTCTCAATCTCTGCCTTAAACGGACTGAAAACCCCTAAATCCTCCGTAATTTTTACATCAAGATTTCCTTCCGCCATTTCGTTCGTTGCTTTTAAGAGCACTCCATATTTTTCCCGCAGATCGTTAAAATATTTCCGAAGGATAAAAAATAATACAGCAGAATAAATAACAAGTGCCATTATCCCATAAAACCAGAAGGAACAGATACATACCAGAATAACAAAGTTACACAGTACAAGCTTCAATATAAGCTTTGTATTTTTGTCATTTAATTCCAGATTATCAAAGGAATGATATACTTTTTTGACAGCTCCCTTCACACTGTCGGCAAACTGTCTTAACAGTCCTCGAACAGCCTCCCGGTCCCCGAATATAAGTGTCCGTTCCCGAATATACCTCCGGAAACCGAGCACATGAATCTGCCGGAGATTGGCCGCTCCCCAGTATACGGCCGCAAATACCAGACACCAGATGAAA
This sequence comes from uncultured Lachnospiraceae bacterium, assembly GCA_946558465.1. Classification (GTDB taxonomy): domain Bacteria; phylum Bacillota; class Clostridia; order Lachnospirales; family Lachnospiraceae; genus CAPEBR01. The sequence continues at coordinate 148,851 of CAMNTM010000007.1, forward strand.
ATATCTGATATACCTGCCTCTCCATCTGCTCTCTGCACAAGCCAGTTGCAGATGTTAAATATTACAGTGAGCACCGCCAAAAGTACCAGCACTGCAAGCTCAAAAGGCGCAGTCTGGAAAATCTTCTCTTTTCCTATACTAAGTCCCGGAATACATGGGTACAAAAACGCTGCCAAAGCAATAAAAATAACAATCAGAAGCACCATATTTTCCATTTCATAAGAAATTCTTTCAAAACCGTCCATATCATACCAATCATCAAGATATGCCTTGAGATTTTCCTCTGTTATAGCAAATATATAAGTCCGGTTCTTTGGCTTTTCCAGCGAAACCTCCTCCATCTCTCCGTTTTCGTTCTCTTGAAAATACTCTTCTGTCTCCAGCATCTCGTCATAATTGTTCAGAATTTTCCTAAGCTCTATACTTTGTTCGGATTTATATTCTCCCTGCCGTATGCTTATGGACGGTCTCCCTTTTTCATCATAGGCTACTATCAGGCCGAAGGCATATGATTCCAAATTATTTTCTGTGACGACACGGCCGGAATCTACCATGCTTTTTGAAATCGTACGCCCGTTTTCATCCTTCACCTGAAACTCTAAAAATGGATAAAATATATCAAAATACATCATTTTTTCTGAGACATATTCGTTTATCCATGAAACCTCTTCTGTATCTTCACGATCCTCCTTGTTATAAAAAATAATCCCGGCCATTACAAAATTTCCAAGAAAATCTTCTCCCGTCACTATAGCATGCTTCCTCTCCTCTTGAGAGTAGTAACCCTTTCTATAAGAGTTCTCATATTGTCCCGTTACAATAAGCGAGGATATAAAAATAGTTGCCGCAATCAGCAGAATCCCTATTCTACGCCTGTTTTTCAATTTTGTATCCAACACCCCACACCACCTTCAAATATTTTGGTTCTTTTGGATTAATCTCTATCTTTTCTCTGATATTTCTCACATGCACCATAATCGTATCGGTATTCACTGCCCGTTCATTCCATACCCGTTCATAAATCTCATCTGCAGAAAATACTCTTCCGGGACTTTTCATGAGAAGCAGAAGAATTTTATATTCTATTGGCGTCAGCTTCACCGGTTCGCCGTCAACAGTAACCCCTACCGTATCCTCATTAATTTCCAGTCCCCCGATCGTATGGATATTTTCCAGTGTTTCCTTATTTTCTAATTTTTCCAGGAATTTCCGGTAACGCCTCAGCTGGGAATTGACTCTTGCCAAGAGCTCCATCGGCGTAAATGGCTTTGTCACATAATCATCAGCCCCCATATTAAGCCCAAGAATTTTATCTACTTCCTCCGACTTAGCCGATAAAAAGATAACTGGAAAATCATGCTTTTCCCTGAGCTTTATTGTCATGGCAATCCCGTCCATGCGGGGCATCATTACATCTACAACCGCCAGATGAATTTCCTCTTTTTCGATCACTTCAAGCCCCTCAATGCCGTCTGCCGCCTGAAACACCTCATAGCCCTGGCTCTTAAGATAGATTTCCACGCCCTCTCTTATTTCTTTGTCATCCTCCACAATCAATACATGATTGATTTCCATATTCTGTTCCTCCTGTCCCTCATAAGCCGCGGCTGCCCAGATCTTCTTTTTCTCTGTCTGAAACTGCTCTGCTAAACCCTCTTTACCAGTATACTGATTATTTGTTTATGTTATTGTATCGGAAAAATCTTAAAAGTACAGCCGGAAAAACCAAAAGATTTTCTAAAGAAAAAAGAGGCTTTCATACCTCTTCATTCAGACAGATATTTTTAAGGGGAATAAGCTTTCTAAGCTCTTCCTTCATACGCTGTGACATATTTACACCATCCTCTAAACTGACTGCCTCTACATCCTCTGCGCCGAACAGCAGACTTGTAAGTGCAGATATTGTAATTACTCCCTCACTGTTCTCTATCTGCCCATCCATCAGCATTACACCTGAAAACTCTGTACCAGTCAATACGATACAGCGGTTATTTTCCTCAATGACAGGATCTGTCACCTGAAAGCATACGGCAGTAAGGCTTTTTAAAGCCATAGACATCAAAAGTCTCCTCATATCCACTGCTCTCGCCATAATCTTAGGCAGATCCTTTTCCTCCTCTTCGGCCCCCTCCAAACCATAGTCTATCAGACACCCTGTAATATTTCCGTCCTTTTCCCCGATTATAAGCCTTCCGCCTTCACTGGCCCCTTCTTTAGCAAGCCTGCTGTAATACGCTTTATCCCGCTTTGCATACACTTGAAAATGTTCCTTAAGATACGCCTCTATAGCCTCAGAAAGCTCCTTAAGCTCCTCTTCTTCTGCCTTCCGAAATACGATTCCTTCCTCTTTACCCTCCAGGCAGTCCGGACAGAATTCTTTCTTCTGTTCATAAATCGTTCGAAATCCATGTGGCAGATAAATCTCTTCTGCTGCCGGCATAAGATAAGTAAATGCTTCCCCTGCCGCATACATATCCCGCAGCGCCCGGTGCATAAGAGCAGCCATATACCCCCGCCTGCGGCATGACTCTTTTGTTGCCACCGCTACAATATAATGTGCCGGCTTCTCATTTCCATTCACCATCAGTCTGTATGGATTCAAATGCAGCATGGCACAGATCTCGCCTTCCTCACAGACAACGTAAATATCATTATCCCTTGTTTTTTCTGTATAGTAATAATCTACGAAGCTCTCGCTGTCCTCTGTGAATATTTCCTCATACAGCTTTCTCGTATCTTTATGCTCCTCTTTTTTAAGCTTTCGAATCTCCATGCCTGTCTCTCCTTGCATAGCTTTTATTCTGTCTGTTCCCGGCAGCTGCCGAACGAACCTGAAGCATACCTGCCCGGCTTATCAGCCGCAGAAATTAAACTCCCTCTCTTTTATGCGGACAGCCGGAACAGCTTCCTGCCCCAGCCATATTTTCCTCTTCCGCTTCCATAGCACACGACCTGGTCCTGTCGTCCGTCCCGATGATATCGTCCGGGCAAACCGTATAACTACAGTTTACAATCGTTTCCAGACATGCAATTGCCTGAGAGGATATACCTGCACCGCTTCCCGTAAACCCAAGCCCTTCTTCCGTCGTCGCCTTAATATTAATCTGATTAAGTTCTATATGAAGTGCCTCCGCCACATTCCGCCGCATAGATTCAATATACGGCGCCATCTTCGGCTTCTGGGCGATAATCGTCGCATCAATATTTCCGATCACATAAAGCTCCTCCTCTATCAGCCTCCCTACATGCTCCAAAAGTTTAATGCTGGAAATCCCCCTATATTGCGGGTCTGTGTCCGGAAAATGTTTTCCAATATCTCCAAGCGCCGCTGCTCCCAGCAGCGCATCCATGACCGCATGAACTAATACATCTGCATCTGAATGTCCCAAAAGACCCTTCTCATAAGGAATTTTTTCTCCTCCGAGAATCAAGTCTCTTCCTTCTACTAATTTATGAACATCATATCCCATCCCAATACGCATATTCATTTCCTCCATCCTCACTAAAAATATCGTATCAAATAAAATCTCCGGTGTCAAACTCTGCTCTGTAGGCTTCAAGACATATTTTATCCTGAACACTGTAAAATATATCCGCATAAAACAACTAAGAGACAGTATTATCTGTCTCTTAGGGCCGCTTTTTACGCAAATAGCGGGAACTGGATTTGAACCAGCGACACCACGGGTATGAACCGTGTGCTCTAGCCAACTGAGCTATCCCGCCATATTTAGTTTTGACTGCTTCTGCAGAATGGGACCAATAGGGCTCGAACCTATGACCCTCTGCTTGTAAGGCAGATGCTCTCCCAGCTGAGCTATGATCCCATTTTCTGCGGGCCCGTTTCCCGAACCCGCTTTGTTATTATACAATTATTTCTCCCTAATTGTCAACACTTTTTTACATATTTTTTCAACTTTGACACATTTCATTTATCAGTCCCACAAGCTGCAGGATATTCACCGGCTTTGCCACATGTGCGCTCATGCCGCTTTCCATAGATTTTTTCTTATCCTCATCAAAAGCATTAGCAGACAGTGCAATAATCGGTATTCCTGCCAGCTCCTGGTTCTTAAGGTGGCGGATTGCTCTCGATGCCTGGTACCCGTCCATAACCGGCATCTGTATATCCATAAGAATCAATGCATAATCCCCCGGAGCAGAGCTTTCCACCTTTTCCACTGCAATTTTTCCATTCACCGCTGTATCCACAAGAAACCCTTCTCCCTGAAGAAGCTCTTCCTCTATTTCCAGATTAAGCTCATTATCCTCTACAATCAGGATTTTTCTCGTCTTCTTCGGTTTTTCCTCTGCCGCTTCAATCTCCTTCTTATGTTGAGTATTAAAGCCTCTCTTCTGCAGCCGCAGTCTAAGGCTTACGGTAAATTTACTTCCCTCGCCCTCTTTACTTGATATGTCAATCCTCCCGTCGAGGAAATCTACGATATTTTTTGCAATCGCCAGACCCAGCCCGCTTCCCGGTATGCCGCTTAAGGTCGTATTCTTATGACGCTCAAACGGCTCAAAAATATGCTTTTGAAAATCTTCGTCAATTCCGATCCCTGTATCTTCAACGATAAACTGATAAAATCCATATTCCTTCGCCCTGTCCGCACTTTCGACAACACGGACCTTCACCTGTCCACCAGCCGCCGTATATTTTACGGCGTTATCCGTCAGATATAAAAGAAGCTTCTCCAGCTTCTGCCGGTCTGCATATATATCGCCATGCTCCATCTCAGATATGTCAAACATATATCTGACGTGTCTGGCCTCTGCCTTAGGCCGCATTTTTTCCTCCAGTTTCTGCATAATCTCCGGCACACTGCATCTCGTCTCCTCAATCCGAAGTTTCCCTTCTCCGATTCCGGATAATTCCAGCACATCATTAATAAGAGCTAAAAGCTGCTCACTGGCCATTGTAATCTTATCAAGATAATTCTTAAGCTTCTCCCTGTCATCAATACTTTTTTCGGCAAGTGTCGTAAATCCCATAATGGCATTCATAGGAGTACGCATATCATGAGACATATTTGCAAGGAAGGTATCCTTCGCCGAATTCGCATGCTTGGCATGCTTTAACGCCTCTTCCATAACATACTTCTGCTCCATCTCATGCATAATCTCACTGTCTACACTGCGGTAACCCATGACAATCTGTGAAATATGATCCTTATTCCCCACATTTACTACACGAAGCTGCAGATATTCCTTATCTTCTCCCTTTTGAATCCGGTAATTAACATGAAACATACTGTTTCTGGACAGCCTCTTCCTAATATACTGCGGGCTGTTGGCAATCTCTACAAGCTCTCTGTCTTCCGGACACACCCATCTCCTTATATATTCCGATGCAAACCCGTCAAATTCACAGGTTTTATTTCCTCTTCCGAACTGATATTCAATCCGCTCGCTGAAACGATATGCCTCTATAACATTCTTATCTAAATCCACATAAAAAATAGATTCATAGTCTTCACTGAGCGCTTCTATGATTCCCCCGCGGCGGTACTGCTCCTGACGAAGCTCTTCCTGCTCTCTTTCCTGCCGTCTCTTCTTTTCTGTCGCATCTCCGGCAAATACATAAAAGAAATCTCCCTTTTCACTATGGATAAAATGACCATAGTCCTCTACCCACCGAACCTCACCATCTTTTCGTATAATCCGGTATTCTACATAATCCAAATCATAATGACTCAATCTAATCTGCTGCCAGATACTCTCCTCTACAGCCTCTAAGTCCTCTGGATGCACAATCCCCCGGAAGGAATTTCCCGTAAGCTCTCGGAATTGTTCCATCGTGTCACAGCCAAAAATCCGAAGCATCGCCGCATTCGCATAGATAATCTCCTCATTTCCATCAGCACGATAAATAAAAAATCCTCCCGGCATTTCATCCATAATCTTTCTAAGAAGCTCTAAAGTCTCCATATCCTGTTCTTTCTCAGATGTCAATATTGTCATCATATAATCAGTCAATTCATTTTTTTCTTCTTTTTGATACGCCAAAATATTCTCCTCCGTATCTCTGTAATAAATTTATCATACCATTTTTTGTTCCGTCTGTCATTATCCATACCTCCTTTTTTTATTCAATTTCCACAAACTTCCATAATAATCCATATATTTTATACTAAAATGGTTGATTATCTCAAAAAAGCCTTGATTTACGGGCATACAAGCAGGATTT
>CAMNTM010000008.1 GCA_946558465.1 uncultured Lachnospiraceae bacterium
ATGACAATGAGAATTCTTACACAAGCCAGATGGTAAGAACAATCAAATACTTCTCAGAATTGGCTTAGAGCATTTGGCGAGGTGCTTTCGAGCCTAGTGCGAAAGTCGTTTTTTGGAGCTTGGTGAGGCGTTTTTAAGCCTAGTTACGAAAAACTTCCTGGCAATTGACTCACATCGGGTCCGGTCTTGTTTGGGCCGGACCCGTTTTTATCCTGTAAGGAGATGTTAATTTCTATAAGGATTCCTATATGGTTTTGATTAGAGAAATTTCTGGAAAAATTTTATTTATTTTTAGTAAGGAGGCAGTTACATGCTTAACAAAAAATCAGTAGATGATATCAATGTAAAGGGTTTAAAGGTTCTTTGCAGATGTGATTTTAATGTTCCGCTTATTGACGGTAAGATTACGGATGAGAACCGTCTCGTTGCGGCACTTCCTACCATTAAGAAGCTTGTTGCTGACGGAGGAAGAGTAATACTCTGTTCTCATCTGGGTAAACCAAAGGGAGAGCCGAAGCCGGAGTTATCTCTTGCGCCTGTGGCGGTTCGTCTGTCAGAGTTACTTGGACAGGAAGTAAAATTTGCTGCAGACGATGAGGTTGTAGGAGCAAATGCAAGGGCGGCAGCAGAGGCTATGCAGGATGGCGACGTGATTCTTCTCCAGAACACACGCTACAGAGCAGAGGAGACAAAGAACGGGGAAGCATTCAGCAAGGACCTGGCTTCTCTGTGTGACGTATTTGTAAATGATGCATTCGGAACGGCACACCGTGCACACTGTTCGAATGTTGGTGTTACACAGTTCGTTGACATTGCAGCAGTGGGATATTTAATGCAGAAAGAAATCGACTTCCTGGGAAATGCGGTAAATAACCCGGAGAGACCGTTTGTAGCGATTCTCGGCGGCGCAAAGGTTTCCAGCAAGATTTCCGTAATCGAAAATCTTCTTGACAAGGTAGATACCCTGATTATAGGCGGCGGTATGTCCTATACCTTCAGCAAGGCTCAGGGCGGAAGCGTAGGAAAATCCCTTCTTGAAGAGGACTACTGCGAGTATGCGCTTAATATGCTTAAGAAAGCAAAGGAGAAGGGCGTAAAATTACTCCTTCCGGTAGATACCGTAATAGCAGATGATTTCTCAAATGATGCAGAGTCTAAGGTAGTTGTTGCAGGAGAGATTCCGGCAGACTGGCAGGGACTGGATATCGGACCTGAGACAGAGAAGATTTTCTGTGAGGCAGTAAGAGATGCAAAAACCGTTGTATGGAACGGACCTATGGGCTGTTTTGAGATGCCGAAGTTCGCTCACGGTACAGAGGCAGTTGCAAAGGCGCTGGCCGACACAGAAGCCGTAACCATCATCGGCGGCGGCGATTCCGCAGCAGCAGTAAACCAGCTTGGCTACGGTGATCAGATGACCCACATATCCACAGGCGGCGGTGCCTCCCTTGAATTCCTGGAAGGCAAAGAACTCCCAGGTGTAGCGGCAGCTAACGATAAGTAAAAAGCCTGGTGAGGTCTTTTCGAACTTAGCAAGGTGAACCGTGAGGCATGAGAAACCCTTTTTCAATCATTAAAAATAAAACATTGGAGGATTTTACCCATATGGCAAGAAGAAAAATTGTAGCAGGCAACTGGAAGATGAACAAAACCCCAAGTGAGGCGGTTGCTTTAGTTGAAGAGTTAAAACCATTAGTAGCAAGTGACGACGTAGACGTAGTATTCTGCGTACCGGCTGTCGATATTATTCCGGTTGTAGAGGCATGCAAGGGATCTAACATCGAGGTCGGCGCCGAGAATATGTATTTTGAGGAAAGCGGAGCTTATACAGGAGAGATTTCTCCGGCAATGCTGACAGACGCAGGTGTAAAATATGTAGTTCTCGGACATTCTGAGAGAAGAGAATATTTTGCAGAGACAAATGAGACAGTAAATAAAAAGGTATTAAAGGCATTTGAGCATGGTCTTACACCAATCATGTGCTGTGGAGAGACGTTAGAGCAGAGAGAACAGGGTGTAACAATGGACTTTATCCGCCAGCAGGTAAAGGTCGGTTTCCAGAATGTTACCGCTGATCAGGCAAAGAAAGCGGTTATCGCTTATGAGCCGATCTGGGCAATCGGAACAGGAAAGACGGCTACAACAGAGCAGGCTGAGGAAGTATGTGCAGGAATCCGTGCATGTATCGCAGAGATTTATGACGATGCGACTGCAGAAGCTGTCCGTATTCAGTACGGCGGTTCTGTAAATGCAGGAAATGCGGCAGAGTTATTTGCACAGGCTGATATCGACGGTGGTCTTGTAGGCGGCGCTTCTCTGAAGGCAGATTTTGGGAAGATTGTGAATTATAAATAGTTAGATACTTGTAAAAATCAGATAGTAAGAACATACAGTAAGAAAGGAGTATTAAGAGAAAAGATTCTCTTGATATTCCTTTTTTGCTTTTTGTTGTCAGCATCTTTTTGGGCTGCAGACATGGGAGATTTTGAAAAAGAAGGTTTCTTGAAGAAGAAAATTCTGTGGCTGTTCTGATAAGCGCAGGAATAGAAAATTTTATATAATTATGTTATATTATTGGTATGGATAATTAAGAAGATTCAGTTTCCTTTGTTAATCATTGGGAAGGCGGTAAAAACAGACTTAATATGTCCGCTGTGAAAAAGATAAAGGATTTTTGTGATTCTCGTATCTTGTTTTAGGGTAATTAGAAGAACAATGGAATTAAGCCGGAAGGGACAGATGATATGGCTAAGAAGAAAACTACTGAAAAGTCACTGAATATAGACAACATTTTATTTAATTGCAGGGATATTCTGCGTGCTGCACGTAACTCAGGTTCTTTTTTTGAAAAGCGTGATATGATGCTTACGCTTGTATTCTTACGTTTTATTGGTGAGAAATACGAAGATGGAATAGAAAAGCTTCGCCGGACCTTAATCGAGCAGGGTCTTGACCCTGATGATGAAAATATCAGAGCAGCATTTTTTGATGATGCTACCTTTACAGACGGAACTTACAACCTGCCTGTTGAAGCAAGATGGTCAACGATCATTAACATACCTGCACCGGGACTTAATGTTGCACTTGATACGGCTCTTCACAGCATTGCAACAGATTCAAAGGATTTGGAAGGCTGTTTCATCGAAGGTACGTTTACGGCGCGTAATCTTGCTCCTAATGATATAAAAAAGCTTGTTGATGAAGTAAATAAAATCAGTCATAAAGCATTTGGAGAAGAAAAAGACCTTATCGGCCGCGTGTATGAATATTTTCTTAAAGAATTTGCAGTCAATGCAACAAAGGAAGAAGGAGAGTTCTATACTCCTCACGATGTTGTTCAGCTGATTGCGGCGATGATAGAGCCTTATGACGGTACTTTATATGACCCTTGCTGCGGTTCAGGGGGTATGTTTATACAGAGTGCCGCTCTTGTAAAATCTAGACAGGGTGATATTAATAAAATTAATATTTATGGGCAGGAAAAGGATGCGGCTACCTATCGTCTTGCAAAAATGAACTTAGCGCTTCGAGGGCTTAGTCACAAACTTGGTGAAACAAACGATTCTTCCTTTACACACGATTTACATAAGGGATTATATTTCAATTATATTATGGCTAATCCGCCTTTTAACCTTAAAGGATGGTATGATGATAATCTAAAAAATGATTCTCGTTGGGCTGACTATCAAACGCCTCCTGAAAGTAATGCAAACTATGCCTGGATTCTGCATATGCTTTCGCACCTGAAGCCGGCTGACGGTGTTGCAGGATTTCTTCTTGCGAATGGCGCATTGAACGACAGCGATACTTTGGAAATCCGTAAAAAATTGATTGCGAATGATAAGGTTGAAGCTGTCATTGTTCTTCCGAGAGAACTTTTCATTACTACTGACATTAGTGTTACGCTTTGGATTTTGAATCAAAACAAAAAGGGCGGTAACTATCATGGCAGAAATCTACGCAGTCGTGAATATGAGATTCTCTTTGTAGACTTGCGTCAATGGAGAGAAAATGCCGTTAAGGGTGAAAATAAAAAGAAAGTTTGTTTGGTAACAGAACAGATTGAAAAAGCAGCTGAAATTTATCACACGTGGCAAAGTGAAGGTACTGACGGTACAAGTTATGAAGTGTCTGAACTTTATCGAAGTGTGGGAATTGTAGAAATTGAAAACAAGGGCTGGACATTAACGCCAAGCAAGTATATTGAATTTATTGACCACGATTTAGAGATTGACTATGAAAAGGAAATGGCTCGAATTCAGCTTGAGATGAAGGAAGTTATGAAGCAGGAAAAGAAATCTCAGCAGATGCTGGAAGACGCATTCCGGGGGATTGGTTATGGGATTGACTAAATATAAAATAGGGCAATTAGTTACTATAATTGACGAAAGAAATAATCTTGGCATTAGAGATTTCTATGGAATCAATATCAACAAAGAATTTATGCCTACTATCGCAAATACCGAAGGCCTTGATGAATCAAAGTATAAAGTTGTTAGAAAAAACTGTTTTGTATATAGTGGAATGCAAACTGGTAGAGATGAGTGTATCAGAATAAGTATGTATAATAATGATAACCCTATTTTAGTTTCACCTGCATATACAACTTTTGAAATTGCTGCAACAGAGATTGTACTGCCACTTTATTTCTTTATGAAATTTTTTTCAAAGGAAAAGGACAGATTTGGGGCGTTTTGTAGTGATGGCAGTATTCGGTCTAATCTTGATTGGGAAGTGTTTTGCAATATTGAATTAGACCTCCCACCGCTTTCAATCCAGCAAAAATATGTAGATGTCTATAATGCTATGGTTTCAAATCAGCAAAGCTACGAGCGGGGACTGGAAGATTTGAAACTGGTTTGTGATGCTTATATTGAAGACCTAAGACGTAAAATTCCCTGTGAAGCGATTGGTGAATATATTTCTGAATATACGGTTAGAAATGAAGTCGGTTTGCCGCTTAGTTCTGTCCGAGGTATTGCGACAAGTAAAGAATTCATTGATACAAAGGCAAATATGGCTGGTGTTTCATTGGATAATTATAAAATCGTAGAACCTGGAATGATTGCATTTATCTCAGATACTTCAAGACGCGGCAACAAAATATCGCTTGCATTGAATTCATCTAACGAATCCTATCTAGTATCTTCAATATCTACAGTGATAAGGACGGATGAGGACAAGCTTTTGTCAAAGTATTTGTTTTTGTTTTTTTCAAGAGCAGAGTTTGATCGATATGCCCGCTATAATTCTTGGGGAAGTGCAAGAGAAACATTTGGCTGGGATGAAATGTGCGATGTCAGAATTCCTGTTCCTGATATTGAAATTCAACATGATATCGTTAATATTTTTGAAGCATACAACATCCGCAAGGATATCAACGAAAAGCTGAAAACACAAATAAAAGATATCTGTCCGATTCTCATTAAGGGTTCTATCGAAGAAGCAAGAAAAACAAAGGAGGCGTAATCCATGTCTAAACTAAAGGAATATAACGGCCGCTACTGTGAATCAGAATACGAGTATGCATTTATAGGATTATTAGAGTCAGAAGACTGGAAGTATTCTTCGGGCAGCAACATCTCTCGTATCAGCAAAAGAGACGTGCTTATTGCCGATGATTTTAAGAAGTTTATAACAGATAAAAACTCTGATTTGACCGAGGATGAGGTTATTCAGCTCTTTGATAATGTGCGTCTTGCAGGCGCTGAGAGTGACTTTGCTACATTGCACAAGGTTTATAGGTGGATGGTTGACGGCGTTCAGTTTATCTGCAAAGATGGATTAGCACGAATGATACCGCTTATTGATTTTGAAAACCCGGATAAGAATGTTTTCCGTGTGGTTAATCAGTTCACGGTTGAATATACCAACAACGGACAGAAAGAGAATCGCAGACCCGATGTTCTATTATTTGTGAATGGTATGCCGTTATGTATAATTGAACTCAAAAATCCTGCTGACGCGGATGCGACAATTTATGATGCGTGGGAGCAAATTAATATCCGTTACTGGAGAGATATCCCGCATCTTCTGCATTTCTGCCCTTTGGCCTGCATTTCTGACGGCGTCAAAACAAGACTTGGAACAGTTCGTACTCCGTATGAACATTTCTATGCATGGAGACGTGTAAATGATAAGGAGCCAGTTTCTACGCTGCCTTTTGCAGAAACAGAAGCGATGATTAAAGGCGTCTATGCACCGGAACGATTCTTGGAGATTTTCAGAGATTATATTTATTTTCAAGACAGCATTTATGATAGTTCAGAGCTAGAAATAGTGTGCCGTTATCCACAGTTTTTTGCAGCAAAGCTTCTAAAACAAAATATTGTTCATTCTATTGTTACAAAGAGTGGTAAAGGTGGAACATATTTTGGTGCAACAGGATGTGGAAAGACTTATACCATGGCTTTTTTGGCCCGTCAGCTTGCACTCCGCTGCACGGATATTCCAGAAATCGGATCACCGACAATTGTTTTGATAGTTGACAGAGAGGAGCTTCAAAAACAAGGTGCAAAGCTTTTTACAAAGAGTAAAGAATTTTTGAATCTTGGTGAAGTATCGGTTGTGAAAAACAGAGTACAGTTAAGACAGGAGCTTGGAGTAAGACAAAGCGGCGGCTTTTATATTTGTACCATCCAAAAGTTTTGTGATCGAGAGGATGATAAAATTGGTCTTATCAATGGCCGTCAGAATATTATATGTTTTTCCGATGAAGCACACAGAACTCAGCTTGAGCATTCCAAAAAGATTCAGTTCAGCAAAAATGCTGACAAGAATATGAAAGCTATGGTTTCGAAGCCATATGCAAAGGTTTTGAGGGAAGCATTTCCACAGGCTACGTTTGTAGGCTTTACGGGTACTCCTATTGCAGAAACCTATCAAACCTTTGGAGATGAAATAGACCGATATACAATGGATCAGGCAGTTGCCGATGGTTTGACTGTTTCTATCAAGTATCATCCTCGTATTGCTAAGGTGTTGCTCAATAAAGAAAAAGTGAAGGAGATTGAAGATTATTATAAAAAATGTGCCGATGACGGTGCGGCGTATGAAGACGTTGAAGCAAGCAAAAAAGCAATGAGCTCTATGGAAGTGATTCTCGGAGAGCCTTCACGCTTGGAGCGTCTTGCTGCAGATATCCATGACCATTATGTTTCTTCCTGTGAGGGTGATCCGGGCAGAGTACAGAAAGCAATGGTGGTCTGCTCGAACAGGAAGATTGCTTATACGCTGCTTAAGAAATTCAAGAATAAATATCCTGAGTGGTTTGAAGAAAAGAAATCGCCCGACGGTGTTTTTGTAACGGAAGAAGAGCGAAAAGAGCTAAGGCCAATGCCTTTCATAGCTATGGTATCAAGTGTTGGCAGTAACGATGAGAAAGAGATGTATAATTATCTTGGCGGTGTAAAAAATGACAAGCGTTCCGAAGAATTAGATGCGGCTTTCAAACAGGAAAAATCAAATTTCCATGTTGCTATTGTTGTAGATATGTGGATTACTGGCTTTGATGTTCCGTCACTTACATATTTATATAATGACAAGCCGCTTAAGAAGCACTTGCTGATACAGACCATCAGCCGTGTAAATAGAAAGTATCCAGGAAAAGAATTTGGTATGGTGATAGACTACATCGGTATTCGTGACAATATGCGTGAAGCAATGAAGGTTTATGGCGGAGATACCTGCATTGCGCCTACATCCGATGATGTCAGGCAGGCTGAGGTTGTGTTTAGAGAAGAGCTTGAAATCTTAAAAACACTGTTTACCGATTATGATGTAACTTCTTTCTTAAATCCAGACTGTGACCCTATAGAGCGTTACAGACTTCTCGCTAAAGCAGCAGAATATGTGTTTGTATCAACACAGGAATTGCGGACAGAAGGGAATGGTGGTTCGCAGAAGATTTCGTTTAAAACTTACTTTCTAAAAACTGTAAAACGGATGAGGACGGCTTTTGATATCTGCCAGCCTTCAGGGTATCTCAGCGAAGAGGAGTCTGCACTTGCGCAGTGTTTTATGGCGATAGCCGGCTTTGTTCGTAAAATGAGCGGAACAAGCGAAGTAGATACTGACACGATGAATCGTGCAGTTTCGAAGATGGTTGAGGAAGCATTAAAATACAATCAGGTAGAAGGTATTCTTGAAAGTGGCGAGGAAGAAGATATCTTTTCTCCAGAATACTTTGAAAAACTATCGGATGTAAAGATGCCTGCAACTAAGCTTGAACTCCTTGTGAAAATGCTTCGCAGGCAGATTAAGGAGTACAGTAAAGTCAATCAGCTGGCTGCAAAGACATTTCAGGAAATGTTAGAAAAAACAATTGCAGAATATCATGAAAGACGCAGGAGTCTTACTGCTGAAGAAGCAGGGGAAGCACAGGAGCAGGCATCGGAGGATATTATCAAGAATGCAACAGAACAGGCTTTAGCTATCCTTCGGCAAATGAATGAAAACAGAGAAAGCTTCCGAAAGATTGGACTGACTTTTGAAGAAAAAGCCTTCTATGATATTTTAATTGTTCTGCGTGATCAATATAATTTTGAATATGGGACGGATAAAGAATCAGACGGTGTCATTATCAACGACAAGTGCAAAGCTTTAGCTAAAAGAGTTAAAGAAATTATTGATACCAAGTCTTCCTTTACGGACTGGCTCAATAACCAAAATGTTCGTAATCAGCTGAAACTTGATATCAAGATCTGCTTAATTAAAAATGGCTATCCTCCACAGTACAGCCCTGAAGTGTTCAGCAAGGTTATGGAACAGGTTGAGAACTTTGAAGAGTATTCAGATACGTCTGCTTCCGGCGGTGCAGGTCCAATTCTTTCTAAGATTCATCAGTATGCTCCGACAAAGAGTACATTGATGGTTGCGGAGGAGTCTGCTTCGTATGGAAGGGCAGGCAGATAAATCTAACACAGGCTGTTTGATTCGTTTTGATACTGATAAAACAGCTTTTCATTATTTTTAAGTAAAGATGAATACCTTTACAGCAGAGGCATATTAAGGATATAATGATAGAACAGTAAAGGAAATACTTGGAGGAGTTGTATGAAAAGGAAATTGTTTTTATGTGTGGCATTATTAGTGCTATTTATGGCGGGAGGATGTTCAAGTGATTTTATGACGTCAATTTACAATGATGATTCCAGAATCGTGGAAGAGTCGGACAGTTATAACCGAGTTCGGTATGTACAGAACATAAGAAATAATAAGTGTAAGATAAGCGCCGGTAAAATGGAGGGAATGAGTACACTGTGGTCCTGCAGGGCTTCCAGGGATATGGAAGCAGATATTATATATAAAATCCAGGTAGAGAAGGGGAAGGTAAAGCTGGTGCTGATAGCGCCTGATGATACACTGACGACAGTTACAGAGGTTACTTCGGATACAAGTGAGGAACATTCGGAGGCCGTTCTGGAGTTAAAAGAAGGAATGAATCGAATAAAGATTGTCGCTGGAGAAGATACGAAGTTTAAGATGGAGATGTCTGTTTCAGAGGGTGAATTTAAAGGGGGAGATTAAAGAGCTTCAGGATAAAAATAGTTATAAAGAGAGGGCCGGATATGGTACTGGAAAGTAAATTGGGCATCATTCATTCATCGGAATCTGCTTGTATTGAAGAAAAAATCAGTAAAGAGAAGGTTCTTTGGTCCCTGTGACGGGGTCGTAAGCGCCGGCTTATTCTCTTTATCTAAGAAGAGACGAGTATGTTTAGAAAGACAATTTCATGATATATAACATGAAATTTAATGAGAGGGAAGGTAAAAAACAGAATAGAACAGGAGGAGAAAGTATTATATGAGCTACGCAGACAAAGTATTTATTGACATGTGCAGAGACATTATAGATAACGGAACGGATACGAAAGGGGAAAAGGTTCGTCCGGTATGGGAGGACGGAACGCCGGCTTACACAATTAAACGGTTCGGGGTTGTGAACCGGTATGATTTGAGTAAAGAGTTCCCGGCGCTTACCCTTCGGAGAACGGCGATTAAAAGCTGTACAGATGAGCTTCTTTGGATTTGGCAGAAAAAGTCTAATAATATTCACGAGCTGAACAGTCATATCTGGGACAGCTGGGCAGATGAGGAGGGCTCGATCGGAAAGGCATACGGCTATCAGATGGGAGTGAAGCATCAGTACAAGGAGGGGATGTTTGACCAGGTGGATCGTGTCATTTATGATTTGAAGCATAATCCCTACAGTAGAAGGATTATGACCAATCTGTATGTGCATCAGGATCTGCATGAGATGAATCTGTACCCCTGTGCCTACAGCATGACCTTTAATGTAACGAAAAAGCCTGGGCAGGACAGGCTTATTTTGAATGGGATTCTCAATCAGCGTTCGAATGACATCTTAACGGCAAACAGCTGGAATGTATGTCAGTATTCGGTGCTTCTATATATGCTGGCGCAGGTGTGTGATATGGAGGCAGGAGAGTTTGTTCATGTGATCGCAGATGCACATATTTATGATAGACATGTACCGCTGGTAGAGGAGCTGATTAAAAGAGAACCTCTTCCCGCACCGAAATTCTGGCTGAATCCGGAGATTAAGAATTTTTATGAATTTACAAGAGAGGATGTAAAGCTTCTGGATTACGAGACGCATGAGCAGATTCGGGATATACCGGTGGCAGTATAGAGCATGTATTTTATACTGAAATTAAGCTTTAGAATGTGCTCAGAAGGGAAAAAGCCATAATTTGACTGTACAGTATAGAAGGGAGAGCATGGAAATGAATTTAATCGTTGCGGTAGATAAAAACTGGGCAATCGGCAAGGATAATAAAATGATGTGGAGCATCCCGGCAGATATGAAGTTTTTCCGGGAGACGACGAGGGGGAATATTGTGATCATGGGGAGAAAGACATTGGAGAGCTTTCCCCAGGGACAGCCGCTTAAGAACCGGGTAAATATTGTAATCACGGAAAATAAGGATTATAAGGTGAAAGGTGCAGTAGTTGTCCATAGTATAGAGGAGGCTGTCGAAGAGGCCGAGAAATATGAGGGTGAAATCTATGTAATCGGAGGAGAGAGCATTTACCGGGCTATGCTTTCTATGTGTGATACTGCTTTCATTACAAAGATTGATCATGCCTATGATGCAGATACGTATTTTCCGAATCTTGATGAGGATCCCAAGTGGAGGATGACAAAAATCAGTGAAGAGCAGACCTGCTTTGATTTGGAATATTATTTTACAGTTTATGAGAGGGTAAGATAAGTAAAATGAGGATTTTAAGTATTACAGCGCAGAAGCCGAACAGTACGGGAAGCGGTGTATATCTGACGGAGCTTGTAAAGGAATATGCAGACGCAGGACATGAGCAGGCAGTTGTCGCCGGTGTATATGAGGAGGATATGGTAGAGCTTCCAGAGGGAATAAGTTTTTATCCGGTGTATTTTCGAAGCAGGAAACTGCCCTATCCGATTGCAGGTATGTCGGACGAGATGCCTTATGAAAGTACCAGGTACTGTGATATGACGCCGGAGATGGTAAGGCAGTTTAAAGAGGCCTTTCTGGAGGTGATTGAAAAAGCAGCAGGGGAGCTTAAGCCGGATGTAATTCTCTGTCATCATTTGTATCTTCTGACAGCAATGGTACGGGAACGATTTCCGGAGATAAAAATATATGGCTTCTGTCACAATACAGATTTGCGTCAGATGTGTAAAAATGAGCTTGAGAGATGTTATATTAAGGAACAGATAGGTAAACTTGATCATATCTTTGTTCCCCAAAGGGCGCAGGAGGAAGCGATAAGGAGCGTTTATGGCATAAGAGCTGAGGAAGCGGCAGGAAGAGTTACAAGGGTCGGAACGGGCTATAACAGCCAGATATTTTTCCAAGATGGAACCAGGGCAGATGACGGTGTGGCGCACATGGTATTTGCCGGGAAAATAGCAGAGAAAAAAGGTGTGGCAAGCCTGATCCGAAGTCTCTCGTTACTGAGGCTTGACAGAGAAGATGTAAAGCTTTATCTGGCAGGAAGTACAGGAAACAAAGCAGAATATGAGGAAATAAGAAGGCTTGCAGGAGAGTGTCCCTGCCATATAGAATTCCTGGGGAGGCTTTCTCAGACTGAGCTTGCGAAGATTTATAACAGATGTGATATATTTGTTCTGCCCTCATTTTTCGAGGGAATTCCGCTTACTGTGATTGAAGCTCTGGCGTGTGGAGGCCGGGTTGTTATGACAGACCTTCCGGGGATACGGGAATGGATAGAAGAGGCAGCCCCCGGAGCAGACATTTGTTATGTAAGGCTTCCGGATATGCAAAATACCGATGAGCCGGTGAAGGCGTCTC
Source organism: uncultured Lachnospiraceae bacterium (assembly GCA_946558465.1). Classification (GTDB taxonomy): domain Bacteria; phylum Bacillota; class Clostridia; order Lachnospirales; family Lachnospiraceae; genus CAPEBR01. The sequence goes on from CAMNTM010000008.1 coordinate 12,317, forward strand.
TGCCGGAATTTGAAGAAAGGCTGGCGGAGGCGCTTAGGCATAGTATCATGCAGAAGAAGACGCGGTATGTCGATATGAGCCGGATATCTTGGAGGCAGATTGCGGAGACGGTGATTGGGGCGGATTCAAAATATTGAAAAATGGTTGACAATCTGTCAAATTATCAATTATAATAGATTCAATTATCAGAGGTGCAGATGTTAAAATATTGCAATAGTAAAATGCTATGACAGGGAGGAGTACATAGATACCTGAAGCCAAGAGAGAAGATGCCGGGTGAGAATCTTCGTGACGGATTTATGGAAGTAGCCTTCGAGCAGTGAACCGAAAGGGAGAGGAGGTTCCCAAGTAGGCTTCAACGCAGTCCCTGCGTTATGAGGGAGCGGTATCGGAAATGTGAAAAAAGTTTCCTGTGCCGGCAGAGTGCATAGAATATTCTATGAATTTAGGTGGTAACACGGAGATTTATTCGCCCTAAGCTATAATGGCTTGGGGCGTTTTTATCCTTAGTTGATAAAGTATACTTATATGAGTATCACGTAAAGCATGACCCTGGCAGGGCGGGCAGAGATGCCGTGTGTTTTGAGCCAGATTTTATAAACAGCAGGAGGTATGTATATGAAGAAAATCAGCGGCAACAAGTTATTGGTAAAGGCACTGAGAGAGGAAGGAGTGGATACGATCTTCGGCTATCCGGGAGCCTGCACTATTGATATCAGTGATGAATTGTACAAGCAGGATTATACGAGGGTGATTCTGCCGAGGCAGGAGATTGCTCTTGTTCATGAGGCAGATGCCTATGCGAGGTCCACAGGAAGGACAGGGGTATGTCTGGTAACCAGCGGCCCCGGAGCGACGAATCTGGTGACAGGTCTTGCGACGGCGTATTATGACAGCGTTCCGCTTGTATGCTTTACCGGACAGGTGGCGAGACATCTGATTGGTAATGATGCGTTTCAGGAGGTTGATATCGTTGGTATCACAAGAAGCATTACAAAATACGGCGTGGTCGTAAAAAAGAGGGAGGATTTGGGCAGAATCATTAAGGAAGCGTTCTATATTGCAAGAACTGGAAGGCCGGGCCCGGTGCTTATCGACCTGCCAAAGGATGTGATGGCTGAGCTTGGAAATCCTGAGTATCCAAAGGAGGTAAATATCCGGGGATATAAGCCCAGTACCGGAGTGCATATCGGACAGCTGAAGCGTTCTATCAAGATGCTAGGAAAGGCAAAGCGTCCGCTGTTTTTAGTGGGCGGCGGTGTAAACATTGCCCAAGCAAATGAGGTGTTTACCGAGCTGGTAAATCGTACACACGTTCCGGTTGTGACGACGGTTATGGGGAGAGGGGCCATTTCTACAAGGCATCCCTTATATGTGGGAAATCTGGGAATGCATGGGGCCTATGCCTGCAATATGGCGGTGAATGAATGTGACCTGCTATTTTCTATTGGGACGAGATTTAATGACAGAATTACCGGGAAGCTTCATTCCTTTGCGCCCCGTGCAAAGATTGTTCATATTGATATTGATACAGCAGCTATATCTAAAAATGTGCAGGTGGATGTTCCTATTGTGGCAGATGCGAAGGAAGCCATTGAAAAAATGCTGGAATATGTAGAGGAATGTGGTACGAAGAAATGGCTGGAGCAGGTAGAGGAGTGGAAAAGAGAACATCCGCTTGAAATGAAAAAGAAGCCGGTTATGACACCACAGGATGTTCTGGATGCCGTTAATGAGATGTTTGAGGAGTGCATTCTGGTTACAGACGTAGGACAGCATCAGATGTTTACCGCGCAGTTTGCGGAGATTACGGAAAGGAAAAAGCTTCTGATGTCCGGAGGGCTTGGAACGATGGGTTATGGGCTTCCAGGAGCAATCGGAGCGAAGATTGGAAATCCGGACACGCCGGTCATTTCTATTTCCGGTGACGGCGGTATGCAGATGAATATTCAGGAGCTGGCTACGGCTGTGCTTGAGGAGCTTCCGATTATTTCCTGCATTTTTAATAATAATAATCTGGGCATGGTGCGCCAGTGGCAGAAGCTGTTTTACGGAAAGCGCTATTCCATGACCTGTCTCCGCTCCGGGGCTGCCTGCAGGGGAAAATGTGGAGAGGTGGAATGCCCGAAGTACACACCGGATTTTGTAAAGCTGGCAGAAAGCTATGGTGCAAAGGGAATCCGAGTGTCCAAAAAAGAAGAAATCAGACCTGCATTTGAGGAAGCAATGAAGAGTACAAAAGTGCCGACGATTATTGAATTCGAGATTGATCCGGAAGACTTGGTGTATCCGATGATTCAGCCGGGCGGAACCCTGGAAGATATGATTCTTGATTGTTAGGAGGAGAAAATAATGAATGGAATGAAAAAAAGATGGCTTTCTCTGTATGTGGAAAATCAGGACGGCGTCCTGTCTAAAATATCCGGGCTTTTCTCTGGAAAATCTTATAATATAGACAGTCTGACAGTGGGAACGACAGAGGACCCGACAATCTCTCGGATGACAATTGCAACAGTCAGTGATGACGAGACGTTTGAGCAGATAAAAAAGCAGCTGAATCGTCTGGTGGAGGTCATAAAGGTGATTGACTTTACTAATATATTTGTGCGGATGAAAGAGATTATGTATATCAAGGTAAAGAAATGTACGCCGGAGGATAAGGTAGAGTGCTTCCAAATAGCAGAGACCTTCAAGGCAAAGGTGATTGATTATGGCAAGGACAGCCTTCTGCTGGAATTTGTACAGACAGCGACGAAAAATGATGCAGTTGTGAAGCTTATGAAAGAAGAGTTTAAGAGTATTGAAGTGGTAAGAGGCGGAAGCGTCGGGATTGAATCGATCAGTATGATGGAGCGGTAGAGTGTAAATAAAAGGATTTCTATTGTTTAAGACTTAGGATGTATTATTACATAGTGCAAGTGCGATTTATTCAGGAGGTCTATTATGGGGTTTAAAAGTGTAGAAAAAGCGGTTAAGCCTTTTTTGAAGTGGGCGGGCGGTAAAGGTCAGCTTCTTCATGAAATTGAGAGATATTATCCTTTTCCTGGCGGTCGTATTACAAAATATGCAGAGCCGTTTGTAGGCGGCGGAGCAGTTCTGTTTGATATTCTCAGCAAGTATGATTTAGATGAAGTTTTTATCAGTGATATAAATGCAGAGCTCATCAATACCTATCATACTATCCGTGATGATATTGAAGAACTTATTTGGCTGCTTTCAAAATTTCAAAAAGAGTATATACCTTTTGATAAAGAAGAACGTAAAAGTTATTATATGACTAAAAGAAAGCGTTTCAATGATATAAAGGTCAATGGGGATGCAACTATCAATACTGAGAAGGCGGCGCTTATGATTTTTCTTAATAAGACCTGCTTTAATGGTTTGTACCGTGTCAATAAAAAAGGGTTATTTAATGTTCCCATGGGAGCTTATAAGAATCCCATGATTTGTGATGAAAATAATCTTCGTGCAGTATCTGAAAAGTTACAAGGAGTGGCTATTGTGCGTGGAGATTATAGAAAATCAGCTGATTTCATTGACAAAAATACGTTTGTTTATTTTGATCCGCCTTACAGGCCTATCACTGATACAGCGAGTTTTACAGCTTATACTGAGAACTCGTTTAATGATGCAGAGCAGATTGAGCTGGCAGGATTTGTGGATGATATGGACAGGAAAGGCGCAAAAATTGTAATCAGCAATTCTGATCCGAAAAACTCAGACGCAGAAGATGATTTTTTCGATAATATATACTCTGCTCATAAAATTCAACGGGTTGAGGCAGCTCGGATGATTAACTGCAACAGCGGCGCAAGGGGTAAAATTAAAGAACTGCTTATTTCTAATTTTTAAGGAGGTCAAGTTATGCCATATGGAGAATATGCACAATGTCCATGCTGCAAAAAAACAGCATATGACAAGGACGAGATAGAGAAAGAATTTGGCTATAGGAATGTGGGAGATGGTCGGCATATTCCGCAATCATACTGCCGTAAATGTCGTTCGGCAGGTTGTGAGGCAGGAAAGCCTTGTAAAGTAAAATAAGGAGATTATATGTCAAATAGAGATTTTAACACATGGCTGTCAAGTTTCCGTAACAGTATAGCGGACTATAAATATTACATAGATTTTGAAAAAGTTTATAGAAATGTAGATACTATAAGGATCGAATTAAATATTTTAAATTCTCTTATTGGTTCAAAAGACATTGAAGCTGATTTTGAGAATTTAATGAGAAGATATCCTGAAGTATCAAAATGTATTCCGCTGCTTTTAGCGGTTAGGACGAATGAGATATACTGTCAAGATAAAAATGGTGGATATTTATTTCAATTTGATTTCAGCAAATATCCGCCCAATAGTCATATTTACTATGAAAGATATAAATACTTTATGAGGGAAACAGGATTGTTCGATTTGCTGGAAAAGCATATAGTAAATAATTTAGTTGATTATGCAACTGGTGTTGAAACTGGTCTTGATTCAAATGGACGAAAAAACCGCGGCGGACATCTTATGGAAGATTTAGTTGAGAGTTTTATTCAAGATGCAGGATTTGTTAAGAATGTTAATTATTTCAAGGAAATGTATATTCATCAGATTACAGGTAAGTGGAATATAAATTTGTCAGCTATTTCGAATCAGGGTAAAACGGAAAAGCGTTTTGATTTTGTGATTAAAACGTCAAGTATGATATATGGTATTGAGACTAATTTCTATGGCGGCGGCGGAAGTAAATTAAATGAAACAGCCCGCAGTTATAAAACGCTTGCTTGGGAAACTGAAGAAATAGATGGTTTCATATTTGTTTGGTTTACTGATGGAAAGGGCTGGACAAGTGCTCGTAATAATCTTGAGGAAACTTTTGATGTAATGCAGCACATCTACAATATCAAAGATTTAGAAAATGGTATAATTAATGAGGTTTTTAAATAATGGCAAAAAAGATAACAAAATGGCAGCCAGAAGATTTTGAATTGGAAATGACTACTCATTGGTCTTTTCCGAAACGGGGGGATTGGGCAACCCACGATGCAAAATGGCGTGGTAATTGGTCGCCCTATATTCCTCGTAATATATTACTTCGTTATTCAAAAGAAAAGGACTTGGTTCTTGATCAATTTGCAGGGGGCGGTACAACTCTTGTAGAGGCAAAGCTGCTTAACCGTAATATTATCGGTGTAGATGTTAATGACGTGGCTCTTGACCGTTGCAGAGAAAAGACTAGTTTTGAACACGAAGGTGCAAATGGGGATGTAAGAATTCATAAAGGGGATGCGCGTAATCTTGATTTTATACCGAATCAAAGCATTGATCTTATTTGTACCCATCCGCCTTATGCTGATATTATTAAGTATAGTGAAGATATATCAGAAGATTTATCGCATTTGAAGATCAAAGATTTTCTTGAAGAAATGAAAAAGGTAGCAGCTGAGAGCTATCGGGTTTTGAAAGAAGACAAATTTTGTGCCGTTCTTATGGGAGATACGCGCCAAAATGGACATATGATACCAATGTCTTTTGATGTTATGCGTATTTTTGAAGATGCGGGATTTAGACTTAAAGAGCTTATCATCAAAGAACAGCACAATTGTAAGGCTACAGGATATTGGAAAACTAATAGTATAAGATATAACTTCTTGTTAATTGCACACGAGTATTTATTTGTGTTTAGAAAGAAATGACATCATAAGATTTTAAGTTTATGATAGAAAAGTCGTTTAATAAGGGCATTTATGAGAAGCAATTGTAGACAATTGCGGCCGAAAAATTAGAAATAAAAAACAGAGTGCGCTCTTGAATTGTAGTATATACCGTATTATAATAAAAGGGAATGGATATCAGATTATAAGTATGACAGCGGAGATACCGATATCAGGGCTGTTATGATGAAGGGACGGAGGAATGGACGATGGAGAAAAAGAATATTGACTGGGCAAATCTTGGATTCAGCTACATAGAGACGGATAAGAGATATGTGTCGAATTACAAGGACGGTGCATGGGATGAGGGAGGTTTGACCTCAGACGCGAATGTGGTGATTAATGAGTGTGCCTGTGTGCTTCAGTACGCGCAGACCTGCTTTGAGGGACTTAAGGCTTATACGGCAGAAAATGGAGATATTGTAATGTTCCGTCCGGATCTGAATGCAAAAAGAATGGCGGACACGGCAAAAAGACTGGAGATGCCTTCCTTCCCGGAGGATAGATTCATTGAAGCGGTAAAGCAGGTAGTAGAGGCAAATGCAGCATATGTTCCGCCGTATGGTTCAGGCGCAACCCTTTATATCCGGCCGTATTTGTTTGGTTCAAATGCAGTTATCGGCGTAAAGCCTGCAGATGAATATCAGTTCCGTGTATTTACGACTCCGGTAGGACCGTATTTTAAGGGAGGTGCGAAGCCGATTACCATCCGCGTGTGTGACTTTGACCGTGCCGCACCGCACGGAACCGGTCATGTAAAGGCAGGACTTAACTATGCAATGAGTCTTCATGCAATCGTGGATGCGCATAATGAAGGATATGATGAAAATATGTATCTCGATGCAGCTACAAGGACAAAGGTAGAAGAAACCGGAGGTGCAAATTTTATCTTTGTGACAAGGGATAATAAGGTGGTAACTCCAAAGTCAGATACGATTTTACCGTCCATTACAAGACGTTCGATTATGCATGTTGCGAAGGAGTATCTGGGACTTGAGGTAGAGGAACGAGAGGTTCCTTTTGATGAGGTGAAGGATTTTGCAGAGTGCGGTCTCTGCGGAACAGCGGCGGTAATCTCTCCGGTAGGGAAGGTAGTAGATCATGGAAAGGAAATCTGCTTCCCAAGCGGAATGGATGAGATGGGTCCTGTTACAAAGAAGCTGTATGATACCCTGACAGGAATCCAGATGGGGCATATCGAAGCGCCAGAAGGATGGATCTGTAAGGTGTGCTAAATAATAAAGTGTGTTGACTAAGGTGTTAATAAAATAATATGTAAAAATGCTGCAATTCGGCAAGATGCTCGAATATGCAGCTTTTTTAATACAAAAGTAAACAGCGTTCTGCATAAAATATAATGTTTGTAAATAATTTTCGACTTCGTAATATAAAAATTTTGATAAACAGTATAAAACAGTTGACAACAGTTATAAACTGTTATATACTGTTTATAACGAAGGAGGGGTAAGATGAAATTAATTATTAATAACTCTTCCATGCAGCCCATGTATGAGCAGATTGGAATGCAGATTAAAAATCTTATTATGCATGGAGAATTAAAAGAAGAAGAAATGCTCCCGTCGGTTCGTACTTTAGCTAAAGAAATCAAGGTCAGTGCACTGACTGTAAAAAAAGCATACGATGCTTTGGAATCAGAAGGCTTCGTTGTTACCGTACATGGAAAAGGAAGCTTTGTAGCATCCTTCAATCAAAATCTTTTGATTGAGGAGAAGAAAAAGGAAGTAGAAGCTGATTTGGAGACGGCCATCCGAAAAGGCAGAGGCTGCGGTATGACCAATCAGGAAATTGCAGATTTATTCTATATTGTTTTGGAGGACTAATGAGATGCTGAAATTGGAAAATGTAAAGAAACAGTATAAAGGATTTGAGCTGAACTGTTCATTGGAGGTGCCGGAAGGGTGCGTTACCGGTTTGATTGGAAAGAACGGTGCAGGGAAAAGTACTACGTTTAAGGCAATGCTGGGACTTATTCACACAGACGGCGGTCAGGTCAGTCTCTTTGGAAAGCCGGTGAGGGAATTAGGAGCAAAGGACAAGGAAAGAATCGGGGTAGTTCTGGCAGATTCAGGCTTCAGCGGTTATCTGACGGTAAAGGATATCATTTCGATGATGGAGCACTTATATCCTCATTTTCATAAAGAGGATTTTCGAAAGAAATGTGAAAGCTTTGAGCTTCCTTTGAACAAAAAAATCAAGGACTTTTCTACGGGAATGAAGCGTAAGCTTCAGGTGCTGGCTGCGATGTCCCATGAGGCAGAGCTTTTGATTTTAGATGAACCGACTGCAGGGCTTGATGTGCTGGCAAGAGATGAACTTCTGGGTCTTTTGAGAGAATATATGGAGACGGAGGGGCGGTCCGTTCTTATAAGTTCTCATATATCCGGTGATTTGGAAGGGTTCTGTGACGATATCTATATGATAGATAAAGGCAGCATTGTTCTGCATGAGGAAACGGATGTACTGCTCAGTGATTACGCACTTCTTAAGATGAGTGACGAGCAGTACCACGCGTTAGATAAAAGCTATGTTCTGCGGCATAAAAAGGAGGATTTCGGCTACAGCTGCCTGACGAATGAGAAGCAGTTTTATAAAGAAAATTATCCGGAGCTGGTAATCGAAAAAGGAAATATCGACGAATTAATTATGATGATGGTCAGAGGTGAAGAATAATGAAGGGATTATTGATAAAAGACATTAATTTTTTAAAAGGACAGAAGCAGTTTTTCGGGATATTGGCAATTATGATGATTGTGTTTATTTTTTCATATTCTAATTTCGCATTTGTTATCAGCTATGTGACGATTATGTTTTCCGTTCTTGTGATTACAACAATGAGTTATGATGATTATGAAAATGGCATGTGTTATCTTCTGTCTCTTCCAGTCAGCAGAAAACAGTATGTAACGGAAAAGTATATATTTTCTATCCTGTCAATCTTAAGCGGTCTGGTATCGGTTTTAGTTATTGTTATAGTAGCTGCAGCTGTAAAGAGAAGCACACTTATGGCAGAGGAGATTATGCCGGCAGTAGCTGCAAGTATTTTAATTGCAGCTTTGATGGTAGGTGTTACGTTGCCGATTCAGTTAAAGTTTGGGGCAGAAAAAAGCCGGATAGCTCTGATGGGAGTGTTTGGAGCCGGTTTTCTGGGAGCGTATGCAGTTGTGAAAATATGCGAGACGGCAGGGATTGATGTGATGGCTTTTTTAGACAGTATATTTATAGATAATTTGATGACGACAGTTGGAGGAGCAATTGTGTTAGGGGGAGTGTTCCTGGTAGTTTCTTATATGATTTCGGTAAAAATTATGGTGAAAAAGGAGTTTTAGGTAAGATGTGAATTGGGGACGGGGTAAAACGAGTTTTACCCCGTCCCCAATTCATTTTGCCCTGTCCCTAATCGGACGAATAAAAGACAGGCGAAGGAAAATAAAAATTCCATCGCCTGTTTTTTGTGCATATTTTTATGCTTGAATTGCAATATTAAAAATAAAAACAGGAAATATATTCTGTTTATATCATGTAAAAACAAATAAAGTGAGATTAATTTAATAAAAATAAGTATATAACTTGAAAAAAACAAAATTGTATGAATATAAATTTTGTTAATATTTACAATTGAAAATATTTATTATATACAATATATTTATAATAACAATAAAAAATATTTATAAATAAATTTTAAAGGAGGTATTTTCATGCGGATAATTGATTTGAGAAGCGACACGGTTACGCTTCCGACATCTGAGATGCTGCAGTATATGATTCAGGCAGATGTCGGAGATGACGGACGGGCCAGAGGGGCAAAGGGCGAGGATAATGCCGCTGCGGCTGCGGAAAAGATGACTGCAGAGCTTTTCGGAAAAGAGGATTCTCTTTTTGTTCCGTCGGGAACCATGGGAAACAGTGTATGTATTATGACACATTGTAAGCGTGGAGATAAGGCGGTTACCTGTGCGAATATGCACATGTATAAGGCGGAGAAGACTGCATTTACAGAAGAAGGGTTTGGAGTGAAAGCGGTTCTTGTTCCGCAGAAAAAGGGCTTCTATGATATGGAAGCGCTGAAGAAAGCGGTAAAGGAAAATGATATAAGTCTTGTATGTATTGAAAATACGTACAATTTTGAGGGCGGAACGGTTCTTACCAGAGAGCAGATAGAGGAAATTCTTGCAATATCACATGCGGAAGAAATTCCGGTACATATGGATGGAGCCAGGATTTTTAATGCGGCAGCAGCATTGGATATGGAAGTGGACAGGCTTTGTGAAGGAGTAGACAGCGTACAGTTTTGTGTTTCAAAGGGGCTTTCTGCGCCGATAGGTTCCTTCATCGTAGGAAGCACGGAGTTTATACGAAAAGCGCGTACGGTTAGAAAACAGATGGGGGGACAGCTCAGGCAGGTAGGACTTCTTGCGGCAGCAGGTCAGTATGCGATTGAGCATCTTTCAAAAAGAATTGCGAACGACAACAGAAGAGCAAGGCAGCTGGCGGAAGGGATATGTGATGCGAAGGATATATCTGTCGATATGGATACGGTGCAGACAAATATTGTGAAGGTGGATCTTCATGGCCGGCTCAGAGGAAGAGACTGGCTTAAGGCTCTGGAAGAAGAGCAGGGGATACGTGCTCATTATATTACCGATGATGCAGTCCGGTTCGTAACATACCGCGGCATTAAAGATGAGGATATAACAGAGGCGGTTAATCGTATCAGGAGCTTTTGCGATGTGCATTAAATAATTAAAAGTACGGGACAATAAAAGAATGAAAACTTTAGCAGATAGCAGATTGAAAAATATAAAAATGGAAGCGAGGAAAAAATGATGAGAAAAAGATTTATCAGTGGATTGTTAATAACAGCTATGGTTTGCATAATGGCAGCAGGATGCGGGCAGAAAGGAAGTTCGGATAATAAAAAAGAAGATGCCTATCCGAAAGGAGCAGTTACAATTACAGTCGCTTATTCAGCCGGAGGTTCCAGCGATAAGCTGGCGCGTATGGTACAGCCTTATCTGAAGGATGCACTTGGCACAGAGATTGTAGTTGAAAATCAAAACGGTGCGGGAGGACAAATCGCAGCAGAGTCTCTTGCCCGCGGAAAAAACGACGGCTATCAGCTTCTGGCAATTAATGTTCCGGGACTGTATTATACGGTGGCGTTTCAGGATACGACATATGACTATGATGACTTTGTTCCGGTATGGATAGAATCCTATGATCCGATTATTATGCTGGCGATGAAGGATGCTAAGTTTCATAATCTTTCGGAATTTTGTGAAGCAGCGAAGGCAGAGCCCGGAAAATATTCTGTAGGATATGTATCAAACAGCGGGCAGCAGGCAACGGCTCTCTGGATAAAGGAGAATCTTGAGCTTGATGTCAATATGGTGTCCTATGACGGCGGGTCAGATGCATCGGCGGCGCTCCTCGGCGGACATGTGGATGTCATTTTCAGCGATGCTTATGCACGTGCAGATATTGCAGAGGAGGCAAAGGCTCTGGGTATAGGAACGACAAAGGAAAATACGGTATGGCCGGAGGCAGTGTCCTTTAACGAACAGCTGAAGGAGTATAATTTGGAGATGCCGTCTGATGAATTCCAGGCGAGAATGGGATGCTATATGGTATCAAAGAGCTTTAAGGAAGATTATCCAGAGAGGTATGATGCGTTAGTTGAGGCATTTAAGAAGGCCTGTGCCGAAAAAGAATATATTGAGGCGTTAAAGAATTCAAATGTATATGATTCTATGGTAAATGAGCCAGGTGCAGATTATGAGGATTCACTGGACACATCTGTGGAGGAGGTAAAGGAAGTAGTCGCGCCTCTGTTTAAATAGTGGGTATGATGTACCCTACATGATGTATCTTATGTGAAAACATAAAAGTAAAAGAGGTGGTTGTTCTATGTTTAAATTTAAATTAAATAAAAAATATTTGCTGATATCTAAGGAAATATTAGTTGTTCTTCTGATGGATATATTTGCAGCAGCATATTATATCTCCTCCCGGAGCCTGAGCGGAGCTTCCAGAATGTTTCCGTCATTTCTTCTGCTTGGAATTCTATTGTTCAGCATCCTTTGTTGTATACAGGGCGTTCATGTGTACAGGGAAGACGATGAGCAGATGGAGGAAATGTGTAAAGGGGCTCCAGACTTTGGAATTTCACGGAAGCTGATTTTATTTACGGCTATGGTCCTGATAACACTTCTTTTGTTCAATATAGCGGGGGCGCTGGTCTGCTGCTGGTGGTTTCTGATAAGTGCTATGTGGATTCTGGATGTACGGGATATAAGGGTACTTATTATTATCCCATTGTTTGAAGTAATATTCATTTATTTTGTGTTTGTAGTCTGGCTGGCAGTTCCGCTGCCGGAGGGATTACTCGCATTTTTATAGGGAGGCGGGATAAAATATGACTGAAATATTAGGATATGTTTCGGAGGCATTCGGTACACTGGCTTCTATAGAAACATGGATGTGGATTCTCATTGGAACCTTTCTGGGAATTCTGGTAGGTGCGATTCCCGGCTTTACATCCAGCATGGCATGCGGAATTCTGCTTCCGGTAACCTTTGCTCTGACTCCGATTAATGCACTTGTCTTTTTGATTTCGGTGTTTATCGCGACGATTTTCGGAGGGAGTATTACAGCGATCCTTCTGAATACACCGGGAGCCCCGGAATCGTCGGCCTCCACCTTTGACGGCTATCAGATGACTTTAAAAGGAAAGGGCTGCGAGGCGCTGGGAATCGCCTTTTGTTCTTCAGCAATTGGAGGTCTTATCAGTTATATGATCATGCTTTTTGCAATGGTTCCGATTGCACGGATGGCGGTGAAGATCGGTCCTACGGAGATGTTTCTGATTGCGCTTATGGGGGTCAGCATTCTGGCTGTTTTAGCCAGCGGGGCAGATGTTCCTAAAACATTGCTTTCCGGGTTTATCGGTCTTTTGATCGGAACGATCGGCATGACGCCTACCGGAGAATGGCGGGCTACGTTCGGGTCGATTTATCTGGCGGAGGGAGTCCAGGTAGTGCCTGCAATTATTGGATTTTTTGCACTTTCTGAAGTGTTCGGCATGGTGGGCAAGGATTTTATCGTTAAGCAGGAGGTTCAGACAAAAACAAGTGTGAGAGCAATTTTAAAAGGCTTTAAAACAGCGCTTAGATATCCAAGAACCCTGATTACAGGTGCAGTCATGGGAACCGGGATTGGTGCAATTCCGGCAGCCGGGGGAACGATTGCTGCATTTACCTCCTACGGAGTTGCAAAAAAGTCCTCCAGACATGGACGCGAATTCGGAACTGGTTTTCCAGAAGGAATCGTTGCACCGGAAAGTGCGAATAATGCATGTACGGGCGGAGCGCTTATGACGACGCTTGCCCTGGGAGTGCCGGGAAGTTCTACCTGTGCAATCCTTTTAGGAGCATTGACAATTCAGGGACTGACACCGGGACCTACGCTGGTAAGAGATCAGATGCCGATGGTATATGTATTGATTGTCGCGGCAATTCTGTCTCAGGTCGTTATGCTTCTTATGGCAGTCGGAGCAGGCTTTGGGCTTACGAAGCTTTTGAATATTCCGACTAAGATTTTGGCGCCGTGTATTATGGTATTTTGTATTGCCGGCTCATTCTCATGCAGGAATGCGATGTTTGACGTATATCTCATGTTTGGATTTGGAATTATAGGATTTATTATGAAGCAGTTTAATTTTTCTCTGCCGGCAGTAGTGCTTGGAATTGTATTAGGGAGTATCGCAGATAATCAGCTGATTCGATCTTATCAGCTTTTTGGAAGCGGTATGTTAAAAGCATTTTTTATGAGACCTATATCACTGATTCTGGTTGTAATTATCATTTTCAGTGTTATATGGCCGTACGTTTCCCCATTATTCAGGAAGAAGCGTTCGGAATAAACTATTATTTTATTTTTTGAAAGGAGAAGGGCTATGGAATATTGGAAGGAGGAGCCGTCCTATTATGGCGGAGATATTCTTCATCAGGTGAAGGAGGAGAAGATTCAGAAGGCGATGGAGGATAATGAGCTTGATGCCATTCTTTTAACAAAGGCGGAAACAGTTCGTTATGCGACAGATTTTTATGTAAAGGGATATCGTCCGTTTTATGAGCCGGAATATTTTGCTGTTATACCGCGGGGCGGGAAAGCCGTTGTAGGCCATACGTCGGGAAGTGATAATTATCGTATTATTATCCGCTCAGATATAAAGGATCACAGAAAAATACCAGGATTGTCAAAATGGCATGTCGAAATTACAAGGATTTTTCACGATTATGGAATTACATCCGGGCGCGTAGGCGTGGAGCTGCTTCCCCATACTACATATTTAGAGCTTAACAGGGAATTCCCGGATATTGAGTTTGTGGACATCGGTAAGATTTGGGTGGATATGACAGCTGTGAAGCATCCGGAAGAAATTAAGCACTTAAGAACTGCTGTCAAGATGGCAGTGGCAGGGACAAAGGCGGCGATAAGAGCAATAAGACCGGGTGTGACAGAGTATGAGGTGGCAGCAGAATGTGAGTACGCCATGCGAAAAATGGGAAGTGAGATGGAACCCTTTGTAACAAATATTGCGTCAGGTCCTAATTCTGCAATTTTTGAGAGGATTTCCACAGAAAGAGTGATACAGGCAAATGAAATGGTTATTATCGACAACGGAGCCGTATACCGAGGCTATACAGGAGATGTAGGCCGTTCCATATGCACCGGGGAGCCGACTGAGCTTCAGAAAAGAATGTATCAGGTAAATTATATGGCGCTGCAGGAAGCGCTTAAAACAATAAAGCCTGGAAATACGTGTGCGGATGTGGACGCGGCGGCACGCCGGGTCATTGCAGAGGAAGGCTTTGAAAAATATGAGCATAAATTTGCTACAGGACATCAGCTCGGTTATGGACTTCACGGTGCTCCATCCATTAATAAGGGTGTTGATTTCGTTCTTCAGCCGGGCATGGTTATGGCAGTTGAGCCGCGAGTAACTATGTTTGACCATCCAGAGGTTGGAGGAACACATATGGAGCAGAACATTCTTGTAACAGAGGACGGATATGAGCTTCTCAGTGATGAGCTGGAATTTGACGATGCATTAATGGGACGTTAGGCAATGTATAAATTATGACAAAAGGGAATTGAGTTGTTACATTTTGACAGAATGTCTGATAATGATTATAATTAATTTTATAACACAGCGAAGCGGCGGGAAATTTTCCCTCCGCGGCAGCTGTTTTGCAGGCATAAAAGCCCGGCGGCCCGCTTTTTTGCGGAATAAAAAGTGATAGAGGCAGGAAATAATATGGATACAAAACAAATTATGTATTTTATAGAGGTTGCAGATAACGGAAGCTTTTCCGCAGCGGCCAAAGCACTGTCTGTAACGCAGCCGACATTAAGTATTGCTGTACAGAAGCTGGAAGAAAAGTTAGGCTTTTCGTTATTTACTTATAACCAGAAAAATCTCTGCCTTACCAATAACGGGCAGACGTTTTATAAGTATGCCAAGGAATTTGCGGATGCTTATAACCATATGGTGGATGCATCGGTCAACATAAAACAGGGAGTATTCGGAAGTATTACGATTGTGGCGTCTCCGGTGATTGCCAAGCATTATCTCACAGGACTTCTGACAGAATATCACGGGCAGTATCCGGAAGTGGAGCTAAGTATATGTTCACGTAATGCACTGCATGACTCTTTTGGAATGCTGGACAGACAAGAGGCAGATTTTAGTCTCTGTTCACTTCCTGTTGATGAGGCGGAGTATGGATATATATTAGTGAGCAGACAGCAGCTGGTTCTGGGGGTACATAGAACCCATCCTCTGGCAGGCAGTACATCAGTGTTATTTGCAGACTTAAAGGATGAAGTGTTTTTGGATACGAGCTATGATTATAATCTTCACAGACAGTTTCTTATAAATTGTGAAAAAGCGGGATTTGCGCCCAGAATTGCCATGAGGTCCAATGATATGGATTTTCTGGCATCGTTAGTAAACCGCAATTGGGGAATATTTATGATGCCTCGTCTTCTGTGGGAAGCATCCAGGTATCCGGACGTCAGGCTTTTAGATATTACCGGAGCCGCAGTTGACTGGAATCTGGGACTGGTTTATAAAAAGAGTTCGCCGGTGAGTAACGCATGTCAGCTTTTTTTAGATATGAGCGGCAGATTTTTTTCGGACGGGATTATATAAAAGTTCGCTGATAAAAGGAGGAAGTATGGACTGCTTTATGCTGGCGGTATCGGTGGTACTGCCCCTGTTTCTGTATATGCTGGTGGGAGTGCTGATCAGACATTTTAAAATTTTTACAGAGGAAAATTTTAAGGCGGTAAACCGCATGATTTTTCACGTGCTGATTCCACTGACGCTTTTTTTCAGCGTCTATAAGGTGGATTTAAAGAGTGCAGTCGAGCCGAAGCTGTATGTGTATGTCTGGCTCAGTGTAATTGCAGTTTTTTGTATTCTCTATATGGTTTTTCGGAAGGTTCTGCATAATACACTGCCGGAGTGTCCTGCAGAAGATTCCCTGATAAAGCTTAACAGGCCGGATGCCGCAACGATGCTGCAGGGAATGTTCCGAAGTAATTTTGTATTGTTCGGAGTGTCGATTGCTTCTTCCTTATGTGATGAGGAAGGGGTGGCAGCGATCTCTGCACTGGCAGCGATTGTTGTCCCAACCTTTAATATATTGGCAGTAATTTTGTTTGAGTCGGTCCGGGGAGAAAAGGTATCTGTAAAGAAAATGCTTGCCGGAATCCTTAAAAATCCACTGGTAGATGCAGGTATATTGGGAATTGCGGCGTCGGTTCTTAAGCTAAGGCTTCCGGAGCTTATCACAGGGCCGTTTGAAAAGCTTGGAGATGCGGCTACGCCGCTGGCTCTTGTAGTGCTTGGCGGGATGCTTTCTATAAAAAGCATATCGGCGCACAGATATTATCTGGTATTTTCTGCTTTTATCAAATTAGTTTTTATTCCTCTTGTGACAGTCGGACTTGGTATCATAGCGGGCTTCCGGGGAAATAATCTGGTCGCGGTTCTGGCCGTATTTGCTGCGCCGACAGCTGTGGCATCGACACCGATGGCACAGGCGATGGGAGGAAACGGAAAGCTGGCAGGAGAAATTGTTGCCGTAACGTCGGCAGGATGTATTGTGACAATCTTCTTATGGGTATTTGTGCTGTCGGGGATGGGTTTTATATAGGGACAGGGCAAAATCCGGCAAAACGCGTCACTGGCGGGTTTTGCTGGATACTTCGTAAGTGAATCAGGGACGGGGTAAAACGAGTTTTACTCCGTCCCTGATCTATGGCTTTTAATTATTAGTCTTACAGAGCGGTACAGAAAAGGTTTGTATGCTTCAATTGGCAGCGGTTCACTGTAGAGAATGGAATTATATCCGGCTGAACCGGCCAGTTCTACGATTGTAAAGAGCATTACATTCACATCTGCGTAGTCATACTTATCTTTTTCTATCAATTCAAGAAATTTTTCGTAAATATCATTATCATTATTTTCCCCGGTAAGCAGAGTAGAACGCAGCGCGCCCATCACAAGATTTTTGGAGATGAAGTTAAGGAGCGGTTTATTTTCCACCAGTGTGTCAATAACGTGATTAATGATGAATATCATCTGTTCCTCCAGGCAGGAGATACCGGCCTCATTAAGAGCATTTCCGGCAGCGTCGAAAAGCTCTCGTGTCTTATGGACAACCAGCTTATTTTTAATATCATATTTGTCTTTAAAATATAGATAGAAGGTCCCCTTTGCGACACCTGCCCTTTCTACAATATCTGAGATGGCAGTGGAATTGATTCCCTTCGTAGTGAATAGTTCATACGCGGTGTTGAAAAGTGCTTCCTTTTTTCTTTTTTTGTTTTCATCGACTTTTCCCATACTGGAGCGGCTCCTTTTTCTTTTTGTATTACTACATTATAACCAATAGACAGCTTTCCTTTCAAGTATATTATCATAAAAATGACTAAAAGTCAAAAATTTGAATAAAATATATTGACTATTAGTCATTTTTGAGATATAGTGATTAATGTAAGAAATGACCAATAGTCATAAATGAAAGGGAGAGAAGTAGAATGGTGAGTTTTGGGAAAAAGGTGGTAAAGTACAGAATACCGATACTGATTGTCAGTATACTGCTGTTGATTCCGTCGGCGCTTGGGTATGTGAATACCAGAGTAAATTATGATGTCCTTACTTATCTGCCGGAGGATATTGAGACGATGAAGGGGCAGGATATTATGGTGGAAGATTTTGGAACAGGAGCCTTTTCTATGTTTATTGCAGACGGCATGGAAGGTAAGGATGTCGTAAAGCTGAAGGAGAGGATTGAAAAAGTAGACCATGTAACCAATGTACTTTGGTATGATTCTGTGGCAGATATTTCGATTCCCGTGAGTATGCTTCCAGATAACCTCTATGAGGTATTTAATTCGGATACCGGTACGATGATGGCTATTTTCTTTGATGAAGGGACGTCGGCGGATACAACTATGGAGGCCATCGAAGAAATCAGAGACCTGGCTGGAAAGCAGTGCTTCCTAAGCGGAATGTCTGCTATCGTGACGGATACGAAGAATCTGGCAGAAAAGGAAACTCCGCTTTATGTGTTGATTGCAGTCATCTTATCTACACTGGTGCTGGGAATTACGATGGAGTCTATATTTGTACCGATTTTGTTTCTTCTGAGTATAGGGATGGCAATTGTATATAATCTCGGAAGTAATATTTTTCTGGGAGAGATTTCTTATATTACAAAGGCGCTGTCGGCGGTGCTGCAGCTGGGAGTCACAATGGATTATTCTATCTTCCTGATGCACAGCTACGAGGAGCAGCAGGTCCGGTTTGAAGGGGATAAAAAACGGGCGATGGCGCATGCAATTTCACAGACTTTTTCTTCTGTGATCGGAAGCTCGATTACAACAGTTGCAGGTTTTATTGCCCTTTGTTTTATGACCTTTACATTGGGGATGGATATAGGAGTAGTCATGTCAAAGGGAGTTATTCTTGGAGTCATCACATGCGTTACGATTCTGCCCTCTATGATTTTGTGCTGCGATAAGCTGATTGAGAAGACGAGACATAAACCTCTGCTTCCGGATATCGGGCGTATTTCAGATAAGGTGACAAAGCGGTATCTCTGGTATGTGGCAGCTTTTTTGATTCTTCTGGCGCCGGCAGTTTATGGAAATAACCATACGGCAGTTTATTACAATTTGGACGAAACACTTCCTAAAGAGCTTCCAAGCATTATTGCAAATGAAAAGCTTAAGGAAGATTATGACATGAATACAACCCACATTCTACTGATAGACAGCAGTGTCCCTTCTTATGAAGCAGGAAAGATGCTGGACAGGATTGAAAAAACAGACGGAGTAAAATGGGCGCTGGGGCTTGATAAGCTTGTTGGTCCGGGAATTCCTGTGAATATGCTTCCGGAGTCTGTCACCGGCATGCTGAAAAATGACAAATACCAGATGGTGTTGATTAATTCGGAGTATAAGGTAGCTACAGATGAGCTCAACGAACAGATTACGGAAATCAATAAGATCGTAGACCAGTATGATAAGACGGCTATGCTGGTAGGAGAAGGGCCTCTTACGAATGACCTGATAGAAATTACAGATGTGGATTTTAAGACGGTAAGTACTGTATCAATCGGAATTATATTTGTTATTATTTTGATTTTATTCCGATCTGTTACGATTCCGATTATTCTTGTAGGCGTAATTGAATTTGCGATATTTGTAAATATGGGAATTCCGTTTTATATGGGAACTGAACTTCCGTTTGTTGCGTCTATCGTTATCGGAACCATTCAGCTTGGAGCTACTGTAGATTATGCGATACTCATGACGACAAGATATAAACGGGAGAGAAGCAGAGGGGCCGCAAAATACGATGCGGTTACGACGGCGCATAAGGCATCTGCACAGTCCATTATTGTAAGTTCACTCAGCTTTTTTGCGGCAACTATCGGCGTAGGACTTTATTCCAATATTGATATGATCAGCTCTTTGTGCATTCTGATGGCGAGAGGTGCGGTTATCAGTATGGTTGTGGTAGTGTTTATACTTCCGTCTATGTTTATGATATTTGATAAGGTAATTGTGAAGACAAGTAAGGATTTTTTGCCGAAAGGCAGCAGATAAGGAGGTAATTTTCATGAAGAAAAATATGAAGGTAAGAGTTTTGGCAGGGTCTATGGCAGTATTTATGGCAGCGGCAGCTGCGGGAATTTGTGGAGAAGGAATGCCGGTGGCTAAGGTGTGTGCCGAAGAACAGATAGAAGAGCTTGAGAAGGCAGCCGAGGATATTTTAGGGGATGAAGATGCGAAGGAACAAGACGGTATCTTTAAGGATGAGGCTGTGTATGTAAAGGCAGATGCTTCGGGACAGGTTACAGAAACGACGGTTACGGAATGGCTTAAAAATCCAGGACGAGGTGAAGTGGCAGACAGTTCTGAGCTTGAAAATATAAAGAATATTAAAGGAGAGGAAGCATTTACAGAAGGCAGCGGAGGAAAGGTATCCTGGAAGGCGGAGGGTGAAGATATTTACTATCAGGGAACTACAAAAAAAGAGATTCCGGTGGGAGTAAAGGTGTCCTATAAGCTGAACGGAAAGGATGTTTCCGCTGAGGAGCTTAAAGGAAGCGACGGCAGGGTGGAAATACGAATTGATTATGAGAATAAGTCTAAAGAAACAGTTTTAGTGGATGGACAGGAAACGGAGATGTATACACCATTTACAGTAGTGACAGCCCTTATGCTTCCAACCAAAGAGTATAAAAATATAAGTATAGATCACGGGAAGATTATCTCAGACGCAGACAAAGCGATTGTGGCGGGAATTGCATTTCCAGGACTTCAGGATAACTTAAGCTTAGAAAACAGTGATGTTAATATTCCCGACAGCGTTACAATTACAGCAGATGTGAAAAACGCTTCGGTCGGCCCTGCTGTTACGCTGGCTTCTGCACAGATTCTGAGTGAATTCGGGTTAGACGACATAGAGGGATTTGATGATTTGGAGGATTCCCTTACGGCTCTTGAGGATGCAGCAAATCAGCTTACAGACGGTTCCGAAGAGGCGGCTGACGGGGCTGATACACTGGCTGGCGGAGCTTTAGAGCTGGCGGCTGGAATGAGCACGTTGAACGATAAAGGAGGGGAGATGGTTTCCGGAGTAAATTCACTGGTTTCTGGAGTGAATGCCTATGCAGGAGGAGTCAGCAGTCTGGCGCAGGGAAGCTCTCAGCTGGCAGCCGGAGCAGAAGGTGTAGATAACGGAGCTCTGGCGCTGCAGGAAGGAATAACAAATGCAAAGGACGGAGCCGCTCAGGTATCGGCAGGCTTGGAGCAGGCAGGACCGGCAGTAGAAAATATGGTAACACAGATATGCACAAGTCTTGACGGGATAAAAGGAGTTATGGGTGCATCTCAGATTTCTCTTGCAAGTGACCAGGTGGAGACTTCTATTGTGCCGACGAAGGGAGCGGACGAGATTGTATCGTCGGCAATGGCACAGATACCGGCGGAGCTTTCGGATGAGCAGAAAGCGTCGGTAAGAGCTGCGATTGCCTCAGCGGTACAGGAGACTCAGATGAACCAAGAAGTGTCTGTAAGCAGAACAGGAACCGGAGATGCCGCTGCACAGTCTGCCCAGGATGCGGCCGCGGCTATTGATGCTTTGAAAGCTGAGATTGCAAATCAGTCAGGAGCTCTTAATACGCAGCTTGGACAGTTAAAGGCCGGAGCAGATGCGGTAAACGGCGGATTGGGACAGCTGTCTGCCGGAGCAGCAAAGCTTACCCAGGGAACTGCACAGCTTCGAAGCGGCGCAGATGCTTTGGCTTCTGGAGCTGAAGAGCTTAATTCTTCCAGCGGTCTTCTTACCGCAGGTACGTCAAAGCTTCAGGAGGGAAGCGCGCAGCTTTCATCAGGGAGTGGGCAGCTGTCTGCCGGAGCAGATGCAGTGGCAGAAGGAAGTCTTTCATTAGCGGAGGGAAATCGTGCACTTGCCGATGGAATGCAGGAATTTAAGACATCAGGAATTGATAAGCTGACGGAAGCGTTCGACGGAGATATCGAAAAGGCAGTTTCAAGAATCCGGGCAATGTCGGATTTGGGGAAAAATTACAGGTCCTTTGCCGGGATTCAGGAAGGAATGGACGGAAGCACAAAATTTGTGATTGAGACGGAAGGAGTAGAGTAAGAGATAATCAGTTATTGCAGCTGACTTTGTGTAGTCTGCCGGCTGCACCTGTAATAAAAAATTAAGAAATATAAAAGTCGGATTTTTATTTACTGAACTCTTGTATTTTGTTATTCTATATAATGCCGGGGCAGAAATTATGCAGATCCTATGAGCATACTCATACGGACATCCCATAAAGCAGGCCCCTGGCATTTGTGCTTATAGATTAGCCGAGACATTAGAATGACATCAGGAGGACATTGTTATGAAGTTTACCATCGAGCATTTGGTCAAGCAGTTTGAAAATAAGGAGGTTCTGCGGGATATTAACTTTACCTTTGAAGAAGGAAAGATATATGGACTGCTGGGAAGAAACGGTGCAGGTAAAACGACACTGTTTAACTGCATTAACCGTGATATAAAAGCGGACAGTGGAAGCTTTTATCTGGAAATTGACGGACAGAGCCGGGAGCTTTCAGCAGAGGATATCGGTTATGTACTTTCTACGCCTACTGTACCGGAGTTTCTGACAGGCCGTGAGTTTCTTAAGTTTTTCATAGAAATCAATGAGAAGTCAATCGGAGAGTTCAGGCCGCTTGATGAGTATTTTGACTATATGAGTATTGCAAGAGAGGATAGAGATAAGCTTCTAAAGGACTATTCGCACGGTATGAAAAATAAAATGCAGATGCTGATTAACATTATCGCCCGGCCGAATATTCTGCTGTTAGATGAGCCGCTGACCTCTCTGGATGTGGTAGTGGCGGAGGAGATGAAGGAACTCCTGCGGAATTTGAAGGAGGGGAGGATTACGATTTTTTCTACACATCTTATGGATCTGGCGCTTGATTTATGTGATGAGATTGTGCTTTTGAGTCACGGGGAGCTGGAGGTTGTAGAAAAGAGCAGCCTAGACAGTCATGAGTTTAAGGAAAAAATCATTGCGGCACTGCGGGAGGAAAATCATGATTAAGACATTAAAGATATCTTTCTCCTTGAAAATTACATATCGGGTAAACAGTATTTTATATTCTCTTAAGCAGATCCCCTTACTTAAGAAGGCTCTTCCGGAATATCTCTATCAGGTAGAGGCGCTTAAGATTCTGGCGGGCATTATCTCTGGAATATGGGAGCTTTTGTCCGTGTTTCTAGGCAAGCTTTTGTATCTGCTCGTCATGGTGTACGGGGCGTGTTCACTGTACGACGGTTTCCCGAAAGGAGAGTTATTTCTACATTTTCTTCTGCCGCTTACGATTTTGGGCGGATTTTTAAATACAAGCATTTTTAATCCTACGAAGGATAAATATTATGCAATGTTTTTGATGCGGATGGATGCAAGAGACTATACAATCGTAAATTATGCTTATGCAATCCTGAAAGTTATTGTCGGATTTCTGCCCTTTACATTGTGGTTTGGTATTTTGGGAGAAGTTCCGTTTTGGCTGTGTTTTGTACTTCCGTTTTCGATTGCAGGGTGCAAGCTGTGTGTAACGGCGTATTCTCTGTGGGATTATGAAAGACGCGGACATGCCTATAACGAAAATAAAATTAATAAATATCAGTGGCTGTGTGTAGCGATACTATTAGCATTGGCTTATGGTCTGCCTGCTGCAGGATTTGTTCTGCCGAAAACAGCGTCGGCTGCAGTAATGCTTCTTTTTATACCGGGCGGCGCGGCAGGTATCTGGAAGGTATATTCCTTTAGAGATTATAAGGAAATCAACCGGGAGCTGCTGTCGCAGCCGGTGAATCAGATGAATACGTCAGCACAGATAACAAAGGCAGCCAACGAGAAAAGGATATCCGCAGATGTCTCTATTACCAGTAACCGGAAAGGTTTTGAGTATTTGAACGAGCTGTTTATCAAGAGGCATCGGAAGATATTATGGAATTCCACAAAGAAGATATCCTATGTATGTGCCATGCTTGTCTGTGGTATTCTATTAGTATTTTACCTGAAGCCGGAGAGTAAGCCCGTGGCTAACCAGATGGTTATGGTGTATCTTCCTTATTTTACATTTATTATGTACGCGATTAACCGGGGAACCAGCTTTACGCAGGCGCTGTTTATGAATTGCGATCACAGCCTTCTGACTTATTCATTCTATAAACAGCCGCAGTTTGTGCTTAGATTGTTCCAGATCCGTCTAAGGGAGATTATGAAGATAAATGCTGTGCCGGCACTCATTATCGGTGCGGGTCTTTCGCTGATTCTCTATACATCGGGCGGAACTAAGCAGCCGCTCAATTATATAATACTGATAGTTTCTGTTCTTTGTATGAGTATGTTTTTTTCGGTCCACTACCTGACGATCTATTATCTGCTCCAGCCTTACAATGCAGGGACAGAGCTCAAAGGCGGTACATACAAAATCATTCTGTGGGCGACATATTTCTGCTGCTTTTGGCTGATGTATGTCCGGATGTCTATTTTTGTTTTCGGAATTATGACCATCTTGTTTTGTGCGCTTTACAGTGTGATTGCCTGTATTTTGGTGTACAGGCTGGCGCCGAAAAGATTTAAGCTTCGAATGTAACATACTGCTTTAAAAATGCCGTGACAGGGCGGATATATTCTCTTGAAGAGATGTCGTAGGAGCCGGAAACGGCCTGTTCAAATATATTATCAAAGGCAGTCTTCTCTTTTTTGTTTTTCAGCATTGCAGAGGCTGCCTTTATCATGAGTCTGTCGGACAGACACATGTTTTCATAGCAAAGACCGCTTTGCAGATAAAAATGCGGGATAAGACTAAGCTCCTCTGCAGACAAATTCTGTGCCCAGAAATCAGAGATGATTTTTTTCTCTGTATTCGGTGTTGCCCCGGTGACAAACAAAGCAAAGTGCTTGGCGCGGCTTTCCTGAAATATTTGTTTTGCTTTTTTGTAGCCGTCAATCCTGCCTGCGTGCGCACGGGTTCCAAAGACGACGATATTATAATCTGATATACTGTCGATTTTTACTGCTTTGTAATCGGTGGAAGTACAGCTTATTCCGTCGGATGACATTTCTTCCGCTATCATTTCTGCATATTTCCTGGTAAAGCCGGTTTTGCTTTTATATATAATTATAATCTCATTTTTCATCTCTGCTTTCCTCCAGTGTTTGGTTTAGGAATGCCTGGTAGGCAGCTTCCTGACAGCCAAATATCTCATCTGCCGGGATTCCCGGCGAGGTCACCGAAAAGATTGTGCCGATGCCGATGGTGTAAATCAGCATGTGCATGTGCAGCTGTTCTGCCTGCTTCAAGCTGATATTTAATTTTCGTGCAATAAATTCTGCCGTGTCGGGGTCAGTTTCAGATTGATAAAGTTCATTAAGAGAGGAAATTCCTTCTCGATTGTGAAGAATAAACATTCTGAATATATGGGGCTCCTCCTTTGCCAGCTGGACATATGCCTGCCCGGCGCTTTGGAACAGGTTGTTTCTGTCAATACGCTCTGCAGTGTATTGGTGTACGAAGCTTTTTACCTGTTTTATTACATCGCGCCGGAGTCCGTCCATGCTTCGGCAGTAGCTGTAGATCGGCTGGACGGAGCAGCCAAGCTTTTCGGCGATATTTTTCACTATGACATACTCAGGGCCGCTGCTTTTAGCAAGCTCAAAAGCAGCATTTACGACCATTTCTTTTGTTATTTTTTGTTTTGGCATTGTGAATTCCTTTCTAAATTTTAGTGAACTAAAAATATATAATCGAGTTATATAAATAGATTATATAACTCGATTATATATTTTTTTAAAGACGCTGTCAAGCGCCAAGAAAAGAAAAAATTCATCTGTAAACTTCCCTTAAATTATGTTAAGATAGATAAAAAGCGGAAATAATCAAAGAAATATGAAAGGAGTAGATATCTTATGGCAGGTTACAAAAATATAGAGAAAGAACAGATATTAGAGCTTAAGGAGGAAGTCTCTTATCAGCCGGGACAGGTGGTGAGCAAAACCCTTGTTCAGAACAGGGCAGTCAGTGTTACACTCTTTGCTTTTGAAAAGGATGAGGAGATCAGTACTCATGAGTCCGGCGGAGATGCGATGGTGACAGTTGTGGAGGGAACGGGAAGATTTACAATTGACGGAAAGGAATATCTTCTAGAGGCAGGGCAGAGCGTTATCATGCCGGCGGGAAAGCCTCATGCCGTGTACGGGGAGGAGCGTTTTAAGATGCTTTTGATGGTAGTGTTTTAAATATGGCGGTGTTTCAAATTCAAAGGACAGCTTTGGCGGAAGATATATCCATACATTAAGCATGAAGGGTACACAAGGAAGGAGAAGCGTAAGTGGAGGCATATACAGGCTTTGCGGCAGTTTATGATATTTTTATGGACAATGTTCCCTATAAGGATTGGGCAGATTATATACAGAAGCTTCTCCGGGAGTATGGAATCGAAGACGGTCTTGTTCTGGAGCTTGGCTGTGGTACAGGGAGCATGTCAGAAAGACTGGCAGGCTTTGGGTATGACATGATCGGCGTGGACTTTTCCGGGGAGATGCTGGAGATTGCCAGAGAGAAGCAGGAGGAGAGCGGGCATGATATCCTTTATCTTATGCAGGATATGAGGCAGTTTGAGCTGTATGGGACAGTTCGCGCTGTTATATGTGTATGTGATTCGGTGAATTATATTACAGAGAAGGAGGAACTAAAAGAGGTATTCCGTCTGGTAAATAATTATCTGGATCCGGGAGGACTCTTTTTCTTTGATTTCAATACGGAATATAAGTACCGCAAAATTCTGGGGACTCAGGTAATCGCAGAGGATCGGGAAGAATGCAGCTTTATCTGGGACAATTATTATGATGAAAGTGAGCGGCTGAATGAATATGAGCTGACGCTCTTTATTCAGGAAAGGGAGCAGAAGGGACTGTACCGGAAGCTTCAGGAAACGCATCTTCAGAGAGCTTATACACTTACAGAGATGAAAAGACTGCTGGAGGCTTCCGGGCTTTGTTTTACAGCGGCCTATGATGCATATACGAAAAAGCCTCCTCATGAAGAAAGCGAAAGAATCTGCATTATAGCAGCAGAGCGGGGAAAATGAGTATAGACAAGAATCTGATTGTATAGGCTGAAAGCAGGGCACATAGAGAAGGAGAGTTGAGACAGATGAAGGATTATATTGTAAGAGCAACAGCAGCAAAGGGACAGGTTCGAGCCTTTGCTGCCAGAACGACACAGCTTGTTGAGACAGCAAGAGTCCGTCACAGCACAAGCCCGGTGGCGACAGCGGCGCTTGGACGTCTTTTGACAGCAGGTGCCATGATGGGGAGTATGATGAAAAATGATACGGATATGCTGACACTGATGATACGCAGCGGAGGGCCTCTGGGAGGAATTACAGTGACCGCAGACAGTCATGCGAATGTAAAAGGTTATGTGCAGAATCCAGATGTGATGCTGCCTGCGAAGAACGGAAAGCTGGATGTAGGCGGAGCAGTGGGAGCAGGTCTTTTACAGGTTATCAAGGATATGGGGTTAAAGGAGCCGTATGCAGGACAGACGATTCTTGTAAGCAGTGAGATTGCAGAGGATCTGACCTATTATTTTGCAAATTCGGAGCAGATACCTTCCTCGGTAGGTTTAGGAGTTTTGATGGAGAAAAATAATACCGTCAAATGCGCCGGAGGATTTCTTCTTCAGCTCATGCCGTTTGCTGAGGAGAAGACGATTGATGTGCTGGAGGAAAATTTAAAGAGGGTTACCTCTGTTACTGCATTATTGGAAAAAGAATATACACCGGAGCAGATTTTAGCGGAGCTTTTAGGAGATCTGGAGCTTATGGTTACGGATACGCTTGATACAAGATTTTACTGTAACTGTTCGAAGGAGCGGGTAGAGCAGGCAGTAGTCAGCATCGGCAGGAGAGATATTCAGGAGATGATAGAGGAAGGGAAGGACATAGAGGTAAAATGTCATTTCTGTAATACAGCGTATCACTATACGGTAGAGGATTTGAAGCGGATTATCAAAAGAAGCAGATAGTCAGATACTTTGATGGAGGCAGCGGGATAGCAGGCAGGTTTGTCTGGTGCAATGCTTTGCAGGAATAAAGGAAAAGGAGAAAAGGAAGGGTATGAAGCATGGATTTGTGAAAACAGCGGCAGTTACCCCTGATATCCGGGTAGCGGATGTTGCTTATAATACAGAACAGATCTGCAGACTGATAGATAAGACGGCAGAGGAGGGAGCAAAGGTAACAGTATTTCCTGAGCTGTGCGTCACAGGCTATACCTGCGGAGATTTATTTACACAGGAGCTTTTGCTTAAGAGAGCGAGAGAGGCTCTTCATATCATTGCGTCGCATACAGAGGGAAAGGACGGAATTATTTTTGCAGGGGCTCCTGTTGCAGTCGACGGGGAGCTGTACAATGTGGCAGCGGCGTTTGGCGGAGGAAAAATTCTGGGACTTACAACGAAAACATTTCTTCCAAATTACGGGGAGTTTTATGAGATGCGTCAGTTTCGTCCGGGACCGCCGCAGGCAAGGGAGATTTTTTTTGACGGGGAGAGAATCCCCTTTGGTCCGCAGCTTCTTTTTACAGCCCGCGAGATGGATTCTCTGATTATCTCTGCGGAAATCTGTGAGGATGTGTGGTCTCCTGTTCCGCCGAGTATTGAGGCAGTAAGAGAGGGCGCGGTGCTGATCGTGAATTGCTCTGCCAGCGATGAGACAGTTGGAAAGGCGGATTACCGCAGGAGTCTTATTGCCGGACAGTCTGCGCGTCTTATCTGCGGCTATGTGTATGCGAATGCCGGAGAAGGGGAATCTACGACGGATCTTGTTTTCGGAGGGCATAATCTGATTGCAGAAAATGGTACGGTGCTGGCCTGTGCAAGACGATTTGAAAATGGGGTTGTCTATTCGGAGATTGACATACAGAGGCTAAATGGAGAGCGGCGGAAAAATACGACCTTCCAGGCAGCTGACGAGCGAAGGCTTATAAGGATACCATTTTCAATAGGCTGGGAGGAAACAAAGCTTACACGGCAGTTTCCGGCGCTTCCGTTTGTACCGGATGAAACGGGAGAGCGTAACCGGCGGTGCGAAGAGATTTTGATGATACAGGCAATGGGGCTTAAGAAGCGCCTGATGCATACAGGAGCAGAAAGTGCGGTTGTAGGAATCTCAGGAGGCCTGGATTCTACGCTTGCGCTTCTGGTTACAGCAAAGGCTTTTGATATGCTGGGGTATGACAGAAGCGGGATTACAGCGGTAACGATGCCCTGCTTTGGAACTACGGACAGAACTTACCGGAATGCGTGTAAAATGGGTAGAAAGCTTGGAGCGGAGCTGCGGGAGGTCCCGATTGGCGACTCGGTACTGTGCCATTTCAGAGACATCGGACATTCGAAGGATAGGCAGGATGTAACCTTTGAAAACGCGCAGGCGAGAGAGCGTACCCAGGTATTGATGGATATTGCAAATCAGACAGGGGGACTTGTGATAGGAACCGGTGACATGTCGGAGCTTGCACTAGGATGGGCAACCTATAACGGAGATCATATGTCTATGTATGGAGTCAACGCTTCGGTGCCTAAGACATTGGTAAAGCATCTTGTACACTATTATGCAGATACCTGTGAGGATAAGGAGCTGCGGGAGGTACTGTATGATGTCCTCGATACGCCGGTGAGTCCGGAGCTGCTTCCGCCGAAGGATGGAGTGATAGCCCAGAAGACGGAAGATCTGGTGGGACCTTATGAGCTTCATGACTTTTTTCTCTATTATATGCTGCGCTTCGGCTATGCGCCGGGAAAAATTTTCCGGCTGGCCAGGGAAACCTTTGCAGATGAATATAGTCCCGAAGTTATCTATAAATGGCTTCGGACATTTTACCGGAGATTTTTCAGCCAGCAGTTTAAACGTTCCTGCCTTCCGGATGGACCAAAGGTAGGTACAGTAGCATTATCGCCGAGAGGAGACTGGAGGATGCCAAGTGACGCCAGCGTGACTATATGGATAGAAGAATTAGAGACGGCAGGAAAGGAATTGAAAAGACAGAATTAAGCTTGCACTTATGATGTTTAATGTTGTATAATAAAAGTTATAGGAATAATAAGTTTGGTTGCAGCAAAGGAGGATATTTACATGGACACCCAATTTGTATGGCAGGAAGAGTACAATATCGGAGTAGATATTATTGATAAGGAGCATGAGAGGCTTTTTAAGATTATCAATAAGCTTTTTGCATTCAAAGAGGAGGATAAGAACAGCCAGTGGGCATGCCAGGAAGGGATAAAATTCTTCAAGGGACATGCGATGAAGCATTTTGCAGATGAAGAAGCATATATGGAGTCGATTAATTATGAAGGACTTGAACAGCACAAGCATATACATAAGGGATTTCGGGAAAATACACTTCCGGCATTAGAGCAGGAATTGGAGCAGACGGATTATGCTGCAGATACAGTGGAACATTTTTTAGGTGTGTGCGCCGGATTGCTGATTGGACATACTCTGACGGAGGATCTTTCGATTACGGGAAAGAGTGTGAGAAAATGGGAGAATATTCTGCCCAGTGAAGAGCTTGAGGCTATGAAAAAGGTTATTGTTCAGCTTGTATTTGATATGTTTCATCTGGAATCGCAGATGATAAGCGATGTCTATAACGGAGAGAAATTCGGAAAAGGGGTATATTACCGCCTGGTTTACGGGACAGAGCAGGATGAAAAAAGACAAGAGGTTATCATGGTCTTTGAGGAGAAGCTGCTGATAGGTACAGTTGGAAAGGTCATGGGGATCCAGACAAATAAGCTGGACAGTATGTTGATTCATGCTGCCAGATACACGGCACAGCAGTTTGTGAAGCGTGTTATGGAATGCTTTCCGGATATGGAAGGATATGAGCTGAAGGAAGAAAATCTTTTGACTTATGAACAGTTCCAAAAGGTATTTGAACGTGAGAGGATGCAGGTGAGCCTGTTATTCAGTACGGGCGAGGGATATTTTTCTTATTGTGCTATTGCGCCTCATTTACTCCAGGAGGGAGTAGGGACTCCGATTGAAACAGAAAATGCTATGACTGAAGTCGAGAAATATCTTATGAAGAGGAAGACACAGGAAGCAGAGGAAGAGGAAAATCCGAAGCCGAAAGTACTTGTGGTTGATGATTCTATGACGATACGTCAGGGGATAAAACAGCTTCTGGAGGAAGATTATGAGGTTGCATTAGTTGAATCCGGAATTGCGGCTATCCGGGCCGTTACTTTAAACAGACCGGATTTGATTCTTCTGGACTACGAGATGCCGGTCTGTGACGGAAGGCAGACATTAGCAATGCTCCGTTCCGAAAAGGAGTTTGAGAATCTTCCCGTTATCTTTCTGACAGGCAGAAGCGACCCGGAGAGTGTGAAAAAGGTAAGAGCGTTAAAGCCGGCCGGGTATTTATTAAAGTATTTAAAACCGGCGGAGATTAAGAAAAAAATAGATGATTTTTTTGAAAAGACAGAAGGCGGAATGTAACACATTTTTAAGATTTACAAATAAAACGCCCGCTGCACTATGAATATTTCATACGGCAGCGGGTTTTGTTTTATATTCAGAAACACGGTTCTGCTTATAACTTGATATTTTTAAATAAATCTCCAAGATTTGTTCCGATGCTTTCGGATTTTGGGATAACAACCCTTTCTTCCGGCTCTTCATGGACCTCCGCAAGAGCTTTCATGCTGAGACTGATCTTGCCATCCTTAACTCCGATAATTTTAACAGACACTTCTTCGCCGACATTCAATACATCCTTAGGAGCTTTTACACGCTTCTGACTGATCTGTGAAACGTGGACAAGACCTGACAGTCCGTTCTCCAGACGTACAAAGGCACCGTAATTCTGCAGGGTTTCCACAGTACCCTTCATAACGCTTCCAACCTTTACGCCTGCAATCTTTTCCTCCAGAGCTTTTCTTTCTTTTTCCTTCAGAATTTCCCGTGCGGAAAGTACAAGGCGGTTATTTGCCTGGTCTGCGTCAATGACCTGAACCTCGATGTCCTTAAGAAGATAGGTCTCCAAATCCTCGATGTAAGATAATGACAGCTTGGAAGCGGGGATAAATCCTCGTAAACCTTCAACCATAGCGATAGCACCGCCGTTTACAATCCCCTCAACCTTTACGGGAAGAACCGTTTTATTCTCCATGTAGGCTTTCACAACATTCCAGGGGTTTGCGTCGTCAAAATGCTCTTCCAGGTCCGCCATAGTTACTTCCTTTGGAGCATTTTCCATTGTAGTTTCTTGTTGTAATAATTCTTCACTCATAGTAATAATTCCCTTCCTATACCTGCGGTTTCCAGCTGATACCGCTGAAAAATGGTCGGCAGTCTGACAGCTGGTTCAGTATTCATTGTATAAGTATAGCATAAAAATGCTGTCTGTACAAAGGAAAAAATCAGGTTTACATAATTTGTGAAATCTGACTGTGAAATTATATGAAATAAGGTTGACGAACTGAGAAAAAAATGGCAATCTTACTATAGAAAGCTGTCTGGCGGTGCTGCACGGCTGTCTGCGGAATGTGTATTGGAGGAGAGGTAGAAGTATGGGAAAAAAAGCGAAAAAAGTGTATGTGGTAGGACATAAAAATCCGGATACAGATTCGATATGCTCAGCAATCGCATATGCGGCGCTGAAGCATAAAATGACCGGTGATGAGTATGAGGCCAGAAGAGCAGGGCAGATTAATGAAGAGACAGCGTATGTGCTTCAGCGTTTTAAGACAGAGGCTCCGGCGCTTTTGTCAAATGTAAAGCTGCAGGTTAAGGATTTGGATATCCATAAAATCGAGGGGGTAGATCCGAGTGTGTCTATTAAAGATACGTGGGCAAAGATGAAGGAGCATCATGTAAAGACAATACCGGTAGTTAAGGATGAAGAGCTGGCGGGGGTAATCTCAACCGGTGATATTGCAAAATCCTATATGGATGTACATGATAACCATATTCTTGCTGAGGCTAAGACACAGTATAAAAATATTGTCAAGACGCTGGAAGGAAGGATGCTTGTAGGAAATGAGCATGGACAGTTTACAAAGGGCAAGGTTACGATAGGCGCCTCGAACTCTCAGCTGATGGAAGAATTTATTGAAAAGGATGACCTTGTAATTGTGGGGAACCGCTATGAGGCGCTGGCATGTGCGGTAGATATTGATGCGGGCTGTCTTGTAGTGTGTCATAATGCAGAGGTGCCGAAGGAGCTGTTAAAAAAGGCTGAGGAGCAGAGTATTGTTATTATACAGACTCCTTATGATACCTTTACGGCCGTACGGCTGATAAATCAAAGTATTCCGGTGAAATATTTCATGAGTAAGGGTCCCCTTACTACATTTCAGATGAGTGATTATGTAGATGATATCAGAGAGCTTATGACGAAGAAAAAGTTTCGTGACTTCCCGATTCTGGACCGGCACGGAAGATTTAAAGGATTTATTTCCAGACGGCGTTTCATGAATTCCAGTAAAAAGAAGGTAATACTGGTGGATCATAATGAGAAGTCTCAGGCTGTAGACGGAATTGAGGAGGCAGATATTATAGAGATTATCGACCATCACAGATTAGGAAATATCGAAACTATGGGGCCGGTTTTCTTTCGAAATCAGCCGGTCGGCTGTACAGCGACGATTGT
The DNA here is from genome assembly GCA_946558465.1 of uncultured Lachnospiraceae bacterium. Classification (GTDB taxonomy): domain Bacteria; phylum Bacillota; class Clostridia; order Lachnospirales; family Lachnospiraceae; genus CAPEBR01. Next base: position 45,882 of record CAMNTM010000008.1, read on the forward strand.
ATATCAGATGTATGAGGAATCGAATGTCAAGATATCCTCCCGGATTGCGGGACTTCTGTGTTCTGCTATTATTTCAGACACCTTGTTGTTCCGTTCTCCTACATGCACGGCGTTAGATGAAAAGACAGCAAAGAAGCTGGCTAAAATTGCAGAAATTGATATGGAAGAGATGGCGCGCGAGATGTTTAATGCAGGCAGCAGTATGCGGGGAAAGAGCGCTGAAGAAATCTGTTTCCAGGATTTTAAACAGTTCACAGTGAATGACACTGTATTTGGAGTAGGGCAGATTAATTCCATGAACAAGGAGGAGCTTGAGGAGATTCGAGAAACGCTTACGCCGCACCTTCCTAAAGTGCTGAAGGAAAATCATTTACAGATGATTTATTTTATGCTGACGGACATTCTGGAAGAGTCTACAGAGCTTATCTGCTGCGGGAACGGAGCGAGAGGTTATATTATCAGTGCGTTTGATATTCCGGAGGATACGGATAGAATTTATTTGAAAGGTGTCGTTTCACGTAAGAAGCAGCTGATACCTACATTGGTCGGGACATTACAGCAATAGCAGCTGGTACGGTCAAACAGAGCAGATTTTAAAGATATGAGGAGTTTCAGGATATGATAAGGAGCGGAAATATATGGAAGTTAGAAAGAAAAGAAGTATGAAAAAGCAAATATGGAAGCCGGGAAATATGCTGTATCCTCTGCCGGCGGTCCTGGTGAGTACAGCGGATACGAAAGGAAAAGACAATATTCTTACTATAGCGTGGACGGGGACGGTGTGTACAAATCCGGCTATGCTTTATATATCAGTGAGGCCGGAGCGTTATTCCTATCATATGCTGAGAGAAAGCGGAGAATTTGTTGTAAATCTTACTACAGAAAAGCTTAAGACTGCCGTGGACTGGTGCGGCGTCCGTTCCGGAAGAGATGTGGATAAGTGGAAGAAGATGAAGCTTACGAGAGGTAAGGCAAAGGAACTTATCTATGCGCCTGCCATTGAGGAAAGCCCGGTTAATATTGAGTGCCGTGTGACAGAGGTAAAGGAGCTGGGGTCACATCATATGTTTCTCGCCGAGGTACTGGCTGTCCAGGCGGCTGAGACATATATGCAGAAGAACGGGAAATTTGAGCTGAACGCTGCGGGGCTTTTGGCATATTCTCACGGAGAATATTTTACACTTGGGAAATCTCACGGGAAATTTGGCTGGAGCGTGAAAAAATAATGAAAACTCCCTTAGACCCAAGGGCAGTCTGCCCCGGTAGTCTAAGGGAGTTTTTTAGAATGCTACAGTGGTTTTATCTGAAGGCGGTATATGCGCCTCAGAAGTATGGCAGAGAGCGTAAGAGAAGCAATCTCCGCAATCGGGAAGGACCACCATACCATGTGCAGTCCGAATAAAGCAGCTAATATATAGGCAGTCGGAAGCAGAACGACAAGCTGTCTTAAAACGGATGTAAGCAGACTGTAAACACCGTTTCCCAACGCCTGAAATACGCTTCCGGCAATGATGCAGAAGCCGGCAACCGGGAATGACAGACAGATAATTCTAAGAGCCGGTACACCGATGGAAAGCATATTATCCGAGGCGTCAAAAAGATTTTTCAATAAAAACTCTGCTCCGAACTGGAATATAAGAAATCCAACAATCATAATAGACACTGAGATAAAGATACTGAGCTTCATTGTGTCTATAATCCGTTTTTTCTTTCGGGCTCCGTAATTATATGCGATAATCGGGGTCATACCGTTGTTCAGTCCGAACACAGGCATAAAGATAAAGCTTTGAAGCTTAAAATATACTCCAAACACGGCTGCTGCAGTAGACGAGAACATAAGCAGAATTTTATTCATCCCGAATGTCATGACAGAGCCGATAGACTGCATGATGATGGATGGAAGTCCCACCTTATATATGGTAAGAATAGTTTTTTTGTCAGGATGAAAATGCTTAAGGCTTATGTTAATTTCTTTGTTTCGGGTCTGATTGAAATAAATAGAAAGAGATACGGCGACTGCCTGTCCGGTAATCGTAGCGATGGCAGCTCCGGCGACCTCAAGTCTGGGGAATCCAAACAGCCCGAAGATCATAATCGGGTCCAGAATGATGTTGATGATGGCGCCGATTCCCTGAGTAATCATATTATAAATTGTCTTTCCCGTGGACTGCATCAGACGCTCAAAGGTAATCTGCAGAAAAATTCCGGCACAGAAGATGGTAATAATGGAAAGATATTCTGTTCCATAGGTAATGATGTGCGGATTATCTGTCTGAAGTGTGAAGAACAGGTGAGAGCCGAAGCCGCCTAGTACAGCAAATAGGATGAAGCTCACAACAGCAAGGAACAATCCGTTTTTTGCAGCCTTATCTGCTCCTTCAAAATCCCTTTCACCAAGATTTCTCGACAGCAGTGCATTGATGCCGACTCCTGCACCTGACGAGATGGAAATCATCAGAGTCTGTATCGGAAACGCAAGTGAAACTGCGGTGAGTGCATCCTCGCTTAATTTTGCAACAAACATACTGTCTACAATATTGTAAAGAGCCTGCACAAGCATAGAGAGCATCATCGGCAGGGACATAGTAATAAGTAGTTTTGGGACAGGCATGATACCCATCTTGTTTTCTTTTATTTCGGGCATTTCTGACATATTATACAACCTCCTTTTGGACATAGACGCTATTATAGCATGCTTATTTTTATATTGCAATAATGGAATTGGAAATGTAAAGAAATGCGGGCTGCATAAGTCTTCACAGACTGTAATGTTTCACATACGGAAATCAATTTCTACATATACATTAGAGAATATATTAGAAAAATAAAATCGAGGTGGAGTCGAAACGTGAAAGGGCGAAGAAGGTGTCATGAAATAAAAATATTTTGTGCAGCTCTATTGTTTTTCTGCGCGTTATACGGAGATAAGGAGAGATTTGATTCTGACAGCTTAAGAAAGGGCAAGGCAGATGTCTGTGAAACAGGAGTATTTGGAAAAGAGAAGCCAGAAGCAGAGCCTGCACAGTCAGGACAGATTACAGAGCGGCCGAAGCTTGCAGTCACTTTTGATGACGGGCCGAGCAGTATCTGTACCGGCCGTCTGCTTGACGGGCTGAAAGAGCGGAAGGTAAAGGCAACCTTCTTTTTGATTGGAGAATATGCCGAACAAAATCCAGAGCTGGTGAAACGGATTCATGAGGAGGGACATCTCATCGGCAATCATACCTATCACCATGTAGATATTTCCCGTATGTCGGATGAGGAGGCGGCGGCAGAAATAAAAAAAACAGACGATGTAATCTATGCTCTTACAAATCAGCATGTCAAATATATAAGGCCTCCCTTTGGTGCGTGGCAGAAGGATCTGGAGCTTGAGATGGAGGTGCTTCCCGTGATGTGGTCGGTGGATCCTCTCGACTGGACAACAGAAAATGTAGATGAAATTGTAAATAAGGTAGTGACGGAAGTGAAGGAAGATGATATTATTCTTTTACATGACTGTTATGATTCATCTGTAGATGCGGCGCTTCGGATTATAGATATTCTGATAAAGGAGGGCTATGAATTCGTAACAGTAGATGAGCTGATTCTGGATTGATGCTTTTTGGGATGGGAACATATGTACCGGAAGGCTGTAAAATAGTATTCAATTGGAGATAAAAAGGGTATGAATGAATTTTCAAGAACAGAACTTTTGATAGGAAGGGAAGGAGTTAAAAGGCTTAAGGAATCTACAGTGCTGGTGTTCGGTGCAGGCGGTGTGGGCTCCCACTGTATTGAGGCGCTGGCGAGAAGCGGTGTAGGAAGACTTATCCTGGTAGATCATGATACGGTGTCTCTTACGAATATTAACCGTCAGTCGATTGCTGTCCACAGTACGATAGGAAGATATAAAACCCAGGTTATGAAGGAAAGGATTGCGGATATATGTCCGGATATTAAGGTGGTCACATATGAAAGATTCGTGCTTTCTGACAATATAGACGATATTTTTACAGAAAAGCCAGATTATATTATAGACGCGGTCGATACTGTGACAGCAAAGCTTGCAGTTATCCAGAAGGCAAAGGAATGCGGGATACCGATTATCAGCAGTATGGGTACGGGTAACAAGCTGCACGGGGAGCTGTTTGAGATTGCAGATATCAGTGAGACTTCGGTATGTCCTTTATGCAGAGTTATGAGGAAGGAATTGAAGGTACGGGGAATCCGCAATGTGAAGGTGGCATACTCTAAAGAGAAGCCTTCCGGCGCCTTCCGGCAGGGGGCCGGTGAGGAGAGCCGTCTTAAGGAGGAGGGCAGAGACAGGCCCGTTCCGGGGAGTATTTCATTTGTGCCGCCGGCTGCCGGGCTTTTGATAGCCGGTGAAGCGGTGAGGGATCTGCTCCATGACTGCCGGTGAGGAGGCTGTAGATTACAGGAGGGTGAAAGAGATGGATTTGTTTGAATATGCAAGAGAAAAAAATATGTCTCAGGAGGCGCCGCTGGCATCAAGACTCCGGCCGACTGCGCTTGAGGAGGTTGTAGGACAGCAGCATATCGTCGGGAGGGACAAGCTTCTTTACCGCGCGATTAAAGCGGACAAGCTGAGCTCGATTATCTTTTACGGGCCCCCTGGTACGGGAAAAACAACGCTTGCGAAGGTGATTGCACATACTACAAGTGCTGAATTTACCCAGATGAATGCTACGACAGCCGGCAAAAAGGATATGGAGGAGGCAGTAAAAAAAGCCAAGGATACATTGGGGATGTACCAGAGAAAGACAATTCTTTTTATAGATGAGATTCACCGTTTCAATAAGGGGCAGCAGGATTATCTTCTTCCCTTTGTAGAGGATGGAACTGTGATATTGATTGGGGCAACGACAGAGAATCCTTATTTTGAAGTGAATCGGGCGCTTCTTTCACGCTCCAGCATCTTTGAGCTTTATCCTCTGGATAAGGAGGATGTAAAGACCCTTCTTCTTCGTGCAGTGTATGATACAGAAAAAGGGATGGGAAGTTATCAGGCGGTTATTGATGAGGAAGCATTGGAGTTTCTGGCAGATATTTCAGGAGGAGATGCGAGGAATGCGTTAAATGCAGTAGAACTCGGCATACTTACAACAGAGCGTAGTGAGGATGGGAAGATTCACATCACGCTGGAGACGGCCTCGGAATGTATTCAGAAGCGGGTGGTACGTTATGATAAAACCGGAGACAATCATTATGATACGATTTCTGCATTTATAAAAAGCATGAGAGGCTCTGACCCGGATGCAGCAGTGTATTACCTGGCTAAGATGCTCTATGCAGGCGAGGATATTAAGTTTATCGCCAGGAGAATTATGATCTGTGCTTCGGAGGATGTGGGAAACGCAGATCCAATGGCTCTTACAGTGGCGGTGTCTGCCGCTCAGGCCGTAGAGAGGGTCGGTATGCCTGAGGCCCAGATTATACTTTCTCAGGCAGTGCTGTATGTGGCGTGTGCTCCAAAGAGTAATTCGGCGGTAAATGCGGTAAGTGCAGCGATGGAGAGCGTAGGAAGCCATAAAACTACCGTGCCTGTGCATCTTCAGGATGCTCACTATAAGGGAGCAAAGAATCTCGGACACGGCGCAGGGTATAAGTATGCTCATAACTATCCCAATCATTTTGTAAAGCAGCAGTATCTGCCGGAGGAGATCAAAGGAGCTGTTTTTTATGAGCCCGGAAATAACGGAAAAGAGAAAGAAATTAAGGCGTGGCTTAAGTATATCCGGGAAAACAGCGGACTGGAATAGTACTTGGACGTTTCCTGCCGGTATTTTTAGGAGACGGCTGTGTAGGTCTTTTCGAAAACATCTTTGTCAATCACATAGATATCGGAAAGGTTTTCGGAGCGTACGACCAGATAATCTCCTGGATTTCCCAACAGGTATTTATCTTCATCCCACAGGGTAAATATTTTGGCCGATTTTTTCAGGGGCCTTGCATATACAACAGGCTCACGTCTTGGAATACATATTTTTGCATACTGCAGCAGACTACGGGTTTCTCCGGTCTGCTGATTTTTTATGACAGGACTGTAGGTTACGTCAATTTCATAGGTATGCTCTGTCGTTTCGTAGGACTGCTCGAATTTTTCCCGGCTGACGGGATATGCGTCTCCGAGAAGTCCGATGATGATATAGGTGTCATCAGAGATATTCATTTCTATATCGCCGTCGAAGGTTCGTATCAGCGCCGGGGAATTGTCAGGAAAAAGGCAGCCTGATTTTACGTATCCTACAGGGGTTTTGTGTTTTTTATATCTCGACATGCCTGTAATATCTGCCGGACCGTTCTCTGCATAGAAGATATCAAAGCCGGCAAAGTATTCGTCCATTTTTCCGGCAAAATAGGTTTCCGGGCTGACGGTCTGGTAATGTTCGTCGTAACGGCCAAGACTTATGAAGCCGCCGGCTTTTTCCAGATGTCCTCCTCCGCTTCCGATATCCTTTGTAAGAAATCTTGCCAGCTCATCGGCACGTACCTCCTTGATGCAGCTTCGTACGGAGAGCTTGATTCCGTTTGTAAGCTCACTGTACACAACACAGGTGTCTACCATGTCTACCTGCAGCATTAAATCACTGATAAGACCGAGAATATTTGGGTCGCAGGGTTTTGCTCTTAATACAGCATAGCGGTTTGCATCGTTATAAATGTGACGGATGAGAGCGATGCCGGCAATCTCAAGCTCGTCGAGAGAGAAATTGGCGTTTCGGAGTCTTGTGACAGCAGGCTTATCAAACTTAAGCTCGTCGCGCATATCCTTGTCGTACGGATTGTAAATTTCACTGAGCTGTCCGGTGTCTGTATACAGTCCGTAGTAGAGTGCAGTCGCAAGATTTTCATCCTGATTGACCGGAAAGTTTTCTTGTATCAGCATCCGCCATACGATCGTAGAGCAGCTTCCACAGGTGGAATCCATGAACATATGCGGGACCTTATCAATCTCCAGCTGGTGGTGGTCGATAACCGCCACATGCTCTGCGGGAAGTCTTGTCACGTTGCCGGCTCCATATTGGCAGTCTATTGTAATCAGAAGTTCTTCTGTACCCAGCGGAGAGAACATGGTACTTTCCACATATTCTACAGGAATTTTAAGCTCTCGTATCATGAGGAGGAGATTACTTTTTTGTATACGAAAGGGGCCGCTGTAGATAAGAGCCGTCTCGATATTTTTATGGCGGAAATACTGGTACAGGCCAAATCCGGAGGCAAGTGCATCGGCGTCCGGATTGTCATGGCATTGAATAAAAATTTTTTTATAGCTTTCAAAGGTTTTGAGTCTCATTTTAATTATCCTCCTGAGGGTAAAGTACTGTAGATTGTCTCAATATGCCGTGCCTGCATAATTTTGAAAATATTATATCACAGCAGAAAAATGCTTGTCCATCACTGCTTTTAGATGACGGAGCTTCAAAATGAATGAGTGAATTTGTATCCCCCCCAGTGGCTTGTACTGTTTTTTGAAATCAGAGTATAATAAAAAAGATCATGAAGAAGTCTCTGCAGTGAAGATATAGTAAAGGAAAAGAAGAATGACAAAAACAAAAGTGAGAAAAATTGCCGGAGTTTTATGCTGTCTTCTCATAGTAGGAGTTACGGCGTGTAAAGGAAATGAAGAAAGGGAGGAGGTAAGTAAGGCGGATGATACGAATAACTCTCTTGTCTGTTATGTAGGGCATGGATTCTGGGAGGGGTCCCTGGATCCGGTGAAAGGGGCATTTTCCTATGGCTGGAGTTTTATTAACAACGCACTTCTTAAGGTGCAGCCGGAGGGCTCCTATGTGGGTGATCTGGCCGAGTCCTGGTCGATATCTGAGGATGCACTTGTTTATACATTTGTTTTGAAAGAGGGGATTCGATTTCAGGATGGCTCCGAGTTTACGGCGGAGGATGTGGTCTTTACCTATGAGACGGTGAAGAAAAATCAAGGGGAGAACGAGAAGGTCGATCTAAGTAAAATGGTGTCTGTGGAGGCGGAAGATTCCCGGACTGTGAGAATCACTCTGTCGGAGCCCTATTCTCCGTTTCTGGATATGACGGCACAGCTTGGAATTGTGCCAAGCGACGGGTATGACAGCGTGGTGTTTGATGAGATGCCGATCGGAACCGGGGCCTGGGAGGTGGTACAGTATGATGCGGGGCAGCAGCTGATTGTGAAGGCGAATGAGGATTATTTTGACGGTGCGCCGAATATTTCCAGAGTGACCTTTGTGGATATGGACAATGAGGCGGCTTTCTCCAATGCTCAGTCCGGACAGCTTGATATTATTATGGTTCAGCCCAATTATGCAGGGGAAACGATAGAAGGCATGCATATGGAGAAGCTTGCAACGATGGATGTACGCAATGTAAGTCTTCCCTGCAGAGCGCTGCAGCAGATGACGGCGCCTGACGGAACATCTGTAAAAGCAGGAAATGATGTGACATCGGATTTGGAAGTCCGTGAGGCTTTGAATATCGGGATTGACAGAGAACAGATAATTGAGAATGCATTTAACGGGGTCGGAGTGCCGGCGTATGGATTTACAGATAATCTTGAGTGGGGAAATGCACCGGAAATGAAGGATGGCCAGATAGAAAAGGCAAAAAAGATATTGGAAGAAGCCGGCTGGACAGATGAGGATGGGGACGGCATCCGGGAAAAAGACGGACTTCGGTGTGCCTTTGAGGTCTATACTCCTTCTGACGAGCAGGACAGATACCGTCTGGCAGCGGCGCTGGCTGTAGAAGCAGAAAAGCTGGGAATCAAGATTACAGTAAAACAGACAACCTGGGATGAGATTACAGCCGCTTCTTACCAGGCAGGTGTTGTGTGGGGCTTCGGACAGTTTAATCCGATTGTTCTCCATCAGTTGTTTGCTTTCGAGACATTTTTGACTGCTCAGTATGCCAATACGCCGGGATATGAAAATGCCGAGACAGACGCCCTGATTCAGGAGGCGCTTGATGCGCCGGGGCATGACGAAGCAGTGGAAAAGTGGAAGAAGGTACAGGAGGTTTATGCCGGGGAAGTACCATATCTATATCTTGTGAATATTGAGCATTGTTATTTTATAAGTGACAGGGTGGATATTTCGAAAGAGACACAGGTACCTCATCCACATGGACATGGAATCCCGATTATCTGTAATATGAAGGATTGGAAGCTGTTATAATGTCAGAGGAGTCCGGCATCTTTTGTGCCGGCATAGAAGGTGCGGCATACAGTAAAAGTGCTGCAGGAAAGGAAGAAAAGGAATGACTTATGTCAGATATCTAGGGCGGACGGTGTTTCGTATGCTGTCGCTGCTGATTGCAGTGAGTGTTCTCTCTTTTGTGCTTATGGAAGCAGCCCCCATAGATCCGATGACTGCATATATCGGGACGGATTCGGCGCTGTCAGAGGAAGCAAAGGAGGAAATAGCAGAGCACTGGAGCCTAAAAGATCCTCCCGTCAGGCGGTTTGCAGCGTGGGCGGAAAATTTTCTGCAGGGAGATTGGGGGGACTCAATAACCTTTAAGCGTCCGGTGAAGACAGTAATACTGGAAAGATTCCGGTATTCTGTGTGGCTGATGCTTGCAGCGTGGACCCTTTCCGGTATTCTGGGATATGTGCTGGGGTTAGCAGCGGCAGTAAGACGGGGGAGCTTAGGAGACAGGATTATTAAGACCCTTTGTCTGGTGCTTCAATCAGCGCCTACCTTTTGGATAGGTCTTTTGATTTTAAGCCTGTTTGCGGTGAAACTTCGGTGGTTTCCTATCGGACTGGCCGCTCCTATGGGGAAATTAGCAGATGAGATTACATTAGCCGACCGGATTTATCATATGATACTTCCGGCTCTGACCTTAAGTGTTCTGGGGATAGGTAAGATAACGCTTTATACCCGGCAGAAGATGCTTGAAATTATGGAAAGTGATTTTATCCTTTTTGCAAGGGCAAGGGGAGAGAGTATGGCTCAGATTGTACTGCGGCACGGAATCCGCAATACGCTGATGCCTGCCATAACGCTGCAGTTCGCTTCCTTTAGCGAGCTGTTCGGAGGGGCTGCACTGGCAGAATCTGTATTTTCCTATCCGGGAATCGGAAGTGCCCTGACAGCGGCGGGGCTAAACGCAGATGTGCCGCTGCTTCTGGGAATTGCAGTATTCAGTGCGGTATTTGTGTTTGCAGGGAATCTGGCGGCAAACCTTCTGTATATGATCCTGGATCCAAGAATTCGGGAGGCGTCTGCCAGATGAAACGGAGAAGTAACTGAGATATGAAAAAGACAGGAAAAATAAATACGAGAACCAAAACGTTAATCTATATTGCGGCGGCAGTGCTGTATCTTTCTGTAATTTTTATATGGGGGATAAGTATGCCAAAGGAAGCGTATGGAATTGAATACAGCGAAAAGCTTCTGCCCCCGGGCTGGGGACATATTTTCGGTACGGACGATATGGGAAGAGATATGCTTTTTCGTTCAGTAAAGGGTTTGTCTACAAGTCTTATTATTGCAGTGCTGGCGGCGGGCATCAGTTCGGCGGCGGCATTGGCCGCAGGAGTGGCGGCTGCAGTATTTGGGGGCCGGATAGATAGTTTTGTCAATTGGTGTGTGGATTTGTGTATGGGAATTCCACATTTGATTTTATTGATTTTGATTTCCTTTATGATGGGAAGAGGAGTGAAGGGAGTGACAGCGGCTGTGGCTCTGACGCATTGGCCGGAGCTGACTCGTATAGTGCGTTCAGAGGTACTGCAGATTCGAAACTCTCAGTATGTAAAGGCAGCCTATAAGATGGGAAGGAGCCGGCTGCAGGCAGCGTGGGAGCATATCGTTCCGCATGTACTGCCGGTGTATCTGGTAGGTGTAATTTTATTGTTCCCTCATGCTATTATGCATGAGGCGGCGATTACCTTTCTGGGATTTGGACTTCCGGCGGAGGAGCCGGCAATCGGCGTGATTTTGTCGGAGTCAATGAAATATATTTCTACCGGGAAGTGGTGGCTTGCGTTTTTTCCAGGCTTTATGCTTCTTGCAGCAGTTATGCTGTTCGACGTAATCGGAGAAAGCCTGAAAAGGCTTTTGAATCCGGGAAGCGGGAATGAATAGACTTTGGAAAACAGCCTGAAAAGAAGCGGATGGAAGGAAACTGGATTGGAACGAGGCAGATAAAAAGAAAACAGCTTGAAAAGAAGTGGATGAAAAAATGGAAAAAAAGGAAAAGGAATCTGTAACGGGAGTAGAGAACAAGTGGGAGCATGAAAAGGGAAAAGCTCCGGTATTGGAGGTAGAAGATCTTACCGTTTCCTTTGGCATGTATTATAAGGGACTCAGGAGGAGAGAGCTTGAGGTGCTGCACAGACTGAGTCTTACGGTTTATGCCGGGGAAATTATGGCAGTGATAGGCGCTAGTGGTTCGGGAAAGAGTGTTCTTGCGCATGCTGTGCTTGGGATTCTTCCGGGAAATGCTGCCGTGCAGGGAGAGATGAGATACCAGGGAGGGGCCTATGGGGAAAAAGAGCAGAAAAGGCTGCGGGGGAAAGAGATTGTGCTGATTCCTCAATCCGTGGATTATCTGGACCCGCTGATGCGTGTAGGGCGTCAGGTGAGGGGCGTGCGGGGAAGTAAGAAAATGCAGGAGAATGTATTTGAGCGGTACGGGCTTTCGGAGAATGTGGACAGACTGTATCCGTGGGAGCTTTCCGGCGGTATGGCGCGGAGGGTGCTGATCTCTGCGGCGGAGATGGAGAAGGCCCGGCTGGTGGTGGCTGATGAGCCGACGCCGGGACTGAATGAGGAGATGGCAGAGGAAACAATGAAAAGCTTTCGCCAAATGGCAGAGCGGGGCTGCGGGGTACTTTTGATTACCCATGATATTGATCTGGCGTTTCGCAGTGCAGACCGGATCGCTGTGTTTTACGCAGGAACAGTTGTAGAAGAAGCGCTGACAGAAGATTTTCAGTCAGGAGGAGCGGCGCTTAGGCATCCATACAGCAGAGCATTTTTAGACGCGCTGCCTCAGAACGGCTTCCGCCCGATTCCGGGATCTCAGCCCTATGCGGGAAATCTGCCGAAGGGCTGTCTCTTCGCAGACAGATGTCCGATGCGCTCGGAGGCGTGTGGAAGGGAGATTAAGATGCGGGAAGTCCGTGGAGGAAGGGTAAGGTGCATACGAGATGAAATCTAAAGACGGAGGAAAAAGAGGAGAGCCGGAAAAAGAAATTGGGCTTGAGGCTTTGAATATCGGTTTTCGTTATTCTCCCCGGAAGCCGTGGATTTTAAAGGAGGTAAGCCTTCATATACAGGCGGGAGAGCGTGCTGCACTTGTGGGTCCTTCAGGTTGTGGGAAGAGTACGCTTGCAAAAATACTGGCGGGCTGCGAGCAGCCAAAGGAAGGAGCTGTTCTGTGGCAGAAAGCTCCGCTTCCTAAGAAGGGATACTGTCCGGTGCAGCTCATCTATCAGCACCCGGAGCTGGCGGTAAATCCAAGATGGAAGATGGAAAAAATCTTAACAGAAGGGTGGGAGCCGGATGAGAAGCTGCTCCGGGATATGGGAATTGAGAAAGAGTGGCTCACAAGATGGCCGTCGGAGCTTTCCGCAGGAGAGCTCCAGCGGTTTTGTATCGCACGGGTGCTGGGGCCTGAAACAAAGTTTTTAATTTGTGATGAGATCAGTACGATGCTCGATGTCATTACCCAGGCACAGATCTGGCAGAATGTTCTTAAAGCAGCCGAAAGGAACGGATTCGGGATGCTTGTAGTAACGCATAACATGGCTCTTGCCAGGCGGGTATGTACAAGAATCATTGAACTGCCAAAGCTGAACAAGGGGTTGTGTTTATCTGGACAGATGCGTATAATAGACAGGGGATAAGAAGTATATTATTGTTGTAGTAAAACATTAAGAAGGGCCGGCAGAAAAGATGAAGGAACATAAACACCTGCATGGACATGTACACAGCGCAGAGGAAAAGAAAGCGGTAGTAAACCGCCTGTCGAAGGCAATAGGGCATCTGGAGGCAGTCAAACGTATGGTAGAGAATGATGCCGACTGCAGTGATGTGCTGATTCAGCTTGCTGCAGTTCGATCAGCAATTAATAATACAGGAAAGGTTGTGCTCAAAAACCACATGAACCACTGCATAGTGGAGGCAGTGGAGGAGCATGACTTAGAGGCGGTTGAAAAGCTGAACCAGGCGATTGATAAATTTATGAAATAATCGTGTTATTCTGCATCCAATGAATTTTCCGGCGGAAGGCAGATATAATTTTTACATACATAAAATGTTGTCTTTTCATTTATGAGCGGATACTCGCTGTTTTCTGAAACAACGATTACGTCGGCCAATACCGGGAGCTGCTTTTTAATTTTTTCCAAATCTGAAATATCCTTTAGAGAAATCACAATATGTTTTGGCGGATTGTCATAAATCAGCTTTGCCAGCAGAAACATACTGTATCCTGCCGGAAAAATCTGTGCCTGTGCCGACATAAAATGAATCTGCTTTTCGGCCAGTTCTCTGTACTCCTTCTTACCGGTCAGCTGATAAAGCCTGACAAGATTATATGCCATAATAGAATTTCCGCTTGGGACGGCGCCGTCATAGGTTTCCTTCGGACTCATAAAGAGTTCTGTACTGTCCGGAGCAGACAGATAAAACCCGCCGTTTTTTTCATCGGCGAATCGTTTTACTGTTTCATTTAAGAACTGTTCTGCTTTTTCGAGATATTCCTTGTTCAGAGTGGAATTATAAAGCTCTGTCAATGCAGTAATATAAAATGCATAGTCGTCTAAAAAACTGTTTTTTGAGTGCTTCTCCTTGCGCCAGCTTGTAAACAAGCATAGATCTCTGCATAAATTCTTTTCAATAAATTTTTGTGCGTTTATAGCTGCCTGAAGATATTCCGCCTCCTTTGAAGCCCTGTAAAGTACAGATAATGCTGCTGTCATCATAGAATTCCAGGAAAGCAGAACCTTGTCATCAAGGTGCAGCTTTGAACGATTTTTTCGGTAAATATACAGCTTTTGAAGCTCTTCGCTGTAATCTGACTTCAAATCATTGCTTTTTAGAAGATTTGGAATATTTACATCTTCAAAATTACCGTCTGCGGTAATATCAAATGTATCTGAAAATGGTTTTCCCTTTTCCTTTCCCAGAAGCTTGATGATTTCGTCCAATGTAAAGGTATAGAATTTTCCTTCTATTCCTTCACTGTCAGCATCCTGTGCACTGTAGAATTCTCCGGCCGGACCGGTCATTTCACGGAGAATATATTGTGCAGTTTTCATTGCAGTATCCAAATAAATCTGCTTTCCGGATGCCGTGTAAACTGCCGTATATGCGATAATCAGCAGTGCATTGTCATACAGCATTTTTTCAAAATGAGGTGCAAGAAAGTATTTGTCAGTGGAATATCTGGAAAATCCATATCCGACATGATCAAATATGCCGCCTTTACGCATCTGTGTAAGAGTTTTTTCGGCCATTTTCAATATATACGGATTCTGGCTTTGTTCTGCGTACAATGTCAGAAATAATAAATTGTGGGGAACGGGAAATTTGGGAGCCTCTCCGAAGCCGCCGCATACGCTGTCAAAGCTGTCCGAAAACAGCTGTACTGCTTTCTCGAAGAGATTCTCGTCGAATTCATTTTCCTTTCTATAACCGGGCTGTGCTTCCTTGAGATGTGCGATTAATTCGTCTGCCGAGTGTAAAAGCTCTTTTCGGTTTTTGTTCCACTGATTTACCACGGCATTCAGCAAATCAGCAAATCCCGGCATACCGTGCTGTGACCGTATCGGAAAATATGTTCCTGCAAAAAACGGCTTTTTGTCCCAGGTCATGAAGATGCTCATAGGCCATCCGCCGCTTCCGGTAAATGTCTGGCACACGGACATATATACACTGTCAATGTCAGGACGTTCCTCCCGGTCGACCTTGATAGAAACAAAATATTGATTTAGAATATCAGCCGCTGTTTGATTTTCAAAGCTTTCGTGTGCCATAACGTGGCACCAATGACATGTGCTGTAGCCGATGCTTAAGAAAACCGGCTTATCCTCTCTTCTGGCTTTCTCAAATGCTTCTATGCACCACGGATACCAATCTACAGGGTTTTCTGCATGCTGCAGAAGATACGGGCTTGTCTCGTTTTTCAGGTGATTGCTCATTTTATTCTTTTCCTTTCAAAGAATCAAAGTATTTTCGTAATATTATGCTGATAAAATTTAATATTATGCAAAGCTTCAAAATGTCTTTGACAATGATATAATGCGAAGTAAAAATTTTTAGATTTTCCAGTGTATCACGCGCTCGCCGCTGGATTGTCCGCTCTCCCGTAACAACGGTTGTGACTTCGCTTTGATACTTTGGCTGTGTTTGCATGAACTCCCTCCCATTTCATAAAATTTTGACAGCAGAAAAGGGCGGCACTTTTTACAGTACCGCCCTTTGGCCTGCCCCTGCTTTGGGATATTTTGTCCCAAACCTGCCCCAAATTTATAAAACAAAAGTATCTTTCAAATGATTTTGCAGCCCGCTTACCGATCAAAACTCCGCGATAAATCAGAATTTGCCTAAATAATACTCAATTACTTCTTCTCAATACGGTAACTCCTGCATCTTGAGCAAACACAAAATATTTTCCATCATTGCTAAAACCGCAAGTATAAAATCCATAGTTACGAAAAATCATACTTTTGTTACCTTGAGCAGAAGAAAACAACACAGTTGTTATTAAATCTTCTTTATTTACACTAACGCTGTCTTCTTGTACGGAACTGTCAGGTAATTTTCCACCATAGTATCCTGCTATGCTGATTTCTTCATTAGGTAATTCATCGCAGTATGCAATCGCGGCTTCTTCATCGTATTCGCAGCTGCACTCGAAGATTTCGCCTGAAAAGCAGTCAATAATAGTAGTTTTTTGAGATGATATGCAGAGTAATTTTCTTGCATTTATTTTTGAAAACCCAACCCATTCCAGGCCGCCAACAACGACTTCTTTGACCAGTTCCCAATCAGCCAGTTTCTTATAGTCAATCCACATATAAATTTTCACCTCTTAACAAATTCCGGTTTGTTGGTAAATAGCTTATTTAGAGAAATCAAGTATAGCATATTCTTTTACTGTTGTCTATTCCCCCCCCCGGCAGGCTCCGGCTGCATCGCGCAAAAACCGCCGCTTTGAGTTTTCCCCAATAGCGGCGGTCTGGTGCAGGCTGGCTCCATTCTTTAGGTGCCGTGTTATTATTCCCTTGTCAGATACGCTAAATCATCTTATAAAACCGTATAATTCATGCGAGCAGCCCGTAATGTATGCCGCCGGCAGGGCAGGTGCGCGGCCGGACGGCAAGCTATGAGCAGCGGCAGTTTTGTCAGCGGATGTCCCGCCTGCAGAAGTCGTGCATGCCGATAAGTGTGGCAGCGGCAAAAAAGACGATACCTACGCACAGACTTCGAATTACAATTGTTTTGTCAAGCCCTGACATTATGGCATTCATATTTGTGTCAATCAGGTAATTCGATAAGGTTACAGTTTTATCCAGCACCTTTTTTATAATTACTTCTCCGAGCATGACAGCTAAGGAAATAAATTCCAGAAAGCAGATATTGGCAGCTAAGGAGCCTCCATTCTGCCTCACCAGCATGCTGAACATGACAAAGACAGAGACATATGCACTACAGAGCAGAAGCTCCAGTCCGATAGAAGCGAAAGCCTCTCCCCAAAATCCGGAGGATACATCGCCGAAGCCCCACAATGCGGCGGCAGTTAAAGTGGCAGTCAGGGCAAATAAAAGCGTAAAGCAGATTGCTGTGACGACACCGGCAATCAGCTTGGACAAGTAGATTTTATTCCGGCTGTAATTTTTGGAGGCAATGTTTTTCATCGTGCCGTAATTAAATTCGCTCCCGACAAATAGGGATATTAGAACAGCGATGATGAGCGTCGTGTTGCCGGTAAAAAATGAAATCAGCTGATTGGAGGCGGACAGCTCTTCGTAGCTTGCGGGAATTCCGTCCATGGAAATATTCACACCGGTTTCTTCCATATTATGCTGTTGTTCCTCCATTTGCGCAGCAAGAGTATCTCCGTTCATCTTATATGTGAAATCAAGAAGAAATACAGTACCGGCGGCAAGAACAAGATTAAGTACCAGACACACCCAGAAATATCTTGCCTTGCGCAGCTTGTAAAAATCACTTTTTAGTAAATGCTTCATGTTAATTTCCTCCTATTTTCTGTAAAAAGTATTCTTCTAAATCCATATCATGATCTTCGGCTTTGCTGCAGCGTTCCCACAGCTCGTTCTCTGTAAATTCCTCCAGAAGGACTCCGTGGTGGAGAATGCCGTAGCGGGTTGCAAGCTTAGAAAGTTCTCCCAATATATGACTTGAAATCAGGACGGTAATATGTCTTTCCTTGTTGAGCTTTAGTATCAGATTACGTATTTCCCGGATTCCTTCGGGGTCCAGACCGTTCGTCGGCTCATCAAGAAGGAGAAGCCTGGGGTTTCCGATGAGAGATACAGCAATTGCCAGACGCTGCCGCATGCCCAGTGAAAAATGCTTCGCTTTCTTTGCGCCGGTATCGCCAAGTCCTACAAGGCTTAAGATAGATTCAATCTGAGCAGGGTCTGCATCCTGCAGCTTACATTGTGTTATAAGATTTTCTCTGGCAGTCATGCCCGGGTAAAGAGCCGGAGATTCAATAACGGTTCCAATTTCTTTCCGGCCCTGGAGAAGGTCGGGTTTCCCGAAGAGCAGGATGCTGCCGTCGCTTGGAGACGCCAGTCCGGCTGCCATCCGAATCAGTGTTGTCTTCCCCGCACCATTTTTCCCGATAAGCCCATATATATCGCCTTCGTAGATGGTCATAGATAAATCACTCAGTACGGTGCGGTGCCCGTAACGTTTTGTCAGATGATTGGTTCTTAGAATCACGCTCATAGTAGTCCTCCTGTCATGTGTATTAATGTATTATTGTATTAACTGACTAGTACAATAATATAATAGATGCAGGTTATTTGTCAAGTAGAATTTGGAAGGAAGCCGTAATTTTTAAAACGATGGAAGAAAAGGAGATTTTTAAGCATAAAAGCAGTAGTTGTGTTTTTTAATTATAGATTGTATAATAGAGACATAGCTTTATGGTGGAGGGAAAAAAGATGGATGTACAAATTGAAAATGTTATGCCGGATGGTTTTCGTCTGGAAAGACAGTTGAATGTAATGCATGGGATGTACAATGGAATCGTGGTTCTGGTAATACCTGAAAGGGAGAGAAATCAGTACCAGGTACAGCTTCATGTAAAAGTGGAAAACAGTCTGGCAAAACAGCAGTTTCTGGACTATCTCGGGGCGCTGAGACAGATCTATTCCTGTGTCGTCTATGCCGGCTATAATGGAATGGATACCGTTTCTCTGAGCATACAGTCCGAGGAGCAGAAAGATAAGGATAATCTGGATGAAGTTATATCTTCCGTTACTGCAAAATGTACGCAGTACGGATTGCATAGCTGCTGTACTTACTGTAAAAGTGTGGAGACCTTAAATACGGCTTCAGTAGACGGTGTTCCGGTGCTGCTTTGTCAGAATTGTCTGACACGTACGATGAGTGAGGCGAATGAACAGGCACATAAAAAGGAAAATATTCCGCTTGGTATACTGGGCGCGGCAATAGGAGTTCTGCTGGGAGCAGTGCTGTGGGTGATTATCGGACAAGTCGGCTTTATTGCCGGAATTGCGGGCTACGTTATTGTCCTGTGCGGGATGAAGGGGTATCAGATGCTTGGAAAGGGCATGTCAAAGGCTGGGGTTGTCATTTGCGTGTTTCTCTCTGCACTTGTGATCATAGGAGCAGAGTATGTATCATTGGGATTGATTGTATATAAGGAGCTGAAAGATGTCTCTTTGTATTCTGTGTCTATGGGGGATGCATTCGGCATGGTCCCGATGCTGCTTGAAGAGCCGGAGGTTATCGGAGGTGTAGTGAAGGATTTGGCTGTAGGCTATATTCTGGCGGTGTGGGCAAGCTTTTCCCTGGTGAGAAGCCAGTGGAAGCTGGCCGGGCAGGAGGCAAAGACAAAAACGGTTGTAAGATTTTGAAAAGTATAGAAAAAGTATGATAAAGCAGGAGGGAACGTACAATGAAGGTTTATGATTCAGTAAAAAAGGAAGAGCTGGAGGTTGACGGAACAAAGGGATTGATTGAGCTCATGAGAAACGGACGTCAGGTTGATTTATACCTTAAGGAAAAGAAATCCGATGCAGACGGATATATGAGCTGGGATGTAGAGCACTGGTCCAGCATTGATGTAAAGAGATTCATCCGCTGTTATTCACTGGAAGGAAGAGTATTGGGAGAATCTACAGGACATAATATTTATGATCTGGAAAATGAGTTCAAGCCTGAGGAGGCAGAAAAGGTTGAACTGAGCTGATGTGTTAATTTTTTTGGAAATCCTCCGATATAAAAGTTAAGAATAAAAACAGAAGGAAAACGGCGGTATCATTATGAAGATATATGGGGATTACACATTTTTGCTTGACAGGCTGAATATTAAAAATTGTTCTCAGATCGAGAGCTTTAAAAATGGTACAAAGATTGTACAGTTTGCCGATGAATTTATAGAGAAGCAGAAGACGATCTCGAAGGATGAGGTTACGATCTCAAAAGACGGACTGAACTACATGAAAGATGCGCTGTCAGACATAAGTTTTCAGACAGGAATTGAGCATGGAGAGGAAAGAGCAGTACTGATGACAGGCAAAAGCATGTCACTTATGGATGGGATATGCAGAAGTTACATACTTGACCGGCTTGATGACAGCAATGCCGACGGAATAAGCAGAAAACTTTATAATGAGCTGAGGAGCCGGTATCAGGCGGAGCTGGCGGGAAAAGAAAAGCAGGATATGACAGATCACGCTGAAAGTCTGGTAAGTGCGTTTGGTTCTATATATAAAAGTATTATTGACGGGCATGCAGACGGTTCAAGGGAGGTTTGGACTTTCGATGACAGCATCGGAGGAGATTTTGCCGGTGTAGAGTTTGAGATAGACGGTCAGCCTGTACGCTATCGGAGACTTTCAGCAGAGGAAGAGCTGGAGCATCTGAAAAAAACCTTTGACCGGCTTTCGGAGGATATCGGAAAGGAGCTTGCCGCCGCGTCCGATGCGGATACTGCGGCAGCGGCACAGGATTCTCTTAAGGAGGAAGACTTCTGGAAGGATGTAGATACATTTCTAAAGGAGGTACGTGTATTTTTGGATAGGCTTGAGGCTGAGCTGAATAAGCTGAACAAAAAGGACGAAAAAAAGATTGATATCGGGGGGCGTATAGCGGCGGAGTCTGAGATGCACGGCATACAGACGGCAGCCAGAGGAAAACGGGAGGCACAGTATGCGAATTACAGGAAGATGAGCAATATGATGTCAGATGTACAGACGCTTCTGGGAAGTATCAGAGCATGATTTAAGGTTAAAGGGCCGGAGATACAGGGCGGATTGCCGCATGTATTTCCGGCTTTTGCAGTATAGGCCGAAAACATCTGAAAAAACGTTCATAAAAAAAGTATAAACTATGTTGACAAAAGCAAATCATAGTGTTAAATTAGTATTCGAAGATGTTAGCACTCGAATATAAAGAGTGCTAACAGACAAATCCGAAAGGAGGAGGCAGATGGTATCAGAGCATGGTCTTAATGACAGGAAGCTGAAGATTCTTCACGCGATTATCCGAACCTATCTTGAGACAGGCGAGCCGGTGGGTTCAAGGACGATTTCCAAGTACACGGACTTGAATCTGAGTTCAGCAACAATCCGAAATGAGATGTCTGATTTAGAGGAGCTGGGCTATATCATGCAGCCTCATACGTCGGCAGGACGTATCCCTTCGGATAAAGGTTACCGGCTTTATGTCGATATGCTGATGGAGGAGAAAGAGCAGGAATTGACTGAGCGTCAGGAACAGATGCTTGAGAAAGCGGATAAGATGGAGCATCTTCTGAAGCAGGTGGCAAAGGTGCTGGCAAGCAGCACAAATTATGCGACGATGGTTTCTACGCCTGTGAATAATGCAAATAAATTGAAATTCATTCAGCTGTCTATGGTGGATGATGAGCAGGTTATTGCCGTGATTGTGCTTGGAGGCAATGTAATCAAAAATAAGATTATCCGTATAGATGAGCCTCTCAGCAATGAAAATCTTTTAAAGCTTAATATGCTTCTTAATACGACTCTGAACGGCATGTCGATTGAAGAGATTAATCTGGGTTTGATTGCAAGACTCAAGGAGCAGGCAGGTATACACAGTGAGGTGATTGGAAATGTGCTGGATGCAGTAGCCGATGTGATACAGGTAGATGAGGATATGCAGATATACACAAGCGGTACGACGAATATCTTCAAATATCCGGAGCTGTCTGATAAGCAGAGTGCACAGGAGATTATCAGTGCATTTGAAGAAAAGCAGCAGCTTACCGAGCTTGTGACGCAGACATTGTCACAGGAGGATAATACCGGGATTCAAGTATATATCGGAGACGAGACGCCGGTTCAGAATATGAAGGACTGCAGCGTTGTTACGGCAACCTATGAATTGGGCGACGGCATGAAGGGAACGATAGGTATTGTAGGACCAAAAAGAATGGATTATGAGCATGTGCTGAAGTCGATGAAGCGGCTGCAAAATGAGCTGGATCAGATGTTTCATAAGAATTAATGAAAGAGGAAAGGTGGCATAACTCTTGGAAGATAAGAAGGAAAAAAGCCAGGAAGAGATGGTAAAGGAAGCTGTGGAAGAGGCAAAGAAGGCGAGAGCTGTAAAAAAGCCCGATGAAAGCAAGGAGACAGAGCTGGAAGAAGGAGAACAGGCAGAAGAAACAGAAAAGGCCGATGTACAGACAGAAGAAGCAGAGGGAGCCGATGAAGAAGCAGCCGTAGACGAGGAGCAGGCAGAGGAAGAGGCAGACGAAGAAGACAGCGAAAAAAAAGCAGCCAGAAAGCTGTTTGGCAAAAAAAATAAAAAAGATAAAAGGGACGAGAAGATTGAGGAGCTGACAGACCGTCTTACTCGTCAGATAGCAGAGTTTGATAACTTCCGCAAACGTACAGAGAAGGAGAAATCCCACATGTATGAGATAGGAGCGAAAGATATCATAGATAAGATACTTCCGGTAGTCGATAACTTTGAACGAGGACTTGGCGCTGTCAAGGAGGAGGAAAAAGAGAATCCGTTTGTTCAGGGAATGGAGATGGTGTATAAGCAGCTGATGACTACATTGGAAGGGGTTGGAGTCATACCTATCGAGGCGGTAGGAAAGGAATTCAATCCAGATTTTCACAATGCAGTGATGCATGTGGAGGACGAGAATTTCGGTGAGAATATAGTAGCCGAGGAGTTCCAGAAGGGTTATATGTATCGTGACTCAGTTGTGAGACACAGTATGGTAAAAGTAGCAAATTAGAGGAGGAAATAAAAATGGGCAAAATCATAGGAATTGATTTGGGAACCACCAACAGCTGCGTAGCTGTTATGGAAGGCGGACAGCCGACAGTTATTGCAAATACAGAAGGAGCGAGAACAACACCGTCTGTGGTAGCATTTACCAAGACCGGAGAGCGTCTTGTAGGCGAGCCGGCAAAACGTCAGGCCGTTACGAATGCAGAGAGAACGATCTCTTCTATTAAGAGAGAGATGGGCTCTGATTTCAGAGTAACGATTGATGATAAAAAATATTCTCCGCAGGAGATTTCCGCCATGATTCTTCAGAAGCTTAAGGCCGATGCAGAAGGATATCTGGGAGAAAAGGTGACAGAGGCTGTTATTACAGTACCTGCTTACTTTAATGATGCTCAGCGTCAGGCAACAAAGGACGCAGGAAAGATTGCAGGACTTGATGTAAAGCGTATTATCAATGAGCCTACGGCGGCGGCGCTGGCTTATGGTCTTGACAATGAGAAAGAGCAGAAAATCATGGTATATGATCTTGGAGGAGGCACGTTTGATGTATCTGTCATCGAGATCGGCGACGGTGTTATCGAGGTATTGTCTACAGCCGGAAATAACAGACTCGGCGGCGACGATTTTGATCAGAAGATTACCGATTACATGATTGCAGAGTTTAAGAAGCAGGAGGGCGTGGATTTATCTGCAGATAAGATGGCGCTCCAGAGATTAAAGGAAGCGGCAGAGAAGGCTAAAAAGGAGCTGTCCTCTGCAACGACAACAAATATCAATCTTCCGTTCATTACAGCAACAGCTGAGGGTCCGAAGCATTTTGACATGAACCTTACAAGAGCAAAATTTGATGAACTGACACATGATCTTGTATTAAAGACATCTGAGCCTGTGACAAGAGCGCTTTCCGATGCAGGAATCGCTGCATCCGAGCTTGGCCAGGTGCTGCTGGTAGGCGGTTCCACACGTATCCCGGCAGTTCAGGAAGAGGTTAAGCGTCTGACCGGCAAGGAGCCGAGCAAATCTCTGAACCCGGACGAGTGTGTAGCGCTTGGAGCTTCTGTTCAGGGCGGAAAGCTTGCAGGCGATACAGGAGCAGGAGATATTCTTCTTCTTGACGTAACTCCGCTTTCTTTGTCTATTGAGACTATGGGCGGTGTCGCTACAAGACTGATTGAGAGAAATACGACAATCCCGACAAAGAAGAGTCAGATTTTCTCAACGGCAGCTGACAATCAGACTGCAGTGGATATTAATGTTGTGCAGGGTGAGAGACAGTTTGCAAGAGACAACAAGTCTCTCGGCCAATTCAGACTGGATGGAATTCCGCCGGCGCCGCGCGGAGTACCGCAGATTGAGGTTACGTTTGATATTGATGCAAACGGTATTGTAAATGTGTCTGCTAAGGATTTAGGAACAGGAAAGGAGCAGCATATTACGATTACTGCAGGCTCCAATATGTCTGATGAGGATATTGATAAGGCAGTAAAGGAAGCGGCAGCATTTGAGGCACAGGATAAGAAACGTAAAGAGGGTATAGATACAAAGAACGACGCCGATGCGCTGGTATTCCAGACAGAGAAGGCGCTCGGCGAGGTCGGCGACAAGCTTGACGGGGCTGATAAAGGGGCTGTTGAGGCAGATTGTAAGGCACTGAAGGAATTGCTTGAAAAGGTAAATATGGATGATATGTCTGATGCTCAGATTGCGGAGATCAAAGCAGCAAAGGAGAAGCTTATGGAGAGCGCTCAAAAGCTCTTTACGAAGATGTATGAGCAGGCAGGTGCCGCAGCAGGTGCACAGGGAGCAGGTCCTGATATGGGAGCAGGTCCGCAGGCAGGTCCGGCGCCGGAAGGCTTTGCAGGGGACGACGTTGTAGACGGAGATTATAAAGAGGTATAAGTCTTAAAAGATATTAGGGACTGTTCCGCGGAATCCGGCGGCCGGAAAACCTTAAACGGTGTTTCCAGAGGCCGGGTCCCGCGGTGCTTTCATGCCCTGATGGTGTGCCGAGAGGTACATGTGGGTTTTGGAAAGGAAAGGGATAAATTATGGCAGAATCAAAACGCGATTATTATGAGGTTCTCGGCGTCGGTAAGGATGCCGATGACGCTGCTTTAAAAAAAGCATACAGACAGGTTGCCAAAAAATATCATCCTGACATGAATCCGGGAGATGCAGAGGCCGAGAAAAAATTTAAGGAGGCCTCTGAAGCATATGCGGTGCTCAGTGATCCGGAAAAACGCCGCCAGTATGACCAATTTGGCCACGCCGCGTTTGAAGGCGGTGCCGGCGGTGCGGGAGGATTCGGAGGCTTTGATTTCAGCGGAGCGGATTTCAGCGATATTTTCGGTGATATTTTCGGTGATTTGTTCGGAGGCGGAAGAAGAGGCCGTGCAAGCCAGGGACCGATGAAGGGCATGAATATCCGGAAGAGCGTAAGAATTACGTTTGAGGAGGCTGTGTTCGGCTGTGAGAAAGAACTGGATGTTGTGCTGAAGGATTCCTGCCCGAAATGCGGCGGCACAGGAGCAAAGCCGGGGACCTCACCGGAAACCTGCCCGAAATGCGGCGGCAAGGGCCAGGTTGTGTATACGCAGCAGTCCTTTTTCGGCACGGTACAGAACGTACAGACCTGTCCGGATTGTCATGGGACTGGTAAAATTGTTCGTGAGAAATGCTCAGACTGCGGCGGAACCGGCTATGTCTCCAACAGAAAAAAGATATCTGTATCAATTCCGGCAGGAATTGACAACGGGCAGAGTGTGCGGATCCGGGAAAAGGGCGAGCCGGGAGTAAACGGAGGACCGAGAGGAGACCTTCTGGTGGAGGTTGTGGTTTCCCGTCATCCGATTTTCCAGCGCCAGGATATGCATATTTTCTCGACGGTGCCGATTTCATTTGCTCAGGCAGCTCTGGGAGCGGACATCCGAATCAAGACGGTTGACGGAGAGGTAATCTATAATGTGAAGGCAGGTACCAAGACGGATACGAAGGTACGGCTGAAGGGAAAGGGAGTTCCTTCCGTGCGGAATTCGCAGGTACGCGGGGACCATTATGTAACGCTTGTAATCCAGACGCCGGAACGTCTGAGTGCGGATGCGAAAGAAGCTTTGAGGCGGTTCGACGAGCTGACAGGGAATACATTAAATGCCGCTTCAGGCAGCGGAAACAGTGGAGGCAGCGAGAAAAGCGGAAAAAAGAAAAAGGGATTTATGGATAAGATGAAAGAGGCCTTTGATGATTAATCATCAGAGGTCTTTTTTTCCCTTGTCACTTTTCATAGTTAAATGTATAATGTAATTGTAGAAAGATTTTGAAATTTTGAGGAAGGGGAGGTGAAAAGTATGAAATTTAAAAATCAGATTTTAAATCGTTTATTCGGAGACAGACCGGAGGAAGCGGATAAAGAGAATGTGCAGCAGGCGGAAGAAGAGAAGATAAAAGAGGCTTCGGAGCCGGCAGAGGAAGTAAGTAAGCCAGAGCTGCCGCCGCTTATACCGGGAGAGATGGAATTTACAGATGAAGAGGCGGTTAATCAGCTGTATGCTGCGTGGACCGGAGCGCTGGAGGCGCCGGCAGTATTTCGTCTGAAGCTGGAGGGAGCCGGAGAACTGGGGTTTATCAGCCCGGATCAGGAGTCGGCACGGATAAAGAGGGAAATCAGTATAACAGCCAAAGCCCGTTTAAAGGAAGCTGTACCGGATGAGCCGAAGCTCATTGCGGGTGAGGAGCATCCGGAGCCTGTCAAAAATCAGGAGGACGGTGGAAATACGGAATATATGGAGAGCAGTGAAGCTGTTGAGAATGAAGAAACGGAAGAAATTCCACCAGTAAGTATCGATGCGCTGCCGATGGTATTTGTGTCATCGAATAAGCTGGCGGCGTGGATACTCGTATTTCCTCCGGTCGGTGAAGGGAAACCGGCGGACGGAGAGCTTCTTGAGAGAGCGCTTAAGGAAAAAGGAGTTTCTTTTGGTACAGATGAGGAGCTTTTAAAGAAGCTTCCAGAAGAGGGCGACTGTTATTTTCGTCTGATTCTGGCAGCGAAAGGACAGCCGGCAGCAGATGGAAAGGACGGCTATGTTGAGGATTTCTTTTCACGAGCGGAGAGACGGGAGCTTGCAATGGATGAGTCGGGCCGGATAGATTATACTTCTCTGAATATTATACAGAGTGCAGAAGAGGGGCAGGTAATCTGTCAGGCTATTCCGCCGGGCGAAGGAGTGCCGGGAAGAAATGTTTTGAATCAGGAGCTTCCGGCGAAGGCCGGGAAGGCGGCGGTGCTGCCCAAAGGCCGTAACACGGAGATCAGTGAAGATGGAAGTAAGCTTCTGGCATCCCGGGCCGGCAGGGTAGAGTTCAGCGGCCGGAGTTTTAATGTAAAATATTCGATGGATATTTCGGGAGATGTGGATTATTCTACCGGAAATATTAATTTTCTGGGAGACGTGCATATCAGCGGTGATGTCAGGAGCGGTTTTAGTGTAAGGTCCGTAGGGGATATTACTGTGGAAGGTGTAGTGGAGGCCAGCAATGTTGAGGCCGGAGGCGACTTAAGGGTAGCGAACGGTGTCCTGGGGGATACGGAGACGATTATTCGGTCGCATCATAATATTTATGCAAAATTCCTTGAAAACAGCATTATCCATGTAAGGGGAAACCTATATGCGGACAGCCTTGTCAATTGTGAGGTATATTGTGACGGAGAGGTTCATATCTGTTCCGGCAGAGGTACAATTATAGGCGGAGAGATTCGTGCCGCGCACAGTGTTAATGCCAAGATTATCGGTTCTAAATCCGAAAGCCCTACGGCAGTCTTTTTAGGAAGTCATCCGTTTATTGATTTCGAGAAGGATTTTATTCTGCGGAAGATAGAAGATATGGAAAATGAGCTGGAGCAGCTTGAACGTCAGCCGGACAGTCCGGCCAGAACACAACGGCTGGGAAAGCTTAAGCTGGATTTGTCTGTGGGCAGGATGAAGCTGGGACAGTTTGACAAGGATTTGGAAAAAGAGAAGAAAAAAATGGAAGACGAGGGAGTAGAAAAATGCAGGTTGAAGTGTGATCTTGCATATCCCGGATTGGCGCTGACCATTGGTAAGGAGACACTTCAGCTGACACAGGAGACCAGTATGTGTAATGGACGACTGGCAGCCGGAGAGATTTATCTGCTGTAGCCGGTAAGTTTATGGGGGAATCTGTATGGATGTAGTAATGCACAGTAAGGGTATGGAGGATATATTTGATCAGGTAATCCGAAGAGTGACAAAGCAGACAGGCGGTATTTCTCTGTATCGGAGAGAGCTTTTACCTGCGGAAAGGGTATGTACGGTTTTTGTTGTTTTTGATAAGGGTTTTCGGATGGGTATATCACTTTGTGCAGAGGAGATTTTTTTTACCAGGCTTACACAGTATATGATGCAGGAAGATACAGCTGTCCCTCAGGACATAGAGGACTTTACTAAGGAATATTTTAATGTATTGTGCGGAGAGATTTCCTATCGGCTGTTTCAAGCGGCTGATATAGCATCGCGTTTTAAAATACCAGAATTTCGGTACGGATTTTATAAGCCGGAAAATTATAGGGAATATTTTGCCGTCAGTTATATTAGTGACGAAAATGAACATGTACGTCTTACAATGATGCGTCATGAAAATTTGGAATGAGCCGGCAGAGGAAGGTCTGCCGGTCTCATAAACAGTGAAGATACAGCTACATTGTGGAAAGGAGGGATTCTTATGGGAAAACGGCTTATGGTGGTAGATGATTCCCGGGTAGTGCTGCTCCAGATGCAGAAGCTTTTGGAGGGCACGGAATTTGAAGTGGCAGGCTACTGCCGGGATGGGGAAGAAGCACTTGACCTGTATGGTAAGATTCAGCCGGATATCGTGACGATGGATATCATTATGCCCGGAATGGACGGGCTGGAGACTGCTGAGGCAATTTTAGAGGATGACCCGGAAGCAAAAATTGTCATGGTATCTTCTCTGGCCTATGACGGTACGATCCGCGAGGCTGAGGGGCTTGGAGTTAAGGCCTTTGTCTACAAGCCAATTGAAAAATCGGATTTGCTTGACGCACTGGAAAAAGCGTCTGAAGAGTCATAGCTTCCACAAAAGAGATGACGGAAGAAAAGACTGTCACAATGTAAAAATAAAGGATATTGTAAAGGGTTCTGTACATATCGGTCAGCTTTACAATATCCTTTGTTATCTCCTGTTATTTTTGTGCAGGTGCCGAGTCAGACGGACATGCCAGTACATTTGAGCGGATGTTTCAGCTGTCAGCCTGCCGCCGGGTGTGACGTATTACAAGTGTTATACCGATAAATGCTGCTGCAAAAAGCAGCTGGATGGCATATCCGGTGTAAAGACCAGTAAGCTGTGACGGTGAGAAGCTGCGGTTTCCCGATATTAAGGTGTTGTTGATTTCATACCAGTAAACCGGAAGAAAATGCGCTATGGCTTTCAATCCTTTTCCGATAATGTCCAGAGGTACAAATACGCCGCAGGAAAATGACATTCCGAGGGTAATTACATTTACTACTGCGCTGACTACTTCTGCACTATGGACTAGAGTTCCGATAAGGAAGGCTATCGAAAGACCGACAAGCGTCAGAAGGAGGCTGTTTACCAGATAATACGGAAGATGCGGGTCGGATAAAAAGCTTTTGTGGTACAAAAGAACCGGCATGAGTGAGCAGATTCCCCATACGGCGAGGCCGATAACGCCATAGCCGAGTATCAGCTGCAGATTCATACTGCGGGCAGATACGGAAGAAATAAGCATCCGTTTGCGTACTTCCGGATTCCCGAAGGCGATCATAATGTAGCTCAGTGTATAGCACAAAATGGAAAGAATGATATAAGGCATATACTGATACATAAAGGCGTGCTCTGGTGTCTGGCTTCCATATCCGTTTTTATCAAAAAGTGTAACCTCGGAGGAGGCTTCTGTGTTTTCCTGTACATATGCTATCGCCTCTGGAAGTGAGAAGCCGCCGGCAGTCATGACTCTTACATTTGATAAGAAGGTGTTAATCTGCTGGTCTACATAGTAGCCGCTTGTACTTCCGGGAACCTTTGTGACGGAAAGAGATGCATCTTCGGTAAGGTACTTTTCCTCAAAATCATCAGGAATGGTTACAATATAGTAGATCTCCCGATAGAAGAGACGGTCCTGAAGGATACTTTTGTCATCGGGAATATCCTTAATTGTATGCCAGGTTTTGAGATAATCTGCAAGGCCGCGGGCGAGCTGTCCTCCATCCCGGTCTATTACTGCAATATTCAGACTTTGCTGTTCAAATGCTTCGTCAGTTTCCGGAAGCAGCATTTTCTGAATGATCAGGCATATGGACAGGAAAATAACAAGATACATAATCATCGTATTCAAGTTCCGCTTGGTAATAGTCAAAAATCCTCTAAATACTGTCATAACAATCCCTCCTTATACCTAAAAATGCAAGAAAAACAAGCAGAATACTCATAGCAGCCAGTATAATGATACACCGGACGAATCTTTCCATATCGTTGTAGATGCTCATGCAGTAGAAGGCGTCGCTTAGTACGGCGGCCGGATTAATCCGATTGATAATCGGGCAGTGCAGCTCGATAATATTTTTCATATTTCCAAACATGAGTCCGGCAAGGAATCCAGGAACCAGCGTGATTGCCACAGTTGCATTAAGCTTTGTTCCGAGGGAAAATTTGCTGATGCAGCCAAGCGCAAGTCCGATGGCGATACCGATAGTGCTGCCCATAAAATCAACGAGAAGGAGGGAGCTGATATCGCTGCCGAGACTGATCCCGAGAGCCTGTGTAATATAAAGATTAAGAATCAGAATATTGATAAAATGTATTGTAACAAGTACAGTCATATCAACAAGCACCAGTTTAAGCTTATGGGTAGGAGTGATGCTCCGTCTTGCGCCCAGAGAGGATAGGTTTGCCTGGCTGTCAAAGCTTGAATGGACGCCAAGGAAAGCCCCGGAGAGGCAGGCATAGGCAATAAGTGCGAAAAAATACTGTACATTTGGATCCAGAGAATTTCCGCCGAGTGACTCCTCGCGCAGCAGTGTACGATAGTTTTCCAAGGCCGATGAGGCCTCTTTAAGCTTCTCCGGATGTGTTTCGGCAATCTCCCGGAACATAGCGGTATTCTGGTTGTAATTATCCAGAAGTGAGGTGAGAATACTTTCCGGAATTCCATTTTCGGCAACTGTGAGGGACGGTGTTTCTTTTACATAGAAGATTCCCCGCACTTTTTCGTTTGTCAGAGCTTTAAGCGCCTCTGATTCGGAGGAAACCCTTTTAAGATCGAGGATGTCGCCGTCAAGACGATTCAGGAACTCAAGAAATATCTGAGCGTTTTCTGAGGCCGAATCTTCTTCAATAACAGCTGTCTTTACAGATTCCCATTCTGTCTCGCCCCATCCTTCGGCCCCGGAGGTGCCGAAGGAAAAATAGAAAAATGTCCCAAGTATAATGGGAAAAACCAGAGCCCAGAACATCATAGAATAGTTCCGCAGTGTCTGTAGAAAACGGTATTTAAGTAAATGCAGCATAATTGTGCCTCCTGTCAGTCTCTTAATTCTTTTCCGGTAATTTCAAGGAATACGTCATTTAATGTGGGAAGCTCGGAAAATACCCGTCCGAAGGAAATGTCATGTTCCTGAAGATAATTCAGGATACGCACCAGATTATGCCTGGCTCCGTTCAGACGGATTTTCAGTACCTGTTCCTCATAATTTATGTCGAATACATGAGGAAGAGCCAATATATCCTTCAGTGCGCCTTCGTCGAGAGCAATTGCCTCTATGGTTATAGTTTCACCGGTCTTAATCATTTTTTTCAATTCCTCCGTTGTTCCGGTTGCGAGTACATGACCATGGTCAATAATAGCGATGCGGGAACAAATCTGCTCTACCTCCTCCATATAGTGGGAGGTGTAGATAATGGTTGAACCCTGGCGGTTCAACTCCAAAATTCCTTCTAGAATTCGGTTCCGGCTCTGGGGATCAACAGCGACAGTAGGTTCATCCAGAATAATAAGCTTAGGTTTATGGACGATTCCGCAGGCAATATTGAGTCTTCTTAAGAGTCCTCCGGACAGCTTTTTCGGCCGCATCTTTCGGAAATCCTCCAGGCCGGAAAAGATGATTGCATCTTCCACAAGGGCTCTGCGCTCGGCTTTATTTTTTACATACAAGCCACAGAAATAATCAATATTTTCATATACAGACATCTGATCAAAGACAGCTACATTCTGCATGACAACGCCAATATCCCGCTTGATGTCATAGCTGTCCGGGCGCATAGGCTTTCCGAAAATGGTAATGGTTCCCTTTTCGTATTTTAAGAGTGCCAGCAGACAGTTGATGGCAGTAGTTTTACCTGACCCGTTAGGTCCCAGCAGGCCGAAAACTTCACCCTTTTGTATGTCGAGATTCAGATGGTCCAAAGCTGTCAGATTCCCGTAGCGTTTGACCAGATTTTCAATGTGT
Organism: uncultured Lachnospiraceae bacterium; assembly: GCA_946558465.1. GTDB lineage: Bacteria > Bacillota > Clostridia > Lachnospirales > Lachnospiraceae > CAPEBR01. The sequence continues at coordinate 77,830 of CAMNTM010000008.1, forward strand.
ATCATATGAGTCCTCCATTTCCAGTTGATTTAAAATTTATAAGCTCAATATTTATAAACAGTTTTTAAACTGCTGCTTGTAGTATAAAGCCTGCGCATTTATAATAGTAGTGTCAGGTGTCACAAGGTCAGGGTGATAAATGTCATATTTTTCAGGAGAGAGGATTTATGAGATCGGTTGCAGGTCAATGTATTGTGCTTTTATATTGTCTTTTAGCAGTGCTTTTAGTTCCCGTGGATACGTGGCTTGTTATTGCTTTTTTAAGTGTGATAGTTTATGTCTCGTCAATAGAATTAAGGCAGTCTGAGAAAATGTATTTTACTTTCACAATTTTTTATCTTATACTGTCACTTATCAGACCGCAGTTTCTTTTGTTCTCTCCTCTGGTGTTTTATCATGTGCTGGAGTACGGCAGATATCTGCCGGGGTTTTTTCTGGGAGGTATGTGCGTGTTTTTTTATCTTAAGGAGAATCCGCGGCTTTTTGTGGTGCTGGCCTTGGGATATTTATTTTCCGGATTCATCTGGTATGAGACAAGCTCCTACAGAGGGCTTTGGGAGCAGTTCTGGAAGATGCGTGATGCAGGGACAGAGCTGAATTTGCTTCTTGAGGAAAAAAACCGGGCATTGTTAAAGAAACAGGATGACGATATATATACAGCGACATTAAAGGAGAGGAACCGGATTGCAAGAGAAATCCACGATAACGTAGGACATATGCTGTCACGCTCCATTTTGATGGTAGGAGCTATGAGGGCAGTAGATTCTGAGAAAAATTTCGGGGAGGCGCTGGGCCAGCTTGAGGATACATTGAATCTGGCGATGACAAATGTACGTGAAAGCGTTCATGACCTCTATGACGATTCGGTAAATCTTAGAGAGGTTTTGGAAACGCTGGCCAGAGAATATGTTTTTTGTGAAGTACAGCTTAAATTCGACATGAGCCGTCAGACGCCCCGCGAGATAAAATACAGTTTTATTTCTATTGTAAAGGAAGCTTTGAATAATGCAGCAAAGCATAGTGACGCCACGAGAGTAAAGATTACAGCAAGAGAGCATCCGAAGCTGTATCAGCTGGTGATAGAGGATAACGGAAGCCAGAAGAGTGAGGAAAATACGGAAAGTCTGGAAAATATAATTTCTGTTTCCGGAGGGATCGGAATCTGCAATATGAAGGACAGAGTACGCACGCTGGGCGGTACGATTCAGATACAGAAGAAACAGGGATTTCAAATCTATATTACGGTGCCGAAGAAGGAGGAGACAGCATGAGAATTGTAATTGTAGATGATGACGTGCTCGTGGCCAGTGCGCTTAAAACGATACTGGAGGCAGAAGGGGATGTTAAAGTGGCTGCTTCCGGGACAGACGGAAAAGAAGCGGTCAGGCTCTACCGGGAGCACCGGCCGGATGTGCTGCTGATGGATATTCGTATGAGGGAGGTAAGCGGTCTCGCTGCGGCAGAAGAAATTCTGAAAGAGGATCCGGAAGCGAGGATACTGTTTCTTACGACATTTTCGGACGATGAATATATCGTGAAGGCATTAAAATACGGGGTAAAGGGGTATCTTTTGAAGCAGGATTACAAAAGTATCCTTCCGGCTGTACGGGCCGTCTGTACCGGACAGACGGTATTTGGAACAGAGATTACTTCCAAACTGCCGGAGCTTCTTAAGGAAAAACAAAGCTTTGATTACAGGGCACATGGACTGAGCGAGAAGGAGTACCAGGTAGTTTCTCTCGTAGCAGAGGGATTGAGTAATAAAGAGATTGCCGGGGAGTTGTTTTTAAGCGAGGGAACGGTAAGAAATTATATCAGCGATATACTGGATAAGCTGAGGCTTAGAGACAGAACTCAGCTGGCGGTGTATTATTTGACACATACGCAGAATATATAAAAAGAAGAAAAAGGAGAAAAAGATATGTACAGTTTTGATAAAGGAATTGAGAGGCGAAACACGAATTGTGAGAAGTGGGATGCGCCCTTTGTAGGAGAAAATGTACTTCCTATGTGGGTAGCCGACATGGATTTTGAGATTGCGCCTGCAATTACAAGGAGGCTTGTGAAGGCGGCGGGAAAAGGAGCATTCGGATATCAGTTTTTGTCTGATCAGTACTATGAGGCCGTGCAGAGCTTCATGAGTAAAAAGCATGATTATCCGGTGGAACGGGATTGGATCTGTTATGTGGAAAATGTAGTTCAGGGTCTCTTTTTAGCATTGGAGGCCGTCTCGGAAAAAGGGGATGAAGTAATCATTCAGACACCGGTCTACGGTCCGTTCTTCAGGGTAGCAAAGGAATCGGGGAGAAAGATAGTAGAGAGCAGGCTGAGAAATGAGGATGGATATTATACCATGGATTTTGAGGGGCTTGAAGCCTGTATTACAGACAGGACAAAAGCGCTTTTATTATGCAATCCGCATAATCCCTCCGGCCGGGTATGGACAAAAGAGGAGCTTACCAGGCTGGCGGGAATCTGTGCAGAGCATCATATCTGCATTATCTCAGATGACATACATAGCGATATCATAGGAAGAGAAAGCAGGCATACTGTAATCGCGCCGATATGCCGGGAGTTTGGAGGAAGCTGTATTGTCTGCACGTCTCCTTCTAAGCCGTTTAATATTGCCAGTGTTCATGTGGCAAATTGTCTCATTGAGGATGAGGTAATTCGGAAAGAATTTCAGAGACTTCAGGGCATTTACCATATGAAGGACTGTAATGCATTTGCCGAAGAAGCATTAATCGGGGCTTATGAAGAGTCGGATGAGTGGCTTAAGGAGGTAAATGAGTATATAGAAGGAAACATAGATGTTTTTGTAGACTATATTCAAAAAAATATTCCTGCTCTTAAGGTAAGGAAGCCGGAAGGAACCTATCTTGTGTGGGTAGATTTTTCACAGACAAATATTCCGGCAGAGGATATCAAGGAGGAGCTGAAGGAAAAATGCCGGATATTGGTTAATGAGGGAACCTTTTTTGGAGAGGCGGGAAAGGGCTTTGCCAGGTTCAATCTTGCGTGTCCAAGAAGCTATGTGGAGCAGGCGTTTGAAAGATTAGGGGAATATTTTGCGCGGGCGGAACACTTTTAGTATTGAAGGAGGAGATAGTTATGCAGAGTTTTGAACAATATATGCCTACGAGAGTGGTATTTGGAAGGGATACGGAAAAGGAATGTGCAAGACTGGTTAAGAAATGCGGCGCTTCCAGAGTTATGCTGGTTTATGGAGGCGGGAGCGTCGTAAAAAGCGGACTTTTAAATACAATTAAAGAATCTCTTGAGGAAGAAGAAATTGCTTATACGGAGTTTGGAGGGGTAAAGCCGAATCCAAGGCTGTCTTTTGCAAGAGAGGGAGTGAAAAGGGCAGTTTCCTTTGACGCGGATATGATTCTGGGTGTGGGCGGCGGAAGTGTAATTGATACAGCGAAAGCAGTGGCCCTGGGGGCCGCCTCGCCGGAGACGGATATATGGGAATTCTGGAACGGAGACGAGAAGATTACAAAGGCACTGCCCGTAGGTGTGGTGCTGACTTTGGCGGCGGCCGGAAGTGAGATGAGCGATGCCGCGGTACTGACGAATGAGGAGACTAAAGTAAAAGCAGGCGCTCACGACGACGTCCTGCGGCCCAGCTTTGCAGTTATGAATCCTAAGCTTGCTTATACACTGCCGAAATATACGCTTGCCTGCGGAATTGTAGATATTCTTATGCATACACTGGAGCGGTATTTCACTCCGGTGAAGGGGAATGAGCTGACAGATGAGATTGCAGAAGGAGTGATGCGCACCATTATCCGAAACGGAAGAGCTGTCTATCAGAATCCGGCAGATTATGATGCTATGAGTGAGGTTATGTGGTGCGGAAGTGTGTCGCATAATAATCTTACCGGATTGGGGCGGCCTAAAGATTTTGCGGCTCATAAGCTCGGACATGAGCTCGGCGGAATGTTTGACGAGGCTCACGGCGCTACTCTTTCGGCTGTCTGGGGAAGCTGGGCGAGGTATGTGTACCGGCTTGATATAGATAGATTTGCAGATTACGGGAAAAAAGTATGGGAAATTAATTTAGAGGATAAGGAGGAAGCCGCGCTGGCTTCAATTGAAAGGACGGAAGCGTTCTTTCGTGAGCTTAACATGCCGACGTGTATCGGTGAGCTTGGCATCGGCGTACAGCCGGATGAGGTGCTTAAAAAGATGGCGTACAGTGCGACAAAGCAGGATACCGTGAGCGTAGCCTGCTTCAAGAAGCTGACAGCGCGTGATATGTATGAAATATATAAAGCAGCAAACCACAAATAATTTGAATATTGACTGGAAAAATTTTTACAGAAATGTATTTGCTCTTGTCATTCCGATGGCGATCCAGAATCTGATTAACGTAGGTGTTACGGCGACCGATGTGTTCATGCTGGGGCGTGTAGGAGAGAAGGTTCTCTCAGGGGCTTCCCTTGCCGGGCAGATCCAGTTTATTATGATGCTGATTTTTTTCGGCATTACGGCAGGAGCGACTGTACTTACCGCTCAGTACTGGGGAAAACGGGATACCGATACGATTGAAAAGATTCTTGGCATGGGACTGACAGCAGGAATTGTAGTTGCAGCGGTTTTTACGGTGCTTGCATATGTGATGCCGGAAGCTTTGATGCATATTTTCACCTCAGATGAAGAGGTGATTAAAGAAGGGGCAAAATACCTTCGGATTGTGGGGATGTCCTATGTGTTTACGGCGGTTACGCAGGTATATCTTAATATTATGCGCAGTATTGAGCGGGTAGTAGTGGCGACGGTAGTATATTTTGTGTCGCTGATTGTCAATATCTGTATCAATGCAGTGCTGATTTTCGGACTTTTCGGGGCGCCGAGACTGGAGATTGCCGGCGCGGCTATAGGAACTCTCTGTGCGCGGATTGCAGAGACGGCTCTGGTGCTGTTATATGCAAGATTTCAGAACAAGCTGGTAAGCATTCGTCTCACGTATTTAATCCGGATTGATAAAGTGTTATTCTCAGATTACATCCGGTATTCCATGCCGGTTGTGCTGAATGAGCTTATGTGGGGGCTTGGAGCGTCCTGCAATACAGCCATTATCGGTCATCTGGGAAGTGAGGCAGTAGCGGCAAACTCCGTGGCACAGGTAGCCAGACAGCTGGCGCAGGTAGTTGTATTCGGGATCTCCAATGCGACGGCAATCTGGCTTGGCAAGACACTGGGTGAACGAAAAAAGGAGCATGCAAAGGCTTATGCAAACCGGTTTGTAATACTGTCACTTCTGCTGGGTGCGCTCGGCGGAGGCTTGATCTTGATCGGAGGTCCGATTGTGAGCGGGATGCTGACATTGTCTGCGAAATCGCAGGAGTATCTGGGCTTTATGTTTTTTGTTATGTCTTATTTTGTTATCGGGCAGGCATTTAATACGACGATGGTGTGCGGAGTATTCCGTTCAGGAGGAGACACCAGATTCGGGCTTTTCATGGATGTGCTTACGATGTGGGGTGGTTCGATTCTCCTGGGAGCAGTTGCGGCATTTGTATTTCATGCAGGCGTGCCGGTGGTTTATGCGATATTGATGAGTGATGAGCTGATAAAGGTGCCTATCTGTATCTGGCGGTATAGAAAACAAAAATGGCTGAATGATGTGACAAGAGAAAAAGCAGAGCTGGAGGGATAAGAGGAATGATTGTTTTAGGAAAGAAAGAGATTGAAGAGCTGGTGGATCTAAATGAAATGATGGATCAGATTGAGGAGGCCTATAGAATCTTTGGAGCAGGGGCGTACTTTATGCCGCCGAGGCCGACAGTGGAGCATGAGAACAAGACATTAATGTACATGCCCTGCTATACAAAGGAGATAATCGGGACGAAGATTCTTACGATATTTCCGGAAAATGCGAAGCTTGGTCTGCCGCCCATTGATGGGATTGTACTGCTGAATGATGCCGTAACGGGTGCTCCGAGGGCGGTGCTTGACGGACAGAGCGTGACAGCCTACCGGACCGGCGCAGTCGGAGGAGTTGCGGTTCGTCATCTGTCAAGAAAGGACTGTCATACGGCGGGTATTATAGGAGCGGGGACACAGGGATTTTATCTGGCGCTCTATGCCTGTGCAGCCAGGAAGATCCATACAGTGTATGTCTATAATCACGGCAGTCGGGACTTGACAGAATATTTGTCGAGGCTTGAAAAAACTATTGATAACCCTCATACAAAGGTAGTACAATGTAAAACAGTGGAAGAACTGGCAGGAAACAGTGAAATTATCTGTACTGCCACTCCTTCCGCAGAGCCTGTGCTTCCAAATGATAAGGAGCTTCTTCGCGGGAAATGCATCGTGGCAGTGGGATCCTATACTCCGCAGATGAGGGAGATCCCGGATGTAATCTGGGATTTGGTTAAGAATGTCTATATTGAGCTTCCCTATGCCTGTGAGGAGAGCGGGGATTTAAGCCAGCCGTTAGAGGAGGGGCGCATTACCAGAGAGAGAACGATTCTGATGAATGAATTTCTGGCATCGAGGGCTTCCTGTGAAGAATTACCGGAAGAGACTACATATTTTAAGTCTGTAGGAATGGGTCTCTTTGATGTATGTGCTGCACAGAAATTATTAGAAAAAGCAAAGGAGAGGTAAAAAAATTATGAAAGTAGTAGCAACAGAGAAGGCACCGAAGGCACTGGGGCCATATTCACAAGGGTATGTACACGGCGGAGTTTTGTATTCTGCAGGACAGCTGGGAATCAATCCGGAGGTTAATGATATTGACTCCGATACGATTGAGGGGCAGACAGAGCAGGCATGTAAAAACATCGGAGAGGTATTAAGAGAAGCAGGAACAGATTTTGACCATGTATTAAAAACTACCTGTTTCCTGTCAGATATGGCGGATTTTGGGGCATTCAATGAAGTTTACGGCAGATACTTCACTTCAAAGCCGGCGAGAAGCTGCTTTGCAGTAAAAGAGCTTCCCAAAGGAGCTCTCTGCGAAATCGAGGTTGTCGCTGCCGTTGAGTAGAGCACTTGGCGAGGTATTGTCGAGCCTAGAGCGAACCATATCGATGCCCTTGATAAGGTATTAAACGAATCTAGTGCATCGATACGAGTAGAGTACTTGGCGGGCAGAGCCTTTGGTATAGAAAGGAGTTGACAGTATGACAGAGGAAAGGAATGGCTGCAGTCCTTCCGACTGCGCCGGCTGTGCACATGCAGATTCCTGCGGCAGTAAACCTCAGGATTTTAGAAAACCGGCGAATCCGCATTCGAAAATTAAACATGTATTTGCGGTAGTGAGCGGGAAGGGCGGCGTAGGGAAATCTATGGTGGCTGCATCACTTGCAAGGCTGATGCGTGAGCACGGCTTTTCGGCAGGCATCATGGATGCGGATATAATAGGGCCTTCGATTCCCAAAATGTACGGAATCCACAGCCAGGCCGTAGGAAGCGAGAAAGGCATTCTTCCGTGCGAGGCAGAGGACGGGACGAAGATTATGTCTGTCAACCTGCTTCTGGAGAACGAGTCTGATCCGGTTATCTGGAGAGGACCGGTGATTGCAGGAGTGGTAACGCAGTTCTGGACGGATGTTATCTGGGGAGAGCTGGATTATCTCTTTGTGGATATGCCTCCGGGAACCGGAGATGTACCTCTTACCGTGTTCCAGTCGCTTCCGGTGGATGGAGTCGTAATTGTGACGTCTCCGCAGGATTTGGTGCAGATGATTGTGAAGAAGGCTTATCATATGGCGCGCCAGATGAATATACCGGTAGTCGGAATTGTGGAAAACTACAGCTATCTGGTATGTCCGGACTGCGGGAAAAGGATTTCTGTATTTGGTGAAAGCCGCGTTGATGAGACGGCAGAGGAGCTGGGGGTTCCGGTGCTTGGAAAGATGCCTGTAGATACGGCGCTTGCAGAGGCTGTGGAAAAGGAAAGATTTTTTGAGGTCAGCAACGAGTATCTGGCGGGGGCTGTAAATAAGATATGACCTTTGTGAGCTTGTAACCAGGAAAACATTAGGAGGATAAATAAGGTGACAGAGCGGATTCGTATATTATCGGAAAACAGAGCCAGGATGGTGAAGAAAGAAGAGATACCCGTCCTGGACAGGGCTTACCGGCGCGCGCAGGAGGTATATGCAGCTTGTCCGGTGAAGCTTCAGCGGGCATACGGGTTCGCCTGGACCTTGAAGGAAAAGTCGATTCTGATTCAAAAGGAGGATGTGCTGGCCGGCTTTTTGTACCAGTATTCCTATAATGTGAATTTTCCTATGTCTGTAGATGAGAAGTTTGACCCGGCGGGCCGGGCTTCTTTTCATATGGATGTGAGAAGAGAGGTAAGGGAGGCATTCTCCCTTTTTTCTATACCGCCGCAGTCTGAGGAAGCGACACAGCTTTTGGAGTTTGCAGACGGAGTGGAGAGCCGGCTTTATAAGCACTGGCATTCCGGCCACGTACTGGCGGGATACCCGATGCTTTTAAAAAAGGGATTCGGCGGACTGCTGTCTGAGGCAGCCGAAGAAAGAAGAAGCTGCAGGACAGAACAGGAGAGTGTGACGTTGGAAGCATTTCAAATTGTGCTGGAGGCATGCATAAGCTATATCGGACGTTATGAGCAGCTTGCCGGAACTCTGGAAGCGGCAGGGGAGACAGAGGATGAGAGAGAACGGATGAAAAGGATGCGAAAAGCGCTTGCCTGGATAAAGACGAAGCCGCCGGAAACTTTTTTTCAGGCCCTTCAGCTTGTGTGGCTTGCTCATGAGATGATGTACTGTGAAAATGTACCCTCGGCCATATCTATCGGACGTCTGGATTACTATCTGTACCCATACTATAAAAAGGATGTGGAACTGGGACAACTTACAGAGGAAGAGGCACAGGAGTATGTGGAGGCATTTTTTGTGAAATGCAGCTCACAGAGAAAAGCATATCAAAATCTTACGATCGGAGGCTGTGACGCGCAGGGGAAGTGTTCTGTAAATGCTCTTACTTATATGTGTCTGAGAGCTTCTAAGGAGCTTAAATTTGATCAGCCTTCTCTGGTGTTCCGCTGGACAGACGACATGCCGGAACATGCATGGCGGGAGGTGTTAAGTCTTATCCGGGAAGGAATGGGATTTCCTGCACTTATGTATGATCCGTGCTGTATGAAGGCGAGAAGGCTCAGCGGGATTTTAGAGGAGGAATGCTTTAATTACAGTCTTCTTGGCTGTGTAGAATTCGCCGCGCAGGGCCAGGAGAACAGCTTAACCGAGCTGCTTCGGTTAAATCTCCCAAAGATTTTAAATCTGATACTTCACGGGGGAAGAGATGTAAAGAATCATAAAAGCTTTTCCATGAAGTATAAGAGAAATCTAAGCGAAATAAAAAGCTATGAGGAGCTGTCAGGATGGTATCTTGAGGAGATTGAGCATTTTGTGGATGTCACAATTCGATGTATCCAGAGAATGGAGGAGCTGTATGAGAAGAAATATCCGCTGCCCTATCTGTCTGTGCTGACTGAGGATTGTATCCGAAAAAGGAAGGACGCGGCAGAGGGAGGGGCCAGATATAACAGCGCCGGCTATAATCTCTGCGGGATTGCGACGGCAGCAGATTCACTGGCAGCAATCAAAAAGCTGGTATTTGAGAAAAAGCTTCTGACACTTGATGCATATGCAGAAATCCTGAAATGTGACTTTGAGGGCGCAGATGCGGTACGGTCTAAGGCGCTGTATCACTGTCCGAAGTTCGGAAATGATCTGGAGGAGCCGGATCTTATTGCAAAGGAGCTGATTGACTGTGTCCGGAGACGGATAGACAGATACCGTACCCGGCATGGAGGCAGGTATCGTCTGGGACTTTATTCGGTAGAGGACCATGCAATTATGGGAGCTTTTACAGGAGCTACGGCAGATGGCAGAAAAAGCGGCGAGGCATTGTCGAATTCTATGGGAGCGGTTCAGGGGATGGACCGGAAAGGGCCGACAGCGCTTCTGAATGCGGTAAACCGTGTAGAGCTGTGTCATGCTGAAAACGGAATGGTATTAGATATTCGATTTATTCCCTCCTTTTTGGAGCAGGAGACCGGGCAGCGGGCACTTAAGAAACTGATTCAGACGTATTTTCATCAGGGAGGAATGGAGCTTCAAGTCAGTGTTGTTTCAAGAGAAAAGCTTCTGGCTGCACAAAAGGAGCCGGAGAAATACCAGAATCTGATTGTAAGAGTATCCGGTTTCAGTGCTTATTTTGTAACCCTTGGCAAAGTGACACAGGACGAAATCATACAACGTACAGAATGTGGTCTGTAAAGCAGCCGGCAGGCAGCTTTACAGGCCGCATGTTTTTATGAAGAGCCGTAAGCCGGGTAAAGGCTGTAAGTTTTTAATTATAGATAAAATAAATAAACTTATAATAATAATCAATTTTACTTGCGGTTTTTCCAGTGCTAACATGTCATATGTAGGAAATTATATACAGCACTAGAATGATATAGTTATGAGGAAGATATATGGGTGATGAGAAAGCTCCTTTTTTAGAAGTGGAAAATATAAAAAAAGTCTTCGGACATGTCCAGGCGCTGCGGGGAGTTTCCATGAATGCCTACGAGGGTGAGGTCTTGGCAATCGTGGGGGATAACGGAGCGGGAAAGTCTACGTTGATTAAGATTCTTTCCGGAGTTGTGCATCCTGACAGCGGGAGTATTCGAATCAGCGGAAAAGAATACCGGGACTTAACGCCTAAGAAGGCGATCGAAGCCGGAGTATCTACAGTATATCAGGATCTGGCATTAGGGAATACAATGGATACCGCCTCGAATCTGTTTCTTGGGACAGAGCTTACTAAGGGAGGCTTCCTTAAGAAAAAGCAGATGCAGGAGGAGGCACGGAGACTGATAGACAGTCTGGATATCCAGATTCCAGATGTAACGGTTCCGGCGGGCGACCTAAGCGGAGGACAGAGACAGGGCATTGCAGTGGCAAGACTGGTGCATAACGGCGGCCGGCTTCTGATTTTTGATGAGCCTACGGCAGCCATGGGGTTAAATGAATCTAATGCAGTTTTAAAGCTTATAAAAAAGCTTTCCGGCCAGGGCTATGCAGTAATTATCATCAGTCATAACCTGCCGCATGTATTTCTTATCTCGGACAGAATCTGTGTGATGAGACAGGGACAGGTGATTCAGGAGCTTAAGACGCAGGAAACCAACATGGACGAGATAGTATCTATGATAACCGGTGCGGTTACAGCGGATATAACGGGAGATTGACGTGAAGAACAAAAGATTACATAATTATGCATATACGTTTATACTGCTGGGAGTTTTGGTGCTTTTGACTGTCGTGATGGCAGCCGCCTCTCCCTATTTTTTTTCGTGGAAAAACTGCAGGAATATTTTGAACCAATCGGCGATATATCTGGTGCTTTCCATAGGAATGACCTTTGTTATCAGCGCAGGGCAGATTGATTTGTCTGTAGGTGCGTTGATCGGGTTTTCCGGTATGACAATGGGGCTTTTATGTCAGGCAGGAGCGTCGGCATTTACCGCCGTTTTTGCGGGACTGGCCGTGTCGGCGGTGATAGGAGCAGTAAATGGTCTTCTTATCGCATATGGCAGGATCAATTCCTTTATTGTTACATTAAGCGTGATGACAATACTTAGAGGAATTATATTAATACGAATGAAATCCAAGTCTATTTTCGGATTTGGACCTGCATTTACCTTTATCGGGAGCGGGAAGGTGGGTCCGGTAAATATGCCGATTGTAATTTCTCTTGGTATAGCTGCTGTCGGGGCTGTGATACTGCATATGACGCGGTTTGGAAATTACTGTCTTTTTATCGGGGCAAATGAGGCGGCGCTGAACCGTTCCGGTGTGAATGTGAAAAAATATAAGGTGCTTTTGTTTTCCCTGTGCGGGCTGTGTGCCGGGGTTGCCGGTATGATTGTAACGGCAAGACTTAATTCGGCGGAGCCTCTGGCCGGCCAGGGCTATGAGATGGATGCCATAGCAGCGACGATACTGGGCGGCACAAGCATGCAGGGCGGAAAGGGAAGTGTGATAGGGACGGTTATTGCCTGTTTTATCCTGAATGTTATGAAGAACGGACTTACACTGCTTGCAATTTCCCCTCATTATCAGCAGATTTTGACGGGGCTTATATTGCTTTTATCTGTTCTTTTATCAGAAAGTAAGCAGAGAAAGAAAAGTGAGGTATAGGTATGAAGAGATTATTATCACTAGGAGCGGTTGCGATGGATATTGTGATTGACAGCCATGAGCTTCCAAAGGATGACGGATTTGCATTGATTAATCGTGAGGAGATGCTTCCGGGAGGCAGCGCTTCCAATGTATCTGTGTCTGCGGCTCATCTGGGGCTTGAGGTGTACCAGACGGGAAAAATCGGAGACGACAGTATTGGAGAAGAATTCAGGAGAACTCTGACAGCGGACGGGGTGGATGACAGGTATGTTGTTACGAAAAAACAAGGGACAACTCTCCATACCTATATACTGACTGCACCAGGCGGGCGGCACTGTATTTTTGCCAATAAGGGAGATTCGGTGTGTACGCTGGCGCCGGAGGAGCTTCCGGAGAATCTTATGGATTCGATGGATATATTTTATAATGATATGTTTTCTCCGAAGGCGGCGCTGTGGCTGGCAAAGAGGGCGGCGGCTCAAGGGAAACCGATTGTATATAATATGCAGTGTGTTCCGTCATTTATGGAGCTGTGCGGAACCTCCAGAGAGGAAATCGACGAGATGCTTGGCACCTGTACTTTATTTGTAAGCGGGAGAGACGGCTATTATGAGCTGACCGGTGAAACAGATTACCGGAAGGCGATGAGAATCGTACAGGAACGTTATCAGGTAAAAGAAGGAGTGATCTGTACGGCCGGGGGGGAAGGAGCTTTCTGGTATGACGGACAGGAATATGCGGCTCCTGCCTGCAAGATAGAGCCGGTGGATACAACAGGAGCCGGAGACTGCTTTTTAGGCGGTCTGATCTATGCTTATTTTACCGAAGGGCAGAGTAAGCCAGAGGCACTTGAATTTGCCAATGCTTCTGCAGCGGTAAAATGCCTGCAGGCAGGACCGAGGAGCAGGGCGGATGTGAAAAAGATTCAGGAGTTTAAGGATACTCATAAAGAGTAATCTTTAAATAAATACAAAAGTTTATTAAGGAGGCATTATTATGAAAAAAAGACTTGTAAGTGTGCTGCTGTGTGTGACTATGGCGGCAGCGATGGCAGCCGGATGCGGTTCATCCTCAGAGGAACCGAAGGAGGAGCCGAAGAAAGAGACCTCAGAGGAGCCGAAGGAAGAGACAGAGGAAGCAGGTGGAGATACTTTATTTCAGCAGGCTCTTGCACAGGTAGACGAAGACCTGGCACCGCTTCCGAAGAAGGATGCGGGGGTTGAGCTTGGGGCTATTGAGAGTACCTTGACAAATTCCTTCTGGGTAACAATGCAGGAAGGCTATGAGGATGCGGCAGAGGAGTACGGTGTGAAGATTGACGTACAGGCAACGGATTCAGATACAGACACGGCAGGACAGCTGGATATTCTGAATAACATGCTGGTTAAGAATTATTCCGCAATTGCGGTATCTCCTCTTACAGAGGACTGCCTGATCTCTGGTATTGTGACGGCAAATCAAAGTGATGTCAAGATTATCACAACAGGAAATCAGGTAAATGAGGATGCTCTTGCTCAGGCAGGAGGCAAAATAGATGCGAAGATTACGGTAGATTTTTACAATCAGGGAGTTCTCGGCGCGCAGTATATTATTGACAATACAGACGGCGGAAAGGTAGCTGTCATCGCCGGAAATGAAGGCGGAACGCAGGCAGATGCCCGCAGAGACGGTGCAAAGGAAACCTTTGAGAAGGCAGGAATGGAAGTTGTAGCAGTTGAGCAGTGTGATTTTGATGCACAGAAGGCATACGATGCGGCAGCAGCAATCGTAGAAGCAAATCCAGATCTGGTAGGTATTGCATGCGGCAACGACGATATGGCACTTGGTGTTGTACGTGCTCTGCAGGAGAAGGAGATGAAGGACAAGGTAAAGGTTGTAGGTGTTGACTTTACCGAGGAAGCAAAGGCAGCTATCGAAGAGGGAACCTATGATGCAAGTGTTGCGATGTCTCCGTATCTGATGGGAAGAGAAGGCGTGATTATTATGCTGAAGGCTCTGGAAGGACAGGATGTGTCTGAGGTCGGTGACAGTACTCCGATGGCAGTTGTAGATGCATCTAATGTTGGACAGATGTCTGACTGGCATTAATTTTTTAAATTGCTGCTGTGTGCGGCAAAAATGCCGGATTTTGATTTTAGGAAGAAACAGGGGAGATGCTCCGAGAGAGCGTTTCCCTTTTTTGCAGAAAAATTCAGACAAAAGATGAATGTCTGTATATTTGGAAAAGGAGGGTCTATGTATAATAGGATTTTAGGAGGTCTCATCGGAGCCGGAGCCGGAGATGCGATGGGAGCGGCGACAGAGGCAAGGACGACAGAGCAGATTCTGGAAACTTTCGGACACGAGGTTACGGATTTTGAGATACCGCCGGCCGATACATTCGGAGCAGGAAATATTGCCGGTCAGCTTACAGATGATTTCAGCTCCGCTTATTTTGTGGCGAAGCATATTGTCGGAAACCAAGGTGAGGTTACAAGGAAGGCAGTGCAGGATGCCTTAATTGAGTGGTCGGAGCATCCGGAGTTTTTTGACCGGTTTGCAGGGCCGACCACAAGGCTTGCGATTCGAAGGTATAAGGGAGAAGAGATTGAGAAGCCGAAGGGAGTGAAGCTTTTGTCCAGACAGGCGACCAATGGAGCAGCTATGAAGATTTCTCCGGTGGGTTTGTTAAATGCCGGAAATGTGGACCAGGCGGTGCGGGATGCCGTGACGGTTACGATGGTGACTCATGATAACTATCTTGCCATATCAGGAGGCTGTGCCGTGGCGGCGGCAGTCAGCCGTGCGGTTATGCCGGATGCGGATGTATACAATGTTCTTCAAGCCGGTTTATATGGCGCAAGGGAGGGCGAGCGTATCGGAAGAGAGGCAGGAAGAGACGTGGCGGGTCCTTCTGTGGTAAGGCGTATGGAGATGGCCATTGATATCGGACTTGGGCGCGGGACGGCAAAAGAAAAGATGGCGGAGATCGGGCACCGCATCGGTGCGGGGCTTCACATATCCGAAGCAGTCCCCTGTGCTTTTGGATTTTTCGCGGCAAATGAGGGAGATGCCATGGGAAGCATCATAGGCGCAGTGAATGTGGGCTATGATACGGATACAATTGCGACGATGGCCGGAGCAATGGCCGGAGCGTTTCAGGGTGCGGAAAGCTTTCCGAAACATTTTCTTCCAATTTTGGAGCGGGTGAATCATCTGGAAATCGAAAAGCTTGCGCGAGATTTAACTATGCTTGCGAAGCAGAGGCTGACTGTCTGGAAGAGTCAGAACAAAGAAGATATATAAGGGAAGGAGGAAGACAGCATGAATCAGAAAATATTAGGATGTATTTTAGGAGCGGCAGCAGGAGATGCGATGGGAGCGGCGACAGAGACAAAATCTGCAAGACAGATTCAAGAAACTTTTGGCGGCAGAGTGGAAGAATTCAAGATACCTCCCGATGATGTGCTGGCGCATGGAAGGAAAGCAGGACAGGTGACAGATGCTTTCAGCATTCCCTATATTCTGACGGAGTATTTGCTGAAGGAAGGGGGAAAAGCTTCAAAAGAGCTGGGAGAGCGTGCTTTGATGGAGTGGGGAAGGACAGAATATTTTGCTCCGTTTGCCGGTATGACTACCAGGAATGTGGTAAACCGCCTGAATCAGGAAGAGCATATGGATATGTGGTCCTATATCGGACATCTGGGAAATAAGCTGTATAAGGGCCATTATTATGCGCTTTCTTCCAACGGAGCAGCAAGTAAGGCATACCCGGCAGGGCTTCTAAACGGTGGAGATATAGAGAAAGCAATTCAGGATGCGGTGGAGCTTACCATGACTTCCCACGATGATCCTTACAGCATATCCGGAGCCTGTGCAGTGGCGGCGGCGGTCAGTGAGGCGCTGAAGGAGAATACATCTGTCTATAAAATTATAAAGGCTGCACATTATGGGAGCATACAAGGAGAAAGGCTAGCGAGAGCCAGAGCAGATATCTGGACCTATCCGGGACCGTCGGTAACAAAACGAATAGAGATGGCCGAAGAGATAGCTGTGCAGAGTGGAAACAGAGAGGATATTATCACAGAGCTGAGTGAAAAAATCGGCTGTGGTCCTGCTGTTGCCGAGACAGTGCCTGCAGCGCTTGGAATTCTGATTGTAAATCAGGGAAACACAATGGAGAGTATCTACGATGCGGTAAATATCGGCGACGAGACGGCTGCAGCAGCCTGTATCACGGGGGCTGTTGCAGGGGCATTTAACGGTGCGGACAGCATCACGGAAGGGTATCTGGAACTGCTGGAGGAGCAAAATCAGATGAAGCTTCGGAGACAGGCAGAAGAAATTGAGAGAATTTGCTGATTTTATTTGACAGACTTTTTCAACGGACAGTCTTACCTTCATAAGGAAGGATTCGAAAGCGTTTGCCTGGAATCCTTCCTTTTACGAATTCTTTTAGGTATCTTTACTTTTTATAAAAACAATTCATTACTTTTACGCTTACTGCAGGCGTTTTTCAGCTTCAGGCTGCCTGCAGCCAGAAGTATCCTGCTGACTTTTCTTGCCCTTGACGGACATACGGCGATACAGCGCATGCAGGAAATGCACAGCCGTGCATCTGTTTTGGCCGGATTGGAGATGTGGATGGCTCCGGCAGGACATTGCTCTGCACAAAGACCGCATCTGGTACAGGCCTTTCCTGCCTGGGGTTTCATGGGAACACCGCCGTATTCCCGGTAGGGCTGGCTGCCGGGCAGATCTAGTTCTGCCGGAATCTTTCCGGACTGCAGCCGGGAGCGTATGGTTTCTGCGAAAGCAGCAAGTTCTTGCGCATCCTGTGCGTCAGGACGTCCTGCGGCAAACCGGCGCATAATAGAGTGCTCGGCGACAGCAGCAACGGCGGCTGTGCAGGAAAATCCGGCATCTGTTAAGGTATCCTTGAGTTCGGCTAATGTGTCTTCATAAGCCCGGTTTCCATACACTGTAATAAGGACTGCCTGCGCTTTGTTTCCTCTCATCTGGCGCAGTCTTACTGCAGCGGTATCCGGGACTCTTCCACCATAAGAAGGGACTGATATAATACAAATATCTTCCGAGTGAAAAGAATAGGCGGAAAATCGCTGGTGCGGCAGCACAGGTCAATATAAATGCTTTCCGTGCAGAATGTTTTTGTGAATAATTCAGATACTTTTTTTGTGCCTCCGGTGGGGCTGAATACGATTTGAAATACAGACATCGTCAAGCTCCTTCCTTCTGTTTGATATAGAAAATTATAGCATAAGGATTTTTTAACCTCAATTATTTATTTTATCTATATAAGTATATAAATTATCGATTAGTAGTGCTTTTTTTTCTATGTTACTATGAATATACAACAGCAGATATAGCAGCGGTTCGTATGGATAAAGAAAGATGTTGTATATGGAAAATATTTTCGGCGGGAAAGGACGGTGCGGCGCTGTCTTCTTCCTGTCTTTTTCATATTCATACGAGTATCCCGTAATACATGCTCTGTACGATGACGGCGGACGGTTGTCTGATAATGCATGCGATGACGATAAAAAGATAAAGGACAATAAAAGAAAAGGAAGTTTTTCTATGGCAGAGATAAAAGATTTTAACTGTACCTATGACAATTCGGTCGGGATAAGCAAAGAGGTGACGGCCGGACTTAGCCTTACATTTCCGGATGCCTATATGCATGCGGATACGATGGCGGTGCTTGCGAAGGCCTTAAAGGCGCATGACGGTGCGGATTTTTGCGGGCTTCCGTTCTGTCATACAGTGGAGGCAGAGGCGATGGGAGGCAGTATTAATTTTGGAAATGATAAGGCTGGTCCCAGAGCGAAGGAGTATATCTATACCTCTCCAGAGGAGCTTTTAGAGCTTCCGGAGATTGACTTTACGAAAGGCCGGGTTTATGAGACGCTTTTGGCCTGCCAGATACTTAAGAAACAGGGGGAACAGGTAGTTTTGGAGGTGTCAGGCCCATTTACCATACTGAATGTGTTGATAGATGCAAGGCATGTGTTTAAGGCGGTGCGTAAGAAGCCGGAGCTTATGAAGGAGGTATTCTGGAAGCTTGGGAAAGAGCTTCAGCGCTACGTGAAGGAGGCAGAGAAATACGGAGTGGAGATGATAAGCTATGCAGATTCGTCAGGGGGTGTAAATATCCTGGGGCCGAAGACAGCGGAGCAGGTGGTCAGTGATTTTACATATGAATTTTTGAAAGAGCTGGAAGAGGCTGCAGGAGAAGGAACCCTGATTCTGCTCTGTCCGAAAACTACGTTTGCCCTGCTTGGTACGGGGAAGGCGGAGCTTAAGGAGATAGAGCTTCCGGGGCCGATGCGTTATGGGGAGGCCTGTATCTACATGAAAGGAAGAATACACTTTGCAGGCCAGATGTGTATTAAGAATATTAATTACCGGCTGGAAAACGGAAGGTTTAAAGCGTTAGTTCTCAAATGACAGAAAACGAGGAAGGATGGAAGCAGAAGTTTCCAAATGGCAGGAAATAGGAGGATTCAGAAAAGCAAGAAAATTAAATCAATGAAGTGTACAGAGATATAAAAAGGGAGGAGAAGCATATGAGCGTGAAGGAGGAATTATTGAAACGTTTGTCTGACGGTGTTGTGAATATGGAGGAGGACGACGTTGCAGAGGCGGCACAGGAATATCTAGAAGCAGGGTATCCGGCATTTGACGGGATTATGAAAGGACTTATAGACGGCATGAACCGGGCAGGTCAGTTATATGAGGAGGAAGAGTATTTTGTAACAGATGTACTTCTCTGTTCGGATGCCATGTATGCGGGGCTGGATGTTCTGAGACCCTGTCTCCCGGATGAGGAAGACAAAGCAAAGAGAAAGGGTGTTATCGGCGTAGTGGAAGGAGATACCCACGACATCGGAAAGAATCTTGTGAAAATTATGATGGAGACAGCGGGATTTGACATGATAGACTTAGGAAGAGATGTTCCGCTTCAGAAATTTGTGGATACAGCAAGGGAGGAAGGCGCAGAGCTTATCTGTATGTCCACCTTGATGACAACAACGATGGGCGGTATGGAAACGGTAATTCATCTGCTGGAGGAGAACGGGCTTCGGGATAAGGTTAAGGTTATGATAGGCGGAGGCCCCATTTCTCAAAGGTATGCAGATAAAATCGGGGCAGACGGCTATTCTCAGAATGCAGTAGAGGCTGTGAAGCTTGCGAAGCGCCTGCTGGATATTGCATAGAGTCTTGACAGCGGTATGGCAGACAGAAATAATAATAATGTGGATGGTATTTAAGCTGCCGGAGATGAAAGTACAACAATGAGTAATGGAGAACAGGTATGTTGACACCAAAGGAACGATTGAAAATGATAATGGAGGGGAAGACGGCAGACAGGCCGGCATGTATCTGTCCGGGCGGTATGATGAATATGGTGACGGCGGATCTGATGAGGGAAGCAGATGTGTATCTGCCGGAGGCCCACACAGATGCCCGGAAGATGGCAGAGCTTGCGAAAGCAGTGTATGAAAGGGACTGTTTTGAGAATTACGGAGTTCCTTTTTGCATGACTGTGGAGGCGGAAAGTATGGGCGCCGGAATAGATATGGGCTCTGACATATATGAGCCGCATGTTGTCCGGTATGTGACAGACTCTGTCAGTAGATTTTCCGCCCTTTCTCCGATAGATGTATCGAAGGGAAGAGCAAGGGTTGTATTAGACGCCATAAGAATTTTAAAGGAAGAGACAGAAGATGTCCCAATCGTAGGAAATCTTACAGGTCCAATTAGTACGGCAGGCTCTCTGATGGAGCCGGTTATTTTTTATAAGGAGCTTCGGAAGAAAAACCGTGAGGCTCACGCATATATGGAATTCATTACGGAGCAACTGATTCGTTTCGGCAGGGCGCAGATAGACGCAGGTGCAGATGTGATTGCAATTTCTGATCCGAGCGGCACGGGAGAGATACTGGGCCCAAAATATTTTAAGGAATTTGTAGTTATGTATATCAATAAGCTTTTAGATGGACTTCAAGCGGAAAAGATGGGAACGATTGTACATATCTGCGGGCAGATGAGTCCGGTCTACCGGGAGGTGGACGAGCTTCACAGCAGCGTGCTGAGCTTTGATTCTGTCGTTCCTATGAAGGAGGCCAGGGAGCACTTAAAGGAGCGTGTGCTTATGGGAAATGTGAGTACCTATGTGCTGGAGTTCGGAAGTCCTGAGAGGGTGGGCTCTTTGACAAAGAGCTGTGTAAAAAACGGCTCGGATATTATCTCTCCTGCATGCGGTCTGGGGATGAAATCGCCTCTTGTGAATATACAGGCGGTTCTTTCGAGTCTTAAGGAGGCATAAGATGAAAGGGTATGGTAAAATCTCCTGTAAAAAAGGAAATCTCTTAAGTGTGCTTCTCAAGGAAGGCATCTATGTAGAGAATCCCTGCAGCGGGACAGGAATATGCGGGAAATGTAAAGTACGCATCTTAGCTGGAGAATGCTCCCCCGTGACCGAAACAGAGCGGCGTCTGTTAAAGCCGGAGGAAATCAGGGCGGGGATTCGTCTGTCCTGTATGACCGAAATAGACGGAGATATAGAATATGAGACGCTTCAGAGGGAACGCAGGGCAAGGGTGTTGACAAGGGGATATATGCCGGAATTCGAGAGAGATGTATTTCAAGGCGGTTATGGAGTTGTCATTGATATCGGGACGACGACGGTAGTCATGGCATTGATTGAGCTGGCTTCGGGGGAAGAGCGCGGGGCCGTATCTATGATAAATGCCCAGAAGTATTTTGGCCTGGATGTACTGACGAGAATCACCTATGAATATGAGCATCCGGAGACTGGCATGCGCAGACTCCAGGAGGCAGTCGTACAGTCTGTCAATGCTATGATGAGAGAGGTCTGCAGGGAGGCAGGCTGCGAAAGGGCAGGTATCAGGCAGATTACTGTTGCGGCAAACTGTACGATGATGCATATGCTTCTTGGAGTGGATGCCCGGTCTATCGGCCGTTCTCCTTATAACCCCGCATTTCTGGAGGCGAAGAGTATTCCGGCAGGAGAGATTGGCATAGAGGCGGGAAAGGATACTATGCTTTATTGTCTGCCTCAGGTGTCCGCCTATATCGGGGCGGATATTGTGGCGGGAGCTTATGTATGTGAGCTTCAGAGGACGAAGGGAAATATTCTTTTTATTGATATCGGCACCAACGGTGAGATTGTACTGGCATGCGGCGGCAGGCTTCTGTGCTGCTCCTGTGCGGCAGGTCCGGCTCTGGAAGGAATGAATATCAGCTCCGGGATGCGGGCGGAAGAGGGTGCTGTCGAGGATGTGAGAATCACGGAGCAGGGGATAGAGCTTACAACGATTGATGATAAGGAGCCTGCGGGAATCTGCGGAAGTGGAATTCTGGCGGTTGTAAAGGAGCTTCTTCGTACCGGTATAGTGAAGAAAACAGGAGTATTTATAAAGAAGGAAAAGCTGGCAGAGACGGACTACCGCTGTCCGATGATACGACTGAACGGTTCAAAGCGTGAATTCCTTCTGCATGAAGATCCGCCGCTTGTCGTCACTCAGGGAGATGTCCGGCAGGTGCAGCTTGCGAAGGGGGCACTTCTGTCCGGGTTCACCGTGCTTCTTGAAAAAGCAGGCATCACAACGAATGATCTTGATAAGGTAATGATTGCAGGACAGTTCGGCGCACATCTTCCGGCAGATTCATTGACAGGAACAGGAATTCTGCCGGAAGATGTGAAGGAGAAGCTGGTATATGTAGGAAATTCCTCTAAAACCGGAGCCTATATGGCGCTGATGTCAAAGGCGGTCAGACATGAGATGGAAGAGCTGGCGGATAAAATGGAATATGTGGAGCTGGCAGAGACAGACAATTATGAAAGGATATTTACAGAGAGTATGATATTTCCGGAATTTTAACTGTTGTCATCCGAAAGAAGCTGCCGGCAGCAGATCCTCTGGATGTCTTGCAGCGGTATGTAGTTAAGAAAAATTATATGGAAGAATAAATTGAAATGACTGATATAATACGATATAATACAATGATGACGGTTGTCCGTACATGTATTTCAAAATTTGTGCGGGAGAAAAAGAGATTTGGATAATAACATGAGTTATGAAGCTTACGAGTAGAGAAATTGTCATATTTGGAATGCTGGGCGGTATTATGTATGTTTCCAAGATTATTATGGAAGCGGCGCCCAACATTCATCTTTTAGGTACGTTTATCGTTGCTTTTACAGTAGTTTACCGAAAAAAGGCATTGTACCCTATCTATATATATGTGCTGCTGAATGGGATGTTCAGCGGTTTTTCCGTGTGGTGGATTCCCTATCTTTATGTGTGGACCGTGCTGTGGGGGGCGGTGATGCTTCTTCCGCAGAAGCTGCCCAAGAAGCTGCAGCCACTTGTGTATATGTCGGTGTGTTCGGCACATGGATTTTTATTTGGTACATTATATGCTCCGGCCCAGGCCCTTTTATTTGGACTGAATTTTAAGGGGATGCTTGCGTGGATTATCGCAGGCTTTCCTTTTGACTGTATTCATGGCGTCAGTAATTTTTTCTGCGGAATTCTGATTGTTCCGCTTATCTCTCTTCTTAGACTTGCAGAAAGGGCCGCCGGTGAAATATAAGCTTTAGTTATTCAATCAGATAGTATACTGCTGAGTATGGTGCAAGTGTGATATCTGCAGAGTGGGTTTCGGGGTTCAGCGTGATGACCGTATCCTTGTTATAATGTGTTTTTCCGGCATATTTATCCATATCGCTGGAAATCAGAACCTCCAGTGAGCCGGCTTCCCTGATCGTGAGGGTGTAATTTTTCTGTACCTCATTCGAGAAATTGAAGACTGCGGCGATTCTTTCAGACCTGCACCGCCTTTCGAAGGCATAGATGCAGCGGGTTTCCTGATGGCAGTCTATCCACTCGAAGCCGTCACGGGAATAGTCCCTTTGGAAAAACGCCGGGTGATTCAAATAAAGGTGGTTTAAATCCTTCATAAACCGGTGAAAGGCATCGTGGAGAGGGTATTTCAGAATATCCCAGTCCTGGCCGCGTTTCTCATCCCATTCCCGCAGCTGTCCCAGCTCATTTCCCATAAAGTTAAGTTTTTTGCCGGGATGGGCATACATATACATATAGAGCGCCCGTGCCTGCGGGAACTTTTCTTCATATTCACCGCTCATTTTCTGAAGAATGGATGCCTTGCCATGTACGGTTTCGTCATGGGAGAAGGGCAGAAGATAGGCATCGTTATAATAGTACATCATAGAAAAGGTAAGTTTGTGGTAATCCTTGCTTCGATACTGCGGCCCGGTGCGGAAATAATCCAGTGTATCGTTCATCCATCCCATATCCCATTTGTAGTCAAAACCAAGTCCGTTTTCCCATACGGGACGTGTAACACCGGGGTAGGAGGTAGAATCCTCTGCCGAGAGTATGGCATAAGGATGCAACTCCTTAAGCCCGCGGTTCATGTCGCGTATGAAGGCAACAGCGTTGTTGTTGACGCCTCTTGCCGGATCGCCCTGCCAGTAGATGATGCGGCTGATGGCATCCATGCGCAGGCCGTCTATGTGATATTCGCTGAGCCAGTAGCTGGCGGCAGACTGCAGGAAGCTTCGCACCTCACCGCGGGAATGCATGAAGTTGCAGCTGCCCCATTCACTTACTCCCACATCTGAATGGGGATATTCATAAAGAGGTGTCCCGTCGTAATTGGCCAGTGCATAGCCGTCTACTGCAAAGTGCACAGGAACAAAATCTAAGATGACGCCGATATCATTTTGATGACAGATATCAACAAATTCCATCAGTTCACGTGCGGTACCGTAGCGGGAGGTAGGACTGAAAAAGCCGGTATTCTGATATCCCCAGGATTCGTCACAAGGGTGTTCAGAGAGCGGCATCAGCTCAAGATAATTGTAGCCGTATTCCTTCAGATAAGGAATCAGGATATCAGAAAGCTCCGTATAGCTGTACCAGTCGTCTGCTTTATCTGAGGGTTTCTTAAAAGAGCCGAAATGAAGCTCATAGATGTTAAGCGGCCGGACTTTGCTGTCTGAACGGTTTTTCATCCACTTTTTGTCTTGAAAGGTGTATTCGGATAAATCTCGTATGATAGATGCGGTGTTGGGACGCAGCTCCATCCCAAAGCCATAAGGGTCGCAGTGGTCCGTAAAAGAACCGTCTCGTTTATAGATGCGGTATTTGTACATTTGTCCGGGCTCTGCATTTTCTGCGGAGCATTCCCAGAAGTTTCTGTCATATACTCGGTTCATAGTCTGTTCCTGCCAGCTGTTAAATTCTCCGATCAGTGAAATCCGGGAAGCTCCGGGTGCAAAAGTGCGGAAAATAACTCCTGGCTGCTCTTTATCCAGGTGTGCTCCCAGAAATTGATGCGCGTCAAATACTTTTCCTGTATAAAATCCATAAAAATCCATAAAGACCTCCTAATATATTACAGAGCCGTTTTAAGACTGGTGATACAGATGATTATATAGATGAATATAGGGCCGTGTCTACCGACAATCTAGGTAAAAGGAGGTTTAAACAACGATATAAAAAATATGTCTGGAAAACATATATAATTTACTATATTTAAAATTATTCTGAAAATATTATGAGAGGCGCAAAAAAAATAAAATATTGAAAATAATTATAAATATATAGTAAAAATGAATAAAAAACAAAGAGCAATACAGATAAAATTATTCAATACGTTGTAAAATATAAATGAAAATACCTATAAATAGTGTTTTATTATTGACAATCAAAATAAATAGGTCTAATATTTAGATATAAAAATATTCTATATATAGAATTTTAATAAGAAAAGGAGTGGTATAAAACCACCGGAAGGCCGATAAAAATTTTCATTATTTATTTACTTTTATACAGATAATCGGTTATGATTAAATGGTAAGAGTTTACAGAAGTTTGCTGAAATGAAAACAGGGAGTGGCCAAAGATGGAAAAAGAAAATAACGGTATTGAATTTAATATTGGAGAGAAGATACGTAAGCTGCGGAAAATCCGAGGTATTACTCTTAAGAAAATGGCAGAAGATACAGGGATGAGTTATTCTTATCTGTCAGAGCTTGAGAATAATAAGCATTCGGTTACTATTGATAATCTGCAGAAGCTTGCGTTGTATTTTCAGATTGACATGATTCATTTTCTGGAGAAGACAGAGAGAAAGAGTGTTCTGATTCGAAAGGAGAGCAGAAACAGCCTGACGACGGATGACGGAATTATATTTCAGGCAATTTCAACAGAGGATTCAAAAAGTATGCAGATAACCTTTGTTGTTCTTCCTCCGAATTCCCCTGAAAAGGAACAGAGAATCATACATAAGCACCCTCAGGGTGAGGAATTTATTACTGTTACGAAGGGTGAAGTGACTGTAGCAATTGAAGAAGAGAAGTATCTCCTTAAGGAAGGGGATTCCGTTATCTTTCCTTCCAGCAGGGAGCATGTGATATACAGCGGGGATAAGGGCGGTGAATTTATTATTGTCGGTGCACCGCCATACGGGCGTGAATATTTGAAACGGCTGTGACGTATATGATGCCGGGAGTATGAAATGCGGAGTAATCCGCGGCATCCTATATTATGAATCCCTTTTGTAAGCTTCCCTCTGCCTGGAGACACAGCTTTTGTGTGCGGTATGTGCGGCGCGGTGTATGATTTAGTTCCTGTATCATGTGATGTAATGTAATTGTAGTGTCAGCGCAGAACTAAAATGAATGGGTAGGAGGTTTTTTATGAGCGGCAGCAATAACACAAAAGGGTTATCACCAAAAGCCTGTATTATGATGGCGATTGGCGGTATGGTAGGAAGTTCTATATTTACGCTTTCCGGAGTGACATACAGTATGGCAGGGCCGGCGGCTATTGTTACCTGGTTTCTGGCAGGTGTGATTCTGCTTCTTTACGCACTGAATATTGCAGAGCTGGCGACGACATTTCCAAAGTCGGGCGGTGTCTATGTATATCCGCATGCAGTTCTTGGATCTACTGAGAAAGGGAAGAATTTTGCAGGCTGGATTGCAGCCTGGTCATGGCTGAACGTAAGTGTTTTTGGTACAACGTTTTCCGCTATCTGCGTAAGTACTTATCTGGGAAGCTTTTTCCCGGCTGTAGCAAGCAGCAGGGCGCTGCAGGTTGTTATTCCGATTGCATGGATTTTACTTACCTGGTTTTTGAATGCCAGAAGTGCCAATGCGTTTGGAAAGATTCATAATAAAATTACATTTGCGTTGTTATTTGTGCTGTGTGTATATATTGTACTTGGTCTTATCAACGGCGACAGTGCGAATATGCAGCCCTTTGTATCCGGCGGAATGGGATCTACAGGCATTGTTGCAGGAATTCCGATTGCGATGCTTGGCTATGGCTCCATTATCGCGGTTGCATCCTTCGGAGGTGAGATTGAGAATCCGAAGAAGAATATTCCGAAGATTATTTTTACGGCGGTTGCAGGTACCGTTGTTGTGTACTGTATGATTTTGTTCTCAACCTTCCGCATGGCTCCGGTGGATGAGCTGGTGGCGGCAAATGCACAATATTATCCGCTGGCCTTTGCCCTGGGACGGGTTATGACCGGAAAAGCCGGCTGGATTGTATCAATTGTTCCGCTGGCAGCGCTTCTGGCCCTTACGACGAACATGAGTATTATGATTATGGATGCAAGCCGTACCGTTATGGCAACTGCGCAGTCAGGCTTTCTTCCTAAGAAATTAGGAGAGATTCATCCGGAAAAACGTACGCCGATATGGGCGTTGTCTACTGTTGCAGTCATCTGTATCTTAATGTCTTTAAGACCGGACTGGATAAATGTAATTATTAATGCAGGTTCTATCTGCTCTGCAATCACGGTGGCAATCATCTCGATTACCCTGATGACGCTGCGCAAAAAGCAGAAATCCGGCGTGATTACCGAAAAGGGAGAATTCAACGTTCCGGGCGGAAGTCTGATGCCGATTATAACACTTGTGGTGATTGTAATTACATTAGTACTTTTGTACTTTGGAGACGGCGGAACGACTGCTTATGTCGTGGCAGGGGTATGGTATATTATTGGTATCGTATTGTTCTTTATTAAGGAAATGACGAAGAAATAGGGTGGAAGCTGTTGTTTCATAGAAACGGCAGGAAACTGAAATATTAGGGTAAAAAGCTGCGGTTTTATTTGTAAGAACCGCAGCTTCTTTTTATGCAGCTATGCATTCGAAAGATAAAAATGTTTTTTCCGCGGGAAACAGGCCAAGCAGCCGTGTCTGTACGGATATTTCACTTTGAATATGGGATACAGCTTTCGCGTTTTACGAGATCATAGGGTACCTTTATTGAAGGAATTT
The DNA here is from genome assembly GCA_946558465.1 of uncultured Lachnospiraceae bacterium. Lineage (GTDB taxonomy): Bacteria > Bacillota > Clostridia > Lachnospirales > Lachnospiraceae > CAPEBR01. Next base: position 105,346 of record CAMNTM010000008.1, read on the forward strand.
CTGTGATGCCGTTTATAATAGAAAGAAGTACTTGAATAATATATTTACCGAATAATCCTGTATGACGGTCTATGCTGGTAAGACGGGGGGTTAAATAATCTGCGGTATGAAACTGGTCACAGCTGATTAGAGAAATATCGCCGGGAACTTTTATTTTTCTGTCGGCAAAAGCTCTGAGAACACCGATTGCCACATTGTCATTTGCTGTAAGAGCAGCGCTGAAAGGAATGTTTTTATCTAACAGATTCATGGCAGCGGAATAACCGTCAGGGGTATAATAATCGGAAAGCTCTATAAGCTCAGAATGGAAGGGCAGCCCCAGTTTCAACAAAGTTTCTTTATACATTTGAATTCTTTCCTGCGTGATGACGACTCCGTCCTCCCCGCCGATAAAAGCGATGTTCTTATGCCCCAGCGATGCAAGGTAATTAAGTGCGGTGGCAATGCCGCCCGTGTCTTCTCTGTTGAGGTAAAAGCAGTCAATACCGTCAATCGGTTTACCTATGATGACCAGGGGGAGCGCCTGAGAGAGATGCTTTAATGCGTTAAGGTAGGATTGACTGAGATGAACCAGGTCCAGTTGCCCGCCGGCAATTAAAACGCCGTCTACTTTTTTATCTATCATCATCTGAAAATAGGTTTCCTCATTATGCAGGTTCTGTTTTGCATGTGATGAAGCACTGAAAAGTGTATTGCATAGAAACACAGAATAATTTGCTTCATGAGCGGCCTGCTCGATTTCATTAAAAATAGTGTAAAAATACGGGTTTGAAATGTCGGGCACAATCATTCCTATTGTCATGGACTGTTTTGATATCAGTCCGCGTGCCAATGCATTCGGGGAATAATTATATTTTTTTATGACTTTTTCCACGCGGCGTTTGGTATCTTCGGTGACGTGAGGATTATGATTGATAACTCGTGAGACTGTCGAGATGGAAACGCCGCATTCCTTTGCGATATCAGTAATGGTCTTTACAGATTTCATGATAACCCTCCTTATATTAATTATTATATCCGAATAAAAAAATACCTTCAAGTATTATCCGGGGAAAGATGCTTTGTGTATAAAGTTGGGATAGATAAATAGGAGCCTCAGCGGATAGAAAGGCTCAATTTTCAATTTCAAGCAAGACCTCTATCTCGCAGGCAATGCCGCCCGGCAGAGAATTTGTGCCGATGGCAGAGCGTGCCGGGCAGCCGGTTTCATTTCCGAAAAGTTCCAGCAGAAGGCTTGAGCCGCCGTTTATTACCTGAGGCTGCTGATTAAAATCATCGGTGCTGTTCACAAATGCCAGTATTTTTATAAACCGTTTGATTTTGTTCAAATCGCCGATGGAAGCCTCGATGTTGGCAAGAAGATTTAAAATACAGTTAAAAGCTGCCTTTTGTCCCTCTTCCAGCGATAAGTCGCGGCCTAATTTACCAATTACGGTATTGCCGTTTCCCAGGTCAGGGCCGCAGCCGGAGCAATAGAGCAGACTCGAAGAGAATGCCTGAACCGGAGTGTATATCCCGCCCTTAGGCGGCGGTGCGGGAAGAGTAATTCCTTTTTCTGATAGTTTTTCATATACATTTGCCATAGTTTTTATTCCTCCTTTGTATTTATTAAAAATAGCAGTATATGTATTCGTTCCTGCAGGCAGTGTTACTAATAGGTAATCTTCCGGTTTCTGGCGGTTACGTGCCAGGTATCACAGAGTCTTTTATTCGACACAACAGGGACAAAAGGGTATAAAGCGCTGGTTGGACAGATGTGGGCGGGTATCACGAAAAGCGTGTCACCAATTTGAGGACACAGATGCTCATAGCCTTCTTCCATGACAAAGGTCCAATGTTCCTCATTTTGAAAAAGCTCCCTTGCGTGAGGAAGAGAGACAATCACTCCGCGCGCTCCGGGAGGGTCGGCGGCGACAGCCTTATATCCCAAATCCAATGTGAAATATCCTTTTGCAGGACGGCTGATTACCCGCGTAAGAATCGCTGCGCCGGGTCTAAAATCTAAATCCGGATATTTGTGGGAGTATCCATAATCATTGATTAGTATCGTGCCGGGGGAAAGATAGATGGATATCCCTGGAAGGGCATAATCTGTATAGCAGGGCATTGACGGAGAACCGCCTAATATTAGTGTTTTAAAGCAGAATTTATCTTTACCTAGAAGAGCGGCAAGCCTGGAAATCTGATATTTTACATCTTCGGTTTGTCTGCAGCGCTCAGAGAAATCCTGTTCCGTCCTGTGACCGTCATAGCAGTGCAGACCCTCCATAGAAATGCCGGGCATAGCATGGCAGTCCTTAAAAAAGTGTGCGGTTTCTTCGAATGATATACCGGTCCGGTTCATTCCGGGATTTATATCTGCCAATATCCTTGCTTTGAGATTATTTTTGTAAAAAAGTTCTCCGAGTCTGTGGATTTGTTCTCTATTATCACCGATTGTCAGGAAATCTACGGTTGGAAAGGCTGTAACGAGCCGGAAATAACGTATCATATTAGGTCCCACTGGCGGGTAGGCAAGAAGTACGGAAGCTGCGCCGCTTGCAGCGGCCATTTCGGCTTCTGCAATTGTTGAACATTTGAAACGGGTAATACCGGCTTTTAACTGAAGACGGACTACCTGTTCCATCTTATGAGATTTCACATGGGGCCAAAGCCTGCCGGGAGTACCAGCCATTGCAATTGTTTTACGGATATTTTCCTGTATGATGTCTTTGTAATAAATCAGAGAGGGTGAAATTAAGTCATTGGCCCCTTCAAATTCATAAGTAGTATCATAAATATTTATCATGGTCTCCTCCTTGTATCTGTAATGAGAATTTAAGTCAGTGTATTTGCGAGTATTAAAGATAAAATATAAAAATATTAATGAATTTATATAAAATGATTGACATGAAAACCTTTTCATAGTATTATCATATCATGAAAAGGTTTTCATGTCAATAAAGCTTGAAAGGAAAATATCCATGAGGACATATTTAGGAATGGATTTCGGAGGAACGAAACTATTAATTGGAGAGGTTGCAATTGATGGAAAAATTTTACGCAGCAAAAGCTATAGAACCAACTGCAGAACACAGGATGAGGCAGTCAGAAAACTTATAGAAAGTCTTGAAGATTATAAACATACAGTGAGTTTTGTGGGAGATATTACTGCAGGAGGAGTTGGAATTGTGGGGGTGACAGATCATGAAAAGGGTCTGTGGATTTCAATGAATCATGAAATTCAGGGGCCTCCGATTCCATTAGGAAAGTTATTGACAGAACAGATGGGGGTTGGCGTAGCTGTTGATAACGATGTCAGAAGCGCTACTACAGCAGAATGGCTCTGGGGTCATGGGAGGATGTCGGATAATTTTGTATATATAAATATCGGGACCGGACTGGCGGCAGGATTTGTGACAGGAGGCAGGCTGATAAGAGGAGCTAATAATAATTCTGGCGAGATAGGACATATGGTAGTCAATCTTACAGACGAGGATGAATGCATATGTGGGAGAAAAGGCTGTGCGGAAAATATTATTTCGGGAAGCGGCTTCTTAAGACAGGCGTTAAAGCATGATCTGCAGGAAATAATTGTAAGTAACGGCGCGCAGGCAGCAGACGTGCCAAGATTGATAAGACTTGTAGAAGAAGGGAATCCTGTAAGCAGGCAGATTGTTGACTATGCAGTAGACACGCTGGCATGCATTATTATGAATCTGGTGAGAGTGACAGATCCGGATACTATAATATTAGGCGGCGGAGTTGTCAGCGACGGATGGCTGCTGCATAAGGTAAAGGGTAAATTGAATGCGAATACGATGAGAGGTGTTGTAAACGGCGTTGTGTTGTCCCAGCTTGATCCTCAGAGTATCGGGTTGTTGGGGGCAGCTGCAGTAGGTTTGGTTTCAGTAGAAAAAAGAGAGTGAGGAAGAAGCAGGATGAGACAAAAATTCCAGAATGAACTGGTAAACACACTTTATATTCATAAGCCTTTAGCCGTTCACAGAGAAAGTGAATTAGAAGCAGAGGCAGGAATGAAAGAAGTACAAAGGAAAAAAGTTATATGGGATGGTGAAAGTAAAGATTATACGCCGGAAATGACAGGTACAGGTGTTATGTCTGTAGATTACGAGAGCAGGGTTATCCGGCTGGAGGCTCCGAGCCGGACTGACAAGTGGCCTAAAGGGGCACCGGAAGACGGTGATTACAGTGCTTTTGGGATTACAGGAGTCAGGTTTGTATTTCAGAATGAAGATTGGAGGAGGTATAACCGCCTTCATTTCAGATGGAAGCCTATGGTGGATGGCGGCCGGATTATATATGGAAGAACTGCTGTTGAGAATGTGGGCGAGGTTAGAGTTCCGGATAAATATCTCAGAGAAGGACATACAACGTTTGATTTAAAGAATTATGAATGGAACGAATGTTACTGGGAATTTCCGTCAATGGGCCGGGATTCTGTAAGAGAACTGAAAATATATTTTGATATTTCCGGACAGGACATACCGCAGAATGATGTCATCCGATATGAATTGTCTGATATACGGATAGAAACGATAGCAGAACCGGAATTGGAGAAAGGCTGGGAATGCCGGAAGAATAAGATTGTATTTTCTACACAGGGATATTTTGTGAAAGGAAAGAAAACAGCATTGGCAAATGTATCGGCAGATACTTTTTCTGTATTCAATTCAGAGACAAACGAGAAGGTATTTGACGGAGACATTCAGTGTGTAGTAAACGAGAATGGAAGCTTTCAGGTGCTGGATTTTACGGAGCTTAAAAAAGAAGGCCGGTATTATCTTCAGGCGGAAGGTATAAAAAGTGAGTCCTTTGAAATTTCATCAGTCTTATTAGAAGAGCCGGTGTGGAAGATTATTAACTTTTTGTACTGTCAGCGCTGCGGAATGCCGATAGCAAAGAGGCATGGGACATGTCATGAAGATATATATGCCGAGCATAATGGAGTTATTATATCCTATTCAGGCGGATGGCATGATGCCGGAGATCTGTCGCAGCAGACACTCCAGACAGGAGAAATTGTACATGCGCTGCTGGAGACAGCGGAACAATATAAAGACAACAGAGTATTGTATGAAAGGCTTTTGGAGGAAGCACAGTGGGGGCTTGATTTTATACTGAAAACCAGATTCGGCGACGGCTACCGTGCCACGAGTGCACCGTGCGTACGTGTTACCAATAATAAGCTTGGCGATATGGATGACATTAAAGCCAGAGTGCATAATCATTCTTTTGAAAATTTTACCTTTGCCGGTATAGAAGCATATGCGGCATATGTACTGAAAGAAGAGGACCCGGCATATGCTTTTGGCTGTCTGAAGGCTGCCAGAGAGGATTTCGCATTTGCAGAGGAAAAATTCGCAGAAACAAAGGTAGATCCATTTTTTCTGTATGAGCATACCTTTAATTGCGGCCTGTCCCAGTACTATGCAGCAATCGTATGGGCAGCGTCTAATCTTTATATGGCGTCAGGGAAAGAGGAGTACGCTGAGAAAGCAAGACAATGGGGAGATATGCTGTTAAAGTGTCAGGAAGAGGGAGGAAGCAGCGTACCGCTTCGGGGCTTTTTCTATCGGGACGAGTCGCATAAAAGTATCGTTCATTTTAATCATCAGTCAAGAGAGCAGCAGTTTATACAGGCGTTGGAGCTTTTGTGCCGTACACAGCACGATTCTCCTGACAGATTAAAATGGGAGGAAGGACTGAGAGGCTATGGGGAGTATCTTAAAGCAATTGCGCCATATACGGCTCCGTACGGTATGATTCCGGCAGGAATCCATCACTTTGACGAGACAGAGGACGAAGAGCTGTTTCCGTATATGCATCTTCTGGCAGATTATCATGAGCAGAAGAAGGATTACAAAAAACAATTAGAGTCCGGAGTATTGCTTGGTAATGGGTATGCAATCCGAAAGTTTCCTGTATGGTTTTCATTCCGCGGAAATAATGCGGTGCTTTTGTCTATGGGAAAAGCAGCCTCCTTAATCGGAAAATATTTTAAAGACGATACATTGATTCAGATTGCAAAAGAGCAGCTTTACTGGATATGGGGAAAGAATCCCTTTGGGCAGTCTATGCAGTATGGAGCGGGAACAAGGTATTGCCGTCAATTTGCCGCACTGTGCGGAGAAAGTACAGGCGAAATACCGGTCGGCATAGAGACCTATGAAAATGAGGATGTGCCGTATTGGCCTCAGAATAACAATGCAACCTATAAAGAGATATGGACAACCTCAGCAGGAAGGTGGCTGTGGGTGGCAGCGGACATAGAAGAAACGGAAAGATTATAATCCGGCACGTGACGGATTTTAATAGAGTAACTCATTTAATACAATAACAGGAGGAAGAATATGAGAAAAAAGTAAAACAAGGTATGAGCGTACTGCTGGCGGCATTTCTGGTAACCGGCCTCGCAGCATGCAGTGGAAGTGATTCAAAAAGCGGCAAGTCAAAAGAGGGGGTAACAATTTCTGTAGTAAGCTGTATCGGAGCTGAAAATGGAAGTCGTCAGACATATTTGGAGTATATTGATAAGTATGAAGAGGAGACGGGAAATGAGGTAAAAGAATCTGCAGGAGTAGCAGACGAGACATGGAAAGCGCAGGTGCTGGCGGATTTTGAGGCAGGAGCAGAGCCGGATGTACTTTATTATTTTAAGGGAGTTGATGCAAATCCTTTGATTGAAGGAGAAAAGGTTGTATCGATTGATGAGATACGAGAAGAGTATCCGGAGTATGCAGATAATATGAAAGAGGAACTTATAGGAGCCTCTCCGTATGATAATAAGAACTATGCGATACCTGTAGTCGGTTACTGGGAGGCAATGTTTTGTAATAAAACAGTACTTGCCGAAGCCGGTGTAGAAGTACCGGGAGAGGACTATACGTGGGAACAGTTCATGGAAGACTGCAAAAAAATTAAAGAGGCAGGATATACGCCGGTGGCAATGTCACTGCAGCAGACCCCGCATTACTGGTTCGAATTTTTAGTTTTAAATCAGGGAGGCCCCAAGCTTCACGCAGAGCTTCCGGAATCGGCAGACGACGGGGCAAGCCAGAGATGGCAGGCGGCGCTGAATGATTTTAAGGAGATGTATGAGGCGGGACTGCTGCCGGAAAATACGCTGACCTGTACGGACGAAGAGGCATTTCAATTGTTATTTAATGACGAGGCGGCTTTTGCGATTGACGGCTCCTGGAAGGTAGGAACCTTTGAAGATATGGCAGACCCGGATAATTTTGCAGTTGCGTTCCCGCCGGCAAAAGGAGACCGGCTCACCACGGATTATATCGGAGGTATTTCAGACGGATATTATATTACACGGAAAGCATGGGAAGACCCGGAGAAGAGAGAGGCGTGTGTTAAGTTTGTAGAGATGCTTACCGGCGATGATGTGGTGGCCGAATTTGCGAATACCAGCTTTGGAATTACAGCGCTTAAGGAGGCAGTGCCGCCGGTGGAGGATGCGAATCAGTTAGAAGTATCTGTGCTGGAAATGAATGCAAAGGTCACGAGTTTTTCACCGGCAGTGCAGGATTCCCTTACCGGCGCCAGACGCGACAACTTATTCAGTAATGTCAAGAATGTAGCAGACGGACAGATGAGTGCGAAAGAAGCACTCGAAGAAATGCTGAAAAAGTAAGCGCTGATGGATGTTACAGAGAACAGGGCATTCTGTTCTCTGTAATACAGGAGGTAGGACAATGTCATCAATGTTTAGAAAAAAGAAGCCGCTGCTCTTATTTTTACTCCCGACGTTAATCTATATGGGATTGTTTTTATATTATCCGTTTGTGATGAATATCAGCAACAGTATCCATGAGATTAAGGGGCTGGGCCAGGCGGCGGAAGCAGTAAATTCCCCGTGGTTTCTGAATTACAGGCAGATATTTGAGGACCCAAAGATATGGACTGCGTTGAGGAATACCTTAATCTTTACCGTCTGTACGGTAGTATTTCAGGTGGGAATCGGATTGGTTCTGGCTTTAATCGTGGATAATATAAGGAGAGGAGCAAAATTTTTTCAGACGGTTTATTTTTCCCAATTGTTATCAGCGCCACAGCTTTGGGATTGATGTTTAATCTGATCTTTCTTTATAAGGGAGGCATGATAAATCATATCCTGCTGAATGTATTTCATCAAAAGGAGCTGATTGACTGGAAGGGAGATAAATATTGGCTGGTTACCATGCTGATTCCGACTATGTGGCAGTATGTCGGGTATTATTTTGTTATTTTAATGACAGGACTTAATAATATTTCGTCAGATATTTATGAGGCTGCAGTCATTGACGGGGTAACAAAGTGGCAGAAAATCAGATATATCTCCTGGCCGTTATTGCATAACACACTTTGTACGTGTGTTATACTTGCCATTACTGGTTCATTAAAAATATTTGACCTTCCGTGGACAATGTTTCCAAATGGGCTGCCGATGGAGAAATCATGGCTGTTAAGCACCTATATGTATAAACAGACATTTATAGCAAGTGATGTTGATTACGGCTCGACAATTGCAATCTTAATTGTTGTTATCGGCATTATTATGGCTCAGATTGCAAATAAAGTCTTTAAAGAAAAGGATTATTAGGAGGGCGGCGTATGAAAAGGGAACAAGAGCTTAGAGGAAAAAAGAAATATTCTCCTGGCACAATATGCTTTTATATCGTGCTGTGCGGCTGGGCCGTTACTACAATTTATCCCTTTTTGTGGGTATTTATGAATTCTTTTAAACCTCGGGGAGAGATTCGGAATAATTCCTTTTCACTTCCCGTAGGTGATTTGTTTACGACAGAAAATTATGCGGAAGTATTTAATCGTATGAAGATGGGAAATGCGTATATAAACAGTATTGTCATTTCAGCAGCTGTGACAGTAATTGTACTCCTGCTGGCAGGATTTACTGCATATGGACTGAGCAGATACCGTTTTAAAGGAAGAGGGTTAGTCCGCTATCTGATTATCGGAAGCATGATGTTTCCAATGTTTGCAGTTGTCATTCCTGTGTTCCGCATGGAACATGCCTGGGGAATTGTTAATACGGATAATCTGCTGTTAAACTGGATAAGTGTTATATTTCCGCAGGCAGCAGGGAATATTGCGTTTGGTATTATCGTACTGATGGGATTTATCAACAGCATTCCCCTTGATTTAGAGGAAGCAGCGTATATAGAGGGGTATAATGTATATCAGATTTACTGGAAGGTTGTCATGCCGCTTATTAAGCCAAGTCTTGCCACGGTAGGAATTTTTTCTTTTCTGTGGAGTTATAATGATTTGTTTACACAGATGTTTTTCCTGCGTTATGAAGAGTATCAGACGGTTACTCTTGTTCTGAATAAGGTTACCAGTAAGGCAGGGACGAATTACGGAGTGATGGCCGCGGCTGTCGTATTAGTAGTTATACCGGTATTTATCATGTATCTGCTGATGCAGAAAAATATAGTGAAGGGCCTTACAGCAGGAGCGGTTAAAGGATAGAGGAGGGGGAAAGCAGTGAAGATAACAATAGAAAATACGGAACATGATTTTGACGTGGCGGCGGCATGGCGCATTATTGGACAGATACTGGCAAAGAAGGATTCGGTTATCGGTCTTTCAACGGGGAAGACGACAGGAAATATGCATAAGATAGTGAGTGATATTTACCAAAAATATCCCTTTGATACGTCGAAAGTCACAATATTTAATGTAGATGAGCTGACAAATCTGGACAGAAGCTATTCCGGAAGCTGCTATAGTATGATTTATAACGAGCTGATTAAAAATATCCATATTCCGGAGAAAAATTTTATTATGCCGCAGACATTTGCAGAAGATTTTACAGAAGAGTGCAGAAAATTTGAAGCAGAGCTGGAAAAAAGAGGAGGGGCGGACCTTCAGATGCTTGGGATTGGCTGGAACGGGCATATCGGCATTAACCAGCCCGGAACGCCGTTTGAAAAAACGACCTGGGTATCTCCGATGGATCCGGTTTTTGAAAAAAAAGTCCGGCAGGAGACGAATGTATCGGATGATTATGAGCTGGGCGGCCTGACAAGAGGTATTGTGAATATTATGCATACCCGGAAAATTGTGCTGATTGCAAAAGGGAAAGAAAAGGCCTCTATTATCAGACAGGCTTTACTGGGGCCTGTTACGACAGACATACCGGCATCGGTTGTGCAGCTTCATCCGGATTGTGAGGTTCTTCTGGATTCTGATGCGGCTGGAGAAATCCGGCCATATCTTTAGTGAGGACGGAACATGGGATACATATTATCGGTAGACGGAGGTGGAACAAAAACAGAGTTTCTTTTATGCCGTTCAGAAGGAGAGGTTATTACGTCCTTTAAGGCAGGCGCCGGTAACTATAGGAATATAGGCAGAAAAAAAGCGTTTGACAATTTCCGTGAAGGACTTGACAGAGTCTTAAAGGAAGCGGACATAACAAAAGAGGAAATAGACTACAGCGTATGGGGAATTTCAGGCTGTGATACAAAAAAGGATTATGCTATTCTCTGTCACATGATACAGGAATTAGGGATTCCGTATGGCAGATATGAGGTTTGTAATGACGCTGTTCTGGGATATTATGCGCAGGCGGACGGGTCGGGCATGGCGGTAGTGGCAGGAACAGGCTCTATCGTCTGGGGAATTGGCAGAAAGGGTGAATACTGCAGAAAAGGAGGCTGGGGGCATCTGCTTAGTGACGGCGGCTCCGGATATTGGATTGGCAGTATGGCGCTGCAAAAAACAATTTTGTATTGCGAGGGCTGTTATCCCCATTCTCAATTGTTCGACTCTGTTCAGGCACAGTTTCAGGCCGGGTCTGTGGAAGAATTACTTGCATCGCTTGCCGGGCTCAGGGACATTCAAAGAATCGCGTCTGTCGCAAGGATTGTAACCGAACTTGGCCGGCAGGGGGATAAGGAATCCCGGAAAATTCTGGAAAAAGGAGCAGAATTGCTGACGGATATGCTTCAGGCAGTATATGAAACCTTAGATTTCAGGCGGGAAAGCCGGATAAATCTTGTAATGTCAGGCGGTGTACTAAAAAGCGAAGAATATATCCGGGTATTAAAGAAGGAAATCGCATGCAGAAATTTCCGGAAAAATATAAAGTACGTAGAACAAATAAATGCACCTGTTCAGGGAGGAATTTGTCTTGCAGAAAAACGAATCACGAAAGCATAAGATAATAGTCCAGATATTTACCGGCGGCTATCTAGAGGAGAAAGATGTTTATCCTCAGATAGAGAGTGTTTTGACTCCATTATTGCAGGAAAATAAAATCGACAAAATTATTATTGGATGATCGCTTGAAAAAAATGTGTATGTTCGAACATTGGATTTAGCTAAGGAATATCATGTAGAATGTTATTTGTGGCTTCCCGTTTTTTCCGAAACAGGAATTTTAAAGCCTGTATTCCCGGTAAAAAATCGAAATGGAAGAAGTGAGAAAAAATATCATCTGCAGGAAGGAGAAAATTTTGAGTTTTACTGTCCCTCTGATACAGAGAATTTAGAAAAATTTATACAAATATATGAAGAGTATTATAAGGACCTGCCTTTTCAGGGAGTATTTCTTGACAAAATACGCTATGGTTCATTTGCAAATGGGATAGAAAGTATCTGCACATGTTTTTGTGACAAATGTAGAGACACATATATAAAAAATCAAATCAATGTAAAAGAGCTGGCAGAAGAAATAAGTAGACTGATTGACGGAGACATAGAGTATAAGAGAAGTCCGTTTACAGTAAAATCATATAAAAATGGAGGGTATGAATTTCAGCGCTCGATATGGAAGGATTTTTTTCATATAAAACAAATAATAGTGAAAGATGCAGTCACGCGTCTGGCAGATTATTTTCACAAAATGGGACTGAAAGTAGGACTTGATGTTTTTGCACCGTTTCTGGCATATTTTGTTGGACAGGAAATAAAAGGGTTAAGTAAATCGGCAGATTTTATAAAGCCTATGATGTATCGAATCACCCAGGCTCCAGGCGGACTTCCTTTTGAAACAGACTGTATGTTGAGAGAGACGGCAGGTGAGAATATAAAGTTATCCCGGAAAGCTTTCCGTGAGATTTTAGGATGCAGGAGCTGGACAGACACAGGCTTTGACGTGGAGTTTGTAAAAAAGGAATTGGAATATTTGTGTGGTTTTGGCGCGCCTGTATATTGCGGTATTGAAGTAAATCGAATCGATTCCGTGGCGGCGTCGGCGCCAGAATATATCAGGGAAAATATAAAGATATTAGGAGAAACCGGGATTGAGGGATTTGTATTGTCCTGGAATCTTCTCTCGGCGCCGAAAGAAAATATTCAGACGGTGTTTGAAGAAGATTCCAGGTACAATAACATGATATTATGATGTTAGACTACATTGATTTCCCGAATCAGATTGACCATTTCTATGGCGCCGATTGCGCAGTCATATCCTTTGTTTCCGGCCTTTGTGCCTGCTCTTTCAATTGCCTGCTCGATATTTTCCGTGGTGAGAACTCCGAACATAACCGGAATCCCGCTGTCCAGCGACACGGAAGCAATTCCCTTTGATACTTCATTGCAGACATAGTCGTAGTGGGTAGTTGAGCCTCGTATTACGGCTCCCAGGCAGATGACAGCGTCGTATTTGCCGCTTTTGGCCATCTTAGAGGCAATGAGAGGTATTTCAAAAGCTCCCGGAACCCAGGCTACATGGATGTCTTCTTCAGGTATATCATGTCGAAGCAGGCCGTCCATTGCGCCGCTTAGAAGCTTTGAGGTAATGAATTCATTGAACCGGGCGGCTACAATGCCGATTCTAATTTTGTCTGCCGTTAATTTTCCTTCAAATGTTTTCATCATATTTTTGTTTCCTTTCTTTTATAAATGTATAGTTCAGAATCTCTGCATCAGGTTTATATTTTAATATTGCAGAATATGCCCCATGCGTTTCTGTTTTGTTTTCAAATAGAACAAGTCATGCAGGGTAGCCTCCATTTGAATCGGTACACGCTCTGTAATTTTCAGGTTGAATTCTGACAGCTGGTATACCTTGTCCGGATTATTGGTTAAAAGGCGCATACTTTTCACCCCTAATTCGCGCAAAATCTGTGCGCCAATGTAGTATTCGCGCTGGTCGCCCTCAAAGCCGAGCGCCAGATTTGCTTCCAGCGTATCCATGCCCTGTTCCTGCAGTTCGTAAGCCTTAAGCTTATTAATCAGGCCGATTCCTCTTCCTTCCTGGCGCATATAGAGCAGAATTCCCCGTCCCTCTTCTTCAATCTGAGTCATGGCGGCGGCAAACTGCTGGCCGCAGTCGCACCTGAGAGAGCCGAAGGTATCGCCTGTCAGGCATTCGGAATGGACGCGGCACAGGACATTTTCCCCGTTGCCGATTTCACCTTTCACCAGTGCGACATGATGCTCGCCGTTTAGTCTGTTGACGAAGCCATATGCCGTGAATTCTCCGTATTTTGTAGGCATATCTGTAACAGTCACCTGGTCCACCAGCTTTTCATGATGCTTGCGGTAATTCTGCAGATCCCGGATAGTGATGAATTTTATGTTCCAGCGTCTGGCAAGCTCCATAAGCTCCGGGGTGCGCATCATGGTTCCGTCCTCCCGCATGATTTCACAGCACAGACCGCACTCTTTAAGTCCGGCCAGGCGGCACAGATCTACGGTCGCCTCCGTGTGGCCGTTCCTTTCTAACACTCCGTGTGGCTTCGGAAGAAGCGGAAACATGTGTCCCGGACGGCGGAAATCCTCCGGCCTGGCATCCTCTGACACGCAGGCAAGCGCTGTGACGGAGCGTTCGGCGGCAGAGATGCCGGTGGTGGTTGCTATATGGTCCACGGAGACGGTAAATGCAGTCTCATGATTGTCGGTATTTTGTTGTACCATCTGAGGAAATTTAAGCCTTTTGATATATTCCTCTGACATAGGCATACAGATTAAGCCTTTTCCATAAGTTGCCATAAAATTAATATTTTTTGTAGTGGCAAATTCTGCCGCACAGATAAAATCGCCTTCATTTTCACGCTCCGGGTCGTCTGTAACCAGAATGATTTTTCCGTTTTTTAAGTCCTCAAGAGCTTCTTCTATTGTGTTAAACTGCATATGATCATTCCTCCTTAAAATTCATAGCGGGATAAAAATTCTTTTGTTATCTGACTTTTCGTCTGGTTCTCCTTTTGCCGGAGCGAGACGGGAAGCAGAAGTTTTTCTACATATTTTCCTACGATGTCTGTCTCCAGATTGATAAGGTCCCCTTTCGTCCGCTCCTTTAATATCGTATGGCTTACTGTATGGGGGATGGCTGAGACAGAGAAATGCGTCTGAGAAACGGCTGCCACGGTCAGACTGATGCCGTCTACAGTAACGGAACCCTTCTCTACAATATAGCGCATAACCTCCGGTTTTGCCTCTATGGTATACCAGACTGCTGTGTCATCGCGTCGGATACGGATAATTTTTCCTACATCGTCCACATGTCCGGCTACAATATGTCCTCCAAAACGCCCGTCTGCCGGCATGGCCCGTTCCAGATTGACGTATGCCCCGCGGGACAGTGATGTAAGAGAGGAGCGGTTCAGCGTTTCATGCATGACATCCGCTGTAAAGCTGCCGGAGGTAAGGGCAGTGACGGTCAGACAAATGCCGTTTACCGCGATGCTGTCGCCGGTCTTTGTACCCTTAAGTACTTTGTCTGCGCGGATTGTGAGCACTGCAGAATGCTGTCCGCGCCGGATACTCTCAATGATTCCGAGCTCTTCAACAATTCCTGTGAACATGATTTTCCACCTCGCTTTCTATCAGAAAATCTTCTCCCAGACGGATAATAGTACTGTTTTTCAGGCAAAATGCATCTGACGGGGAGAAGACACCGATTCCTTCTACGGGGGTTTTGGCATTTTGTCCGCCGAAGAGCTTTGGAGCGATGTAGGCCTGCACCTTCTGGACAATTCCGGCTTCCAGAGCGGCCCAGTTTAAGACGCCGCCTCCTTCCAGCAGGATGCTGTCAATCTGTTCTGCGCCGAGTTTCTCCATAAGCTGTGGAAGATTAATATGCCCGTTTTCTTCATCTACAGACAGAATACGGCAGCCGGACCTTTCATAGATACGGCAGCGCTCCGGGTCAGTATGGCAGGATGCGATAATGGTCGGTATCTGCCTGGCAGTCGTGACGATCTGTGAGGCGGGCGGGGTTCGAAGGTGCGTGTCGCATATAATGCGGACAGGCTGTTTTCCTTTCGGCATGCGGCAGGTTAAAAGAGGATCGTCAGTCAGTACCGTACCGATTCCCGCCATGATTGCCGTATATCGGTGCCGCTGTGTCTGTACATGATTTCTTGCTTCCTTTCCGGTAATCCATTTGGAAGCTCCTGTGCGGGAAGCAATCTTTCCATCCATCGTCATGGCGTATTTCATAACGACAAAGGGACGCCTCGTTTGAATGTAATGGAAGAAGACCTCATTCAGCTTTTCACAGTCTTTCTGCAAGACATTTTCCGTCACCTCGACGCCGTTATTTCTCAGGATTTGGATCCCTTTTCCGGCTACAAGCGGATTTGGGTCGCCAGAGCCTGTTACAACGCGCCTGATGCCGGCCTTAAGGACAGCGTCCACACAGGGCGGCTGTTTTCCGTGATGACAGCAGGGCTCTAATGTGACATACATTACCGCGCCCTTCGGTGATTCGCTGCAGGAAGCCAGGGCAGATCGTTCAGCGTGAGGCTGTCCGTATTTTTCGTGCCATCCCTGTCCGATGATGCGTCCATCTTTTACGATAACAGCGCCCACCATAGGATTCGGCGCTGTAAAGCCGCGGCCCCTTTCAGCGAGCTTGAGGGCAGTTTTCATATATTTGATGTCATATTTCGTGATTTTATTTATAGCAGTGTTGTTCATAATGGCGCCTTTCTCAATGTTTATCTGCTGCATTTTTACTAATAGAAAATGCCCCGAACGGATAAGTCCGGGGCAGAACAGGAGAAAGCATAGACCGGTGAATCCTCTGCCGAGTCGGTAGAAAAATGCGGGCTGTGCCGAAAATTTTGTAAAAAAAAACTCTGGAATGTGTAAAAACAATCCAGAGCAGTCAACCTGTATGCATTTTGCAATCTTCTTTCATCCAGACTGTACTGTCGGCTTCGGAATCACACCGAATCATGCCTTGCGGCTCGTGGGCTTTACCACCGGTAGGGAATTACACCCTGCCCTGAAGATAATGTTCAATTTACAAAAAGAGTATACAGGATGAATAGAAATGTGTCAAGAATTTTGTGAAAGCAGTATTTGGCAATATTAATGGACAGTAGTCGATTTTTTGTTTTATAATAACATTAAGAAATATAATAGACGGCAGAAAAATTGGAAAGGACAAAGGAGTATGGATCTTCGGACTTTTAAGACGGAACAGGCAATTAAAAATGCGTTTACACTGCTGCGTTCAAAAAAGGAATTGGAAAAGATAACGGTAAAGGAGCTGTGCCAGTCTGCCTGCATCAACAAATCCACTTTTTATGCGCATTACAGAGATATCTATGAATTGTCGGATACATTGGAGGAAGAGGTGGTATCCTCCATTATAAAAAATATTCGGCATCCGGAGTATTTTACAGAAAATCCGGCAGAGTTTACACGGGAGCTTTTTCTGGCGTATTTTGCACAGAATTCCCTGATTATGATATTGTTTTCGGGAAAACAGAGAAATCATCTGGCGGAGCGTATTGAAAAGAGCCTGAAGGAACTGATTTTTGAAAAATATCCGGAATATCGGAATGATGTGGAGAAAAATGTAGTTTTGTCCTACTGTATTCAGGGCGGATATCATGCTTATGCAGGGAATCCGCAATGTGATATGAACCAGCTGGTGGAGATTATCGGTAAGGTGACCAGACGGGCGGTTATGGAGCAGGAATAATGCAGGGCATATTTTACAGGAATTAAAAAGCTGCAGATTTTATGGAATCTACTTGACAGAACAAATGTTTGCAGATATAATAAAACTATCGAACAAATGTTTTTGGACTGTGAGGGGATACAGATGGATATGCGGATAACAGAAGCTATGACTGTGTATGATAAATTAAATATTCTGACAGATGCTGCCAAGTATGATGTCGCCTGTACTTCGAGCGGAACCTCTAGAAAAAGTGACGGTACGGGGATGGGCAGCTGTGAAAAGTCCGGGATATGTCACAGCTTTTCAGCAGACGGAAGGTGTATTTCTCTGCTTAAGATACTTTTTACGAATGAATGTATCTATGACTGTAAATATTGTATTAATCGAAGAAGCAACGATGTGGCAAGAGCCTCCTTTACTCCGGATGAGATATGTACGCTTACGATGGAATTTTACCGGAGGAATTACATTGAGGGCTTGTTTTTAAGCTCCGGTATTCTGAAAAGCCCGGATTACACGATGGAGCTTATCTATGCAGCGCTCTATAAGCTGCGCATAGAGCATCATTTTCAAGGATATATCCATGTAAAGACGATTCCGGGAGCAAGTCCGGAGCTGGTGCACAAGACCGGATTTCTGGCGGATAGGATGAGTGTAAATCTGGAGCTTCCGACAGCAGAGAGTTTGAAGCTTCTGGCGCCCCACAAAACAAGAAAAAGTATTCTGGCTCCGATGCGTCTTGTACAGAACCGAAGAACTGAAAACCAGCAGGAGCTGGTATTGTACCGCAATGCGCCGAGGTTTGTCCCGGCGGGACAGAGCACGCAGATGATTATCGGGGCTACGCCGGAGACAGATTACCAGATTATACAGGTGGCGGAGTCTCTCTATCAGAAGTTCGAACTAAAAAGAGTGTTTTATTCGGCATTTGTTCATGTCAATGAAGACAAGGCACTGCCGGCAAGAACAGATGAGGGGCCGCCGCTTTTAAGGGAACACAGACTCTATCAGGCAGACTGGCTGCTCCGGTACTATCATTTTCAGGCGGACGAGCTTTTGTCGGAGGAGAATCCTAATTTTAATGTTCTGCTGGACCCTAAATGTAACTGGGCGCTTAAGCATCTGGAGGAGTTTCCGGTGGAGATTAACCGGGCGGATTATAAGATGCTTCTTAGGGTTCCGGGGCTTGGCTATAAGTCGGCTGTCCGGATTGTAAAAGCGAGAAGGCTGGGCGTTTTGAATTTTGAGGATTTGAAAAAGATGGGAGTTGTATTGAAAAGGGCGATGTATTTTATCACCTGCAGCGGGAGGATGCTCTATCCGACAAAGATTGAGGAGGATTATATTACGAGAAATCTTTTGAATGTAAGAGAGAGGTTTCCGGAAGAGGTGCGGAATATGGGTTATAGGCAGCTGTCTCTTTTTGATGACGTAAGCTTTGGAGAAAATTTGAAAAAGGCTGTATCAGCACACTAGCGTGGTGTACCAGATATTGGCTTCAAGATTGGAAACGGGAGGGAGCATGTGAAGACGATTTATGTGTGCAGTGATACTATAACAGGTATTTTTTCGGCTGTGTATGATGCGTGGAGGCAGGAGAAAAGTGAAGAGGAATGCAAAATTGCGGTCAAAGGCATGTTGGAGCAGGAATTATTCTGTGAGTATGAGGAGGTGGAGGAGACACAGAAGAAGGCGCAGGCGGTGGAGGTCCTTATTAAAAAGCATTTAGGGCGGAAAGCATACTGGGATATCTATCATGCTGCGCTTTCAGAAGCGCCGGAAAAGGGAACGGTGATTCTCGGAACAATGCTTGCAGCGAAGCAGCTTTCGGACAGCACAAGGATTATGGAGCATTTGAGTCATAAAAAGGTGGAGAGGGTATTTGAGCTGAGCAGAAGCGTGGGAGGCGAGGCGCACAGCTACAAAGGCTTTTTAAGATTTCGGGAGCTTGTAAATGGAGTGCTGTATTCGGAGATCGCACCTAAAAATCAGATACTTACCTGCCTGGCGCCTCATTTTGCAGACAGACTCCCGCTTGAAAATTGGATGATTTATGACAGAACCCACGGTGCGTTTGTGGTACATGAGGCAGAAAAGAAATGGGTGCTGGTCTTAGACGAGGGCTTTGACCGGTCAATGTCGCAGAATGTGTCTTTTAAGGAGCCGGAATATGCAAGGCTGTGGAAGAGCTTCTGCAGAACGATTGCCATAGAATCCAGAAAGAATTCTGCTTGTCAGCTTCAGCATCTGCCGCTCAGATATCGGAAAGATATGCTGGAGTTTGGGACGAAGGAGGATACAGGGCATTGGTAAAGAGTCATCCTGTTCACAATTTTTATATATTTTATGTTATACTTGTATTGTGATTTGCCGGATTGAAGGACTGAAATTAACAGGAGATCATGATGAAATGAATAACTGTAAAATAATACGGCTTACAGATAAGCCGGAGATAAAGGGGAAGGCAGTGCATTGGTTTCATGATTTGGGAATAAAAAATGTTGTGAAGGGATAAAGCTGAGTAATGAATATAGAACAGCCTGTAGTCAGGATATCTGTACGAACTCTTGTAGAATTTGTACTTCGTGAGGGTGATATTGACAACCGGACAGCGGGGGCAGATAAGGATGCCATGCAGCTTGGAAGCAGGATACATCGGAGAATTCAGCGGCAGATGGGCGCAGATTACCAGGCAGAGGTTCCTTTAGGATATGAGCTTTTCTGCCGGGGCTTTACTCTCAGACTGGAAGGACGTGCGGACGGTATTATCCATGCGCCGGAGGGGATTGTTATTGATGAGATTAAGGGAGTGTTTAAGGAGCTTGAGACGCTTAGAGAGCCGGCAGCCGTTCATCTTGCCCAGGCGAGGTGCTATGCTTATATGTATGCTTCTAAGGAGGCGCTTGAGGAAATCGGAGTTCAGATGACCTACTGTAATATGGAGACAGAGGAAATAAAGCGTTTTCAGAGTGTTTATACTTTTAAGGAGCTGGAAGCCTGGTTTCTTGAGCTGGCAGGAAGATATGAAAAATGGGCGAGATATCAAATTGAGTGGAAGAAAAAGCGCAACATCTCGATTAAGGGAGTTGAGTTTCCTTTTTCGTATCGCGAAGGGCAGAAAGAGCTGGCCGCCTCGGTTTACCGGACAATTCTCAGGAAGAAGAAGCTTTTTATCCAGGCTCCGACCGGAGTGGGAAAGACGATCGCGACACTGTTCCCGGCGGTAAAGGCAGTGGGAGAGGGGCTTGGAGATAAGATATTTTATTTGACTGCGAAGACGATTACCCGGACTGCGGCTTGTCAGGCATTTGATATTTTAAGGAAGCAGGCTCTGCGTATGAAGGTAATTATGCTGACTGCAAAGGAAAAAATCTGCTTTTGCGAGGAGACAAACTGTAATCCGGATTACTGTCCGTATGCGAAGGGACATTATGACAGAGTGAATGATGCAGTCTATGAGCTTCTCACGACATCAGATGAGATGAGCCGGCAGATTTTGGAGGAGCAGGCAGAAAAGTGGAAGGTCTGTCCTCATGAAATGAGCTTAGATGTGTCTTCCTGGGTAGATGCGGTCATCTGTGATTATAATTATGTGTTTGATCCAAATGCGCATCTGCGGAGATTTTTTGGAGAAGGAATAAAAGGAGAATATTTGTTTCTAGTCGATGAGGCACATAATCTGGTGGAGCGGGGAAGAGAGATGTACAGTGCGGATATCTGCAAGGAGGATTTTTTGAAGCTGAAACGGCGTGTACAGACTGAGGACAGGAAGCTTTCTAAAAGACTTGATGAATGTAATAAGCAGCTGCTTGCATTAAAGCGTGAATGTGAGGAATATCAGGTATTAAACAGTGTGTCTCATGTATATTTAAAGCTTTTGAATCTGATGGGAGAACTCGACAGGTTTTTGGAGGAGTGCAGGAAGGAGGAGCTTAGAAAGGAAGTGCTGGAATTTTATTTTTCAGTACGTATGTTTATTTATATACATGAACGTCTGGATGAAAATTACATCATCTACTCAGAAATTGAAGAAAACGGACATTTTAAAGTACATCTTTTCTGTGTAAATCCGTCCGTAAACCTGCAGGAATTTTTGGATAAGGGAAACAGTACGATTTTCTTTTCGGCAACACTGCTTCCTATTCATTATTATAAAAAGCTTTTGAGTACTGGAAAGGAGGATTATGCAGTTTATGCAAAATCGCCCTTTGATACGGAAAATCGTCTCATACTTGAGGGCAGTGATGTGAGTACAAAATATACGAGGCGCGGGAAGGATATGTACCGGCGGTATGCAGAGTATCTCTGTAGAGCGGCAGGAGCAAAAAAGGGGAATTATCTTGCCTTTTTTCCTTCCTATCACTTTATGAAAGAGGTGTATCAGGAGTTTACGACTGCTTTAGATGAGGCAGATTGCCCGGCTGAATGGAAGCAGACAGAATATGTGCTGCAGTCTCAATACATGTCAGAAGAGGCCAGAGAGATATTTCTTGAAAATTTTGAGGAGGAAAGAGAGCAAAGTTTTATAGGCTTTTGTGTAATGGGGGGGATATTTTCGGAAGGGATAGACCTGGCCGGGAACAGGCTTATCGGTGTTATTATTGTCGGGACCGGACTTCCGCAGGTGTGCCGGGAACGTGAGCTTTTAAAGAACTATTTTGACGCCGGGGGAGAGGCCGGCTTTGACTATGCATATCTTTATCCAGGTATGAATAAGGTGCTTCAGTCTGCCGGAAGAGTGATCCGTACAGATGAGGACAAGGGTGTTGTTCTGCTTTTGGATGACAGGTTTCTGGCTCGAAGATACCATGAGATATTTCCGAGGGAGTGGGAGAATACAAAAGTCTGTAATATAGAAAGTGTGACGGCACAAGTAGAAGAGTTTTGGAAAAAAGTGGATGAAATCAAATAAATGAAGTCAAGAGCCTCCAGTATATTGATGTGTAAGGAAGCTCTTGACTTCAGCAGTTATACAAGATTAAGCTTTTTGTTCATGACCCAGTAGGACAGGGCATACAGTCCTGCGCCTGAGACGATAGAGAGTATTGTTGTGAATAGAATCATATTTTTCATATACCCGGCGGGGGATATAGACATGATGCCGTCTCCTGTCATCATGGGGAATATACCCGAAATCAGCATGACAGCAGACGAAAGTATGGCGAGAACTCCGGTTATCGCAAAATAGGCAGCTACTGCGCCGACTACTCTGTGTCCTGAAAAAAGCTGTCCCAGTATAACAGAAGTATAGTACATAATAACATTAGAAATGGCGCCGATAAAACTGGATAACAGAAAAACTGCGGTAATTACGGCGAAGGACATCTGATAGGATCCTGTAAAACCGAGCTCCGCCTGGATTTCCGGAGCATATTGACGGAAAAGGCCGGTAATGTCGGGAGTGGCTAAGACAATATAAAGGGAGAGAAATACTAAAAATGTATCAATGCAGCTCCAGATGCCTCCTGAAATGGTTTTAGATAACAGATGCTGCCCGCGGGTTACCGGAAGTGTCTGGGACAGATAGCCTTCATCGGAAAAAAGATTTTTGTAAAAGCGTACAGTGATAATCAGTCCGGTAGCAAAGGATATACATGTGACAAGCAGAGAATACAGAATTATTGTCATCACCAGCATGAATGGTATAGCAGAGCCTGTTTCTGATTCCAGCAGACTTTCGGCTGTTATCTTTTCGGTGAAAAAAATACGTATAAGTACTGCTGATAAAAGTAAAACTCCGTGTATGATAATAAGAAATCGATTTAAAGATTTGATATCGTATTTTATTAATTTTCCTAACATCTGAATACCTCCCGGAAAAGTGAGTCTATAGATTTTCCCTGCTCCATGCGGATTTCATCTACAGTGGCATTGAGTGCGAGCTGTCCCTGACGGATAAAGACGACTCGGTCCAGAATATTTTCAATGTCGTGAATTAAATGTGTGGAGAGTAGAATTGCAGCATCTTCATTGTAATTCGTCAATATAGTCCGCAGAATATAATCTCTTGCAGCCGGATCTACGCCTCCGATCGGCTCGTCAAGCACGTAGAGAGAAGCGTCGCGGCTCATAACCAGAATAAGCTGAAGCTTTTCTTTTGTACCTTTGGAAAGTGTTCTCAGGCGTACCTCTGCACGGATTTCCAGATCGCGCAGCATCTGATAGGCGCGTTCAGTGACAAAGTCATCGTAAAAATCTGCAAAGTAGGAGATAATATCCTTCACCTTCATGGATTCGTCAAGGTACGTGCGCTCGGGAAGATAGGATACGATTTTTTTTGTCTTAACACCAGGGGCCATGCCGTCTATCAGAACTTCTCCGCCGGTTGGAATCAAAAGGCCGTTGATGAGTTTGATAAGAGTAGTCTTGCCGCTTCCGTTCGGTCCTAAAAGTCCTACGATCTGACCGCGTTCGAGTGTTAGATTCAGGCTGTTAAGTGCGTAAGATATATTGTTGTATTTTTTGGAAAGTTCTCTGCATTCTAAAATTGGTTTCATGTTACGCCTCCCTCTTTAGAGTTTTCTGAATCAGGCTTAAGGTTTCCTCTTCTTGGAAGCCTAACTGCTTCATTTGTTCAAAAAACTTTCGAATCTGTTCAAAGGCCAGTTCATCCTTTAATTGTTTCAGCATTTTCTCGTCCTCCGTTATGAATCGCCCGCTGGTGCGCTGTGAGTAAACAAGTCCCTCTCTTTCCAGCTCAGACAAAGCCTTCTGCATCGTATTTGGATTTACTGAGGCGATCAGCGCCAGCTCTCTTACGGAAGGAAGCTTTTCTCCGGGCCTGTATAAGCTTGCGATGATGTCCTGGCGGATTCTGTCCATGAGCTGTAAATAGATCGGGCGGTCATTATCTAGTTCCCATGACATGCGGTGCACCTTCTTTCTAGGTATTATTGTACTATCTAAATAATACAATAATACAAATAAAAAAGAATGTCAAGAAATTTTGGAATACATTTTGATAGTTTTATTTATTAAAGAATGGGAATTTCAATCTGTACTATATAATCATCAATTTTGTCAATAACGGTTTCATTGATTCCCTTTTCATAGGAAAAACCGGACAGAGTCAGTCCGTTCTCATCGGCGTAGTTTAAGACAGCCTGATACCGGAGAGGGATAGCATCCCAGCTTCCCTTATGAAAGGCTCTCAGGTATTTTCCCTCTGGCTGTGTATGAAGTCCTTTTTTCTGTTTAAGAAAGGGAATCTCTATAAACAGTTTAGTATAATTGTCAAAGCTGCCTCTGAGCAGACTGGAGACAGGAATCATGGAGCCGTAAGAGGCGTCGTGCAGACGTCCCAGGCTGTATTTTGCTGTTTCAGCTGTAATCAATTCCACTTCGTTTTCAAAGGAGATATCCTTGTTGATATCTACAGTTACCAGACAGTGTGCCTCTTTTTTTATAATACTGATTTCAGATAAGTCCATGGTCAGCAGAGTGCTCATATTTTGGTAATGGCTGCATAATGTTTTTTGGACTGCCTGCAGGTGCATCATCTGCAGATTAAGGCCGGCAATTTTTTCTTCCAGAAGAGTCTTCATATTTTCAGCGGAGCGGTTTTTCATAAAATCCTGTATCTCTGTTATAGGTACATTAAGCTCCCGCAGCAAAAGAATGGTTTCCAGAATGGAGCTCTGATGGTAGTTATAGTATCGGTATCCATTGGACGGATTGACAGCGGCAGGCTTAAACAGACCGATTTCATCGTACCACATCAGAGTTTTTTTGTTGATGCCGTGCAGGGCTGCAAATTGACCGATTGTGAGTAATTTGTTCTTGCTCATTTTAATTATTTCTCCTTATATTGTGCCGCAGACAGAAAAATTTAAAAATTTTCATCTTACTATTGACCGTACTGTTACTGTATAGTTTATGATACGCTGTACAGAGAAAAAATGCAAGGTAAGGGAGAATATTTATGGAAAGCCAAAATGTATATTTGAAGCCTGTAACATTAAAAAATATCTTGAAGTTTGCAGTTCCGACTATCGTTATGACTGTGTTCATGTCTTTTTATACAATGGTTGACGGCCTTTTTGTGTCAAATTTGATTGGGACAGCTGCACTTTCGGCGATAAATCTGACTGCGCCCGTTATCCAGGGTGTTACTGCGGTGTCTACTATGCTTGCAGCCGGAGGAAGCGCAGTTATTATGAAAAAGATGGGAGAGCAGAAATCGGAGGAAGCAAAAGAAGATTTTACATTTTTAATTTTGGTGAATGTATTTGTAGGAATCTTAATGAGTGTGCTTGGCTACCTGGCAATAGAAGCTATATTTTCCGGGATGAATCTTTCGGCAGAAGTGGAAGCATACTGTGTAGAATATTTAAGATATTATCTGGTGTTTACAGTACCGATTCTTTTAATGAATAATTTTACGCTATATATGATTGCCAGCGAAAAGGCGGCGCTTTCTCTCATCTGTTCCGTGACGGGAGGCATCCTGAATATGGCGCTTGATTATATATTTATCGCAGGATTCGGCATGGGAATCGGCGGTGCGGCAGTTGCGACGGGACTTGGCTATTCGGTGACGGCAGCGGCTGGATTGTATGTATTCAGCCAGAGAAAAAGTCTGCTGCATTTTAAGAAGCCGGTGTTTCGATTCCGGGTTCTTGTAAATGCAGCCTCAAACGGCTGCTCAGAGATGGCGACGGCACTTGTTACCGGGATTATTACGATGATGTTTAATTGGACGATGCTTTATTATGTAGGAGAAGACGGCGTTGCGGCTGTCACAATTATTATGTATGTACTGATGTCTGCAAGCTCCCTGTATACGGGATATTCCTATGGAACAGCGCCTATGCTGAGTTTTTATTATGGGGAGCAGAATCATGAAAAGCTGAGAAAGCTGATATCCATCAGTTTGAAGATTACGGCCGGTATTTCTATGATAACTATGACAGCCTCCTTTCTGCTGACAAAGCCGTTAGTATCAATTTTTGTCCGTCCGGATAATCCGGTGTATGACTTGGCAGTAACCGGGAACCGGGTATGCACCGCAGCGCTTCTTTTTATAGGATTCAATATATTTGCCAGCGGGATGTTTACAGCATTGTCTAACGGGCTGATTTCGGCTGTACTGGCATTTTCCAGGTCATTTGTATTCATGCTGATTACAATGCTTGTGCTGCCTGTGCTTCTGGGTGTAAACGGCATCTGGCTGGCGACGCCTGCGGCGGAGATAATGGCACTTATATTGTCAGGCTTTATGTTCTTAAAATACAGGAAAAAATATGGGTACTAGTAAGCTGTCTGTTTGACAGCAGAAAACCAGTACCCATTATGCACGGCATATTCTATTTAAGCAGTTTCCCCGTTATCTGCCAGTATCTGTTCTTTAAGCTTTGGATTAAAGAGATTATCTCTAAGCATTGCAATCTCACGCTTATAGGGAGCATAGGACTTCTTTTCTTTGACCGGAGAAGGAATATAAGGGGTTTCCAGAATCTTTGGAATATTTTTAAAGTCCGGGTGATGTACGATATAGGAGAGGGCATCAAAACCGATTTCGCCAAAGCCTAGATTAGCATGGCGGTCTTTAGAGGCTCCGCAGATATTTTTGCTGTCATTAATGTGGAAGACAGCAATCTGCTCCTTTCCCAGTATCTTGTCGAACTGCTCTATAACTCCATCAAAATCATGGACGATATCATAGCCGCTGTCATGGGTATGGCATGTATCAAAGCAGACTCGCAGGCGGTCATTAAAAATAACTCCGTCATAGATACGGGCCAGCTCTTCGAAGGAGCGTCCGAGCTCAGAGCCTTTTCCTGCCATAGTTTCCAGTGCGATATTGATATGTGTGTCTTTGGTCAGGACCTCATTTAACCCGTTTACAATCTGACGGATTCCGGTGTCTGTGCCTTCTCCCACATGAGAGCCGGGATGGAGAATGAGGACCGGGCTTTTGCAGGCCTCGCTCCTTTCAATCTCCAGCCGGAGAAAATCAACGGCAAGCCGGCAGGTTTCTGGTTTTACGGCATTTGCAAGGTTAATAATGTACGGGGCATGGACGATGATTTCCTCGATGCCGTGCTCCTTCATATATTCCCAGGCGGGTTCAATCTTTAATTCACTTATGTCTTTTCGCTTTGTATTCTGCGGGGCACCGGTATAGAACATGAAGGTATTGGCGCCGTAGGAGCAAGCTTCCTTTGCGGAGCCTAAAAGCATATCTTTACCGCTCATGCTTACATGAGAGCCTAGCTTCAGCATAAAAGTATCTTCCTCTTATTGTCTCATAAATTTTTCCTTCGGCTGTTTACATACCGGACAGGTATAGGAATCCGGAAGCTCTTCAAAGGGAACCGTACCGTCATATTCATATCTGCAGATGCTGCAGACCCACTTTTCTTTTGTGGAATCCTGAGAGGGTGCAGTGTCTTCATCCGGAATATAGGTAGGAGCATTTTTCGGACTTTTTCCTTTGATAACGTTGTGGTAATAAGCGTAGGTCATAGGCGCAGAACTTCCGGCAGCCTCTCCGTCTAAAGCCTCTCCCAGGAAAATGGTATGAGTAGACGTTTCGAGAGTTCCGGTAACTTTGCAGACAATATATCCGCACGCATCGTCAAGAACGGCAATTCCTTCTCTTACCTGATATTTTACATCGGAGAATTTATCTGTATCTCTTCCTGACTGGAAACCGAATGTTCCGATAATTCCTGGGTCGGAGCTTTCTGAGAGAATGGAAACAGCAAATTTTCCTGTTTTTTTGATACAGGAATTGGTGTAGTTATCATGATTTATGCTGACGGCGATAGAAGCGGGTGAGGAAGTGATCTGCATAGCGCTGTTGGCAGTGCAGCCGGTATGTCTGTCCCCATCCAGAGTAGATATTACGTAAACTCCATAAGATAGATTGCGAAATACTTGTTTGTTCATAGAAGCCTCCTTAAATAAAATAATAATAGTAATGATTATTGGTATATGAGACATATTACCATGCTTTTCCACTTTTTGCAATAAGAGTTTTAAGATTTGGTTGTTGAGAAGTTTCTCTTGTGATAAAATACATTAGATATTAAGAAGTATTATCTATTATGGGCGAAAGGACGAGAATTATGAAGAAAATAATGGATTTGATTGCTGAGGAGCTGGCAGAAGCATTTGAAGGTGCCGGATATGACAGGGGACTGGCACGAGTTACACTGTCAAATCGTCCGGATCTGTGTGAATATCAGTGTAACGGCGCAATGGCGGGAGCGAAAGCCTATAAAAAGGCGCCGGTTATGATTGCAGGCGACGTAGTAAAGAGACTTACGGACAGGAAGTATATAGAAGAGGTACAGGCAGTAAATCCGGGATTTATCAATATAAAACTGTCTGCCGGGGCGGCTGCCTCATATCTGAACGAGATGAAGGAGGACGAAAGACTTGGGTTAGAAGAGGTTAAGAAGCCGCAGATGCTATTGATTGACTATGGCGGACCGAATGTGGCAAAGCCTCTTCACGTAGGGCATCTCCGCTCTGCAATTATCGGAGAGAGTGTGAAGCGTATTGCAAGGAAGATGGGACATAAGGTGCTTGGGGATATCCATCTGGGTGACTGGGGATATCAGATGGGGCTGATTATCACAGAATTAAAGGAACGCAAGCCGGATCTTCCGTATTTTGACGAGGCGTTTGAAGGAGAGTATCCGAAGGAGGCGCCGTTTACCATCGGTGAGCTGGAGGAAATCTATCCTGCAGCCAGTGCCAGGGCAAAAGAAGACGAGGCGTATCGTGAGAGGGCGCTTCATGCCACCTGTCTTCTGCAGAACGGGCATAGGGGATGCCGGGCTGTGTGGAATCATATTATGCAGGTGTCGGTATCGGATTTGAAAAAGAATTATGCGAATCTTAATGTAGATTTTGATTTGTGGAAGGGAGAGGCGGATGCACAGGAATTTATTCCGGATATGATTGAACGGCTGAAGGCGGAAGGGTATGCGCATATTGACGAGGGTGCGCTTGTTATTGACGTGCAGGAGGAAAGCGATACGAAGGAGATTCCTCCCTGTATGATTCAAAAGTCAGACGGTGCTTCTCTTTATGGTACAACAGATCTTGCAACTCTGGTACAAAGAGAGCGTGACTATACTCCGGATAAGATTGTCTATGTGGTGGACAAGCGCCAGGAGCTTCATTTTGTGCAGGTGTTCCGGGCGGCGAAGAAAGCGGGCATTGTCTCGGAGCGGACGGAGCTTAAATTCTTAGGCTTCGGAACGATGAACGGGAAGGATGGAAAGCCCTTTAAAACAAGAGAGGGCGGCGTGATGCGGCTGGAGAATCTTATCGCGGAGATTGAAGATGAAATGTATAAGAAGATTACCGACAACCGGACCGTGGAGGCTGACGAGGCAGGAAGGACAGCGAAAATTGTAGGCATTGCAGCAATTAAGTACGGGGATCTTTCAAACCAGGCGTCAAAGGATTATGTGTTTGATGTGGACCGGTTTACTTCTTTTGAAGGAAATACGGGACCATACATTTTGTATACGATTGTCCGGATTAAGTCCATTTTGAATAAATATACAGGAGAGGGGAATTCTCTTGACGGTCTTAAGATAAAGGGCGCCGGAAGCAGCAGTGAGAAAGCGCTTATGCTGGAGGCGGCAAAATACAATGAGGTTATGGAGACTGCGTATGAAGAGCTTGCGCCGCATAAAATCTGCGCCTATATCTATGACCTTGCGAATGCATTTAACCGGTTTTATCACGAGACGAAGATATTAACGGAGGCAGATGAAGAGACAAGGAAAAGTTATATTGCGCTTCTGATTCTTACGAAGGAGGTGCTGGAGTCCTGTATTGACGTGCTGGGCTTTGAGGCGCCGGAGAGGATGTAAAAGATGACAGAGAAACTGTATTATACGGACAGCCATATTAAGGAATTTGATGCGGTTGTCCGGGAATGCATTCAGGCAGATGACGGGTACAGGGTGGTTCTTGACAGGACTGCTTTTTTCCCGGAAGGGGGAGGACAGTATGCTGATACCGGTTTTCTCGTGGTGCAGGACAAAAAAGAGGCTGAAGCCGGAATGAAAGATGATACAGAAGCCGGGGCAGATAACGGAGAGAGCATACGAGTTCTGGATGCCCATGAGAAGAGCGGTATTATCTATCATTATACGGACAGGCCGCTTGCCGCCGGTACGCCGGTAAGGGGATGGATTGACTGGGAGAGGCGTTTTGAGAGCATGCAGCAGCATACCGGGGAGCATATTATCTCAGGGCTGGTACATGGGAGATTTGGCTACAATAATGTGGGCTTTCATCTGGGAGCCGATTACTGTACGATGGATTTTGACGGACCGATTACGAAGGAGGAGCTGACGGAAATCGAGCTTGAGGCAAACCGGACCGTCTATCGGAATTTGGATATTGAGGTGCTGTACCCATCTAAGGAGGCCCTTAAAAATATGGAGTACCGGAGTAAAATCGAGATTGAAGGACAGGTGCGTATTGTAAATATACCGGGCGTGGATACCTGTGCCTGCTGTGCGCCTCATGTGAAAAAAACCGGGGAAATCGGAAATATCAAGCTGGTCAATATGGTAAATTATAAAGGCGGGGAGCGTATCTATATGCTCTGCGGCTTCCGCGCGCTTACAGACTATAAGGAAAAAGAAGAGAGCGCGAAAGCTATCTCTGCGCTTCTGTGCGCGAAGGAGTCGGAGATAGCAGAGGCAGTCGGCCGTCTTAAGGAGGAGCAGGTATCTCTGAAGGGAAAGATAACGGAGCTGAAGCGCAGGATCTTAAAGTACCGGGCGGAGGAGATAGACGTATCCAAAGCTGTAACAGCCATATTTGATAAGGAGCTGGAGGGAAATGAGCCGCGGGAGCTTATGAATCAGCTGCTTGAGCGGGGAGCAAAGGTATGTGCGGTTTTTGCCGGAACCGATGCGGACGGATACCGGTATGTGATAGGAAGTCATTCAGAGGATGTCAGGCCGTTCAGCAAGAGGCTGAATGAGACATTCCACGGACGAGGCGGCGGAAAGCCGGAGATGGTACAGGGCTCCCTTACCGGAACGGAAGACGCGGTCAGAAAGGCTTGTGTAGAAGGAAATGAGATTTAAAGGGATTCTTTGATGAAATAAGAAAACATAATCCGGCTGTTATTATCCGGGTCAACCGGTAGTGGAACTGCTAAAATCCACTGTCAGTTCCTTCTATGGGGGTGTTTAGTTAAGTAGGATAGCTGTAAGGAGGTCAGGAAATGAAGCAAATGAATCAAGAAGCAATGGGAGAATTCATCGCTGAATGTCGTAAGAAAAAAAAGCTTACACAAATGCAGCTGGCTGAAAAGCTTAACATTACCAATCGAGCAGTTTCAAAATGGGAAAATGCAAAGAGCTGTCCGGATGTATCCATTATGCTGGAATTATGTGATATTCTGGGAATTACCGTAAATGAGCTGCTTTCGGGAGAAAGGATTACTACTATGGAAAATTATCAGAAAAAAGCGGAAGAGAATCTTATTGAACTGCAGCATAAGAAGGAGAAGGCGCGAAAGGACCTGTCAAGAATAGAATTTATATGGTTGATAATAGCACTGTTGCTGGGTCCGGTGCATTTTGCCATAAACTATTATTATCCTGAGAATAAGGGCACAGGGATTGGAATTTTGATTATGATAATCGGATTTGTAATGTTTGCCTCTTATTTTGTAAGGCATTATGAAATCAGGCTTAAGTAAAATGTGATAATTTACCCTCAGTGTACAGGAGGACACACTGAGGGTATAATGCTATAGACAGCTTAGTACGAATATTAGTCAAATGATGCAGGAAACGGAGGCTGGAAATGTGAAAAAAACAAACAGAAAATTACAGCTGGCGCTGTCAACGGCAGCGATGCTTTTACTTATTATTGCCGTGCTTCTTACCAGCTTTCAGATTGCCGTCTATGGAGATCCGGAGTATGGCTTTTATAAGGATTTGTATGAAAAATATCAGGTAACCGGAGAGCTTAATATGGAGCTTGAGGATGTTATGACAGTAACAGATTATATGATGGCATATCTGATCGGAGAAGAGGAAGAGCTTTCGATTGTAACCGATGTTGACGGAAGGAAACAGGATTTTTTTAATGAGCAGGACCGCCTGCATATGGCAGATGTGAGGAATCTGTTCCTCGGAGGACTTAAACTTCGGACAGTTCTTCTTATATTGGCGGCTGTGGCAGTCCTGGTGCTGTTTTTCATGAAGGCCGATATGAGGAAGATACTTTCAAAGGCGTACTCGTGGGCGCTTGCGGTATTTTTGGCGGCGCTTGCGGCGCTGGGGATTGGGTTTGCCGTTGATTTTACCGCCTGCTTTCGTATCTTTCATGAAATATTTTTTACCAATGATTTGTGGATGTTTGACCCGGCAGAGGATTATATGATTCGTATGCTGCCGGAAGGCTTTTTTTTCGATATGGTGATTCGGATTGTGCTTATCTTTCTGGGCTTTCTTCTGGCGGTACGGGTACTTCTGTGGGTATGGAAAGGTGTTTCGGAAAAATTCAAGAATAGTAATGAAACTCGGTAGAAACCATTTTGTATATGTGATACAATAATTTTATTAATGATTCTTTCATGGAGGAAAACGTATGAGCAATGTAAGAAGAGTGTATGTGGAGAAAAAGGATGGATTTGGTGTACAGGCACAGGATCTGGAGCATGAAATCAGCAGTTATCTTGGCATCCAGGATGTGGAGGGTGTGCGTGTATTAATTCGATATGATGTAGAAAATATTTCAGATGAAACATTTGAAAAGGCCTGCAGAGGTGTATTTGCAGAGCCGCCTGTGGATATTTTGTATCATGAAGAATTTCCTGTGACACAGGGTTCAAGGGTCTTTTCTGTGGAATTTCTTCCGGGGCAGTTTGATCAGAGGGCCGACTCTGCAGTTCAGTGTGTGCAGTTTATTAAGGAGGATGAGCAGCCGGTTATCCGTACGGCTGTGACCTATGTAATCGTAGGAAAGAATGGTCCTATTTCACAGGAAGAGTTTGATGCAGTGAAGGCCCACTGCATCAATCCGGTGGATTCCAGAGAAACCGGTATGGAGAAACCGGAAACTCTTGTGGAGGAATTTCCGGAGCCGGATGATGTAATTATATTTGACGGATTCCAGACGATGGGAGAGGAAAAGCTGAAGGAATTATATGCTTCTCTTGGACTTGCCATGACGTTTAAGGATTTCCGGCATATTCAGAATTATTTCTGCTCAGAGGAAAAAAGAGATCCTTCCATGACGGAGATTCGTGTACTGGATACCTACTGGTCTGACCACTGCCGCCACACGACATTTTCTACGGAGCTTACAGATGTAGTTTTTGGCGAGGGAGACTATAAGGCGCCGATTGAGAATACATATAAGCAGTATCTGGCGGACCACAGTGAGATATTTAAAGGCAGAGAGGACAAGTTTGTGTGCCTGATGGATCTTGCTCTTATAGCTATGAGGAAGCTTAAAAAGGAAGGGAAGCTTGCGGATCAGGAGGAGTCTGATGAGATCAATGCCTGCAGTATTGTAGTACCTGTAAAGGTGGATGGCGCAGAAGAGGAGTGGCTTGTTAATTTTAAAAATGAGACCCATAATCATCCGACGGAGATTGAACCCTTCGGAGGTGCAGCGACCTGTCTGGGCGGAGCAATCCGTGATCCGCTGTCCGGGCGTACCTATGTGTATCAGGCAATGCGTGTCACCGGTGCGGCAGACCCTACGGCGTCGGTAAAGGATACGATGAAGGGAAAGCTTCCGCAGAAGAAGCTGGTGCGCGAGGCGGCGCACGGCTACAGCTCCTATGGAAATCAGATCGGGCTTGCTACGGGAGCCGTGAAGGAAATCTATCACCCGAATTATGTGGCAAAGCGTATGGAGATAGGAGCGGTACTAGGGGCGGCTCCGAGGCGTGCGGTTATCCGTGAGACGTCTGATCCGGGGGATATAATTATTCTTCTCGGCGGGCGTACCGGACGCGACGGCTGCGGCGGCGCTACAGGCTCCTCAAAGGTACATACCGAGGAATCTACCCGTACCTGCGGCGCGGAGGTGCAAAAGGGCAATCCTCCTACAGAGCGCAAGATTCAGCGTTTATTCCGGAGAGAGGAAGTAAGCAGATTAATTAAAAAATGTAATGATTTCGGTGCTGGCGGTGTGTCGGTTGCCATCGGCGAACTGGCGGACGGCTTAAGAGTAGACCTTGATAAGGTTCCGAAAAAATATGCGGGACTTGACGGGACCGAGATAGCTATCTCCGAATCCCAGGAGCGGATGGCGGTTGTAGTAGACCCAAAGGATGTAGAAGAGTTTATGGGATATGCAAAGGAGGAGAATCTGGAGGCAACAGAGGTTGCGGTTGTAACAAAAGAGCCGCGTCTTGTCCTTTCCTGGAGGGGGAAAGAGATTGTGAATTTGTCCCGTGCATTTTTAGATACCAACGGAGCACACCAGGAGACGACGGTTGCAGTGGATATTCCGAATCGAAAGGACAGTATTCTGGTACGGGAGGAGGTTTCTGATGTACGGGAAAAATGGCTTTCGACGCTGTGTGATTTGAATGTGTGCTCACAGAAGGGACTGGTGGAGATGTTTGACGGCTCTATCGGCGCTGCTTCTGTATTTATGCCTCACGGGGGAAAATATCAGAAAACAGAAACACAGGCTATGGCAGCAAGACTTCCGGTTCTTACGGGGGACTGCGATACGGTGACGATGATGAGCTATGGCTTTGATCCCTATTTGTCTACCTGGAGTCCCTATCACGGGGCCATCTATGCGGTAACAGAGTCGATAGCAAAGATTGTAGCGGCAGGCGGTGATTATCGGAAGATTCGTTTTACCTTCCAGGAATATTTTCGTCGGATGACAGAGGATCCGCATAGATGGAGCCAGCCTTTTGCGGCGCTTCTTGGCGCCTATCATGCGCAGCTTGGATTTGGTCTTCCGTCTATCGGAGGAAAGGACAGCATGTCAGGCACCTTTGAGGATATTGATGTGCCTCCGACCCTGGTATCCTTTGCAGTAGACATAGCATCTGAGAAGGATATGATCACGCCGGAGCTTAAAAAGGCGGGAAATAAGCTTGTATGGCTCCGTACCCGTACGGATGAATATGACATTCCGGTATATGAGGATGTGATGGAGCAGTATGGGAAATTTACGGCTGATATCCGTGCAGGGAGGATTGTGTCCGCATATGCGCTTGACCGTCA
This sequence comes from uncultured Lachnospiraceae bacterium, assembly GCA_946558465.1. Taxonomy (GTDB): domain Bacteria; phylum Bacillota; class Clostridia; order Lachnospirales; family Lachnospiraceae; genus CAPEBR01. Next base: position 140,431 of record CAMNTM010000008.1, read on the forward strand.
CGGCATTGCCGCGGCAGTCAGCAAGATGGCCTTCGGCAATTGGAATGGTGTGAAGCTTGAACATAATATAGATGAAAGAGATTTATTTGTACCGGCCTTTGGAGATATTGTTGCAGAGGTTCCTGCAGACAAGGCAGGTGAGCTTTCTATTACCTATACCGTGATAGGTGAAGTGTCAGATAAGCCGATACTTTCCTATAGGGATATGGAAATCCCTCTGTGTGAGGCGGAAGAGGTATGGTCAGGAACTCTGGAGTCAGTTTTTGCGACAAACTCCGGCTCAGAAGGACAATATGACAGAATAGAGACCGGGTTGTATCATACGGAGAATATTCATATCTGTACACACAAGCTTGGTACGCCGAAGGTGTTTATTCCGGTATTCCCAGGGACAAACTGTGAATACGACAGTGCCAGGGCATTCGAGAGGGCAGGCGCCGAAACGATTGTGAAAGTATTTCGTAATATGAGCGCGTCAGATATCATTGACTCTGTAGATGTATTTGAAAAGGCAATCGGCGAATCGCAGATTATTATGTTCCCAGGAGGCTTCAGTGCCGGTGATGAGCCGGATGGGTCTGCCAAATTTTTTGCGACGGCGTTTCAGAATGCGAAGATGAAGGAGGCAGTAGAAAAGCTTCTTCATGAGCGCGACGGGCTGGTGTTAGGTATCTGCAACGGTTTCCAGACGCTTGTTAAGCTGGGACTTGTTCCAAACGGTGAGATTACAGGGCAGACAGCCGATTCTCCCACGCTGACTTACAATACGATTGGACGGCATATTTCCAAGATGGTATATACAAAGGTTGTTTCAAATAAATCACCGTGGCTGTCCATGGCCGAGCTTGGCGGTGTCTATACGAATCCGGCGTCTCACGGGGAGGGAAGATTCGTGGCAGGTAAGGAATGGCTTGAGAAGCTTTTTGCAAACGGCCAGGTGGCAACACAGTACTGTGATTTTGCGGGAAACATTACGATGCATGAGGAATGGAATGTCAACGGCTCTTATTGTGCAGTCGAGGGTATCACAAGTCCAGACGGGCGTGTATTTGGTAAAATGGCACATTCCGAGAGACGTGCGCGTTCAGTCGCTGTGAATATCTACGGAGAGCAGGATATGAAGATATTTGAGTCCGGTGTGGCATATTTCAGGTAAATTATAAATGATATAAAAACAGGCGGGAAGTGTAAAAGAGACTTTTCCTGCCTGTTTTTACAGATGACCAGGGAAATTCTTCCGGTGTCTGACAGAGATGAAAAGTCAGGAAATTCAATGTGAAATATGAAGGAGGGAAAGAGGATGGACAAAAAACAATTGAAAAGAACTATAAAAAGGTCTGTCTTAATTCTTATCATGAGCATACTGACAGCCGGCTGTGCAGGAACTGTCAAGGAGAGCGATATTACAGGAAAAATCTATGTTTACGAAAAAGAGGGCTTCGGAGGAGATTTTACTATTCAAATCAAAGATGACGGGACTTTTGAGTATTATGAAGGTCCTTTAAGCAGCTACTTAGGAGTGGGTAAGTGGACATTAGAGGATAATATACTGTGCCTTACAGAAGAGGCTGAAATGGGAGAAGCTTCCCGAAATTATTTTAAAGTCGAAGAAAATGCGCTGGTGTTTCAGGATAAGAAATCAAAAAATTTTCCCTATGTAAAGGTTTCTGAAGGGGAAAAATTTACCGCAGCCAGTCAGGAATCAAAAGACGGACAAAGCGAACAGGAAGCAGAGGATGTCAAGAGCAGCCGGAAATCGGAGGATGAACAGATGAAAAACAGTCAGAATAACGCGTCGAGATGGAAAAATCTGACGGTGAGAGAGTACGCCGATCTTCTTAAGGAGGCGGGAATTACAGAGCTTACAGAGGGAGATATCACCCAGGTGGAGGGCTGGCTTGATGAGATGCCGGAGGATGTAAAAGAGGCGCTTAATGCCGAACAGGTGCCGGCTTTTCTTTTGCTGACGGTTGGAGCAGGGGAGTTCGATTTTGATACTCTGGAGTGGACTCCGTCTTCCCGGCAGATATATTGCTTTGATTTGGAGGCTTTTAATATTGACCAGATGTATACCTATTTTCTGGAGGGAGTTCTGGCGATCAACGAAGGAGAGTTTGAAATTACACAGATAGAAGAAAAGCTTAGCAGGGAACAGACAGATAAGGGACCGAAGAGCCACAAAATCCAGTTCAAATGCAATGAAACGAAATATGAATATGACGCAGAGGTGCTGTATGATTGGTTTGATACAGGCATACTGGATTATATGAACCGTGTGCTTGAAAAGGAGGGGATCTCAAAGCGGCTTTATTTTATGGGAGACGGGTATCAAGAATGTATCGTTTTGTATTGTACGCAGGAGTGGGCAGAAAACTTTAACCGGCTGACAGGGTGCCGCTTGATGGATACGGCCAAGTAAAGGGCGGCGGAAGGAAGATATCTGTTTGAACCATGTTTTGCTGGAATGAGAATATGCAGATATAAAATAAAAAAGCATCATAAAATTATGATGACAGCACGATTTCATCGAAAGATATAAAGGTGTATTTCTTAAAAATGCAGGAAATGAATATAAAAATTGCAAAAAAACAAAAAAGTTCAAAAAAAATTCTTGTGTTCTCCAGAGAAATCCTTTACAATGTTAAAGGATAAAAGTATTAGGAGGTAAAGAATATGTCATATGTTGATGAAGTCCTGGAAAGAGTAGTGGCGAAAAACCCCGCGGAACCAGAATTCCACCAGGCAGTAAAAGAAGTGCTGGAGTCGTTGAGAGTTGTAGTGGAAGCAAATGAAGAGAAATTTAGAAAGGATGCTCTGCTGGAAAGACTGGTAGAGCCGGAGAGACAGTTTAAATTCCGTGTACCGTGGGTAGACGACAAGGGGCAGGTTCAGGTGAACACCGGATACCGTGTACAGTTTAACAGTGCGATCGGACCATACAAAGGCGGCTTACGCCTGCATCCGTCTGTAAATTTAGGTATTATAAAATTCCTCGGATTTGAGCAGATATTTAAGAATTCTCTGACCGGACTTCCGATAGGCGGAGGCAAGGGCGGTTCTGACTTCGATCCAAAGGGCAAATCAGACAGAGAGGTGATGGCATTCTGCCAAAGCTTTATGACAGAGCTCTGTAAATATATCGGGGCAGATACAGATGTTCCGGCCGGTGATATCGGAACCGGCGCAAGAGAGATCGGCTATATGTTCGGCCAGTATAAGAGAATCCGGGGTGTATATGAGGGTGTGCTTACAGGAAAAGGTTTAAGCTACGGCGGTTCTCTGGCAAGAACAGAGGCTACAGGTTATGGTCTTCTGTATCTGACAGAGGAGATGTTAAAGATTAACGGGATGGACATTGCCGGCAGAACGGCTGCAGTATCTGGTTCCGGAAATGTAGCAATCTACGCAGTGCAGAAGGCACATCAGCTTGGTGCTAAGGTTGTAACCGTCAGTGATTCTACAGGCTGGGTATATGACCCGGAAGGAATTGATGTAGAAGCACTGAAGGAGATCAAGGAAGTAAAGCGTGCAAGACTGACAGAGTACAAAAAATACCGTCCGGATTCAGAGTATCATGAGGGCCGCGGTGTATGGTCTGTAAAGGCAGACATTGCGCTTCCATGTGCAACACAAAATGAGCTTCATCTGGAAGATGCAAAGCAGCTCGTAGCAAACGGCTGTATTGCGGTCGCAGAAGGAGCTAATATGCCTACTACTTTAGAGGCGACAGAGTACTTACAGAAGAACGGTGTGCTGTTTGCTCCGGGAAAGGCAGCAAATGCAGGCGGCGTTGCGACATCTGCACTTGAGATGTCCCAGAACAGTGAGCGTTTAAGCTGGACATTTGAAGAAGTAGATGCAAAGCTTAAAGGAATTATGGTAAATATCTGCCATAATATGGCAGATGCCGCAGAGCGTTATGGTGCAGCCGGAAATTATGTCGTAGGCGCCAATATTGCTGGATTCGAAAAGGTTGTAGATGCCATGAGTGCGCAGGGAATTGTGTAGAGGCGGTTAAGGATTAAATTTAGTGCGGCTGATACTGGTATGAGTAATTATATAAGCCGGTATGTTATAAGAACTGGCAAATGACAGGAAAACCAGAGCTGGGAAAGAATTTCCCGGTTTTTGGTTTTTTTGTTTTTAATTGGAAAATAGATGGTAAATCGTTTATATATTAGTATAAAATTTATGGTGAATTTAGATTATCTCTTTAGAAGTTCTTATATGTCGGTAT
>CAMNTM010000009.1 GCA_946558465.1 uncultured Lachnospiraceae bacterium
CAGTGACTTGTCGCCAGTTTCCTAACTTGACATTCGCTCCACGGAAAACCTGCCATACTCCTTCTTTAGAATCATCTATATTTAAGAAGCTCTCCGGCAGCAACCTCGCGCTTCACAGCTATCAATGTCACAGCTTTTTTAGTATAAATGAAGAAAAGACTTTTTGCAAGCCTTTTCCTGTAAATATTGTATTTTTTTCAGTACAACGTATCCGATTATCTTGAATCAATCTGCTGAACAAGTTATTTATACACTGCCTCCCACTCCTGGCACATATGTTTTTCTTCATTGATACTCATATAAACTTACCGCTTTCGCCTTCACTCTGTTTTTTGCTTAGGAACTCTGCCTTTAGCACAGAGCTATGGAAGAATATATTGCAATTTTTAGTTTTCCACGGTTTCAAATTGCAAATTTTTCTGCCTGTGTACTGCAAATAGACCGCCAGCCAAAACCCTCATTAAACATACAGTTTTTACTCCATATTTCGACACCTCTATTTCCGACAGTTCATAATTCTTTTTATTAAATGTGCACTACATTTATTAGAAACACAAAAAATTTTTAATCAATTCATCTAAATTCATGCAATATCTCATTGACTTTTTCATATTATAATGATAAATTTATTAGTATCAGAAACAATAAATCGGGGTGTTGTTTCTGAGCAGGTTATAGTAACTATATATCTAGAGATTGGAGGAAAAAAACATGTTATTAGCACTTCAAATTTTATTTGGTGCCCTGGCAGCAGGAACCGGTCTTGGACTTATCATTGACGTATTTAAGAATCGTATGGATGGTCTCAAGAATGCAACCGGCAAGCAGTGGGCATCTGGCTTTACGGTAGGTATTATTGCCAACTTCCTTGACACACTTGGCTGTGGTTCCTACGCACCATCTACCTTTATGTACAAACTTTTTAATCAGATTGATGATATTGATATTCCGGGTACTCTGAATATCGGAGATACTTTCCCGGTTATTTTCGAGGCATTTATCTCTACATCTTCTGTAGAATGTGATCCGATGTTTATGTGGGTTATGTACATATGTGCGGCTATAGGCTCCTTCGGATTTGCGACAGTCGTAACGAAATGGCCTCGTAATAAAATCAGATATGCGCTTGGTTTTATTATGATACCGCTTGCACTGATTATGCTCTGCAAAAACACCGGCTTTGGTCCTTTTGGTTCTGTAGGTGATGCTGTTGGCTTATATGGCTGGAAGCTGGTTGTAGCTGCTGGACTTAACATTCTCTGGGGCGCTTTAATGGATATCGGTTTCGGTCTGTATGCACCATGTATGGCTACCTGTCTTCTGCTTGGTGTTAACGGTGATGCCTGCTTCCCGATATTTATGGGTTCTTGTGCAGTTCTGATGCCGGCCTGCTCTATCGAGTTTATTAAAACTCACAGATACGATGTGCCGCATACAATCGGCAACGCGCTCGGCGGATGTATCGGTGTATTCATCGCATGGAAAATCGTTACAAATCTCCCGATGTTCTGGTTGATTAACCTTATCTGTGTCGTTCTGTTGTGGACTTCATATACTCTGCTCCACGCAGCTAACAAGGATAGAAAAGCAGGAATAGCTTAAACTAATACTTATAATTGTATAAATGGCTGTCTATCCGGATAGCCATTTATACAATATCCAAAATACTACTATTTTTGTAAAACAGGTATAAAAAACGGAGAAAATACTATGTTTATAAATGAATACATTATGGATCGAAGACGTTACGACAAGTGGGCAGCTCCCAAGTTTTGGAAGTTACCTATTTTTTATGTATATTGTGTTATTTTTGTCGCAGGAGTGTTTGGCTGGATTTACTTTAAAAAAGCAGATGCCTCCTTAAGATGGCAGTCAATCGGAGCTTTTCTTACGTTTGTCGCAGTATACAGAGGCGTCTTTTTTAAATGGATGCATGCAGACAAAACCTTCCGGGTTACGAGGGAAACCTACTTCGGCGGCAAGGATTGGACATGCAAAGTAATCATCGGTGAAAAAAATATCTCTCTATATATCAATGGGAAGATTAACAATAAAGTTGAATGGGAAGAAATCAAGAAATTTGAAGAGGCAAAATCATATTTCAAATTATCTACAAACGAATATAACGAAGGAGTTATGATCGATAAGTCATGCTTTACCGAAGGGGACGCTGACAGCTTCAAACAATGGATGCTCGATAATCATCCTGAAATCAAGTATGGTCCTATAGCTCCTCCGTTTGATAAATAAATACATTTTGATAAAAAGAAAGACGCGGCATTTGAAAATGCCGCGTCTTTCTTTTGGTATGTCATTGAGAGGTTTTCCTCGTTGCATTGCAGTTTTGTCTATATACAAAGCTGGGGAATGCTCCTCCTAAGAGGAAGTATATAAAAATAAATTGAAGTTCGCCGCTGCAAGGACACTCTTGGGGGAAATGACCGGCAGCAGGATAACTGCAATAACAACCGTAAAAATCGTACGGGAACTTGTCATGCCGTTTCGAAAAATAATAAGCAGCCACCTCACATAAGATAACCGCCATTGGTCGATACATAACTAAGTTCGTTATTAATATAACATTTTTCCTCTGCCTCCGTCAATAAAAAAAATATAAATCGAAAAATTTTATATATTTTCACAAAATATATTTTCTTATCGCAATACTTTTTATCACTTTACCACAACAACGTAGCAAATATCGACAGCCAGAATCTGCCTCCGGCCGCCGATGTTTAATATTCCTATTAACCTTTCTGATCTTTCTGTCTCATTTTCAGCTTCAAAAGAGCCTTCGCCTTCAGACAGTCAAGCTCAACCATATTATTCTCGCCAACTACATTCGTCTCCACACCCTCGACACTCTTATTAATATCTACAATGCCGTCAAGATAGTCATTTACAACAACAAACTGAGCCACTGTTCCGCTGAAGTTAAGCCCTGTAACAGGTATTCCTCTAATTCCAAGCTGCTCACAGGTATTGGTAAAATCTACATCACTGTTTCCCCAGCCATCAGAGGAAATAATAACACCGTCTGCACGCATAGCCTCTGCCCACACAGCAGAACGGGTTCCTACCAGCATTTTATCCTTATTGTCATCTGGTGTTCCTACCAGCAATATTCCCATTAAATCAAGATCTGTATCCTTTGACACTACATCAAGCAGAGGGTCTCTAAAATGATGCAGTGTCGTCTCCTTCGTTGATGGACCTATTCCCATATCTATACCTCCTCTTACTGCATGGAGCGGATAATACCATCTCTGTACTCATTCGGAGTTACCAGAATCGGCATATTGCCCATATCTATGATAGAACGTCCGCCCTCCACTCCCGACGGCTCATTTGAAAAGAAATGCGTATCGTACATCGCACCCTGGCCTGCTACCTGCTTAATAATCAGAACACGCTTTTTCCCCGGCCTTACAATATCATGATACTCATGACGTTCCGTACACTTCTCTCCTCTAAATTTTTTCAGCTTCTCTCTGTAGCTCTGGACAAACTTATCGCACGCACGATGTGCCGCTGTCGGTCCCGGACGCTCCTGTCCCATACCTGCTGTCAAAGTTACGTCAAATGAAATAATATAATCCTTATCTCCCGGCGTACCTGCACGATTCAAATACAGCTGCTCCTTCAGATTTCCCTCAGAAGAACCGAATTCATGACACTGCTTCCCATTAACATCTACCCCTGTCAGCATCACATACACACCTGTAATTGTATGGGTGATCCCATCTCCTATCTTGCCAAGTACCTTTGTAGAAATCGGTATGATATCCATAATCGTATTTGTCCATCTGTCATGCTCACCAGGTCTGATAATCTGAAGGTCAATTTTTTCAATAAACTCTTCTTCGGCTGTCAGAGCGTCAAGCATCTCCTTACTGACTGTCATATGTCCGTCAACGGTAATATTATTATGCTCACCCCATTCCACATCGTCCATATGAAACGCCTTAACTACCAGTCTTCTTAAATCTTTTACTTCATCACCCAAATCTTCTTTCACCTCCATGCAAAACTTCAAAAAGGGCAGATGAAAACATCTGCCCTTACATCACCGCTGTTAGATCTTAGCCACATACTCAAATGGCAGCGGAACAATCTTTCCAGGTGTCTGGATTTCTATCAGCTGCTCAAGAGTAGCCTTAACAATCTGTGTCTGCTGTTCAACATTGTGCGGTCCACCCGCATTTGCTCCCATCGGAACGAGCGGAGCAACTGCACGAGGAGTACCTGTCTGACGAACAACCGGAGGAAGAGCTGCAATAATAATTGTAGGAATTCCAGCTTCTTCAATCGCTCTCTGCACCAATACTGCAGAGCGGTGGCAGGTACCTCATCCAGCAGTGAGGACAACCGCGTCAACATCCTCTTCTTTGAACATCTGTGCTATAGCCGGCCCGGTTTCACCCTTGAATTTCTCCTGGTTTCCGCCGCCGCCCATGAACCCTGCATGAACAGGTGCACAAGCTCTTATAAATCCTTCTGCTGCCAGCTCATGAATTCTGTCAATTGGGAACATACAGTTAATGTCCTTATTAACATCACTGTTGTCATATCCGCCATGTGATACCATCAATTCACTTGATGGTGTTGTGTTCTCTATTTTTCTCCAAGTGAAGTCACCGGCAAGATTAAATCTTTCCTGATCTTTCTTGTGAACGCCTGCTGCCGTAGCAAGAGCAATAGACATATCCTTCAGCTCTTTTGTTACAGGAGTCCATACAGACGGTGGAGTAATAGGAACGAATATCTCTGATTGTAAACCTTTAACAACCGTTAAACTCATTTTTAGACCTCCTTATTATCCAAACGCTTACGCATCTCTTCTTGTTTGCGTCGCTCTTTTTCTATGTTGCTGACATACTTCTCATTTACTTCCGGCCCCAGCTGTTCAGGAAAACTCATATTCCATCCAACCTCCTGGCCTATCTTAGGTTCAGTATCACAGATAAACATTCTCTTCGGAGCCTTAAAAAAACCTAAACGCCCTTTTAAATCAACGCTGATACTGCAGTCATCAACATCTACGATGATGCCCTCCATGTAAATGATTTTTCCGCCATAATTCAAACGCTCGTCATTCATTTAATCAACACCTGATTAATCGTATTTCTCTTTACGCTTCTGGCTCATAGGCAGAGACTGCTCATTATCTTCAAGCGCAATCTTTCTGTCATATACAGCCTCGATTAACTCAACGTTTGTAGACTTAACGTTTGGATTCCACTTTCTTTCAGCCGCCTTTACATCTTCTCCTGCCATAGCAGTCTTAAGCATAGCAAGTGCACGAACTGCGTCCTCCGGGCAAAGCGTATTACATCCAAGCACCTCATTCTCAATACCGGACTCAGATTTATTGTTGTCAACCATGTACTGCATATACTTGTTTCCAACAACGAGAGCTCCCTGAACTGCACAATAGGACATACCAACTACCGGAACTCCTCTCATACCAATCTGCTCGATATGACTTGCAAAGTCAATATGATTATTTCCAAAACCTTCTGTTGTAACAAAAGCTCCGTCTGCATCCATCATCTCTACAGTATGTCCGACACGTTTGGATACATAGAACTTTTCTGCATTAATCTGCGGAGAACCTACAAATACAACACCACAAAGGTCAACTTCCTCATCATGAAGCGCCTCAAGAACAAGCGGCTCTCTCCAATAATGTCTGGACATCTCCTTTGAAGCAGGTCCGATACAGGTTAAAGCATGAATACATCCGTCAAGTACCTCAAGCGGAGATACACATACCGGAACATTGCCCAAATCAACGTTTGCTCTTGCACCGAGAACGCCGACCGGCTCTACAGGAAGAATAAAGTTATCATGCATAGCTCCCTGGCCCATGATCTCTTTAACGATTACAACTTTTTTCTTACCCGGGCGGCGAACCTGCTTAAGCTCCTGTGTCTCTGCTACAAGACTTTCATCAAGCTTCTTCATTGCCTCACGGATTTCCTGTGTGATAATATCAAATGCTGTATGCGCAGCCATAGGCCCGCGGCGCTCCATATTTGTCTTTTCCTGTACTACAATATTACCCTTGATGAAAATCTCGCCCTTATCCGGACATCCCGGACGGCCCCACATAATATTCTCGTCAAGATAACCCTCTGAAGAACCAAATTCACCAATCTGAACTCCGCCTTCATCAACACCTGTCAGCATCATAACAACACCGTCGAGTACTCGTGTAACACCTGTTCCGATATCGTCGTCGCCTTCCTTTGTAGCAATTGGCTGAACATCCATAATTGTCTCAGAATAAGTGTGATACAAATCCGGAGTAATGATTTCCAGATGGAAATCCTTTACCAGCTCCTGATTATCAATAACTTCTGCCTCAATACCCTCCCGGATATAAAGTGTTGTTCCCTCGATCTTTGTCTCAGGTCCTCTCTTAACCTCTGTAATCTTAAAATGCTTTCTTGTTAAGGTTCTTACAACCTTCTCTTCGGCCTTCTCAGCCGGTGCTGCTGCCGCCTCTGCCGCTGCTACAACTGCCGGTGCCGCCGGCGCTGCCGCGCCTCCGCCGAGTGCTCCCACCGGAATCTCAAGATTAATGTCCTTACCTTCTCCGATGTGAATTTTTAACATTCCGCCTGCTGTCATCGGTGCCGGTGCTGCCGGCGCTGCTGGTGCTGCCGGTACTTCCTCTTCTGCCGGTGCTTCTTCTTGTGCAGGTGCGCTTGGCGCCTTAGCTCCCTCAACTACATCTGCTGTAAGCGGGCAGAGAGAATCACATGTTTTTACAAGTTTTGCTCCTAATACCTCCTCGATGGTAAGACAGCCGTCAAGGTTTAATAATCCTGAATCTACCAAATCATCAAAAATTGCCGGATCTTCCAGATTCGCAGGTTCAATTGTAATGCCGCCCTCGGCTCTACAACATAATACTGCCGGATCATGTGCATGAGCTTTCGCTGTTTCAGCTGTGATTGACATATTGTTTCCCTCCTTGTTTGGTTTGCTTGTTTATATATACAGCCGCATCGGGCATAAGAACCTTCAGGCAGGAAAATCGGGGGTCCCCCGCCCCTGCCCTCTGCGGTCAGTAAATACCTTAATATAGCTTTTTAAAAATCAATATCCTGGCTTACCTGCTTGGAAACCTTTAAGGTTCTGTACAGGGCGTGTCCGATCGTTCTCATTGCATGATCTGTCTGATGGAATACCTTAAGTCCCATCTTCGGAGCAGAACCCATAACCGTATTGGAACAGTCAGAGCAGTTGCCGATAATAATATACTCACACTTATCCTTCCTGAACTGGATACTGTTTGCAGTCTGTCCCGGACAGTTTCCAGGCCTTAAACACTTAAGCGGCGCACCCGGTTTGTTCTCGATCGCCTGCTTACAGCGGCATACAGATACCACATTTCCGTTCATCTTAGAAGCAATCTCTCTCATACGCTCCTCACTGCCGCCGCATGCACATACCAAAATTCCAACTCTCGCTCCATGAAGGTCCGGGAACTCCATCGTAACGATAATTCCGCCTGTCGTCTTTGTAATCGGCGCATCAAGCTCCGTAGATTTTCCTGTGAAAGCTCCGCCCATTATAATTTCTCCGTATACTCCGTCGATCCCTCCGGCTCTTTCGATCAATTCCCCAACACTTGTACCTACCGGAACATCCATGAATACATGAGCCTCATTGCCTCCGTTCAGCTTACCGCGGACAGTTACGTTCTTAGTAATACACGGCCTCTTCTCATCAATCGCTTCTGCAATTCTCGCTGCTGTCTCAAGGTTTACGACAACGGACCTCGCTGCAGACGGAAGCTGCATCGTTGTAAGATTAACACCAAGACATTCTCTTACTACTGCACGCTCTTCACCCATCGGGTAGATATCCGGCATCAGATGCATGGAAATCGCCGGCTCGCTTTTTAACGCTTCATTCAGAATCTTAACTGCCTTCTGATTCTTCTTCTTAATTGCGAATATAGCTTTCTCCGCCTTCGTCATCTCCATACAGTACTTCACACCACGGATTACCTTATCGCATTCTTCTTCAATCTGGCGGATATTGTGCTCCAGACCCGGCTCACACTCTGCTGCATTTATCAAAATATATCCACAGTCCAGCTTAAAGTCTGCCGGAAGCTCCGGATTAATCTCCGGATCCAGCTCACCCATCTCTGTCTCCGCCAGGTTAATGCCCAGCTTCACTCCTGTCGGAAAACCTGCTCCTCCCATGCCGACAATCCCGGCAGCCTTTACCATATCAAGCTTTGACGCCCCTTCCGGCACATCAATCGGCACAAATTCATCCGGCTGCTCATCCGCAGGCTCGATAATAATCCGATCCTCCGTAATATCCGTCACTTTTCCGTACACACTTGAAAAAATATTTGCACCCAGACCCGTCGGAGCTGCGATTAATGTGCCTTTTTTTACTTCATCGCCGGCCTGAACAACTGCCCTGCATGGTGCTCCTACATGCTGGTGCAGCAAAATCTGTACATTTCCCATGACATTCTTCTCCTTTACATTTTTTTATAAGTAAAAAGTGAATCTTCTCGGTCCACCCACTTATTCACTTGCCCTATCTATATATTTTATCTATAAATTATAGAAAAAAGTCCTAAAAACCTCTTCTTTTTGGCGAGGGCATGTGGGAATCGAACCCACCCGGGACGCTCCTAACGCCCCACACTGGTTTTGAAGACCAGGAGGCACACCAGTCACCCATCTACCCCCATATTCAGCTTTTACGCGTTATAACAGTATCATATTTTTTATTTTATTTCAACTGTTTTCCGGTATTTTTATAATATCAAAAAAACGTTGACTTTTCAAGGCTTTTCGTCCATAATGATAGTAAGTTAACTGAACGAAATACTAGAACGTAGTCTAATTGTTAATTTCCTGTCGTTCTAGTCTGTACTTTCTTCAGTTTCCGGACAGAAGGTGCCGTGAATTTATCCATTTCCGGCATTGCAAAAAGACTTATAGATTTTATCTATAAGAAACAAATAATCCAGGAGGTAACAAGATATGAAATTAGAAGCAAAAGTTAATTTTGACCGCTTCGAAGGTGCTCTGCAGGTAGTAGACTCTCATACTGTAGGAGAATTCTGCCGAATCGTTATCGGCGGATTTCCTGAGCCAGAAGGAAACACCATGATTGAAAAGAAAAAATGGATGGAGGAAAATTACGACCATGTCCGTACTGCTCTTATGTTTGAACCCAGAGGACACCACGATATGTTCGGCGCTTTCCTCTGTGAGCCGGTGAATCCGGAGGCACAGTTCGGAGTTATGTTTATGGACACAGGCGGATACCTGAATATGTGCGGACACTGTACTATCGGCGCTGTTACAGTTGCAGTTGAAGCAGGCCTGGTTGAATCTCATGAGGGCGAGAATGAAGTTATACTTGAGGCTCCGGCAGGACTTATCCGCACAACAGCCGTTGTAAAGAACGGAAAGGTTGAGAGTGTTACACTTACAAATGTACCTGCATTTGTTTACAAAGAAAACCAGAAGGTGACCATCGACGGAAAAGAAATCGAATTCACCATTTCCTTCGGCGGAAGTTTCTTTGCTCTTGTTGACACAACAAAGCTTGATATTGGGGAAATTAATGCTAAGACAGTGCCGGAATATACGAAGCTTGGTATGAAGATGTTAGATATTATCAATAAAGAAATTCCGGTTAAACATCCGCTTCTTGACATCACAAGCGTCGATTTGGTTGAGTTCTACGGCCCGACACCGAATCCGGATAAGGCAACTATGAGAAATGTAGTTATCTTCGGCGATGCTATGGCTGACCGTTCTCCTTGTGGAACCGGCACAAGCGCTAAGCTGGCTACTCTGCATCATTGGGGCGAGATTAAAGTAGGCGAGGAATTTATCTACGAAAGCTTTATCGGTTCTCTCTTCAAAGGCGTTATCAAAGAAACAACAAAGGTTGAGGATTTTGATGCAGTCATCCCTATGATTACAGGAAGCTGCTATCTGACCGGTGTTGCTACATACTTAATTGACCCAGAAGATCCATTAAAATATGGTTTCCAGGTAGGTTAATTTTTATCGGGGTTGAAATTAACTCTACACATAGTTATAATAGAAGCGGATTCATAACAATCCGCTTCTATTTCTATATTACTTACAACAATATACTTCCCGCGGACAAACTTGCTATATCCGCTGAGAGTACTGCGCGCAATCAGGAAAGGAATGATAGTGATGCCGCGAAAACGACGTTCCACAAAAAGCCGCATTATTAAAGCAGCATGGAATCTATTTTATAAGAACGGCTATGACGAGACGACGGTAGAGGATATTATCGCTGCCTCAAAGACATCAAAAGGCACCTTTTATCACTATTTTAAAGGAAAAGAAGCTCTCCTTAATTCCCTGTCCAGCCTTTTTGACGAGAAATATGAAGAACTCGCCGCTGTTATTGATCCCGCCCTTCCAGCCTATGATAAGCTTTTGTTTTTGAACCATGAGCTTTTTTATATGATTGAGACAAGCGTTGACATCAACCTGCTTGCTTCTCTCTACTCTTCACAGCTCGTCACAAAAGATAAAAAATCTCTGTCGGATAAGAAGCGGTTTTATTTTAAATGGGTTACAGAAATTCTGCAGGACGGCCTAAAATCCGGAGAATTCAAGGATACCAGTACTGCTGAAGAGCTGATGAATCTTTATGCTATGTACGAGAGGGCTCTGCTCTACGACTGGGCTTTATTCAAGGGGAAATTTTCACTTTCTGAATATAGTGACAAGCTGCTCCCCCACCTATTAGATACATTTGTTGAAGGAGTATAAGCATTTATGGATATTGGCGGACCTTAAAAGACAGGCAGCGCTTTCTTAGGAAACGTACCTGTCTTTTTCATGCGTTCTATCAAACCATGCACTCGTGCATCTCCTCTTCCTCAATGCCTGCCCTTTTCATCATTTCACTAATTTCCTCTCTGTCTGAAAGGTCTGCACACCAAGAAAGACCACAGCCTGCTGATATAGCTCTCGGAACCGGAATAATACGTCCGGGTGTCTGATTTTCCTTACATGCTTTTTCCATCGCCATCGCATCCGCTGTCGTATGAAATGTTATCACCAATTTTAGTTCTTTTTTCCGCATAATTATTCAATCACCACTTCGAAATATCCATCCTTCTCCGAAGAAACCGCTGTTTTTCCACGGTCCTTAGCAAATTTTTCCACATTCATCTTCTGGTGCGGCTCTGTAACCAATATCTTTACAGCTCCGTCGGCGTCTTTCAGCGCATCTGCTGTCAGCATGAGCGGCTCCGGACAGGAAAGACCTCTCGCATCTACTTCCTTCATATTTTTACCTTCTTTCTTAGAATACTATGTGTACAATAATATTTCAACCATTATGCTATTTTTATTTTTCTTCACGCTTATGGGTAAAAGCAATGATGAAACATACTACAATACAGATAATACAAGCTGCCTTCCCATTTAACGGAACGGCGCCGGCTACGATTTCTTTTGTCTCTGCGTTCACTGCAGTTCCGCTTGCAGCCAGTCCGAAATTATGACAGAGTGCCGCTCCGAAAAACATACCCATAACTGTCACTGCTGAATCCGAAGAACCCTGACCGGCCAGAATTAACTGACGAAGCGGACAGCCTCCTGCTAAAACTGCTGCAAATCCAACTGCATACATACCCAATATATTCCAGAGATGCTCTGAGTGAGCAATAATTCCCGGCGTATTGAAGCCAGGTACAAAACGTGCTGTCGCAATATTAAAAATCAACATAACAACAAACAATCCTGCGATTACGCTAAACAAATCGAAATTCTTCATCAGTATAACATCACGCATGCTTCCTGCAAAACACATTCTGGATTTCTGGGCAAATGCACCGAATACAAGTCCTCCTATCAGTGAAATTATAACCGGAGCATGAAGACTTCCCGGTCCTGCCTCACTCGCCTTTAGCAAGGATGTGCCAAGAGCAAGTATGAGAATACCCGCCATAATTACCGGCAGTACTGCTCCACTTGCCTTATTTGTTACATGTGCTCTTCCAAGGCTGAAGCCCTTCTTAAGTGCAAACACACCGGTTGCCACGCCAAGAATAAATCCTATCAGCGCTACCCATGCATTAAAATCACCTGCTGACATACGGATAATCATACGAAGCGGACAGCCCAGGAATACCAGTGAGCCAATCATAATGATCATACCCAGCACGAAACGAGTCATCGTCGATGAACCTGCCGTAGAGCGGTATTCCTTTGTTTCCACAGAGATGATAAATGCGCCTAACACCAGACCGATAACCTCTGGTCTTGCATACTGTACCACCTCTGCCTGATGCATTCCGAGAGCTCCTGCTGTATCACGGATAAAGCAGGCAATACAAAATGCCATATTAGCCGGGTTGCCGAAATATGCAAGACATGCCGCTACAAGCCCGCACACTGCACCCGCTAACACTAATTTTTTCTTTGAATCTGATAAATTCATGTGAACTCCTCCTTTGTTCTCTCTCATTCCAATCAGCTGCTCAGACCATTTCCGCAGGATATTCCGGTTAGTCTGATGCTAATTCGCGGATAGCAAGAATTGCCTTATCCACCTCTTCTTCTGTGTTGTAGTGTGAAAAGCTGAATCTCACAGCTCCCTGCTCCACTGTCCCAAGCGCCTCATGCATAAGCGGTGCACAATGCCCTCCCGGTCTTGTGGAAATTCCATATTCTGTAAGAAGCTCATCACTCACTTCTGAAGAATCATAATCACCAATATTAAGCGTCACAATCGCGCAGCGCTCCCATGTACGGAAATCCCCGTATATTTTCACACCAGGGATGTCTCTTACACCTTCGTAAAATCTCCTCATGAGGCTCTGTTCCTTTTCTCGTATTTTATCCTGTCCGGCCTCTTGTATATAATCAACTGCCGCTCCAAGTCCGGCAATTCCGTGTCCATTAAGTGTCCCTGCCTCCAGCGCTGTAGGCATCTCTGCCGGATGCGTTCTGCTGTAGGTCTGTACACCGCTTCCACCGCTTTTTAACGGCCGGACGGAAAGTCCCTCCCGTACATAGATACCACCCACTCCCTGTGGTCCCAAAAGCCCCTTATGCCCGGTGAAACACAGCACATCCACATGCATTTTCTGTACATCAATCGGAAATACTCCTGCTGTCTGCGACGCATCTACTACAAATAAAAGCCCCTTTCTCAAAGCAAGCTCTCCCACTTTGGAAATATCTATATAATTACCTGTCAGATTGGAACCGTTAGTACAGACAATCATCTTTGTCTCCGGTATCACTGCCTCATCCATGTCCTTCAAATCAAAAGTACCTTTTTCATCGCTTTTGATTATGGTAAGCTTCACACCCTTTTTCTCCATCTCGTACAAAGGGCGGAGAACTGAGTTATGCTCCAGCATAGTCGTGATCACATGATCTCCCGGCTTTAACAGACCTTTTATGGCAATATTCAGACTTTCCGTTGAATTATTCGTAAATGCAATCTGCTTTGGGCTCTCAGCTCCAAACAGTCTGCACAGCTTGTCCCTTGTATTATAAATCACTCTGGATGCACTTAACGACGCTTCATTTGCTCCCCGTCCCGCATTTCCCATTGAGCCCATAGCGGCAATTACTGCGTCAATAACGGCCTGTGGCTTGTGCATCGTAGTCGCGGCATTATCCATATATATCATAATTTTTTCCTCCACTTATATCCAAATACTTCTATTATCTAGTATAATCTTCCAGACTGCTTTCGTCTAATTGAATTATCGAATAGGGGCCGCCGGTTATAGATAAATTCTATAATCAGCAGCCCTTCTCTTTTATATCTCATATATTTCCTTTACAATCTTTATAAACCTCTCTGCTGAACGTGACAGCTGATAATTCTTATTATATACAAGATTGATATCCCTGCCCTTATCTGCCTTCGGAATCGGAAAGGTAAGAAAATGCCCCTCTGCTTCTTCCTCCTCGGCTGCAAGCTTGGATAAAACTGTGATTCCCATTCCTTGTCTGACAGAACGCTTAATCGTTTCCTGATTCTCAATACTGGCGATAATATCCAGTTCCGCCATCTCTATCCCGGCATCCTTTAACTGCTTCTCTGCTTCCTTGCGGGTTCCCGATCCTTCCTCTCTTAAAATCAAGTGCTCATTTTTGATCCAGCTTAAATCCTCCGGCTGTGTTTCCTTAATGTTTCTGTATTTTTCTGTATTAGGTACAATCACCGCAAGCTCATCTTTGTAAAATGGAATATACCTGCAGTGCTTTTTCTCCAGCACGGTACCGGTAAATCCTACATCTGCCATATGATCGACAATCTGCATGACTACTCTGCTGCTGTCGGTTTCCATAATCTTAAGCTGTTCATCCGGATATCTTTCACTAAACTTAAGGAGTACTTTTGGAAGCAGATACTGCGCCGGAATAGTAGAGGCGGCAATGGTAATGCAGTGTCTTCCTCCCTCCTCCCTGGCGCCGAAGCGTTCCTCAATCTTTTTTTCCAGCTCTACCATCTGTTTTGCATGTCTGTACAGGTCTTTTCCGTCCTCCGACAGACTCACTTCCTTTGTATTCCTTATAAAAAGTCTTGCATTCAATTCTTTTTCCAGCGAAGCCACATGTGCGCTGATTGTAGGCTGCGTCAAAAACAGCTCCTTTGCCGCCTTTGAAAAGCTGCCGCCTTCCGCAACCTGCACAAATGCTTCTAATTGCTTTAAATTCATCAGTATGCTACCCTTTCGCTTTCTGCTCCTGTTTTCTTGGTTACTTTAATACTGTCCATATATTCCAGTATCGGCTTGGCACTCTTTCTGCTTGTCTTAAATAAATCACGAACCTGTGCAATCGTAATGACAGGATTTTCACGCAGCTGCTTCTGAATAATATCCCTTGCACTTTCAATATAGCCTTTTAGTGTATACATATCCTCCGTAACCTTTACAATCTGCTCCTCCTGCAGCAAAATGTTTAAAATATCATCTGCCGTACTTCTGGATACTCCTTTTAATTCTATTTCCGAATATTTCACAAAGTCATATCCGGCTTTCTTAAATGTATCCAGCATAAGTCCGGACACCTTCTCATACGTCGTATCCTTTCTCACCTCATACTTTGGAGTACACAAAAATTCTCCAACCCGTTTCATATATCCTGCTTCCTCGAAAAACTCGATAATCCTGTCAAAAACACCTGCCTTTATATTCTTAAAATGTGTCATCTGGACCTCCGCCTTTTTCATGCCATACCTGTACGGATAAGTCTCTTCATAAGCCTCAAGCGCCCCGGTAAGTATCCGCTGCGCTGTCTGTTTTCCCTCTATATGCCATGCGTAGGTATCCTTCTTCATTGCAAACGTAACAACCTGTCCCTCCGCTTCCAGCTTTTTGACATCATTCTCCACTTCTTCCACAGATACCGCAGTCAGCCTGGCAAGCTCTGCAATCGTAATAAGCGTATCGTGATGCTCCTTGATACGCATTTCGATAATATCCGCCGAAGTTCCTGATTCCTTCCGCTTAAGCTCCTCTATTGCATCTTCACGAAACCGCTTTTTAATACTTGGATTGGGTTCCAGAATAACACCGCCGCCTACCGTTTCCATGGGCGAATAAAAACGCACGACAAACTTATCGCCTCGTCTTACAGCAATTTCTTCCTCCAGTCTAAGCTGCACATAGCCGCTCTCGCCGGGTCCTATCTCTTCCTTGTCAAGAAGCACCGCACGACACAAAATCTCACTGGTTCCTGTAAACAGATGCAGCCTCATATGATTGGTTAAAACTCTCATAGATGATTCAAGCACATGAAGATTTACGTCAAGAAGATCTGTATTTTTCATGCTGTTAGGGGGTGCAAGTACACATCCTCTCCGGACTTCCTTTTTCTTAACATTTGACAGATTGATAGCGACACGCTGCCCTGCACAGCATCTTTTCTTATCCTCACCGTGTACCTGGATGCTTCTGATTTTACACTCCTTACCGATCGGATACATTTCCAGCGTATCTTCCTTCGAAATCGTACCCGATACCAGAGTCCCTGTAATAATTGTACCAAAGCCTGAAATGGAAAATGCACGGTCAATCGGGAGCCTGGGTATCGTCTCTGTATCCTTAGACACCACCTCATCACTTGTCATATGACTGATAACCTCAGTCAGCTCGTCAAGCCCCTGTCCGGTGGCAGCCGACACCTTCACTACCGGTGCAGAGGCAAGAAATGTGCCTTCCAGCTCCTCTTTCACCTCTTCTTCTACCAGCTCAAGCCAGTCCTCTTCTACGATGTCACATTTATTTAACACAATAATACTTTTTTCAATACCCAGAAGATGCAGAATATCCACATGCTCTCTGGTCTGAGGCATAATTCCTTCATCTGCTGCAATCACAAGCAGCACAAGATCCATACCCACAACGCCTGCGGCCATGTTATTGATAAATTTTTCATGTCCCGGAACATCAATAATTCCCGCACGGTCTCCGCTCGGCAGATCAAACCAGGTAAAGCCCAGATCAATCGTAATTCCTCTTCTCTGCTCTTCCTCCCAGCGGTCTGTATTCCTTCCGGTCAGCGCTTTAATCAGAGTTGTCTTTCCGTGGTCGATGTGGCCGGCTGTCCCGATAATTACATTTTTCATCAGCTTATGCTCCTAACGTTCATTACTTGCTCCTGACTCCTCCAGCACCTTCAAATCCTTTAACTGTCCAGTAATCTGGCGAAACTGCCAGCTCTCAATCGTACGCACATCCAGTAATATCATATCATTCACTGTACGCGGGATTATGGGCACAGGGAGATGACGGAGCCTCTCCTCAAACTCTGTTACACTAATCCTTTCCGGCTGAAGCGTAACTGCTGTACTCGGAATTCTCTCAAGCGGAAGCGAACCTCCCCCTATCTGAGATTCGCATGGCTGTATATCTATTTTCGCCGGAACTGCTGCAAGCTTCAGCATCCTGCTTAAGGACTTTGCTTTTTTCTGCGTCTCGTCCTGAGTCTCCGTAATCATACGGAGCACCGGCAGATTTTGAACGGCCTTTTCCTCTGACAAGTATTCCTGAAGTACCAGCTCCAGCGTCGCTGCAGTAAATTTATCAATCCGGAGCGCTCTGGTAAGCTGATTCTTTTTCATCTTGTCAATATATTTTTTCTTTCCGACGATAATTCCTGCCTGGGGTCCGCCCAAAAGCTTATCTCCGCTGAAGCACACAACATCAGCGCCTTTTCTAATAGACTCCTGAACCGTCGGTTCATAAGTAATCCCATATTTGCTCAAATCAATCAAAACTCCGCTTCCAAGGTCCTCAATAACCGGAATCTCACGCTCTCTGGCTAACGGAATCAGTTCATCTATCCCGACCGAATCTGTAAATCCTACTATCCTGTAATTGCTTGTATGAACCTTAAGAAGAGCCTTCGTCTCCTCCGTAACCGCATTTTCATAATCATCATAATGGGTTTTATTCGTCGTTCCCACTTCTACAAGAGCGGCTCCGCTCTGCTCCATTACATCCGGAATCCGAAACTTTCCGCCTATCTCCACCAGCTCGCCGCGGGATACCACAACCTCTCCCCCCTTGGCAAGAGAGCTTAGAATCAGCATTACAGCCGCAGCATTATTATTAACCGCCATAGCTGCCTCCGCTCCCGTAATCTTACACAAAAGCTTCTCAAAATGGGAATACCTCTCACCGCGTCTTCCCGCCTCCAGATTATACTCCAGATTGGAATACCCCGTTGCAATATCTGCTACACGCTTTATATGCTCTCTGCTGATTGGCGCACGTCCCAGATTCGTATGGAGTATCGTACCTGTCCCATTTATCACCATACGCATATTGGGCGTATGCATTGCTGCAACAGATGATTCAATATGCTCTCTTAATAGGCTGATCTGCTTTTTAGCTTTTTCTTCTTCTTCACATTGCGCGATATACTTCCGCAGCTTATCCATCTCGATATGGACAGCCTCCATAACCGTATCCCTGCTGTAGCGGGCAATGAGTGCCTGAATCTGCTCCTCTTCCAGCAGTACATCTACCTTTGGAATACTGCGGTACAACATATTCTTGTTCATATCCTTTTTCCCTTCCATATCCGTCTGTCTTCTCCCTGTCGTTTTGTTTATTCTGGAACATGATACTAATACAGACGAATCAGCTTATCACTTTTCTCCGACACCCTCCCGATTACGGAAACTGTGGTGTCCATATGTGCCTGCCGGAAATCATTCAGCAGGTCTTTTAGATACTCCGGCGATACACTGATTAACAGTCCGCCTGAGGTCTGCGGATCATAGAGAAGATCCAGATAATGCTCCTCCACCGCTCCTGTCTCTACCTTCCCAATCGAATAGCCTCTGTTTTTATATGCTCCCGCAGGAATCAGACCCATCTTCGCATAAGAAACTGCATCCTCAAAATATGCAACATCCTTTACCCGAATCTCAAAGGTCACCTCGCTCGCCGAGGCCATTTCCACACAATGCCCCAGAAGGCCGAAACCGGTGACATCGGTACATGCAGAAACATCGTACCGCTCTGCCACCTGCTTTCCCTTTTTATTCAAGGAGGCCATAACCGTCTGAGCTTCCCGGACCGCCGAAGCCGAAGCCATCTCGGCCTTGATCGCCGTATTCACAATCCCGCTCCCTATCTGCTTGGTAAGTACAAGCACATCTCCTGGTCTGCAGCCATAATTTTTAAATATTTTATCAGGATGTACAAAGCCGGACACACACAGGCCGTATTTTGGTTCGTCGTCCTGTACAGAATGCCCGCCTACGAGTACAGCTCCTGCTTCTTTCACCTTTTCTGCGCCACCCGCCAGGATGTCGCCCAATATCGCCGGGTCCAGACAATTTGGAAATCCGACTATGTTAAGTGCTACTGCCGGCTCCCCTCCCATCGCCCATACGTCGCTTAAGGAGTTCGCCGCTGCTATCTGTCCAAACATATATGGATCATCTACAATCGGAGTGAAAAAGTCAACGGTCTGAATCATCGCAATATCATCGGTAACCTTATAAATGGCCGCATCATCGGATGTCTCGATTCCTACTATTAGATTGTCATCGTGAAACTGAGGCAGCTTACTCAGAACCTGAGCAAGGGTCTCTGGACCTATCTTAGCCGCTCACCCTGCAGTTTTACTTAATGTTGTCAATCTGACATCTGATTTCATGACATATTTCCTCCTTCACATTCTTTATTTAAAGAGGTGCTTTCCCGCTTTTACAAGGGAAGCACCCCTTTCATGCTTAATCTTAATATAAATATTTACGGCTTGATAATCTTGCCGGCATTCGCCAATGTTTCTACGATACTGTACATATTCGTCACAGAGCCTACTGCAAGCTTGTCCTTTAATCCATAGTAATCCAGGCAGGTACCGCATGTCATAATCTCCACGCCCTGAGCTTCAAGAGACTTCAAATCCTCCAGCGAATCTGATCCCTCCGTTGTCAGAGTTGCTCCTCCATTATAGAAAAGCATTGTCTTCGGCAGAGTGTCCAGCTGGGTCACTGCAAAGATAAAACCCTTGATAAGTACCTTTCCCAGCTCATCATTTCCGCTTCCCATGCGGTCGGAGGATACGGCTACCACCATATTTCCTCTCGCATCCGGAGCACATGTTTCTTCTGCCCCGGCTTCACCCTTCGGCGCTCCTTCCATCTGAATCGTAATCTTAAATTCTGCCTCACCAGTCTTTTCGGAAGAAACCTGGCCGCCCGCGCTTGATGCCATCTTTGTGACATTCTGCACGGCAATCTCGTTGTCCACCAGTACTTCGATTGTCTCCGAACCGTTTAAAGCCTGCATTGCCTTTTTGGTTTTGATAACCGGGATAGGACAATTATCCCCCATTGCGTTTACTGTAATCATGGTAATTCCACCTTTCTTTATATATACTCCCGCACCTTTTTACATTTATAGACATATTCTATCACTGTTTGTAAAAAAGGTAAACGGGGTTTTTACGCTATTTTATTCTTCAAAAATGTGATAACTGCCCTTTGCATAATATGCCGGCCTCATCTCACCCTTTTTAAATGCAGCAAGAAATCCATCTATCGTCCGGATTTCCTCCGGAAACCAAGTGGCGCATACCCCCACCTTTTCCGGCACATGACAGTCACTGGACCCCATCGTAAAAAGCCCCAGTTCCTTTGCATACTGAGCCGCTTTCCTGCACGCCTCTGGAGACGTACTGCCATTCAGCACCTCTAAACCATCTAACCCTTTCACCATACGCAGATTTTCTTCCAGACCCCGATTATTATTCCTGAAGGGATGCGCTGCAAAACACACGCCTCCCTGAGCCTTTACAAGATCAATAAATTCCTGAGCAGAAATTCTCTCCCTCGGATAATCCTCAATACCAAATGCCACGATATCCCCCTGAAGGGAATAATACTCGATTCCTACAAATACCGGGAAACCTGTCTTTTTCGTATACACCTCAGCCTTTTCCTTAAATTCCATACTGTCATGATCCGTGATACAGACAGCACCAAGCCCCTTCTCCTTTGCAATATGGACAATCTCATCAAGCTTAAGAAAGCTGTCCTTTGAGTAAGTCATCTCATGCATGTGCGTATCGATAAACATAATCCTTCTCCTTATACAGTCAAACTAATATCAGCAATAGTCTCTCTGATTTTATTATATAAACACTTGCCCCAGGCTTCAAATAGAGATTTTTTATATGTCTCCATATTTATAGAAAATATCTATCAGTACGGGGTTGGGGACGGGGTAAAATGAATTTTACCCCGTCCCCAATTGAAAATGCCCTGTCCCCATGTTATAATTCCCGTGAATATACCAAACAAACAGGAGAGGACGCAAAAATCATGTGGATTGCCGATAAATGGACAGATTATGAAATTATAGACTGCAGCAGAGGCGAAAAGCTGGAACGCTGGGGTGATTATCTCTTAGTACGCCCTGACCCTCAGGTAATCTGGGAGACACCTCGGACGCACCGCGGCTGGAAACACAGAAACGGACATTATCACCGCAGTCAAAAAGGCGGAGGCGAGTGGGAGTTTTTCGACCTTCCCAAACAATGGCATATACAATACAGAAGCTTAACCTTTAATTTAAAGCCCTTCAGCTTCAAGCATACCGGTCTGTTCCCTGAACAGGCTGCCAACTGGGACTGGTTTTCTGAGAAAATACGTACAGCCGGCCGGCCTGTCAAGGTCCTGAATCTTTTTGCCTATACCGGCGGAGCTACTTTAGCGGCCGCTGATGCCGGAGCCTCGGTTACACACGTAGATGCCTCTAAAGGAATGGTCACCTGGGCCAAGGAAAATGCTGCCTCATCAGGACTTTCAGATAAGCCCATCCGCTGGCTTGTGGATGACTGTGTAAAATTTGCAGAACGGGAAATACGCCGTGGAAACCACTACGATGCCATTATCATGGATCCTCCTTCCTACGGAAGAGGCCCAAAAGGAGAGATATGGAAAATAGAAGAGGCGATCCATCCGCTGATTAAACTCTGCGCTAAGCTTTTGTCTAAAGAGCCTTTGTTTTTCCTGGTTAATTCATACACAACCGGGCTGGCCCCGGCAGTGCTTACTTACATGCTCGCCTCTGAATTAAAAGAATATTCCGGTCTTATAGACTCTCAGGAAATCGGTCTTCCTGTCACAGAATCCGGACTTATTCTTCCATGCGGCGCCTCCGGAAGATGGTGCGTGTAAAGAAGACGAACCCTAAACCGGAAATACTCAAAAGCTATTTTGCATAAATCTATACAAATAAAGAAGGAAATACCACCATCCACTGCTTCCTGCTGCCGGATATACCGTATATTCCTTCTTTATATGATTTATATGTATTCCTGACTTTTTGATCTTAAACTCCGGAGCTTAAATACGGAATCACTTCATGCAGCGTATCAAACCGCCTGCACACCAGCGTCTTCACTGCTTCATCAGGCTCCACCAGATCCGGGATCATAACTGGCTTCATTCCTGCCGCCCAGGCCGCCCGAATTCCTGCCGGTGCGTCTTCAAGCGCAATACACTCCTTGGGTCTTATCCCGATACTCTCACACGCCCTTAGATAAATCTCCGGGTCTGGTTTTGAACGGCTGACCATATCTCCGAACACAAGCCCGTCGAAATAAGAATAAATGCCTGCCGTCTTTAAATTCTGCAGAGCATATCCACTTCTTGACGAAGTGGCGACTGCCATCTTATAGCCGCTTTCTTTTCCATACTCCAAAAGCTCTCTTGCACCAGGCTTCAATGAAAGTCCCTCTAAATCGACGATCTTATAAAAATATCTTCTTGTAAGTGCAAAAAATTCTTCATGCGGAAAATTCTCTCCGACTGCTTTTGTAAAATAAGCTGTTCTGCCTGCAAGATTCATGCCTAATGTATGGTAAATGTGACTTCCCATGTGTACGATTCCAAGCTCATCTCCGGCCATATCCCAGGAACGCTTTACTACACGCTCTGAATCAAACAGAAGTCCATCCATATCAAAGACAATTCCCCGAATCAAAATTCTATGCCCCGTCCCAGTGCATCCTTTAAGTAAGTCGTTACATCCTCAAGTTTTCGGATAATCTCCATCTTCTCCTCCCACTCATCGCCCTCCATGTCTTTATTCACAAGACAATTCTTAATATGCTTTATTTCCTTAATTAATTCTTCCGTCATAATAGATACCCCCTTCTTACTGTAAACACTTCTTTAAGCTTCTTTATATATTTTCTGTATATACAGTATAGCACTTTTAAATATATTAGGAAAGATTATATTGTCTGCTTACTCCATATTCCGGCTCTTGAAGAGGTTAATCGAAAATGCTATAATTAAGCAGATTCTATATAGAAATGAGGTATTCCTATGAAATTAATGATTGCATCTGATATCCACGGCTCTTCCTTCTACTGCCGCCTGATGCTTGACGCTTACCGCCGTGAACAGGCAGACCGGCTCCTTCTTCTTGGAGACATCTTATATCACGGCCCCCGCAATGACCTCCCAAGAGAATATAATCCAAAGGACGTTATAGACATGTTGAATCCTTTAAAAAATGAAATTCTCTGTGTCTGCGGCAACTGTGATACAGAGGTTGACCAGATGGTGCTTGAATTCCCGATTCTTGCAGAATACTGTCTGCTGGAGCTGAATGGGAAAACGATCTTCGCCGCCCACGGACATCACTACAACCCTCAAAACCTTCCACCCCTGAAGCCGGGAGATATTCTTCTGAACGGACATACACATATACCGGCAAATCAGAATATGGGAACTTATACTTACATGAATCCCGGCTCTACGGCCATCCCAAAGGCCGGCTCTGCACACGGATATATGATCTATGACGGCACATTTACCTGGAAGGATATGGCGGGAAATATTCTCACGGTCTGACCATTACTTATTCCCCTTCCTATTCTCTCCTCTTTCTCTGCCGGCCATCTTGTTTTGCAGCTTTTTGATGCCTCCCGTCAGCTGGGTCAGATAACGGAGCACCGGCTCTGTGGCAATTGAAAATATGACAAACAGCATAATGCATTCTCCGGACATTCCTGTAATCGCAAATAAATCCGGCAGAAATATACTGCAGCCTAAAAGCCCTATTATGCACCCAATCCACACAGCTGCACGAACCGCATTAAATGGCTGGCAGATTCGATATAAGATCATAAAACCGACAATCGCCAGAAGCATCGTAGCGGCGGTGGAGATATCCAGCGAATCTACGCCAAAGGTCTTCCCAAACACAACCAGTGCTCCCACAGCCAGTACATCTGTAAGTCCGGCCGGAAGTGCCTTCAAAAATACATTTGACAGGAAATGTCCCTGAATCAGCTCTTCATTCGGCTGCAGCGCCAGGAAAAATGCCGGCACGCCGATGGTAAACATACTGATTAAGGATACCTGCGACGGCTCCAGAGGATACGTAATCATAAAAAACACGGCAAACAGCGACAACAGGAAAGAAAATATATTTTTCACCAAAAACAGACTCGCTGAACGCTGGATATTATTTACCACGCGCCTTCCTTCAAGTACAACAGAAGGCATGCAGGCAAAATTCGATTCCAGCAGTACTACCTGGGAAGCCTGTACTGCCGCGTCGCTCCCCGACGCCATTGCAACGCTGCAGTCTGCATCCTTAAGTGCAAGTACATCATTAACACCGTCTCCTGTCATAGCAACCGTCTTTCCCTGCCGTTTCAAGGCCTGCACAAACTGCCGCTTCTGTCCCGGTGTAACCCGCCCAAAGACCGTATAGTGCATGACAGCATCTTCAATATCTTCTTCTGTTCTAAGCACAGCAGCATCCACATATTCTTCCGCGCCGGCGATACCCGCTTCTTTGGCGGCCTCTGATACCGTCAGCGGATTATCACCGGAAATCACCTTCACCTCTACCCCCTGCTCTGCAAAATAAGCAAAGGTCTCCCGTGCCTCCTTCCGAATCGGATTGGACAGGAGAATATACGCAAGGGGTATCACCTTCTCTGTAAGCCGTTCTCCATTAAGCTCCCCTGCATAGCTTCCGTATATCAGTACACGATAGCCTCTTGCCGCATACCCTAAAACCTCTTCACTATAATTTTCATAATCTTCACGCAGTACAAATTCCGGCGCTCCTAGAACATATGAAGCATCTGCAAACACAGCCCCGCTGTATTTAAGCACAGAGGTAAATGGCTGCACACGCTGCGCTTCCTTCCCGGTATGCTTTGTAAAATACTCCTTCATAGCCCGCATCGTGCTGTTGTCATCCTGCATAGCATTTACAAAATCCCCGACCAGTTCAGACAGCTCCGTCAGGCTGGGAAGATTCGCCGAGGCAGAATCATTCTCCCCGGCAGCACTCCCCCCAGCAGAGAACGCTGACACAGCAGGAGCATCTTCCTCCTCCTTTTTACAAACAGGAAGCAGCTCCTTTACCTGCATAGAATTTTCCGTGATTGTTCCAGTCTTGTCCACACACAGCACATTTACCCTTGCAAGTGTCTCGATACTTTTCATATCATGCAGCAGCACCTTTTTATGCGCCAGCCTCATGGCACTGACTGCAAGAGCTACGCTTGCAAGCAGATATAATCCTTCCGGTATCATTCCGATAACGGCTGCAACCATAGAAGTAACACTATTTCTAAATGGCTCCCCATTCAGGAAAAAGCTCTGAACAAAAAGTACAATTCCGATCGGAATCAGTGCAGCACCCACAAACTTAACCAATTTATCAAGGGAGCGTATCATTTCAGACTGCTCTCCCTTCTGCATTGCCTTAGCCTCCAGAGTAAGCCTCGAAATATACGAATCCTCTCCTACTGCCTCCAGTCTCGCTCTGCACTCCCCCGCTGTGACAAAGCTCCCTGACATCAGATGACTGTCTGTTTTCTTTGTTATCTCGTCAGACTCGCCTGTCAGAAGAGATTCGTTTACCTGAATTTCTCCATCTACAACAACGGCATCCGCGCAAATCTGATTTCCCGCCCTGAAAATTACAATATCATCAAGCACCAGCTCTCTGGAAGCGATCTGGCGGACCTTTCCGCCGCGTACTACCTGTGCATGAGGTGCATTCAGCATTGTAAGCTTCTCCAGTACATTTTTTGCACGCACCTCTTGAAAAATACCAATCAGCGTATTTACAATAATAACCGGAAGAAACGTAAGGTTCCGAAAGGAGCCTACCAGGCACAAAAGCACTGACAGCACTGTAAAAATCAAGTTAAAATATGTGAACACATTCTCGTATATAATCTGCTTCGTTGTCTGAGACGGCGGCTCAACCTCCACATTGGTCAAACCTTCAGCAATTCTTTCCTCTACCTGGACAGCATTAAGCCCCTCCTGAAAATCCGGCTGATATCTGACAGCAGGAATTCTGGCTGATGTGGAGCCATTTTCAGTGTATCCGTCTCCTGTATACTGGTCTGATATACACCTGTCTGTTTCATCTTCTATAAATTTATCTGACATACATCCGACTGCTGCATATTTTTTTGCTGACTGTCTGTTCTTTCGTCTCATTATAATAGCCTCCCATATTATATCAGCTTGTCTTTTACCGCCCTGTGTTTCTTCCTGCTTATCTGTTTATCTATTGGCAGCTAAACTACAACTTTTGTTTCGCTGCCGAACCTCTTCTGCAAAAACAGTTTTGACTATTTCCTTAAACTTAAGTATAATTCCTAGTATACTGTCTTATTCACATTTCGTGACAGGACACTTGCAGAAGGGAGCGATTTTTATGTTTCGATTATGGGCAAAGGAATTCAAGGATAACCGATTAGTGCGCGACACCGTTATCTGTGATGATTCAACGGATACGCGCACTCATAAGATTTTTCACGCATTGGATACAGTCTGCCGTGAATTTGATCTGAGCAGTCCAATCTGGCTGGATTCCACAATCAGTGAATTCAAACGGCACGACAAGGCCCGGTTCTATCAGGATAATTTTGTAGATTCCATTGATTTTGATTATCTGGAAATCCACATTATTGAGGAATAATCAGAGAACATCCATGCCCAGACCCGGCCGTACGATTATTCACTTCGGATTGCTGCAAGCGGGCTTAAGCGCATAGCTCTGCGTGCCGGAAAATATCCGGCCGTGATTCCCACAAGCATCGCAAAACCTATGGAAATCAAAGCAAGCCACCACGGAATATAGGATATATTTCCGTCAAAACCCATCGCCTCTCCGTGTCCTGTCAAAAAATTAATAAGCGCCGACAGCAGATAGCTGAGTATATTTCCTATTACACCGCCGAGCAGGCCGATGGAAGCTGCCTCCATGAGAAACATCTGTTTAATATTTTTCAGGCTGCAGCCTAGTACTTTAATAACTCCTATTTCCTTCGTCCGCTCATAAATCGACATCATCATCGTATTAGCAATACCAATTGCCGCTACAAAAAGAGATACCGCCCCGATTCCGCCCAGCACTGCTTCCACCATAGCAAATTCTTTTTCCATACTTGCCAGATACTCTGCATTCGTCTCTACATTATAGCCCATCTGACGGATAGAATCTGCTACTGCATTTACATTATCAATGTCATCTACCTTCACCTGCGCCGAGCTGTAATAAAATTCCTTATAAGCCTTACCCGACTTCGTTGACGGCTGTCCGGGTATAATTCTTCCTGAGAACTCTTTTTTCAGTACCTGTTTTAATGTATCTAAATTACAGTATATATTGTAATAACTCTGATTGTACTCATCAATACTACCCTCTACGATACCGCTTGCCTTTGCTACATGCTTCTTAGCTGCTTTCGGCATCTTCGGTTCTCCTGCCGCCGCATCTGACTCTGTTCCTCCCAGCCCTATATCGGAAGATTGACTGTTATAGTATGCATCCTGGTCCAAAATAAGAAATAACGAATCCTTCGCAAAATCAATATCAGGAACCTCTCCGGTCTCCCAATACCCGCTGCCGGTTCCTCTTTCACTGAATACTGTCGGAATTCCATTTCCATAAACAAGCTCCAGATTACTCCCATTTCCCGGAAGCCTTCCCTGTCCCAAAGGGATATTCATCGCCTTCAGGCCTTCCTGCGTCATGCCTACCAGCTCTCCCCAGCCTTCATAATTTCCCTTTAAAAGTATAACTGACATCCGGTACACCGGAGAAGCTGCCGCAACATGCTCCATCTCGGAAAGCTCTTTAATCAAATCATCATCAACATACTTCTGAGAATCCTCTGACTCGCTGTCCATACTGTAACCCATCATGCTTTCCCCTGCTGCCTGTCCCGTAACCTGGATCGTTGTCAAGCCTCCTGACTGCTCTACCTGCCGGTAAAGAGACTGCTGCATGCCAAGTCCGAGAGAAATCATAACTACGATAGATGTTGTACCTATAATTACCCCAAGCACCGTCAAAAATGTTCGAAGCTTTCGACGCTTTAGATTAATACTGCTCATCCTCAGAAGGTCTATCCAACTCATCTAACAGTGCCTCCTCTTCATTCTGAATCTTCGCTTTCTTCCTTTTCCTAACAATCACAATAACTGCTGCAATGACCGCTGCCGCTGCAAGCACAAGCACTGCCGGCAGTACTGGAAAGCCTTTTTCTTCTTCTACCATCTCTTCCATCATTACATCATCGGAGGCCATCTCTTCCATAACCTCCAATTCCAGCTCAGACGTCATCTCTGAAGCCTTTCCTGCCTCATCCTCATACCGGAGTGTTACGGTAACCTTTCCTGGACCCTCTGTTCCCTTCTTTCCCTCCAGCATAGCATCAATGGAGGCCGATGTGCCAGAGTCCACATTTCCGACAAACACCTCTTCCTTTTGAATACAGTCAGCCTCAAAAATTGCCTTTACATTATAGAGCTTGATTCGCCCCAGATTGTAAAGATTGAACATTACATTGGCTTCCTCTCCTATCGCAATGCCTGCCGGACTGATTTCAAACTCACTCAGCTCAAATCTGGCATCCTGCTTAATCGGAATCGAGATACTAGAGCTGGCGTCAATTTGATTACTGTCTGCATCCTCATATTTCATAGATAAGTCAATGCTGTACGGCTTCTGCAGCAAATCTGACTTCGCATTCAGTTGTATGGATATATCTGCCGTACCGTTAGCCTTAATTCCTTCCAAGTAAATAGAGCTGGAGCCTGAGGTCGGCAGAAAGGCCGGAGCAATCGTCTGTTCATCTGTACCTTCCGTCGGCGCTGCCAGGTCAAATAACATATTCTGTACCTTTGTTGACTTGGAAGTATTTTTCAAGTGAATTGTCAGGGTAAAATCACTGCCTGCACGCACCTCCGCCGGGTCCGTGGAAAAACCTGTAACAATGACACGCGGAACTGAGCCTGAACCTTGGGAACCGCCGCTACTGTAAGAAGCATCTCCGTTGCTTACTCCGCCTATATCAACCGGCATTGCATCTCCGCCCTCGCTTTCGCTGTCTTTGGAGCCGGAGGATGAATTGTCGTCCTGGGTCTTTTGGGGCTTGGCAGTTGTGTTGACGTAGAATTTTTCTATAGTTGTATCTGTTCCATCTGCAGATATTGAGAACTCAAGAGTAGAGATTCCTGTCGGCATCTCATCACGCTGTGTAAAATCAAATGCTATCTCCTTCCCTTTCTCTGACACTGGTAATTCATCAATTTTCACCTTATATTTCTGATAATTTAATTTAAAAGGCCAGCTGTCAGCATTTTCTCCTGGACGGACCGTAATCACAATATTTTTCTTCACGTCATCAGGATCTGCACTATTATTTCTCACAACAAACGTCCATTTTTTCGTCTGCCCAGCCTGATACGTAGGAGCCTCATCATCTTTCGACTCCAATGTAATATCCGGCGTCGGTGCCGCCGCGGCCGCCGGGTCCGCATCTGCTGCCTTAGCCCCTGCTGCCTGATCCAGTCCTGCCCCCGGCACCAAAGCCGCAGTCATCAACGCAATTAATACTCCTGCAATCCATCTTTTTTTGCTCATCTTCTGCTTCCTCCCTCGTTATGTGATGCAAACGTTTCTTTATATCTGCTTATACTTTTTTTATTCTGTATTACCCTATACTACTCTATGTTACTCATTGCTTCCTTCTTACTCTCAATTTTCAGAATCTGTCCGTCCCGGATATGGAAGATTCTGTCCGCATACGTTGCCAGATGAGCATCGTGAGTTACCATTACCAGCGTTTTTTTCTGTTCCTTTACTACCCTCTGCATCAGCTCCATTACCTCCTCCGACGTGTGGGAATCCAGATTCCCGGTAGGCTCATCTGCAAATATAATCTTTGGGTCTACAACCAGTGCTCTTGCCACTCCGACTCTCTGCTGCTGTCCTCCTGACATCTGATTGGGCAGATGCTTTTTATGCTTTTTCAGATTCACAAGCTCCAGCATCTTATCTGCCTTTTTTAAGCGGATATCTTTTGACACTCCTCTGAAGCTCAAAGGCAGCGCAACATTTTCCACTGCATTCATCGTACCTAGAAGGTGGAATGACTGAAAAATAAACCCTACATTTTCTCTTCTGAATTTTACAAGCTGCTCTTCATTCAAAGTTTCGATATGCCGGCCGCCTATAATAACCTCGCCCTTCGTAGGTTTTTCCAGACCGGCAAGCATATTAAGAAGTGTGGATTTACCAGAACCAGAGGTTCCTACAATTGCACAAAACTCTCCCTGAAAAATATTAAAATCTACTCCATCCAGGGCCCGGACTACTTCATCTCCTACGCGATAGAGCTTATATAGGTTTTTTACCTCAATTACCTTTTCCATTATGCCTCTCCTTACCTGCCATCAAAAGTTAATTTCACTCCTGTCTGCTCTATAATTAATTTAAAAATAAATTATTTTTAATCATGAAATTTATTATATTACTATAGCACATAAAAAGAAATACTTCCGATAGAAATTATGAAGTATTTCTTAATATTTCTATATTAAGTTACAACGCCTTCTCTTGATAGAAACGTGTATATCACTGCCAAAAGGATCTGCCTCTCTACATCAAGACCTCCTCTGCAATATTCCGTGCATGGTCTGAAATACGCTCCATACATACAAGGGTGTCTAAAAAAACAATCCCTGCCTCTGTATTACACCGGCCGCCTGTCAGCCTCTTAATATGCTTTGCCCGCAGAGAGATTTCAAGCGCATCCACCCTAGTCTCCTTCTCAATAACCACCTCTGCCTTTTCCTTACTCTCCTCCTTCAATGCTTCCAGTGCATATAGATAGCTGTCTATTGATTCATTCAGCATTTCATCAAGCTGCTCCTTTGCCTCGTCAGAAAAGGACACCTTCTTTTCAAAAAGAGTTTCCGCAAATTCTGAAATATTTTCACAGTAATCACTGACACGTTCAATATCTGATAATATCTGCAGAAGATGAGCCACAGTCTCATGCTCCTTCTCACTCATGGGAAGCGTACCAAGTTTAATCACATAAGCAGTAATTCCTGCACACAGTCTGTCTACTATAGTTTCATCCTCTTTTAGTACAGCAATGTCCTCCTGATTCTTGGTATACAATACCTGTCTTGAAATTTCCAGAGATTCCTTTACAATTTCACCCATACGGATTGTCTCTTTTACTGCAGACTGAAGCGCAATACCTGGCGTCTCCAGCATACGCTCGTCCAAAAGCACCTTGCTTCTGTCTCTTTCCTTCTCCGTTACATTTCCTATTTTCTTTGCAAGCCGGATAATCCAGCCGGACACCGGGAACAGAAGAATAGTCGTGGTAAGATTGAAGGCTGTGTGCACTAAACTAATTTCTGTCTGGGTGATTGAGCCTGCCCCCGCTGCAGGATTCACAATTTCATAATAGAAAATTGCCAGGGCGCTGAACAAAACCGTTCCGATAACGTTAAAAAGCAGATGCATAAGCGCCGCTGTCTTTGCATTTTTCTTTGCCCCTAGACTGGAAAGAATTGCCGTAATACAAGTACCGATATTTTGTCCCATGATGATATAGATTGCTGCACTGAATGGAACAAGTCCTGCTGCTGCCAGACTCTGAAGAATTCCCACGGATGCCGACGAGCTCTGTATTATTGCTGTCACAAGCGTTCCCGCTAATATACCTAAAATCGGCCTCTGACCCAAAGTCACAAATATATTGCAGAAGCTTTCTGATTCCTTCAGCGGCGCTACCGCCGATGACATCGTTGTAATTCCGATAAACAAAAGTCCGAAGCCTACAATAATATTGGCAATTTCCTTCGACGAACGCCGTTTTCCGGTAAGCATAATGATAACACCGGCAATCACTGCGATTGGAGCGAGTCTGGTTGGACTTAAAAATTCTGCCCATTCTACTGATGACACAAGCCATCCGGTCACTGTCGTTCCGACATTTGCCCCCATAATCACACCCATAGCCTGGGTGAGATTCATAATCCCTGCATTTACAAAACCTACAACCATAACTGTTGTTGCAGAGGAGCTCTGTATCACCGCCGTAATTGCTGCTCCCAGCAGCACACCCATAAGTTTGTTTCTAGTCAAGATCTCCAGAAGTGATTTCATTTTATTTCCGGCAGCATTTTCAAGTCCCTGTGCCATAATCTGCATACCATAGATAAACATTCCCAGTCCCCCTGCAAAGGGGATAATGA
Organism: uncultured Lachnospiraceae bacterium; assembly: GCA_946558465.1. Lineage (GTDB taxonomy): Bacteria > Bacillota > Clostridia > Lachnospirales > Lachnospiraceae > CAPEBR01. The sequence continues at coordinate 32,101 of CAMNTM010000009.1, forward strand.
TATTTACATAATCCATCTGTTTCCTCCCTTGTTTAGCTGAAAGCTAACTCTCCTCCATAATAACATCCTTACAATAACATCCTCCCCATGAGAAAACAACAGATTGTTACAATTAATTACTTTTTCATCTTCGGGCTGAAAATCAGGGAAGCCAGATATCCAAACACCAATGCCGCAGAAATCCCTACTGCACTGGCTTTAAAGCCTCCCAGAAAAATTCCGATAAAGCCCTCCTTATCGACAGCCTCCTTTACTCCCTTCCACAAAAGATTTCCAAAACCGGCAAGCGGTACACTGGCTCCGGCTCCGGCATAATCCTGAAGCGGCTGATAAATCTGAAGTGCCCCTAATACGGCGCCGGTACAAACTAAAAGCACCATAATACGGCCCGGCATCAGTTTCGTACGGTCCAAAAGAATCTGTACAAGAGCACAGATTAATCCTCCTACCCAAAACGCATTGATATAGTCCATATGATATACTTCCTCCTTTACTTTTCTGGTTGGGGACGGGGTATTTCTCAAAATACCCCGTCCCCAACCAGTTTTTGCCCTGTCCCTTTTTAGCAATGTTCCAATACGATAGCATGTGCAATTCCTGGAACACTTGCACCTTCATTAAAGCTTACGGTTGACATCAATGCTCCCGTCGGTACAAACAGAATTTTTTTCCATTCGCCGCGTTCAAGCTTCGGCAATATATAAGCGGACAATGTTGTTGCTGCACAGCCACAGCCGCTTCCGCCGGCATGTGTATCCTGTGTATTTTGATCAAATATTGTCATACCGCAGTCTATATGATTTTTTCGAATATCGTACCCCTTTGCCAGGGCAAGGTCAAATAATATACTCTGTCCAACATATCCCAAATCTCCCGTTACAATCCGATTGTAATCCTCCGGGGTCCGTCCGAAATCCTCCAGATTGCGGACAATTGTATCACAGGCTGCCGGTGCCATACAAGCACCCATATTTTGAGAATCTTTGAGGCCGTAGTCAACAATTTTTCCTATGGTAACTCCTGTAATTCTCACATGACTTCTTTTTTTTCCTACAAGAAATGCTCCACTGCCGGTAACTGTCCAGTGCGCCGAAAGAGGACGCTGATTTGCATAGCTTAACGGAAATCGAAATTCCTTCTCGGCGCTTCCAAAATGGCTGGATGTCACAGCCAGCATATATTCTCCATAGCCCGCCGCCACACACATAGAAGCCAGGGCAAGAGCCTCTCCCGATGTGGAGCAGGCTCCGTACAATCCGAACATGGGAATTTCCAATTCTTCCACGCCTATTGACGTAGCAATTTCCTGTCTTAAAAGGTCTCCTCCGAAAAGATAACGCACCTGACTTTGGCTCACATGCGCCTTTCCCATCGCCAAAAGACATGCCTCCTTCTGCATGGTGCTTTCTGCCTCTTCCCAGGTATCTGCTCCGAAAAGATCATCCTCCCCTACTAAATCAAACATTTTTCCGAGAGGACCTGCACCCTCCTTTTTCCCTGCCACCGATGCACTGCTTATCAGATACGGCGATTCTGCAAACTCTATACTCTGTGCTCCCTTTACTAAACTATCCTGACTCATAAGAAATTCCTCCCCTTCCACTTCTTTTACATAATCCCGCTTATCTTAAGTATCCAATATCCAAGCCCCAAAAGCCAGCTGGAAAAGATTCCATACAAAATTACCGGACCCGCAATCGTAAAAATCTTGCAGCCGATTCCCATGACCTGTCCCTCTTTCTGATACTCGATAGCCGGGGAGGCTACTGAATTCGCAAAACCGGTAATCGGTACAAGCGCTCCGGCACCACCCCATTTTGCCACACTTGGATATAGATTAAATCCTGTAAGCAGAACGCTTAATAGAATTAAGGCCATTGATGTCCAGCCTCCGCTGATATCTTTATCAAGCCCCTGTCTCTCACAAAAATTTAAAATACACTGTCCAATGACACAGATTGCTCCTCCGGTCACGAAAGCCTTTGCCATATTTGCCGGAAGATTGTGTACCGGAGTTTTCTTCTTTACATAATTTTCATACGCTTCCTGCTGTTTCTTCTTGTCCATTTATCTTTCTCTCCTTTACAGTTAATTTGAGGGGACGTTCAATTGGGGACGGGGTAAAACGAGTTTTACCCCGTCCCCAATTCATCCGTCACCACCTTTTCGCAAAAAACAACATAGCTCCGAGCCCCTTCCCTAGAGCAACTCCCAATATCAGATACGGAATAAATCGAATTAATTTTACTCTTCTTATAAAAATTGGAAATACATTTAATATTTCTGCAAGAGCCATTGACCAACAGCCCACAAAAATTCCTGCAAGAAGTCCAAAAACCGGTGCAAGCCATGCACCATATGGAATACTGATATGGTAGACAAAGAAAATATTTCCCAGAATTCCTCCAAGCGCCACACTGTCCTCATATAGAAGAATATGCTCCCCCGTATGGGTCCTGTCCGCAAAGTCGGATATAACGCCCAATCCGATGATAAAGGAAAAAAGTCCTCCTGCAACTACCATTCCTGCGCTAAGTCCGATGACTGCCAACGCGATTTGCTGTACCCACATCAAGCTCCTTCTCCTTTCTGGAATAATTTTCTATCAGAGTTGTCTGAAGATCATTTTCATACAGGCGCATCTCCACCTCCATCGGCGTCGGATCTACGGTAAATTTTTTCTTTCCAAAATGATTAAAAAACGTAAGAATTCCTATAATAAGACCTATACAATACGTAAGCTCCAGCATTGTAAAGCCGTCACTTTCCACTCCCGTAACAAGCATATAAATCTGTCCGAACATTTTAGTAACGTCTATATCATTGTTAAATGCCATAATGGAAAAGGCTGCTCCCACAAAGCTGATTAATACAACAACCGCCGCTTTTAACACATGAACTACTCCTCCGGCTGTCTGCTGTTCCTCATAGGTAATAATAAAATCCTGCTCTCCCATATTCTGTATATCCATTCCCGGATATTCCCTGTGAATGCACTCGATAACTTTAAGGATAGATACCGCTGTCCTGTTTTGATGCTTGTTATCTGTGTGATGGAATTTTAATAATTTTATAGTTTTTAATTTCGGCACTACAGCCGGATTTGCACATTCCATACTAAGCACATCTCCCAGAGTAACAGCCGGATTTGTCACCTCAACATTTCTATCTGCTTTGATATAAACTGTTTCACTATTCGCCGCCATATTTTTCTACCCTGCTTTCTGTCTGTAACCTTACAAGAGTACCTTCACTGATGTCATCTGCTTTCCCTGCATCGCCAAAATAATAAATACAGCCTACCAAAACTGCCAATGCTACTATAAAAATCAGGCATACCCTGAGTCTTTTTCTTGCTTCTTCCATACTGACACCGCCTTTACAAATTTTTATGTTAGTATGGGAAATATGCACAGAAAATATGCATGGGTATGCCTTCTATATTCGTTCCCTAAGTCTTTTTAAAATTTTTTTCTCTAATCTTGACACCTGTACCTGTGAGATTCCTAGCTCTTTCCCCACCTGTGACTGTGTCCTCTCTGCAAAATATCTAAGATAAATAAGCCGCCTTTCTTCTTTATTTAAACCTGTAAGCAATTCTCCCAGCATCATATGATTCAGAAGCTTATCTTCCTCCCGTTCCTTTTCCGGAATCTTATCCATCAGACGAATTTCCTGCCCTTCCTTTTGATAAATCGGCTTATACAGAGACTCTACATCACCGCCTGCATCTAGTGCCATCACAAGCTCTTCACGATCCACCCCAAGTTTTTCGGCAATTTCAGATATGGTTGGTTCACGTCCCCACCTGTCACTTAGCTTTTCCTTACATAAATACGCTTTGTAGGACAACTCCTTTAATGACCGGCTTACCTTAATAATTCCGTCGTCTCTTAAAAACCGCTTAATCTCACCCGAAATCATAGGTACGGCATAGGTTGAAAATTTTACATCATAAGATAAATCAAATTTATCAATCGCCTTAAGAAGCCCGATATTTCCAATCTGGAATAAATCCTCTGCTTCCGCACCTCTGTTATAAAACCGCTTCACTACGCACCATACAAGGCCCGCATTTTCCTCTACCAGCTGTGTTCTCGCTTCCTCGTTTCCTTCGTGGGACTTCATGATTAAAGCGATTGTGTGGTCCATAGCTTCCGTCCTTTTCCAATGATTTTCTTCATCCTTACAACTGTCCCTTCTCCGGGCTTTGACTCAACCTCAAGCTCATCCATAAAAGCTTCCATAAAAGAGAACCCCATCCCAGAACGATCCAGATCCGGTTTCGTAGTAAAGAGAGGCTCCATCGCAGCCTCCACGTCTTCAATTCCCTTTCCCTTATCCTCAACTTCAATATAAAGTGTTCTCTCCTCCGTACGACAGCGGATAATCACATCCTTGACCTCACCTTCATAACCATGAATCACTGCATTCGTAACTGCCTCTGATACCGCCGTTTTCACATCAGACACTTCCTCTACCGTCGGATTTAAGGATGTCATAAACGCCGCTACAGTTACCCTTGCAAATGATTCATTACTGGACCGGCTGTCAAATATTAACTGCATTTCATTCGTATTTTCCATTTACTTTTCCTCCTCATAAATCTGCATAATTTTCGTTACACCTGACATTACAAGCATTTTCTTCATTCTTTCATTGGCATGCACCGCGCACACCTCTCCTCCTAACATATAGATTCTCTTATACCGGCCCATAATCACGCCGATACCGGAGCTGTCGCAAAAAATTGTGTCCGCAAAATCAAAAATTACATAACGGATATGATTTCGCTCAATCAGATGATCCGATTCTTTTCGTATCTCCTCCGCATTATGATGGTCAAGCTCTTTCGGAAGAAAAATAGTCAGACAATTTTCCTGTACCTGATACTTCACGCTTATTCTCCTTTCGCTGTTGATTGGGGACAGGGCATTTTCCAGTCGGGGACGGGGTAAAACTCGTTTTACCCCGTCCCCGACTTAAAAAGCCTGAAAAAGGATATGCGTTTCTTGCATATCCTTTTCTTTCGTACTTTCTATCTTATTCCTGCGTATTTCCAGTCTGCCCGTTTTCTGATCCCGATCCTTCTAAATCACCGGAATCTGTATCCTGGGCACTGCTCTGCTGTGCATCGAGGGCTTCCTGTGCCTCAGACGCGGCATCTGTATCGGGGTAGCTTTCTATAATCTTCTGGTATTGGAGGTTCGCCTTGTCCTGCTCTCCTTGTTTTTCGTAGGACTGCGCCAGAAGAAGCATTGCCGCGCCATTTTCATATCCTTCATCCATCTTCATGACAGTTTCCAAATTACTGACAGCCATCTCGTAATTTGCCACTTCGAAATTCCTCTGGGATGTATTATAAAGATCACTGCACATATTCGGATATAATTCTCCGGTAATATCGTCATACGTCTCTTTCCCCACCGTGCCGAGTGAATCCGGATTAATTGCCAGTAACTCTTCCAGCATTGCTGTGTTGCTCATATCCTGTGCCCTGTAATGATCTGCAATATTCATAAGTCTTTCGTAGCTGTCTTGTGTGGAGGCCGCCGTCGCCTGCACATTTTCAGTCTCTTCACTGGTCGCACGGTATCCGTCCAGCTCTGTCTTAAGTGCACTGATCTGGGATTCCTGCTCGGCAATCTGATTACTGAACGCTACTGTCTGCTCATTAACTCTCTTCTGCTTCGAGGAATTCATCGCCGGCATAACTAAAAACCACATAACCAGCACTCCGACTCCGACCCCGATGCTGATATTAATTACGGTATTTAAGCCTGTCCGCTCTTTAAAGTTCGCAGATACTGGCTGAATAATCGTCTCATTTCCAAGATTATATGTAACCGTCTGCTGTTCTCTCCCGGCCGGCTTCTTTACCTGCACCGGACGTTCTCTTCTAACCTGGTTCAGCTCATGCATATACCGGAGTGTAAGCTCATTTGTAGTATCCAGTCTGTGAGCAGCCTTTAACATCTGCCTGGCATTACCATACTGCTCCGTATGCAGATATAAAAACGCAAGAAGCTGGTATGCCTTCAGATATGCCGGATGGGCCGCAATTGCTTTTTTAAGCTGCATAATTGCCATATCCTCGGCATTCTGCTGCGCATATACAAGACTCTGATTATATTTTTTTACAGCCTGGTTAATCTCATCAAGCTCTCCCGGTATCTCCTGTATTTTTTTTATATAATAATCAGCAATATTATCCTCTGACTGGAAATTCTTACTCAAAATCCATTCCACCAGCGCCTCCATCACATCTCCACGCCCATAATATACAAGCCCCAGAAGATTCATCGACGCCACATTAGCTCTGTTATATTGAAGACTACGCCTAAGCGCCGCAGCCGCTCCGCTCATATCCCGGATTCTTGCCTTTTCCAGTCCTTCATTGTACCAATAATTTGACTGATATACTAACTTTTCTGCATAATCCATAAATCACGAATCCTTCTACCTGGACGACCCGGTATTGGTCTGCTCCACTACTTCACGAATAATGTCCGTCATATCTGTTAAATCTTCCTGATAAACTGCCGCTGCAATCTCTTCTACCTCAAGACTCGGCTGAAATTTTTTCAGCTCTTCTTCATAATTCAGCATCTGGTCTGCCTCCTGACAATAATTTCTCTATCGTTCCTGCAAGATACAAAGAGCCAAGACAGTAAATATATCCTCCCGCCTCACGCTCTGCATACGCCGTCTCCAGCGCCGTCTCCACACTGTTCCTAACGAGCACTCTACACTTCGTATATCTGCGGAAGCTTTCTGCAAGCTCCTCTGCAGAAATTCTTCTTTTATCTTCAATCTCTGTTATAATGTATGCCTTTGCCGGCACTTTCTCACAAAGACATGCTGCCATAGCATCATATTTTTTATCTGCTGCCGCCGAAAATACAATTACCGGCAGCGCTTCCTCCTTCCCCTTAAGAGCCTGTACACTTTCTGCAAATGCCTCCACTGCCCCTGGATTATGAGCCCCGTCCACAACAAGAAACTTACGTACCTCTTCCATCCGTCCTTTCCAGGTAACAGATGCCAGCACCTCCGGCCACCTGTCCTTATGAATCTCCTCTCCCTGCAGAAGATATTCACAGGCCTGAAGGGCAAGTTCTGCATTCATCACCTGGTAGATTCCACAGATGGGAACCCTCCATGTAGTATCTTTATCATACGCATTTCTTCTGGAAAATGCAATATATTTTCGATTCACTTCCAGGATTTCGAACGCATTTTTCGTGATTTCTCTACAAGGCGAAAAACACTCCTGTGCCTTTTTCCAAATGACCTTAGAAGCCTCTTTATTCCCGCCGTCGAAAAATACCGGCACTCTGGGTTTAATAATTCCGGCTTTTTCCCACGCAATCTCTTCTATCGTATCTCCCAGAATATCTGTATGGTCCAGACTCACAGATGTGATCACGGTAAGTACTGGCTCTTCTGCAGAATTTGTCGCGTCAAGCCTCCCTCCAAGCCCGGTCTCCAGCACAATATACTCTACATCCGTATAGGAAAATGCTTTCATCCCCATTCCATATAAAAATTCAAAGTAAGATGGATGAGAAATTCCCTCCTCTTCCATCTTACTTACAATATCATAGACTTCTCCGAACACATGATAAAACTCCTCATTCGAAATCGGACATCTGCCTATTTGAATTCTTTCGTTTATCGAAACGAGATGAGGAGAAGTAAAAAAGCCGGTCTGTTTCCCCTCCGCCTCCAGCACAGCCTGTATATATGCACACACAGAGCCCTTTCCGTTTGTACCCGCCACGTGAATAATCCTTCTGTCTGCTGCCGGACTTCCCAGTCTTTTTAGAAAATCCTTTGTGTGCCGGAGAGTATGTTTCTTTGTAAACTTGGGCAGCTCCTCAATATAGCAGACTGCCTCCTCATAGCTTTTCGGCTTTTCCTTCATCTGTTTCCCCTCCATAGGTCTCAGCTTTCCTTCCCGGTATCTTTACTTCCACATTTCTACTGTTTCTCCCCCATTTTCCAGGCTTTCAAATTAGTACTCTCTTAATCGGCGCCGTCGTCATCTGCCTGTTCTATCCAGGACCTTTTCACATCAGTTCCGGTCCCTTCTACAACCGTAAGCTGTCCTTCCTGATAGATATATTCATTTGAAACACGGAATACAGTGTTACTTGAGCCCATCTGGATCACTTTAAGTACATCCCCTTCCTCAAGCTCTGTCTCCGGAAGTACAATCCTTGTATTATTTAAAAATGTACTGTTCTGCTTTTCATCATTTACATATACCCGGCTGGATTTGGTAAGATTTTCGCCGTACAGGCTGTAGCCTTCCCCTAGATATGGAACAACATCCTTAAGAGTTACGTCCTTTACTCCCATCACCATATGTCCTTCTGTGACAGGCTCACTGCCGTCATAAACATACTGTTTTCCATATAAAATATCATACTGAAGAAGCTCCAGATCTGCCAGATAATTTTTAGTCTGCCGTCTGTTCTGATGATAATTGAATACCGTGCCGGAATGTATATCCAGCCTGTCAAACACATCTGCCATAATCTGATAGGCCGGGATATTCCTGTCTTCTTTTTCAAGCCCGATATTATCCCAGATAACATAATTTGTATTATAGAGATAACGGCTCCTCAAATCCTTCGCTTCAAGCCCCATCGTAGGCAGATGGTCTCCATAAAATACTACAACTGACGGTTCACCCCGCTCTTCAATGGCACGCACCAGATTACCGGCAAACTGATCCATCTCATACACCTGGTTTACATAGTATTCCCATTTATTCTTAATTCCCTCATCCGCAATTCCCTCTACTATAATTTCCGGGTTTTCAATCAACCTTTCCTCTGGATAATCTCCGTGTCCCTGCACACTGATGCCAAAGACAAAATCCTGCTGCTCTGTCGTATCCATCGCATCCAGAATATGCTGAATCAGAATATCATCCTTCGCCCAGCCATTTTCTGTCAGCTGCAGAATGTTCATAAACTCTTTACTTGTATAGCTGTCAAACCCGATATTATTAAATACCTTTGCCCGGCTGTAAAAATTACCGCCGTTATTGTGAAGTGCATGTGTGCCATAACCAAGTGCGCCAAGCGCTGTCGCCGCACTTTCACACACCCGGTCTTTCAGCACGGTCTTATATGGATACTCTCCCGGCCCAAAATAACGCAGATTCATACCTGTGAGCACTTCAAATTCCGTATTTGCCGTGCCGGCTCCCACAGAAGGAACCTTAAAATATCCTGAGGAATAATTTTCATACATCGCCCGAAGATTCGGAGACGCATCCTTAGAGGTTGTAAAAAATTCTGATTCTGCCACGTCAAAATAAGACTCCAGCTGAATAAATATAATATTGGGAAGCTCTTCTTTTGCCCTTCCTGTTTCATTCCTTGTGATTGTCCGGCTGCTGCTGATCTTTTCAATCGTCTTTTCATTATAACCATTCGGCTCATTGATTCCGGTATTGAATACACTGGCCATAAAGCAGTAGGGAAGTCCGTAATCCTCATAGGCAAATGCAATATTTCCAAAATAAGTTGATACAATCCTTTTCTCCACTGCTGCATCTGAGATAAATCCATATAGCACCGCGCAGACGGCAATTCCGACAAGCGCCCATACCCGGCGTATTTTCCCCTCATACTGCCCGCCGCGCTTCCACATGGATATCACCCAGATTACCACAGCGCCCAGTCCGACAACTACAATTATCAACTCGAAATTGTTAAAATAATTATGAATCAGTGAAACCGCATCCTTTGCCACCTTCAGGTCCTGTGCATTAAAAGGCGTCACACGCTTAAGAAGCATATAACCATTCGCAACACCCAATACCAGCCAGAGGACACTAATAATAATCCGCATAAAGACACGTCGTCTAAACAAATATACCACAGAAAATGTCATAAATATCATAAACGCATTATAAAGAAATACAAGAGGCGTTTCCGTCATATACCCCCAGGCTTCAAAAAACGAATGTCTGGATATGGCTTCGATTACAAGATTAATTACACAGGCGAGAAGTGCATGAAGCACCAGAGAAAACCGATTCATCTGCTTATAAACCGGCTTCATCTTTTTGGCAAACGCACTGTTTCTGCGTTCCTCGATAATTCTTGCCCGTCTTTCTCTTCTGGCTGTCCAGTATGCTTTTATATCCTCTTTTTTCAGATTTTTTAACTTATGAAATCCGCCCTTTATATCCGGCTTCTTAATATGAACTTTCTTCATAATATCCCCTTAAACCTATACTTATGACTCAGCCAAACCCCAAGCCTGCTGTAAATTTGTTACAGACCGGCCGGATTCTCAGTCCGCTGCATACTACCCTTACAGCTGCTTTTTCTTTATCCCGTCAAGCCTTTCCTGAACCTGCTCCATCATCTGCTTATACGTCTCAAGCTTTTCACGCTCTTCCATAACTTTTGTTTCCGGAGCCTTGCTTACAAATTTTTCATTCTTAAGCATCCCCTCTGCCCGCGCAATCTCTTTGCCAAGACGAGTCTCCTCCTTTGTAAGACGCTCGATTTCCTGTTCAAAATCAATCAGCTCCTCAAGCGGCACATAGACAAGAGCATCTGGTACAACAACTGATACGGCATCCTCTGCGATTCCTGCTTTATCCTGCTGGATTATAAATGCATTTGCCGCCGCCATCATCTTTGCCGAATCACTTAAAAATGCCAATCCCTCACACAGCTTCTTATCCTCACATACCACATAAATAGTTGCCTTTCTGGAGTTTGGAACATTCATTTCAGCCCGTACATTCCGTACTCCACGGATAATTTCCTTATAATGTTCCACAACATTCTCCGCATCAGGAAAACTCCATTTATCGCCGTATTCCGGCCACTGGGACATCATAAGAGATGGCTCCTCTAAAACCAGCTTGCTGTAAATCTCTTCTGTTACAAACGGCATATACGGATGGAGAAGCTTTAAGGATGTCTTTAATACCTCCTTTAAGGTCCACAAAGCATCATTTGCACTCTCGGCATCATCCTCTGTATGATAGATACGGTATTTTGCAAGCTCAATATACCAGTCACAGAACTCATCCCACATAAAATCATAGATCTTGGACAATGCAATCCCAAGCTCAAACTTATCCAGATTCTCGGTCACATCCCTTACCAGTGTATTGCATCTGGATAGAATCCAGCCGTCTGCCGGATGGCATCCCGGCTCCTTCGGCTCCTTTGGCTCTTTATCACCAAGATTCATCAGAATAAATCTCGATGCATTCCATACCTTATTGGCAAAGTTTCGGCTTGCTTCTACTCGTTCCTGATAAAAACGCATATCGTTGCCCGGAGCATTACCTGTTACAAGCGTCATCCGAAGCGCATCTGCACCATATTTGTCGATAATCTCCAGCGGGTCAATACCATTTCCCAGAGACTTACTCATCTTACGGCCCAGCGAATCCCGCACAAGTCCATGAATGAATACAGTATGGAAAGGAGATTTCCCTGTATGCGCATACCCTGAGAACACCATACGGATAACCCAGAAGAAAATAATATCGTAGCCTGTCACCAATACATCTGTCGGATAGAAATACTCCAGATCCTCTGTCTTTTTCGGCCAGCCTAATGTAGAAAACGGCCACAGCGCTGAGGAAAACCAAGTATCCAGCGTATCCTCATCCTGCGTAAAATGTGTATGTCCGCACTTCGGGCACGTCTCCGGCATCCCCTTCGCTACCACAATCTCGCCGCATTTGTCACAGTAATACGCCGGAATCCGGTGGCCCCACCAGATTTGCCTGGAAATACACCAGTCGCGGATATTTTCCAGCCAGTGCAGGTAAATCTTATCAAACCTCTCGGGCACAAATTTTAAGTCCCCGTTTTTCACCGCCTCGATGGCCGGCTTTGCAAGCTCCTCCATCCTTACAAACCACTGCTGCTTAATCAGCGGCTCCACAGTCGTCTTGCACCGGTCATGGGTTCCTACATTATGGGAATGCGGAACTACCTTTACAAGAAGTCCCTGCTCCTCAAGTTCCTTCACCATAAGCTTTCTCGCTTCATAGCGTTCCATTCCCGCGTATTTCCCGCCGTTTTCATTAATTGTGGCGTCGTCGTTCATAATATTAATTTCCGGCAGATTGTGACGTTTTCCAACCTCAAAGTCATTCGGGTCATGAGCCGGCGTAATCTTAACCGCACCGGTTCCAAATTCCTTATCTACATAATAATCCGCAACAATCGGAATCTCCCGGTTCACAAGAGGAAGAATCGCCGTCTTTCCTACAATATCCTTATATCTCTCATCATCTGGATGTACAGCAATCGCAGTATCACCAAGCATCGTTTCCGGACGTGTAGTAGCAATCTCCAGAAATTCTTCGGTTCCCTTAATCGGGTATTTGATATGCCAGAAATGTCCCTCCTGCTCCTCATGCTCTACCTCTGCATCAGAAAGGGAGGTTTTACATACCGGACACCAGTTGATGATTCTGGATCCCTTGTAAATATACCCCTCCTCATACAGCTTGATAAATACCTCCTCGACCGCCTCGGAGCAGCCCTCATCCATCGTAAACCGCTCTCTGTCCCAGTCACAGGAGGAGCCTAGCTTCTTGAGCTGTCCTTCAATCGTCCCTGCATATTCTTCCTTCCACTGCCAGGTTCTCTCTAAAAATTTCTCTCTTCCCAGCTCCTTCTTATCAATACCTTCCTCTTTCAACTGATTCGTAACCTTTACCTCTGTAGAAATAGCCGCATGATCTGTTCCCGGAACCCACAGCGCATTGTAACCCTGCATTCTTTTATAACGAATCAAAATGTCCTGCAGCGTATTATCCAAAGCATGCCCCATATGAAGCTTTCCCGTAATATTCGGCGGCGGCATCACGGTCGTAAAAGGCTTTCTGCTCTTATCTGCCTCTGCATGAAAATACTTATTCTCACACCATCTTTCATACAGCTTTGCCTCAATCTCTTTTGGATTATAGGTTGTTTCCAAATTCTGGCTCATTGCGTTTCCTCCTCTTTCGCGCTCTCAGATTTTCACATTTTATTCACACTTCAGGGCGCAAAAAACCGCCCTTTATTATGGGATAAAGGGCGGTGTAAACCGCGGTACCACCTTTATTATACAGAAAAACTGTCTTCTATATCTCTCCTCTTATTCTATAACGTGAACGACTCCGGGAGGACCTAGCTTCTATCCTCTCCGCATCACAGACACACTTGAATGTCTGTCTGATTCACCGCCTTGCAGGAATAAAAGTTCAGCTCTCCGGCTCGGAAGCTACCTTCCGCACGTTACATTCTCAAGCGCCTCTCAGCCTCCGGGCAGCTCTCTCTGTCAGGGTAATCCGTGCGTACTCCTCTTCTTCAATGCCTCTGCTTTTTAAACTATTGATTATCATAGCCACAGGAACAAGATTTGTCAAGGCTGAGACCGGAATTTTCAGAAAGTCTTAAGAGATTATGTTTCTTCCACTTCTTAAGGACCGGCTGCACTTCTATTGGTACATTTGATTTATTTATTGTTACATTACCATGCCGCTGCTCAAGGTGAAAATTATGAATGGACAGATATGTACGAAGGCTTTGCTAAAACCGCCATGTTCCTGTTATCTTTTTTTCAGCGCTCTTATTGTAAAAGCTGCCAGCACAAAGACCACCGCTCCTGCAGCCGCCCATGCCCACACCGGCACATCATGGATATTATAACACCGTATATTAATCCACATCTGATTGATCGCCTGATTCTGCTCCTCATCAAAATACGTCATCAGCGCAGACCGTGAAATTGCCTCCTCAGTCGGATATTGTGCAAAAAGCTGCCGGTATACCTGGTCGGCGGGAGCAGTAATCACATAGTCTTTACCTTCCTTATCCTTTGAAAAGAAATATCCCACGTCATACTCCGATACCTCCTCTTCGCTCTCCTCTGCACCATAGCACCAGTCTGCATATTCAAAAATCCGTCTATCCTCTCCACCGGAAATTACAGAGGTATATCCTACATAGTACATATTCCGAATCACATTGTCTGCTCTGGAATTAAAATTAATAAACGCTTCTGCCGCATGCTGCTTCGCGGCATCTCCATTAATTCCATTTTTCAACATCACCCATCCGTCAAAATAAATGTTAGTGGCTTCCTCCGGCACCGCAAACGCCAGCGTAAAATCATCCTCATCTGCCTGATCCAGCGTATATACTCCATCTCCGGACCACTGAAGATTTATAACTGCCTTCCCGGTAATCATATCTGCCTTTCCGGAATCTGTTTCAAAGGAATAAGCATTATTTTTTACATCCTGCAGATAATCCTGAACCTCTGCAAGAGTCTTCCTGGAAGTATCATTCATCTCCTTTTCCAGATTTTTCTTATAATCCGGATCGTTAAGAAATTCCTCCGACGTAAGAAGGCCGGACTTGACAGCTCCCATTGCTGCAAAATATGAATCTCTTACATTGTCCTTAATCGTAATCTGTCTGTGATATTTCGGATCATTTAATATCTTCCAGCTGGAAGCCTCCTCTTCACTCACTACCTGAGGATTATACACAATCCCTGTAATCCCCCACATATATCCTGCCGCATAGTCGCTCCAGTATCTGCCCTGTATTTCATTCTCCTCAAAAATAGATTTAATATACGGAGATACTCCATTTATATAATAATTATTATTATCCCTGGTATCAAAAAAATCCTCCGACAACGGAACAACCTGATCCTCTGCCATCAGCTTCATAATCATATATTCTGACGGGCACACCAAATCATAGGTATCCCCCAGAGTCAGCATATTGTACAAATCCTCATTCGTACCAAATGTAGAATACTCTACCTTTACTTTAATTCCGTAGGTTTTATAATACCACTCCTCAAAATCCTCTATCATGGAATTCTCACCGATAATATCGCCGCTGTCCAAGTCAATGGTTTCTTCCTCATCCCAGCCGCCCAGATCAATATATTCTTCCCAATTACTCACCCGCAGGGTAACTGTCTGCACATCTCTTTCTCCGCTCCCCTCCTCACCAGCTTCCTTAGAAGAAGCCAGCACAGATTTCATCGGCATAAACAGACACACACATATACACAGCAGCAAACCGGAACACAGCCTTCTTTTCATTTTTTCCATTCTCTTTGCGATCCTTCTTCCTGTCATGCCCCGTTCCTTTCCTTCTGTTCCTTCCCTGCCCGCACGGTCATCACCACAGTAAACAGCACAACTGCAAGAAAAATAACCGTCGATAATGCCCACAAAGCTGTCTTTATATTGGTCTGGGCTCCTTTCGTTGCATTGACCACATAAGTGCTGATGGTATCAAAGGTTGCCGGCTTCGTGTAGGTAGCCACAAAATAATCGTCCAAAGACAGCGTAATCGCCAGAGCAAATCCAGACACAATCCCCGGCAATATCTGGGGTATCACAATCCTTACCAGTGCAGTAAACGGCGTTGCTCCCAGGTCAAGCGCCGCCTCATAAATACTGGAATCCATCTGCTTAAGCTTCGGTATCACTGACAAAAACACAAAGGGAGCGCAAAGCGTCACATGTCCTGCCACTAGAGGAATATAAGTATCCTTACTAATTCCAAGTACAACTACAAGCAAAATACAGATGGAAAACCCTGTAACTACATCTGCGTTCACCACCGGCACCTGATTCATTGTCATGATAACCGAAGCAGCTCCCTTTTTAGAATAGAATGCCCCGATAGCTCCCAGCGTTCCCAGTATAGTTGCAATCACCGACGCTCCCAATGCAAGCAGAAGGGTTCCGACAATCATATTTACCAGCTCCGGCGTCGTAAAAAGAGTTACATAATTATGAAGAGAAAAGCCGCGGACTGCTCCGATATTGGCAGCATCTGTAAAACTGTACACAGCAAGAATCATAATCGGCAGATACAGGAATAAAAGAATACCGATAATAATAAGATTTTTCCATATCTTTCTTATCAAAGCAGCGCTCCTCCTCTCGTGTTTTCCTCCTCCATTCCCCCCGTAAGAAGCGTAAACAGGCAGATGATTCCTAAAAGAATTAAAGCAATCATAGAGCCTCCGTGCCAGTTATACGCGGAGAAATAGCTTCCAATCAAGCTTCCCATAATATAAGTACTGTTATAAAGCATATCCAGTACAACATAATTCGTCATAGCCGGCAGAAATACCATAGACACCCCGCTTATAACTCCAGGCAGAGAAAGCGGCAGCGTCACCCTGAGAAACGCCTGTGCATCACCTGCCCCCAGATCCTTTGCCGCTTCCAAAAGTGCTCCGTCAAGCTTGGAAATGGTTGTATATATAGGCAGAATCATAAAAGGAAGAAAATCATAGCTCATACCAAGCACAGTATTTAAAAATGGATGATACGCAAGGCTTCCTTCAAGCCAGGTAAGAATTTCCTTCAGGGCGGTAATCCGAAGAGAAAAATTAATCCACATAGGCATGATAAATATCATGATCAATACAGACTTGGCCCTAAGTCTGCTGGCCGCCAGCACATAGGCTGTCGGGTAAGCCAGAAGAAGGCATACCACAGTTGTCGCAAAAGCAATTCCGAAGCTGTAAAAAAGCGTTCCAAGTGTATTAGGATCAGAAAAAAAACCTGTAAGATTCTGAAGTGTAAACTGCCCCCGGCCGTTCGTAAAAGCATAATATATCAGCACAAACAGCGGCGCCGCAACAAAAATCAGCAAAAAAAGTGCATATGGAACTCCCAGACTCTTTCTGGAAAATCTATATTTATGCATATGTTTTCCTCCTCATCTCTTAACCTTAAACTTCATCTTCTCCACCGGCATCACAAGCCCTACCTGATCCTCCATATTCCAAAGATATTCATCGTCTACCACAAAATCCTGCTCCAGGTCTGTATGTATGACATAGCTGTAATGATCACCCTTATATATCATATTGCTGATACAGCCCTGTACCAGCCCCTCCTCCTGGTCGTCTGTAAGTTCAATACTCTGCGGCTGAATAGAAATCTTAATTTTAACCTTCTCGATATCAATCTCTGAACCTCCGGCATCGAGAAGCGTACCGTCCTCTGACATCCTGCTTCCTTTTATAATATCCGTCAAACTGACGTCAAGAACCCTTCCATTATATTCCAGCTCATAATTCTTGTTAATCTCTCCGTCAAAAATATTTGTATTATCCTCGGCAATCATAATGTGGATATTATCCGGCTCTACATATACTCCGACGCGTTCTCCCGGTACCGCAGAGTTTACGGATTGCGCGACAATCTCATTTTTCCCCGATTCCACTGTAATTTCATAATGAATTCCTTTGAAGATAACTGAGGTTACATTTCCCCGGATTATCCCCTTCTCCGGTGCGGTCAAAATCACATCCTCCGGACGCACAACGGCCGTAATATGTGTACCTTCCTTCACATCGTCCACACAGACAAATTCGCCTCCGCAGAAACGTGCTTTAAGCTCTCCAGTCATAATACCATTGAAAATGTTGCTCTCTCCGATAAAGTCTGCAACAAAAGCATTTATCGGCTCGTTATAAATATCCTCCGGAGTCCCGATCTGCTGCATCTTACCCTCTGACATAACCACGATCTTATCTGACATGGTAAGAGCCTCCTCCTGATCATGGGTCACATATATAAATGTAATCCCAAGCTCCCGGTGCATCTCCTTTAGCTCCAGCTGCATTTCTTTGCGCATCTTAAGGTCCAGCGCTCCAAGAGGCTCATCAAGAAGAAGAATCTCCGGTTCATTGACAACTGCCCTTGCAATCGCAACTCTCTGCTGCTGACCGCCGGATAAGGTATCAATCCTGCGCTTCTCAAATCCTTCTAGGTCAACCAGCTCCAGCACCTTTCTCACCTTTTTGGCAATCACATGCTCCGGCATCTTTTTCTGCTTCAGGCCGAAAGCGATATTTTCATAAATATTCATATGCGGAAACAGCGCATACCGTTGGAAAACCGTATTGACTGGCCTCTTATTAGGCGGAAGCTCGGTAATCGGCTTCCCGTTAAGAAGAATCTCTCCTTCCGTCGGGACATCAAAGCCTGCTATCATCCGCAGAGTAGTGGTTTTCCCACATCCGGATGGGCCAAGAAATGTG
Source organism: uncultured Lachnospiraceae bacterium (assembly GCA_946558465.1). Lineage (GTDB taxonomy): Bacteria > Bacillota > Clostridia > Lachnospirales > Lachnospiraceae > CAPEBR01. The sequence goes on from CAMNTM010000009.1 coordinate 50,185, forward strand.
ATAAATTCCCCTCTTTTCACCTCTAGGTTAAGATCTGAAACTGCACTGAAGCCATCCTCGTAGGTTTTTGTAATATGTTTTAATTCAATGATATTTGTCTTGTCTTCCATCCTTTTCCCCCATTTATTCCCAATACATAATTGTATTAACACACTAAAACGTCGGTGGTGTACTGACCCAGATAAACTTTGCCGGCCTGGCTCCCGGATTTTCAATCCGATGTCTGCGCATTGCAGGATAATAGAAGCTTTCTCCGGCTTTTACCACATACACCTCATCACCAAGGTGAAGCTTAAGCCTTCCTGATATCAGATATCCAAACTCTTCGCCGTCATGTGGTTTATCCTCCTCCAGAGTTTCATGAGGCTGAACCACTACCAAAAGAGGCTCCATCTGATACTTCTGAGCGGCCGGCACAATCCACTGAATGCTGTTTCCCGCCTCGTCAATTTTTTCAAAAAAGCCTTCCTCCGAAAACACAATATGCTCTTCCTCCGCCTCCTTAAAAAAATCCGAGGCAGTCGTCCCCAGACACTCAATCAGATCCAGCAGCGTCCCCACTGACGGAGATACCTGTCCTCTCTCCAGCTGGGATATGAAGCCCTTGGTGAGCTCTGTTCTGTCTGCCAGCTCCTGCTGGGTCAACCCGTTTCGATTGCGTAAATCCTTAATCTTATTCCCTATATGTTCATTTACATATTCAAGATTCATAAGTCAGCCTTTCTAAACTAAAAATCATGTTTTACTAAACTTTTACACTGAATTTAATTATACTACTAATAAACTTTTTGTCAATTATTTGTATGATGTTTTAGAAAATATTTTTTAAGTAATAAAAAAGACGCTTCTGTCTATTCCTAAGCGTCTTTTGAGCTTCTCACTTTTGGTTTTTCTCCCAGCCCTGTCTGACCTTCTCCTTTAATTCCTCAAATGGCATCAGGCCGCTCAATGTATCGTAAGTGGCCACACAGCAGGCACCTGCCGCCGCCGCCATCCTCACTGCCTCCTCTATAGATTCTCCCCGGAGCACAGAGGAAAGAAATGCTGCGATACTGGAATCTCCTGCTCCCGTGCCGGAACGTACCGCCTCCGGCCTGAAGCTTAACTCAAAGCCCTCCTTATCCGTCCATTCCTCCGGCCTAAGTGACAGCCTCTCAAAAACCTTCCCCATCCTTTCTATGCCTGCTGTACGGTAATAGATTCCCTGGGCCGCACACTTGATAAGCACTATTCCGGCCCCGTAAGCCAGAGCCCTTTCTCCTAATGGATATATATCCTCCAGACTCAGAATTTCTGTGACATCGCGGCCCGCTGCCCTGTCAAGCCACTCCTCATACCGCCTCCTGTCAAGCATTTGACAAAGCTCCTCCGCACTCGGCACAAAAAAATCCGTATGGGGAAGCACCCTTTTTAAAATCTTCTCCCAGTCAGCCTTTCCGGCATCAGATACCTCATCCACCGCTGCCAGGTCTAAGGAGGTCACCGTACCATTTTCTTTTACCCGCCGGAATATTTCCTCAATCTCTTCTCCGTCATGCTCATACATTCTCCGCATAAGCGAAGGATAACCAAAATGAAACAAATCCGCAGATTTCAATCCCTCCCAGTCCAAATCCTCTGCGCAAAAGGTGTTATTTGCGCCCGGGTCATGGAGCATAATCCGGTCTATTCCTGGCATGGCCAGCACTACCGTATAGGAGCTTGCAGTATCCTCAGAAATAATCATCTCTTTGTCCGCATCATAATCCTTTAGAATGTCCAGAACCATTTTTCCAAAAGCATCCTTCCCGATTTTTCCCATAAGCCTTACATCATTTCCTAAAATTTTCATCGCTAGTCCGGTATTGGCTACCGCGCCCCCTGTATGCACAGCCGCTCCGTTCATGTGAATCATCTTTCCGGGAAGAAATATATCTTCAACCCGCTCTCCATGTCCCGGAGGAAATACTGGTGTAATATCGATACAAATATGTCCTGCTACAACCGCTTTCTTTTTTTCTCCCATATCCTGCCTTCCCTTCATCTTTTATAGAAACAGCCTCTGTTTTTAGTATACTTATAATTCCTCTGTTTTCAATTGATTTTTGCATGTTACTGTAAAGGAAGTAAACAATAACTGACATACTAATTCATATCTAGTCTCCCATCCAGCATATATATCCCGTCTACCTCCGGACTTTCTAGTATTCTTTCCAGCTCCTGTCTCGACGCATAGACTACTGTACCATAGCACTCAACGCCGCGTCTCTTGATATAATCAAGTATTGCGTTATATTTATAGGAATCCAGCACATTCTCCCCCGGCACGCCAGAATCAAAAATTCTTAAAAAATCCTCATTGTCCATTAAATATTTAATCATAGACTCCACATGCTTCTCATAAGCCTCTGCAAGTGTAATCTCTTCTTCCTCCTCATATTCAAAGATGTCAAGATAGGGATACTTTTCTTTATCATAGCAGTCCTTCATGCTGATGCCTGTATACTTTGGTGAAAAGCCCAGGAAGCTGCCGCAGTCCGCCTCGATAGGACAATAAAGATAATAAGTCTCATTCTGCTCCATGAACTCTATCAGCTCCTCCATGCTTTTTATATCCTTAAAAGAAACCGCAGTCCGTATCTTTATCTGATCCGGCATACCCGCAAGCTTTTCGAGGGCCTCCTCCTTTTTTATACTGCAGCTGCTTTCTCCGTATTTATATGTGAAAGCATTATCCGGAAAATCCGAGCGGTTCCAGTTCATATCGCTCCGGTAAAGATGATTCCTCACAAGCTCCAGCATGTGTGGCTCTGTAACCCCGTCAATCTGAGTCCGTATACTAATTGTATACCGCCCGTACCCTTCCGGCCAGGCAGAGGATTCTGCAAATCCTTTGTCTCCACAGAAAAGCTCCATATACACGGACATCTGCATTGCAAATGGACTTATAACCATAACAGAATTATCCTCTTCATTTACAATCTCCAGTGTAGCACTGGGATTATAACATATCGTGTCCAGAAGAGGGGACAAAGTAACCAATAACAAAAAAACAATGCTCACTGCTATTGCTGCCGCCGCTATCGCATAGTTGCGGAATTTTCTATTTACAGCTCTGGAAAGCCGCCGGCTGATTTTATTTTCTATTGTTTTATCTCCCTCTGCTTTTCCTTCTTTTGCTTTTTCTTTTCCTTCTTCTGCCTCAAACAACTCCTCATCGAGTGTTCTGTCCATATACCCCATAAGTGCACGAAATTTCTCAATATCCGACTCAATCTCCTGAAATTGTCCGGGCTCCAGACTTCCGTTTAAGTACTCTTCAAGCCTGGCTTCGTACCCTTTCTTGTTTCCCGCAGAACTATTCATCTGCGCGCCGCCGGCTGTGCATTGTGTTTTCATATTCTTCTCCACATCCATACGTCACATCTCCTCTCCCTCCAGTATTTTCTTCAGCTTCTTTCTCGCGCGATACAGCACTACCCGCGTATTTCCATATGAAAGATTCAGGATATCTCCTATTTTCTCCTGGGTAAGTCCGGCAAAATAATATAATACGATCGCTTCTTTTTCTATATATTTCAGCCTCTGTATCGCTAAATACAATTTCTCGTTCTGTTCCCTTTCAAGCATTCTTCCAAGAATTTCATTCCCTGTATTTTCTGTTTTAATGCTTCCCCTTACCTCCTGTACTTTGCCCTTTTCACTCTTCTCTTCCTTTTTTTCTCTGCGCCACATATCCAGATAAAGATTTCTAGCAACCGTAAGCAGCCAGGGCAGAATTTCTGTTCCTGATAATTCAAATGCACAAAATGCACGAAGAAAGGTTTCCTGCATCAGGTCCTCTGCCAGCGCATGGTTATGACAAAGGGAATAAAGATAAAGGTAAACCGCTTTTGTATATTTAAGGTACAGCTTTTCAAGTATATCCTTCTCCACTTTGCCACCTCCCTGATACCTGCAGTCTTCTTCACAGTACCTTCTAATTTTTCTATCTGAATAACGTAGAATCTTTTAAAATGTTACAGAAAAATGTAAAAAAATGCAACAGATATGCTATACTTTTAACAAGTCTAAACATAACAGGGAAAGGAGAGAATTACTGACTGCCTCAGCATCAGTAATCACAAAATACATGGGAATATTTAACCGTAGAAATAAGAAAATCTCAGAAGAAACCAAAAAAACACCTCAGTCCGGCACTGCATGCCAAAAAGCGCGGGAAGCTCTCAGCAGCGGCGACTATGACGCTGCCTTCGCATTTTTCAAGGAAGCGGCAGAAGACGGCGATCCGACAGGTATCAATGGATTAGGCGCATGTTACTTTCAGGGAAACGGCGTCGAAAAGGACATTGCCAAAGCTCTGGAGCTATACCGGCAGGCCGCTGAATTAGGCGCCCCCTCTGCTCAGTATAATCTGGCTGTACTTTATCAGAAGGGCCGTCATATAGAGCGCGACACCGAAAGGGCTCTGCATTTGTTCGAAAAATCTGCCGAACAAGGCTATCGGCTGGCCCAGCTTAGACTTGCGGACTGCCTGAAAAACGGAACCGGAACAGAAAAAAACTTAAAGAAAGCATTATACTGGTATGAAAAGGCTGCCGAACAAGGGGATGTAAACGCACAGCGGGAATCCGGCAATCTGTATTCCGGCGCCTTTGACATGACACTTAAAAATCCGGAACGGGAAGCCTGCTGGTACAAAAAAGCGGCGGAACAGGGGGATCCTTTTTCACAGTATGCTATCGGAGATTGTTATTTAAGAGGCGAAGGAATCCAAAAAAATTTCCATCTTGCAAAGCACTGGTTTCTTCTTTCCGCCGAAAAAGGAAATGAATTCGGAAAGTTCCAGCTTGCTAATGCTTATGCAGAGGAAAAGGACTGGGAAAAATACATATTCTGGCTTACAAGCGCCGCCGAACAAGGACTGGGCAGCGCCCAATGTAATCTGGGCGCGGAATACGTTACCGGAACACATGTAGAAAAAGATCTGAAAAAAGCGCTGGACTGGATGGAAAAAGCGAAAGAAAATAACATTCCCCAGGCTTCCGGGGCTGCCGAAGAGATTCTGGAGATGCTAAGAAAAGAACAATACGAAAAGAAGCTTCAGGAGCTTGACGCCGAACAGCTTTTGTCCCTCGGCCAGGAATATTTTCAGAGAGAGGATTACAAGCATGCGGTTCCGTATATCGAAAAAGCCGCCCAGACGGGACTTCCCGCCGCACAGGCAATGTTCGGCGCCTGGTACGCAAAGGGCATCGATATAGAAGGGCAGGAAATAGAGCCCGATTTAGAAAAAGCCCAATACTGGATGGAAAAAGCCGCTGCGAAAGGAGCTCCCAACGCCCAGGAGGCATTACAAAATATTATTCGGGTGAGAGCTGCCAATTACTATAACAAGGGCATCCACAAAATCAAAGAACGCATTGTAAATCCAGCCTTAGGCATCACCGCGGAGGACTTTTCAGAGGCGGAAACTTATCTTTGGAAGGCTGGTGAAATCGGCCTTGTTGAGGCTCAGATTCTGCTTGCCTCCCACTACCTGTACGGAGACTGCAGATGCATTACACAGCTCCGCTCCCGCGGCATAGATGCTCTGTGGGCAAATGATGACATTGATACCAAAAAAGGAATGTTCTGGCTGAGAAAGGCGGCTGAACAAGAAGACCCCAACTCTATGTTCGTATATGCAAAATGCCTGCTCTGGGGACCAGAAAACATCGACTCTCTGGCACATACTCTTTTTGAGACCGGCGATGAGGATGGAAGCAGCTACAAGAATACGAAAGAGGCCTTTGATATGGCTGTGAAGGCCTCTGATCTAGGCTGTTCGGAAGCCGCCGCCTGGCTTTCAAAAGCAGAAAAGAACCACTATCCGGGAGCCTCGGAAGCCCTGAGAAGAACAAAAAGTTATCAGGAATGGGAGGAAAAGGAACGCAAAAGAAAGGAATGGTGGGATAAAGAAGGAGACAGACTGGAGGAATCATTTCATGCCGGCCAGGAATATTACGAGAAGAAGGATTATGAAAAAGCCATACCATACCTTATGAAAGCTGCAGAGGGCGGACATAAGACCGCCCAGCAGCGGCTTGCCTATTGCTACTCAAATGGGCTCGGTATCCAACAGGATGAGGAAAAATCAACCTATTGGTTTTTTAAATCTATGGACATGGAATAAACGGCTGCTCTACTATCAGGGGCACAATCATACCATGTTTTACATCTACAAGGCCTTTGTCGGTAAGCTTTAGAGCTGGGCTTACCGGCAGTCCGAGAGTTCCCAGCGACATGATGGGATTACTGTGCCTGTATCCAAGCTCTTCCAGGCTTTCGCGTACTGCTTTCAGTCCAAGCGCCGTATCCTTGACTCCCTTTTCGGAAAGTATTCCGCATACGGGCAGCGCAAGCTCTGCAAGAATTCTTCCCTCTCTGACAGTCAGAAATCCACCCTGCATTTCCTGAATCCGTTTCACTGCAAGCAGCATATCCTCCGGACAATCTCCGGCAACAAAAAGATTATGATGGTCATGAAAATAGGTCGCAGCTACAGTACCTTTGTTCAAACATGAGCCTGTAATAAAACCATACCCGATATTCCCGTTTTTACCATGCCGCTCCAAAACCATTGCCAAAAGACAACCGCTTGTTCTCCAATCCAGTACGCCGCCTTGCACCGGCATAACAACCAGCTTTTCCGTTGTCTGCGTCCGGTCAGGATGTACCTCTATGACACGCACAGTAACCTCCTCTTTGTCTGTATGTACCGGAATCTGAAAATTTTTCAAAGTCACAGAAGGCAGACAGATACTCTGATAAAAGTCTGCCGGAAACCGATATTTTACCGGCTGCTCTCCGCATGGACCAGGTAGATTACAGACTGTTCCCTCAATATCGGATTCTGAAGCTTCCTGCCCGTTTTTCCTGCTGAAAATCTCTAAGCCATTTTTGTACACATAATACGGTTCTATTACTTTCGGATTCTCCAGCAGCAAAAAGTCTGCAATTTTACCAGGCGCAATACTGCCTCTGTCATACAGATGCATCCGCCGGCTCGGCGTATAAGTGGCGCAGTAAATTGCCATTTCCGGAGGAAATCCGGCTTCTATTGCTTTCTGCACAACATAATTCAACTGTCCCTTTTCATAAAGAACATCTGCCATCGTATCATCTGTCACAAAGCTACAGTACTCATAAAGCTGATTTTCACAAATATATTTCAGTATCTCCGGCTTCAGCATCTTATCCTGAATCTCAAAAAACATTCCGTTTTCAATCCGCTGCTTCACCTCTTCTAACGTATGCTCCGTATGGTCGCCATCAATCCCCAGATATAAAAATCTGGCAAGCTCAAGCTCCAGAAGAGAAGGACAATGCCCTTCAATCACATATCCCGGATGTTCCCGGCGGAGATAATTAAGAAACTTGGTAATCTCCAGATCATTTTCCCGGATAACCTGCCGGTAATTCATAATCTCCCCGACACAGATAACCTCTTTTTTGTCCAGCAATTCCTTCATTGCACTGCAGTCAATGATTCCCCCGGTCGTTTCCAGCCGTTCACTTGTAGACGGTACACTGCTTGGAATTCCGTAGAAAATATCAATCGGAGCGCTCTGCGCTGCGGAAATCATTTCCAAAATTCCGCGGACTCCCTTTACATTGGCCATTTCATGGGGCTCCGATACAAGCGTGGTTACACCGTATGCTGCGACACAGCTTCCAAAAGGTTCCGGAGTCATCATAGAGCTTTCAATGTGCATATGAATGTCCACAAGTCCCGGAATCATATATTTCCCTTCTGCATCCAGCACAGCATCTGCCTGAAACAATGTGTCCTGTTTCCGGTCAATGTAATAAAATTTCCCATTCTTTACAGAAACATCCGCAAGAATGAACTTCTTCAGATAGGTATTAAATACCTTTGCATTTTTAATCAGCAGAGAAACCGTTTCCATAAAGTTTCCTCCCTCTTAAACAATTGTATAGAAGTACAACAGACAAACGGCTGTCAGGACATACATCACCGGCTCGATTTCTCTGATCTTTCCAGATGCAATCTTCATAATCAGATATGCAGGAAGTGCAACACAGATTCCATTTGCGATATTATTAGCAAAAATTGTAAAGGTTACGCAGATAAAAGCCGGAACGCATTCTGTAATATCGTTATAATTCACATTGCGCATCCCGCTTAACATATTAATTCCGATGAAAATCAGGATGGGACCGGTAGCTGCAGATGGGATAATCAGCGCTATCGGAGCTAAAAACAATGACAGCGCAAAGAAAATGCTTGTAAAAATCACTGTCAGTCCGGTTTTTCCTCCAGCCTCTACGCCGGCAGAAGACTCCAGATAGGTAGTCATACTCGGCATTGTAAACAATGCACCAAAGCTGGTTGCAACTGCATCTACCTTGAAGCACTTATCAATACCCGGAAGGTTTCCATCCTCATCCAGATATCCCGCCTTTGCGCCGACACCAAGCACAGTTCCAAATGTAGAGAAGAAATCCGGAACAAACAAAGCAATCAAAAACGGAATATACGCAAAATCTAAAGCTCCTATAAAGTCAACCTGCATGAATTGCTTTCCGATATTGGCCGGCAGCGAGAACAGACTCTCCGGAAGCTTTGTCACTCCGAACGGAATCCCGATGATCGTCGTCGCCAGGATTGCCAGAATCATTCCTCCTGGAACATTACGCACCTTGATGACAAGAAGCAGAATAAATCCAATTACGGCAACAAGCACAGACGGAGAGGTTAAATCTCCAAACGCCAGGTTATTCTTGTCTGCATTTGCTACAATCAGCCCACAGTTCTTCGCTCCCAGAAGAGCGATAAACAATCCGATACCAGCACTTACCGCATGCTTCATGCTGACCGGAATTACCCGAACAACCGCTTCTCTAAGACCAAGAAACGAAATCAGGATAAACAAAACACCGCTCCAGAAGATAACACCCGCCGCAATAGGGGCGCTGATTCCCTCGTTGGAAATCATGGAAGCTACAATTCCCACACTTCCAAGTCCCGGCGCCAGTGCAAACGGTCGATTCGTATAAAGAGCCATCGCACAGCTTGTCAGAATAATCAGAAGAACCATAGCGGTAAGTACCACATGCTTGTCCAGATTTGCGCCGCCGAGAATGTTAGGAACAGTTGCAAGGACATACGCCATCGTAACAAATGTGGTCAATCCCGCCAGAAATTCTGTTTTTACGTCTGTGTGGAATTCTGATAGTTTGAATTGTTTTTCAAGCCAGTTTTTCATTTCAAAAATACTCCTTTTCCTTTAGTAATAGTTCTATATTTATTATAGGATGACAGAAGTATAATGTCCAATATATCTTCGGACGGATTACATTTAATTCAACTGCTCAATATATGCAATTGTTTTATTCGTACATCATTCCGTTCCATTCTGCCCCCAAACCCACTGAATCTAGGACAATATTTAGAAAAAATTTCAAAATTCTTTTGATTGATGTCACTGGACATATCCCTCATATTCCATATTAAAAAACAAGTCCATTTTTATGTATTATTCGTTTACATTCTTTTTCAAAAAGGAATGTATCAAACCAATGAGTTCTTTGTATTGTCCATATGCCTGTACCTCCCTAAATGTTTATAACTAAATACTCATTAGTAACAAATTATTTTATTTTGTTACAATCATCTTAGTCGAAAATAAAATAATTATATAATCATTTCATACACAATCTTCCGAAAACGTGAAGAACACACATTATAAAAAGTTGGCACGGCAGCTTTGGCCGGATTGGAGAAAGATATAAAATACCAATTAAAAGGCTGGGAAATGGTGAAATCAGAAAATATGAAACTTTTTATCCTTCTTATCTTATCCGCTGCCGGGGAGAAGAATTTCGAGGTCGAGGAAAAGGTACGGCTCATCAGTCTGAAGATGACCGCAGAGGGTTATAAAATCGGCAGCCGTGGACTGGTATATCAAGGCAGAGGATATTGTCTTGAAAAATAAAGACGGACACTCAACGGAAAATCTACAGAATCATAATCCGCATGAAAATTGGGAAATTAAAATTCCTAAATAAGCATTGCCTATACGATAATATTCTGATAAAATTAAGATAAAATAAACAGAAAAGGAGTGCTTAGATTATGATACAAATTCGACCTGTTTCTGACCTTAGGAATAAATTTCCGGAAATTGAAACTATCGTAAACAGCGGAAAACCTGTTTATCTTACAAAGAATGGCTACGGAGCTATGGTAGTTTTGAGCTTGGAGGAATACGCAAATCTGACAGATGATATTGAGATGAAACTTGATGAAGCCGACAAACAGGCGGCAATGACGGAAGAAAGACTTTCCCATGAAACCGTATTCAGCAATGTAAGGAGTACGATACATGGAAAATAAAGTTTATCATCTTCGCTATCTGCCGATTTTTGAACAGGATTTAATCAGTACAGCGAGTTACATTACCAATGTTTTTAAGAATGAGGACGCTGCGTTTGATTGATGATGTAGAGGCTGCGATTCTGGAAAGGCTGAATAATCCGCTTGCTTTTGAACTATACGTTTCCGCAAAAAAGAGAGACTATCCGTATTACAGAATCTATATGAGAAATTACGTTATTTATTATGTGGTGATTGATGATGTAATAGAAGTACGGCGTTTGCTGTATGGCGCTAGAGATACGGATAAGCATATATAATGAATGTCGATATTTTATAGAAGAGTATTCAAATATGAAAGATGAAATAATGTCTCTGCTGACAGACTTTGGTGAATTTACTTTAGATTCTTTTCTACAAGATGGCATGATAAAAGAGTTGCCTATCGTTGGTTATATTATTACGTATACACTTTCAATTAAAATAAGGCAGATAGAAAATAATTCAATCGTTGCAATATCAGGCGAGTGGTTCACAGCACATGGAAACGGTATTAATTTAGGCTATTTTAAGCGAGAAGAAAATCAGTTGATTGCAGAAAAACTGAAAAATGCCTTTGCTGAATGGATTGATAACGGACATAATGATTTTGATGATGAAAACACTATAATTTTATGTGTGAAATTAACGGACGGATTGTTATTATCACATGGAAATAGATATGAGTTTTAACTTCAAAATCCCAGTTTATTATTGGCTTTATTCTTAAATACTCTATATTACACAAGCAGTAAATTCGTAAAATTTGCTGCTTTTTTCATGGAAAGGAAAAGATTATGCAATTATTTAAAAAGAAAGGAAACCGTATCAGAGCCAGTGATAAATCTTTGGTTTTCCGCTTTGACCGATTCCGATATGACAATGTAAAGCAGCTATTCCACCGCCAAAAGCTGGCACGTATGATTCTGGAAAATGGCTGGTATGAAGCGGAAACCTCACAGGACGGTGGTATCTTCAAAGACCTGCTGTCAGACGGGAAAAAGGAACGGATTACCTATTTTCTAAAGATGTATTACCGCATGGAGAACGGCTAGATCCATATCCAGACAGAAATCACGCTGGGGAAATATATCCAGTTTTTTCTCCACGTATAAGAGCTGGTCTTTCAGAGACCAGACGCAAAATATCTGGGTGACGGAATCGGAATCCGAGACCAGTTTTATTTCCGTGCGGCTCTTGGGCGTATGTCGGGGTTGGGTTGCTCTATGATGTTCGGGGAGGTAAATAAGGATTTCTTCTTAAAGCAGATAAAAGGACGTGGCTATGTGGATATGGGTACAAGTGTTTTATCCGAGTTTTACACTCCTCTTATATCAAAAGGGCATGATTTCTTAAAGGAGATAGGGAGACTCACACAGAACAGGCTGGCGACGTGCAAAGCGAAAGCCGCATGTACGGACTAGCCTGTGCAGGTGCGGTGTGCCGCACTTGCCATATGTTCCTGGTATCTAACAGGGGGCGCAAATATAACTGGAAACAGATTCGGAAATATGGAAAATCCTTTATGGTACAGGATTTCCGATAGATTTTTTCTTAGAGACATTTTAAATGATGTGGAGCTTACCGAGCGTCATAAGAAACTAATAAAACAACAGACAACTTCCCCAGAGGAAGTGATTCAAAGAGATGTGCTGTTGCAGCTCTTTCCGCTGTTGCTTTTACTGTCGTTAATGTATATAATAATTTTAATGTTAAAGAGAGGTGGTTGAAATGAAACTCTGCATTGTATCAACTGGAATAGTTGTAATACTTTGAAAATAACAGGAGGACTTAAAATGACTATTCCAGAGAATATGCTTTATCCCCGTACAGGAGATAAAGAAACAATTTATTTAAAAAATGCAATCTCAAATCCCAATATAATAGTTGGCGATTTTACAATGTATAATGATTTCGTAAATGACCCGACGCTATTTGAGAAAAATAATGTATTATATCATTACCCTATAAATCAAGACAAACTTGTGATTGGGAAATTTTGTTCGATTGCCTGTGGCGCAAAATTCCTGTTTAACAGTGCAAACCATACATTATCTTCATTATCTACTTATCCATTTCCATTGTTTTTTGAAGAATGGAATTTGGAGAAAAAAGCTGTAACACAGGCTTGGGATAATAAGGGTGATATTATTGTTGGAAATGATGTGTGGATTGGATATGAAACTGTTATTTTAGCGGGTGTCCATATCGGAGATGGTGCGGTTATCGGCACACGGGCTGTTGTCACAAAAGATGTACCGCCTTATACGATTGTAGGTGGAGTTCCAGCAAAACCAATAAAAAAGCGTTTCCCAGAAAAAACCATTTCAATGCTGCTGGATATGCAGTGGTGGAATTGGTCTAATGATAAAATTGCTCACAGCATTAAAGCAATACAAGCTGGAAAGATTGACAAATTACAATAGCAGCTATTTTGATAAATAGGACGGTGATATTATGTGTCAAAACAAAAAAAGAAAAAATGATGTCTTACTCCATGCAAAGTCAGTAAATAAAAACGCTATTTGCATGGAGTGACAAAGCGTAAATGCTGGCTTTGCTTTTAAAAGGTAAAAAGTTGAAGGAGTGAGCCTGCATGAAATATATAAAAGCTGATTTGATACTCCCTACTGCTCTAATTGAGTAGAACGGATTTTGCGGACATTCAAAATAAAAAAGAATGTGGAGGTAACAGACAATGGCAAAGACGATTTTTGAGGAACTGGGCGGCAAATACGAGCGGCAAGGAGATTATTTATTACCGTGCTTGACCGTACCTGCCGAAGAAGAACAGCCGATAGGCACATGGGGACAGCGGCATCTGGACTATTTGAAGCAGTACCGAAAGGTTACATACACCAATCTGCTCACAAGTGGCAGGCTCAATTCTTACCTTGCCGACATTGACAGACAGGCGCAGGAACGCTTTGAAAGGCTCATAGAGGGCATGAAACAGGCACAGGACATAACGGAACTCTTAACGGAAGAAAACGCCTTAGAATGGACAGGACGGCTCAACAACATAAGGGCTTGTTCGAGGGAGATTGTGAACAAGGAAATCATTTTTGCATAAGTACGGAAAGGCGGCAGAGTGTAAAAGCTCTGCCGTCACTGTTTTGAATTAACAATTTGTTTTCGTTGCATATATGACATTTTCAAATTAAATTGACAGAGAGCTGCCCTATTCTATTGATACAATTCATTGAAACACCTATACTATATAGTGTATAGCTTTTTCCCACAAAAGTGAGAAATCTGCTGATGTGAAAAAAAATCTGAAAACAGACTGAATGATACAATGTGAAAGAGGAATCTTGTATGAAGAATATATATAAACTTGAATTTCATTCGGGAAGCAAAGAAGAATTATTGCCTGATTTTGAATCTGAATTTCCATATATTGCATCTAATGCAGAACTTGACAAATATATTGGGCGTTCTGCACCGTGGCATTGGCATAGGGCAATAGAGCTTTTTTATATGGAGAGTGGCACATTAGAATATTACACCCCGAAAAAGAAATTGTCCTTTTCGGCAGGTTCTGGAGGCTTTATCAATTCAAATGTCCTTCACATGACTAAAGCTGTTTCTAGGACAGAAAAAAATATACAGCAGTTACATATTTTTGACACGGCTCTCATTTCTGGAAACTATGGAAGTAAAATTGAGAAAAAGTATGTTATGCCAATTACTGCAAATCCCCAGATTGAAATATATGCTTTCTACCCCGATAATTTTACACACGCAGATATACTGGATTTGATAAAACAGACTTTTACCTTATGCGAAAATGACATTGGATATGAAATAAAGATAAGGGAATCCCTGTCCCAAATATGGCTAAAGCTTTATGAGCTGTTTTCTGCTTCATTTGATGGGAAAGGAAAATATGATAAAAATGACGAGAGACTTAAGAAGATGCTAATTTACATACACGAACATTTTGCGGATAAAATTGCGGTTTCAGAACTTGCCACAGTTGCATGTCTAAGTGAAAGGGAATGTTTCAGGCTGTTTCAAAGCTATTTGCATACAACGCCCACAAAGTACATCCAAAGTTACCGTTTGCAGGAAGCTTGTGAAATGCTCATAAATGGGCAGGACACAATTACAGACATTGGACATGCCTGCGGGTTAGGGAGCAGCAGCTATTTTAGTAAGATTTTCCGTGAATACCAAAACTGCACTCCCATAGAATATCGGAAGAAATGGCAGGATAGTCATATCTTATGTCCGAAATAAAATAGATAAATAAAAAATTCTGCGTTATAATGATATATGGCACAGATTTTCTTATATCATTTTAAGGAGAACGCTATGTTTTACGAAGCCAAAGATTTTTTGGAAACCGCAGATAAGGAGACTTTGCATATTATTTCCAATGCAAGGAAACTTACAAGAGAATACTATTTTACGGATTATGATGATACAAAAAGAAAAAATGAGATTTTGAAAGAATTGTTGGGAGCTGTTGGGGAAAATGTTGCCATTGATGTCCCGCTTCATTGTGACTATGGAAAAAATATATTTCTTGGTGATGATGTCGTTATAAATATGAATTGTACATTTGTGGATAATAAGCCCATATGGATTGGCAACCGGGTATTGATAGCATCAAATGTTCAGTTTTATACATCTTCCCATCCTGTTTTACCACAAGAGCGTTTCGTTTCAGACTGGGAAGAAACTGGGACAACATTTTTCAGAACTTATGCCCGTTCCATTGAAATACAAGACAATGTATGGATTGGAGGGGGAAGCATTATTTTAGCTGGCGTAACAATCGGTGAAAACAGTGTGGTTGGAGCAGGAAGTGTTGTTACCCGTTCAATTCCCGCAAATTGTGTTGCTGTTGGAAATCCGTGTAAAGTTATCCGCTGTTTTTCAGAGGAAAGAGGAAAAGTATAATGAAATATCAACATATTGTTTTTGATATTGATGGGACTCTTATCAACACAGAGGATGCAATTTTGCACTCTTTACAAGACACATTAGAAAAATGTATACATGAAAAAGTACCTATCAAGCAATTGTTATTTGTAATGGGAATTACGGGAGAAGATGCATTAAGGCAGTTGAAAATCAATAATATTCCGTTGGCTTTGAAACTATGGGAAGAAAGCATAAAAAATACAGTAATACAATAACTATTTATGATGGAATCCAAGGATTATTAAACAGTCTATCAGAATGCGATTGTAAAATTGGGATTGTCACCTCAAAAACAAAAGCAGAGTTTAAAGATGATTTTGATAGATTTGGGCTGAACCATTATTTTAAGATGATTATTTGTGCTGATGATACAACAGAGCATAAACCATCCCCCGAACCTTTATTAAAGTATATAGAAATTTCTGGGGCATACAACGAGCAAATATTATACATAGGTGATAGCAAATATGACAGCTTATGTGCTAAAAATGCAGAAGTTGATTTTGCATTGGCAATGTGGGGAAGCCATACCAGAGAGTTGGAAGCCGATTACTTCATTGAAACTCCAAACGATTTACTAGGCGCTATAAAATAATCGGGAATGATGGGAAAATAATTGAGCAAAGAGGTGGTTTTTTGAATATAGAAAAGTGGATTTTATGCCTCGTTTGCGGCGGCAAGACACGTAATAAAATTAGAGAGGATACTGTTTTAATAAATTATCCTCTTTATTGTCCCAAATGCAGACAGGAATGTTTGATTGTAGCAAAAAATATGCAAATCAGTATTGTCAAAGAGCCTAATGTTCATACATACAAAGCGGTTAATTATTAGAATGATATTAACTGGCAGACAAGGAGGACACATGGATAATAATGAAAAATGGCTGCAATGGGCAGTAGAATTACAAAGTCTGGCACAGGCAGGAATTTTCTATGGAAAGGACGTTTTTGAAAAAGAACGCTATGAAAGAATTAGAGAAATTGCAGCAGAAATGATATCTTATAAAACAGATATTTCAATGGATAAGGTCAAAAATCTATTTTGTAACGAAATTGGGTATCAAACACCTAAAATTGACTGTCGTGCTGCTATTTTTCAAAATAATAAAATTTTGCTTGTGCAAGAGAAAAATGGAACATGGTCATTGCCTGGAGGCTGGGTTGACGTTAATGTTCCAGTGAAAGAAAATGTGATAAAAGAAGTAAAAGAAGAATCGGGGTTAGATGTAATGGCTGATATGGTTATTGCCGTACAGGACAGGGAAAAGCATAATTTACCTGTTTATGCCTATAAGGTGTGCAAAATATTTGTATTATGTTCAGTCATAGGGGGCGAGTTTAAATCCAATATAGAAACCATATCGAGTAACTACTTTGGGATGAACGAGCTGCCTATCCTTGCAACAGAAAAAAATAATGAAGAACAGATAAAGATGTGCTTTGAAGCATATCAGTCTGAAAACTGGAAAACATTTTTTGATTAGTATTTTTTAGAAAGAGCCAGACACTTTAGATGCAGAGCCGATGAACTTGTGAAATAGAATCACAGTTTATTGGCTCTATTTCATTTCATAAGATTTTAAGGCAGACGCCCACCATATAAAAAAACAGTGTTTTGGTGGGCGGTATTGCTATACCCGAAAAGACTTAACAGACACTCTCCAAAACTGTTTTGAAGTTTGGAGGGATTTTTTATGTTCTTCTTTTTTATTGATAATGGCGAATAAATGAATTTTCTCATTGAGGGAGATAATCTTGCCTCGTTGCATTTGCTTGAAAAGACGCACAAGGGAAATATTGATCCCAAGTGGTTATCCTTTATGAAACAACGAATGACTATTGCTCATAAGTTGCTTTGCAAAAATGGTGCTGTCTTTTGAAGATTTAGTCTTTCAAGGCGAAGAACTTAACGATATTCATATTTTAGGAAAGGCTATCGCTTTTCAGAGCGATGTCAAATAAAATACAAAAGAGGAAAGAGAGGAATATGTTATGGGGTTTCTTAGTAATTCAGGGAAAAAAACTGCTACCGTTTCATCACCAAATCCGAATATAACTTTATCAAAAAAATAATATCTTTATACATCCTGACTTAGCAGATTTAATATGGTTTGGTGACGGAAAATACCAGAATTATCACAATCAGCCACAATCTTCTATAACTTATCCGTTTGAGGGATTCTCTGTAAAAATTTCGATGTTTGGACCTGATGAACCTAGTCTATTATATTTCGAATTACCTATAAGGAAACCCTTAAATTTAGCTTCCGTTGAACGTCCTCCTTATTATCCATTTTATAGGGAGTTATCACCCGAACAAAGATGGATGTACTGGCAATTTTTAAGCAACCCTTACGACCCGAAAAATGATATAGGTTATGTATTCATATTTTATTATGGTTTAGAACGTCATTTATTATATGGTAATTTCGAAAAAGTTTTTGATATAATTTTGAAATTGCGAGATGTATATAATAATAAATCTTTTCAGAAATATTCCTCAAGTGCACTTATATTATCAGCTATGCTACATAAACGCCCTGATTGTGCAGAGAAATTTATAGCGTCATTAGACAAAGAGTATGAATTTGAAATACCTGCGCAGTTATATATACTATGCAAATTCGGGTTAAATATGCCTATTACAGTTTTTGATATTATTCATTTTTACAAAGCTTTTGGCTTTACGAATAATAGATACATCAAAAACAACCCTGAATTATTTTATGTGAATTTATACAAGAATTTACGTGAACTAACAGGTGGACTTGATATGATATATGCTGGACAATATTTTTCAAAATCCGAAATCTCCAATATGAAAAATGTTAGCATTCCCGTATTTGCAAATGTATCTATCAGAGACAAAGAAATTTTACTCCCCGATATTGCAACGCCATCTAAATTTACCGGTGCCGTTTTTATGCTTCTAAATAAAACGCATGAAGATACAAAAAAGGAGTTAGCAGAGACCAGAAAGAAAAATAACACAAATGAACATCACATAACAACACAACCGACTATTCCCAAATATACAGATGAAAAACATCCCTGCATTCAGGATAAATCAACATCTAGAACTCTTAATAAAAAGATTTCTGTTGAAGATATAAAACAATTCAGTTTTACTAACTATAAAATAGATGAATTGATTTATGATGACGGTATGGCCATAATGATGATATCAACTGCAAATAGGAATCAAGTAAAAAAGGACATCCAGACTGTTAATACCATTGTTAAGGATGTATATAAGTTGACAAAAATCCCAAACTCATTGTATATTGAACCTGATAAGCTAAAATTTAATACTACAAAAATGTCAGGAACTGATAAAAAGGAATATTATACCTTTTTTGAATGTACTCCATATACAAAAACCGGAAAGAAGGCAAAATATCCATTAGTCTTCCACTATGCAACAAAAGCATTTCATCTATTTCAACCCGATAAAGACTTCTTTGGCAAATTATATTACTCGCAAAATGGTAGTATAGGAAAAGGCGAATTGATATACTGGATAAATCACACTGGATATTTTATCTACTTGGGATTAATAGACAAGACATTATCCATAAAAAAGATAGAAAAAGCTGGTTTCGGAGAAAAAATACTTTTATATAAAGCATAACTATACATATTTTTACCTGTATAGTTAAAACGGCCAATAGACACTATAGGAGAAGTTCTGGGTAAGATCTAATTTCCCCAGAACTTAACGATATTCATATTTTAGGAAAGGCTATCGCTTTTCAGAGCGATGTCAAATAAAATGCAAAAAGAGGAAAGAGAGGAAAAAAATGAATACAGAAGAAAGAAAAATGGAACAACAGGATTCTGTTGGCACACCTAACCTGCAACCCACTAATGGTAATCTTGGGGCAAACTCAAATAATATCCCGATAGAAACCATTCCTCAAGTAAACACTAATAACGAGGAAAAAACACAAAAGAAAAAAATAAGTAAACGTACAATAATAGAAATAATCGCAGGTGCTATTGTACTCTTCGTCTTAATTGTTTCTATGGGTGGTCCTTCACAAGAACAGTACGATAATTTACAGAGAGAGTATAATGGTCTGTCAGTTGAACTTGAAACTACAAATGCATCTCTCGAAAATATAAAAAACGAATATTCTGCTTACAAGAATAAAATGAGCAAATTTGATGATTTATCAGATGAAGAAATCGAAGCTCTAATCACAAAAGTTGATGAAATAGTTGCTGAACAAAAAGCCAAAGAAGAGGAGGCTAAAAGAGCAGCGGAAGCAGAGGCTGCTAAACAACAGGCATTGAACTCAGCTACAATGTCCCCAAAAAATGCACTAAGTAAAGCAAAAGAATATTTGGACTTCACTTCTTTTTCATACGCTGGATTAATTGACCAATTAGAATATGAAGGTTTTTCAACCGAAGACGCTACATATGGCGCTGATAATTGTGGTGCTGATTGGAATGAGCAAGCTGCAAAGAAGGCTCAAGATTATTTAGACTATTCTTCATTTTCCAGGCAAGGATTAATCGACCAACTACTATTTGAGGGTTTCACAGCCGAACAGGCCGAATATGGAGTATCAGCTGTGGGTTATTAATTCGCTCTATACAATATACCCATCGCTTTTCAAAATGAAGTCACCCCCTGCGTGAAAATGCAGATATAGAGCAATAATTTTTATTAAAAAAATATCGGTTTTTTTTAATAATTGTTTTCTATATTTTTTTATTAAAATAAATTTTAATTACTAAAGTTTACTTAAAGCAACACTACATATTATTAGTATAAAAAAACGTCTATTTTTGAACTAAAATAGAATATATTTCAAAAAATGATAGAATATTAAACTATAGAATTGTTGGTTTAAAAACCGATGATATATTATACCAAGAATCATAATAGTATAAATATTAGATAAACACTGAACTAAAGAGAAAGGCGGAATACGCAATGAATTTTGAGGAGATTTATAGAAAAATGCCAGAACCACATATACCACCAAAACTACCTGTCGAACTTTCTGCTTCATTATATGACTGCGAAATAATCAAATTAATATCAAAAGCAAATAATGCAATGGGGACCTATAGAGGTTTTTTAATTAATACAATAAATCCGATGCTTTTAATATCGCCATTAGTCTCTCAAGAGGCTGTCTTATCTTCGAAACTTGAGGGAACTCATGCAACTATTGAAGATTTTGTTAATTATGATGCTGGGAATGAAGTATCTATTTCCAAAGATGAAATGCAAGAAATAATGAACTACAGAAGTGCATTGTTCTACGCACTAGAACAAATGTCAACAATTTTTGATGACTCAGAAGAAGGAATACACAAATTGCCTTTAAGTATTCGTCTGATAAAATCAATGCACAAAATTCTCTTAGATAACGTAAGAGGGCAGACCAAAAATCCTGGAGAGTTTAAAACAGAACAAAACTACATTGGAGATTCAAACGAAATTACTTTCACCCCACTCCCTGCTGAATTAACTTTAGAATATATGTCTAATTTAGAAGAATATATTCATTATGATGAAATAGACTTATTAGTTCAAGCAGCTTTATTGCATTGTCAGTTTGAAATGATCCATCCCTTTAAAGATGGAAACGGTAGAATTGGTAGATTGTTAATTCCTCTTTTTCTATATTATCGAGAAGTACTCCCTGTTCCCACATTCTATATGAGTGCATTTTTTGAAAAAGATAGAAATACGTATCTTGAAAAATTATCCGCAATATCAAAAAATAACGATTATGCAACATGGATTAAATACTTTTTAGAAGGTGTAATACAACAAGCTGAAATAAACACGCAAAAAGCCATAATAATGCTCGATCACTACAATGCTTTTAAGGATATTTGCGTATCTAATATGAGTTCAAGGTATGCGATAACTTTATTAGACGAGATTTTTAAAAGACCAATGTTTAAAGCAAAACAAATTCAAGAAATGATTCCTGGTAGCAAGGGAACTCTCTATAATATGCTAGACGAATTTGTTGATAAGGGTATACTGAATAAAGATGACAAAGTTCGAAATACAACTTATTTCTGCCCAGCAATACTAAATTTACTATAGGAAACAAAACCGCCCGGCGCTACCAACACCGAACGGTAAATATAGACTGTACGCCCGAAGGATTGCACAGTACGTTCGTTTTGATTATACCACAATCCTCCGGCACTTGTACAGGTGTTATTTTTATACCATTTTTTAAGGAGGAGATACTTTGAAGATTGAAAAACTGCCGTCCGGAAGTTACCGGATAAGAAAAATGTATAAGGGAAACACCTATTCCGTTACATTTGATTACAAACCCACACAAAAAGAAGCGATAAAAGCCATGTCGGAGGCATTAGATAAGGTAAAGACATACAATTCACAGATGAGTTTCCAGGAGGCCGCTGAAAGCTATGTGAACATGAAGAGGAATGTACTTTCCCCCAGGACAATAAAAGAATATTCCGAGGTGATAAAGCGCTTTCCTGAATGGTTCTGTGAAACCCCGGTACTTGACATCGAACAAATAACAATAAATCGTCTGGTAAATGAACTATCCAAAGATAAGGCCCCAAAACGGTCCGTAATTATCATGGCTTTGTATCTGCCGTTTTAGGTACTTTTTATCCTAGCTTTAAGATATCTACTGTATTATCTCAAAAGCTTAAAAGCGAGCCCTACATTCCTTCCCAGAATGATGTCAGAAGAATCCTGGCGGAAATAAAAGATACACAATATGAAATCCCTATCACTCTTGCCTGTTATGGTATGAGACGCTCCGAAATCTGCGCCCTGCAACTAGAAGACATCGAGGGGGACATAGTACATATCAATAAAGCATTAGTACAAAATGATAAAAATGAATAGATTATAAAGACAACCAAAACCGCTGGAAGTACAAGGTCCATCATCATACCGCAGGCTCTGGCCGACAAAATAGCAGCTCAGAGATACATCTATAAAGGCTATCCTAATTCTATCGCGCATTATTTGTCTAAAATAGAAAAAAAATTAGGAATCCCTCATTTTTCTCTACACAAACTCCGGCATTATTTTGCCAGCGAAATGTCGTCTCTGGGAGTTCCTGAAGCGGATATTTTAAAAATGGGAGGCTGGGAAACTGACCATGTAATGAAATCTGTATACCGTCATTCCATGATGGATAAAGATGAAGAATCAAAAAGAATTACTTCCCAAAAACTTCAGAATCTCCTTTTATCATAATATCTTTCATGACAAAATTCATGACAAAAAAGTTTAAAATTATAATTTTTATGTACAATATACGCTTATAAAAACAACAATAAAAAAGCCGAAAACAGCGATTCTATCAATCAAATACCTGTTTTTCGGCCTTTTTCTTTTAATCGGAGTGACAGGATTTGAACCTGCGGCCTCTACGTCCCGAACGTAGCGCTCTACCAAGCTGAGCCACACTCCGTTATGTAACCGGATGCCAAAAATACAAAGCTTCCGGCGCCCCTGCCAAGGACTACGGATAGAGGATTTGAACCTCTACTAACAGAGTCAGAGTCTGCTGTGCTGCCGTTACACCAATCCGCATTAATAATAACATTTGTTCAGCGAACAAATATTATTATACCAAATTTTTTTTAAAAATCAACCCTTTTTTTTATTTTTCTTCATTTTCCTCGGCTTTTCTTCATTTACTATTCTTCACTGCCCCTAAACCCTCTTAATTTTTTCTATTGCTTTCACCGTATTTTCATACGAACCAAACGCCGTCAGACGAAAATATCCTTCCCCGCTTGGACCAAACCCAGAACCCGGAGTTCCTACTACATTCGCACGTTCCAAAAGATAGTCAAAAAAGTCCCAGGAGCTCATATTATCCGGCGTCTTCAGCCAGATATACGGTGCATTGATACCGCCGGACACTTGATATCCAGCCTCCTTTAAGCCATCATAAATCACTCTTGCGTTTTTCATATAGTACGCTATCTGTTCCTTAAGCTGCTCTTTTCCCGCTTCAGAATACACTGCCTCACCTGCTCTCTGCACGATATACGGTGCTCCGTTGTACTTTGTTCCGTGGCGTCTTGCCCACAGGGAATGAAGCATAACTTCCCCTGTCTTCACTTCTTTCGGCAGCACCACTGCACCAAGCCTGACACCTGTAAATCCTGCACTTTTGGAAAAACTTCGAAGCTCAATTGCACAAGTTCTCGCTCCCTCACATTCGTAAATTGTGTGAGGCATATCTGGCTCGGATATATATGCTTCATATGCTGCATCATATATAATCACAGCCCCTGTCTTATTCGCATAATCCACCCACTTCTGAAGCTGTGTTTTCGTAATCGAGGAACCTGTCGGATTATTCGGAAAGCACAGATAAATAATATCCGGCGTCTCCTTTGGAAGCTCTGGCACAAAATTCGTCTCCCTCGTACAGGGCATATAAATAACATTACTCCATGTCCCGTTTTCTGCGTCATAGTTTCCGGTACGTCCTGCCATTACATTCGTATCTACATAGACCGGATAAACCGGGTCACATACAGCAATCCTATTATCCTTTGCAAAAATTTCCTGGATGTTTCCGGAATCACATTTTGCTCCGTCAGAAATGAAGATTTCATCCGCAGTAATCTCACATCCCCTGTTTTGATAATCATTTTCGGCTATCGCACTTCTCAGAAATTCATAGCCCAAATCCGGCGCATATCCGTGAAATGTTTCCGCATGAGCCATCTCCTCTACAGCACTGTGAAGACTTTCAATAACAGCCGGCACTAACGGCTGTGTCACATCACCGATTCCCAGCCGGATTATCGTTTTATCCGGATTCGCCTGCTGAAAGGCAGCCACCTTTTTTCCGATTGCAGAAAACAAATAGCTTCCTGGCAGCTTTAAATAATCTTCATTTACTTTAAACATATTATCCCTCTCCTTTTCCGGCATTAAATCTTATTCTCCAATTAAGTCATGTTTCTCGATCTACTCTTCATTTCTATAATATATCAATCTCACCGTCAAAAACTACCACTGCAGGACCTGTCATATAGACTCTGTCTGCCTTACGATCCCACTCGATTTCCAAATCTCCTCCCAGAAGCTTCACGGTAACTTTATCCTCTGTAAATCCGTTCAATATACCGGCCACTGCTGCCGCACAAGCACCTGTGCCACAGGCAAGCGTCTCTCCCGATCCGCGCTCCCATACGCGCATTTCCACAGTTTTTCTGTCAAGCACCCGCACAAATTCCGTATTTATCCGATTGGGAAATCTCTCATGATTTTCAAACTTCGGACCTATTTTTTCAATATCCAGCCCCTGCACATCTTCGATAAATATAACTGCATGCGGATTGCCCATTGAAACCCCTGTAAAATAATATTTTTTTCCGTCTGCCATAATCGGCTCGTGAATAAGACAGCCTTCTTTCGAAGCAAGTATCGGAATTTTAGCTCCTTCAAGCTCCGGCATCCCCATATCTACCCGAACTTCCTTTGTCTTTCCCTCCTTTACTGTCAGTTCCAGATACTTGATGCCGCCAAGCGTCTCAATGGAAATATTTGTCTTGTCCGTCAATCCATAATCATAAACATATTTTGCCACACAACGGATTCCATTTCCGCACATCTCTCCCCGCGAGCCGTCTGCATTATACATCTCCATCTCAAAATCAGCCTTATCTGACGGATTAATCAATATAAGCCCGTCGGAGCCAATTCCAAAATGTCTGTCGCTCACAAATTTTGCAGCTTCAGAAGGATTCTTTAGTTTTTCCTTAAACCCATTTACATATACATAATCATTTCCCAGGCCATGCATTTTTGTAAATCTCATATGCCTTTTTCTCCTTCACACTCTCTATTATAAAATATAAAAATATTACTTTGTGACAGCTCTGATATTTTGACATTTCCATCATATCTCTCCTGACATCATACTTAACACCATCTCGGCTGTCTCCGTCATATCCCTTCCACTGTCCATACTGCATTTCTGCAAGTATCTGTGAGCTTCTTCCTCCGTCATCTGCTTTTTCTTCATAAGAAGCTCCTTAGCTCTCCAAATCATTTCCTGATGCGCTGGTGTCCTGCCTCTTCTTACCTTCTCTTCTTTCCTTCGTTTTCTTCTACACTCCATGTCTTCAGCCATCATCTGAACTGTATGGATAAGCTCATAAGCCTTAAGCGGCATCGACAGTACCGAAACCCCCTTCTCCTCAGCGCTGCTCCATTTTTCCTGCGAAGCTATCAGAAGCATCTCAAAATCATGAGGCAGACACTCTCTAAGTTCCGTATACATCATATCCTTTAATTTATATCCGCATAGCACAATCCCTTCATCAAAGGCATCCGCATGATTTACTGCCTGCGCACCTGCCGTAAATACTCCTGTAACAGTCAGACCGCCTCGCACAAGAAGATTCCGAATATGGACTGCATTATCCCGATTTGGAAATACAACTATAATCCCAGCCAAACTAGTCACCTCCTGCTGCGTCCTGCTTATCCGAAGAGAATAAAAATAATTATATCACGTGCAGATACTTTCCAATCTCCCACTCTGTCACCTGACTTCTATAATCAGCATACTCTTTTGTCTTTGCCTTCACATACTTCTGCGCAAGCTCTTCCCCAAGCACCTCCTGGATAAAAGAATCCTTCTCGAATTCTCTTACCGCCTCTAAAAGACTGCCCGGAAGCTCTTCAATTCCAGCCTCCAAACGTTCTCCACTAGTCATGGCAAACAGATTACAGTCTATGCTCTTCGGCGGCATGATCTGTCTCCTGATCCCCTCAAGTCCCGCTGCCAGACACACAGCTAATGCAAGATACGGATTTGCTGACGGGTCCGGACTTCGAAGCTCAATTCTGGCCTCTCCTCTTCCGGCTGCCGGGACCCTGATTAATGGTGTGCGGTTCTTTGCCGACCATGCAATATAAACCGGAGCCTCATATCCCGGAACCAGACGTTTATAAGAATTCACAAGCGGATTTGTAATAAATGTAACCGCCTTTATATGCTTCATCAAACCGCCTATAAAATAATATGCCTCTCTGCTCAGACCATTTTCATCATTCCCATCCTCGAACACATTCGTATTGTTTTTTACTAAGAACATATTCGTATGCATACCTGAACCGCTGACCCCATACTTAGGCTTTGGCATAAATGTAGCGTGTAAACCGTGACGCTTTGCGATTGTTTTCACAACCATCCGGAAGGTCATGATATGGTCTGCTGCGGTCAACGCCTCACTATATTTAAAATCTATCTCATGCTGAGCCGGCGCCACCTCATGGTGGGATTCCTCAATTTCAAATCCCATTTCCTCCAATGTAAGTACCATATCTCTCCTTGCATTCTCACCCAAATCAAGCGGGCTTACGTCAAAATAAGATGCCTTCTCATGAGACAAAGTAGTAGGAAGTCCGTTATCATCCGTATGAAACAGAAAAAATTCACACTCCGGCCCTACATTGAATTCATATCCCATTTCTGCTGCTTTAGCAGTTACCTTTTTCAGCACGTATCTCGGATCACTTTCAAATACACTTCCATCTGCTTTCCTTACATCACAGATAAGTCTGGCCACTTTTCCCTGCTGCGGTCTCCACGGAAATATATTAAATGTATTCAAATCTGGACAGAGATACATATCAGAATCCTCGATTCGTGCAAAGCCCTCAATCGAAGAACCATCAAACATACACTGGCTATTCAGCGCTTTTTCAAGCTGATTTTTTGTAATTGCCACGTTTTTCATCGTACCGAACATGTCGGTAAATTGGAGACGAATAAAACCTATGTCTTCCTCCTCAGCTATTCTCAAAATGTCCTCTTTTGTATATCTATCCGAGTCTTCTGCAAAACACTTCCCGGCGGCCCGGCTTATTTCATTATTCCGGCATATTCCAGCGGAGCTGCCTGCCTCATTCGATAAAATATCCTTTTTCATATATCTTCATACCTCCTGCTAATGCTACACATCTTGGCTTCAAAAACAGATACATACCGTACTGAAGCTCCATACATTTTAATTTTCAAAAAAGGCGCTCTCATACACGGATGAAAACGCCTTTGCCTCATATGAATAAATTATAGTCAGAAACCAGTGCTTTGTCAACGTGACAAAGTGCCGAATATTTATGTCAATTTACTCGGTTTTATTCTTATTATTTAACGAAACACAGATGATATCTTTACTTACTCTTCAGAGGACCAATCGTCATCCTCAGAGCCGGCATATGTATTTCCGTTATTATTGCCGAAGCTGATACCTTTTTTTATCGGTGAAAGGAAGAAACCCTTTATCACTCCTAATAAGACACAACACAAAATAACCAATACCTTCTCTGACATTGTCCAATCTCTTCTAAAAAAATCCTTAATGCTTTCCCACATATCCCGCATAGCATGTACCTCCTTATTATCATTTATACGCATAAAAACATGCTTTTTTTAGATTATAGTCTATTTTTTTATAAAATGAAAGTGCCAAACGGAAAAAAATGTGATACAATGTCCAAGATATTACTGTTCACACCCTGCAGGTAGTTCAGTAATACAATCCAGCTGCAGGAAGTTGACCTTCAGCGAGGGCAGAACTTCCTTTTCGCATACTTTATTCATTTTACAAACTTTGCAATGAAGGCAAAGCCCTGTACATACAGCAGCTTTAATATAACAAACATTTGAAAAATTTGTATGAGGTGAAATCAGCATGGGACTAGCAATTCCAATAGAGACAAGCGCACGCCATATACATATGTGCCAGAAGGATTTTGAAATATTATTCGGCGAAGGGGCTCAACTGACTTACAAAGCGGATCTGAGTCAGCCGGGACAATACGTATGCCAGGAGAGAATCACGGTGAAAGGGCCTAAGAGCACTTTTGAAAACGTAGCGATTCTCGGACCGTTCCGGCCGGAGACACAGCTTGAAATTTCAATGACAGATTCCAGAAAGTTAGGAATTCCAGGGATTATACGACAATCCGGGGATACCAAAGGAACACCGGGATGTACCTTAATCGGCCCGGCAGGAACACTTACACTAGAGCACGGTGTTATTGTTGCCAAACGGCATATACATATGACGCCGGTACAGGCTGTGCAGTTAAATGTAAAGGATAATGACGAGGTTTTTGTCATCACGGAAAGTTACGAGCGTTCTCTCATCTTTGCTGACGTCGTTGTGCGTGTCAGTCCAAAGTTTGCTCTCGCGATGCACGTAGACACAGACGAAGCAAATGCATTCGCCAGCGACAGCACGCCGAGCGGCGTTATATTGAAGCTTTTTGGGGGGCATACTTATAATCTTCAGAAATGGGCAGAAGAAATTCAGAGCGGAATCCACAGACTCTAGACGGAGTCGTGGATTTTCCTGGTATTTCGGCTGCTTTTAATAAATTGTGTTTAAGGCTCAAAAGTTATCCCATCCTTAAATACATCTTCAAATTCCTTAAACAACTCATTCAAGGGTTTATCTGTGACAATTTTGATTCTGTTTTCTGTAATGTCATATCTCTCAGCCTTTTCCTCTTTCATTCTAAAATTGACGCAGCTTATCTTCTGACCACAAAAATATCTTTTACACACCAAGCATCTGAAACTTTTCACTATGTTTTGTTACTACCGTCTTCAGCACTTCAATATCACACTTCATACCTTCAATCTGATCTACAGCTGCTTTGTACTTCTTAGCCGCCGGAAGATAATTTTCCCTAAGGATATTAATACCACGGCAAACATCATTTTCAATCAACAGCTCTATTCTTGTCTGACGTACTTCAATAGACTCAGTGTCTTCTTTAAGTTCTGTTACATCACCTTTAAGGATTGCCGTGTCTTCTTTGAGTTCTGTTACATCCTTTTTCAAGCTGCCCGCCTCTCTCCTCAGGCCGCTTATATCTTCTTTAATTGGGTGTAGTTCAGACTTAAATCTGATATCTAATAACTGCCCTATTGCTTGTAAATCTTCGTTTGTTAACGTCATCATCACTTTCACCTCCTTTTTATGATATTGCTTCTGGATGAGGATATTTATTGTACCATACAAGAGGTGTAAACGTCTATTGAAAGGGAGATACTTCGTAAGGAAGTTGTTTTCCTTTTGCCTTGTAATCAGCCAGAGTGATTGAATTGTAGGCAAATTCAAATCATACGGAGGAATTATAAAATGGCAAAATCATTGTTTGAGCAGTTAGGCGGCACATATCACGGAGGAAACGGGTACCTTATCCCTGATTTGAGATTACCAGACGAAGAAGAACAGCCAATAGACTTGTTCGGACAGCGGCACTTGCGCTATCTGAAGCAGTACCGCAGAGGTACATATATCAATCTTCTCACAAGCGGCAGGCTGAATACCTACCTTGCAGAGATTGATAAACCGGCGCAGGAACGCTTTGAAAGGCTCATAGAGGATATGAAGCAGGCGCAGGGTATTACGGAGCAACTAAAGGCGGAAAATGCCTTAGAATGGGTACAGAAGCTCAATAATATACGGGCATGTGCGAGGAAAATTGTGAAGAGAGAAATTATATATGCACAGGTGTAACGCCTAAAGTGTCAAAATCGGAGGGTAGGGTCAAATACCTTACCCTCTTGTTTTTGAGCTTAAAATCGGTAGGAATATAGAAGTTACAGTAGAGAAAAGCGTTACTCTATATTTGTTTTTCGGGTGGTAATTTTGTGTGAATTAGGCTTCTGAATTAAATGATGTGCAATCTCTGGGAACAAGAGATTTAATAACTTATCAGCGGAGATGAAAAAGCTATAAGCATTGAATTGTATTATTCCCTTAACTTTTATCAAAAATGAGAATATAGTTATATTCAAGAAAGGTGGTGCAGACAATGGAACTGATGAAGGTGCTTTCTAATCCAGTAAGGATGCAGGTAATGCAATATTTGCAAGCACACGGCGAAGCAACGACAAAGCAGATTTCCGAAGCAGTCACAGATGTACCTGCCCCTACACTGTATCGGCATATCAACACCCTGCTAAAAGAAGAAGTCCTGTTTGTAAAAGAAGAAAGAAAAGTACGGGGAAGCTTGGAACGGCTGCTTGCAATCAATGTAGAAAAAATGGCAAAGACGGTAAACAGCAGTATATCGGAAACGGCGTACCAGTTTTTGATGGAGCTTTTTATGAAGTTCCAGAGGTATGGCAGCAAAGCAGAAGCCGACCTGCAAAAAGACCGTCTTAGTATGAGGACTTGCGTTTTCACACTCACAGATAGCAGCTTTGACAGTTTTATGCAGGAAATCGGGGCAGTCATAGAAAAATATCAAAAAGCTGAGGAAAATGGGAAGCTGAGAAGCATCTCCTTTATTTCAGCTCCTATCGAGGAAGAAGGACAATAAGTATGTCTATGAAAGAAAAGAAAGTAACGATAAAAGGAAGCGTATTTATTGGGGCAACAGTTTCCTATCCCGATGACGGCGGGAAATATCCTGCTATTGTCCTGATTATGGGTACGGGAAAGGCTGAACGTAACGGGAATGAAAAAGGCTTCAAAACAGACCTTTATAAAAACTTTGCAGAAATGTTTGCAGAGTATGGCTTTGTGAGTGTCCAATATGATAAGCGCGGAACTTACCAAAAAGAAGGGAACGATAATACGGCGGGACTGAGCGACCTTATAGACGATGCCATTTCTGTAATCCGATACACGAAGTCGCTGCCTTATGTAGATGAAACAAAAGTAATTGTCTGCGGTCACAGCGAGGGAGCTATGATAGACACCCTACTTTCATCGAAAGAGGATATGGCAGGGCTTTTGCTTTTTGGCGGTGCGGCGACCTGCATGAAAGACGCCCTGCTCTACCAGAACTATCTTGCGGCAGAGGAATTTGCAAAGAAAAAGGGAATGCTTGGTATGCTCCTTAGAAGCCAGACATCGCAGGAAAAGACGGATGCCAAAGTTGACGCTATGTTCCAAAAATGTGTTTCTGCAAAAAAGGACAGAGTATTTTTCGGCGGTGCAATGCTTAATGCCAAATGGGTAAAAGAACACGCTTCTTACCGTTCAGAAGATTATGTTGCACTTTTGAAGCAATACGGCAAGCCGATTTTAGCAGTTACGGGAACCGCAGACATCTCAACTGATTATAGGCGGCTTTCTGCCCTGCATGACATACCGTTTGCGGAAAGTTATACACCTCATAATGTGAACCATATCCTGCGTGAAATAGATGATAACAACAGCGTGATGACTGTCAAAAAACAGTACGGGCGTCTGGCGGCACAGCCCGTTCATTCTGATACAGAACAGTATATAAAGAAATGGCTTAGCCAGTTTCAGATATAGGATAACTGAAAGGATTGAGAAAATGAATGTTTCAAATCAAAGACAAAAAAATCATCATAAGAGAATTTTGGCAGCAGAAAATCTCTCCAATATGACACAGGCGATGAAAGTCATAACCATAACAGGCGGCTGCGTAGCCTTTGGGGCAGCTTTTATCATTGCCGTTATACTGGATAGAGCCGCAGGACATTATGAGTGCAGAGAATGCTATCATCATTTTCAACCGACCATAACAGCCTATCTTTTAGGGGTACGTTCGCCAACTAAAAGATACCTGCGATGCCCTAAATGCAGAAAGTATAGTTATTGCAGAGTAGAACTTGATGAAATAATTTAAGTGTTTCATTTTTTATGGAAATATAGCAAAAACACTTGAAATACGGAAATGCCACGCAAAGTAGCAGAAAAAACTGAAATGTAAACCCTGCTTGCTTGTAATGCAAAATACGCTTTCCTATACTGAGTATATCGAAATAAGGAGGTCACGAACATGACATTTGCAGAAAAACTGAAATCCATCCGCAAGCAGGCGGGAATGTCGCAGGAACAGCTTGCCGAGAAGCTTGGCGTGTCCAGACAGGCGGTTACAAAGTGGGAAACGGATGCGGGTATTCCCGACATGGAAAATATTATGGCAATCTCCGCCCTGTTTGACATTTCCATTGACGAGCTGCTTTCTAATGAAAGAGGGGCGAAAAAACCGACGGATTATCTTTATGAGAGTATCACGGAGTACGACATTGACGAGCCGAAACGCTATGACATGAAGTTTGGCGGAGCAAAGCAATTCCAGTTGTCGGGATATGAGGGCGAGAAAATCCGTGTCCGTCTGGCGTCCAATACCCTTTCCACGCTCCAGAATGATTTTAAGGTCAGGATTGACGACATCCGAAAAAGGATTGATGTGGATGTAAACCGAAAAAATGGCGTATCCGAAGCGACGGCAAAGGAAGCGGTCCGTATCTTCGTTCAAATCCCCTCACCTTATATCGGGAAAATAGAATGTGCCGTTAATGCGGAAACCGTAGAAATCCGCTCTCTGGAATGCGACAGCATAGAGTTTGATGTAAAGACGCCGAATATCATTCTAAACGATGTCGGCGGCACAGTAGAAATTAATTGCAATCTGGATATGAGTGTGGTTTGCAATTCCTTAAAGGGATACCTTGCAATCAATCAGGTATCGGCAACCTCAAAAATCCATGTTCCAGAGGACGCTGTTTTTACTGCTGTTACAAAGGGAATTGGAACAAGTATCTCTTATGAAAAATGCGGGCAGCAGACGGAACGGTTTGACACTCCCGATGCGGAAAATGTCATAGAACTGAACGGAATTAAAAGTGAACTTGTTATTTGCAACGATTAAAAATGAAGGAGTGTAAAAAATGAATAATCTTGAAAAAATCCAAAAGACAATGAAGGTCTTTCAAACACTAACGAAGATTGTATTGGTATTTAGCTTTGTGGCGATTGCCTTTACATTAGTGACTGGCAGCGTAAGTTTGATGGCAGATAAACTTCCATTTGGTGAGCTTCTGCAAAGGTTACTCATAGAAGCTGACAGAACGATTGACAATCGTGAAATAGGAATAGCCCTGCTCTGTGAAAGTGTGGTTTTGATTTTCGGGGCGATTGAAGCTATTTGTGTTTGCAGATATTTTAAGTTGGAACTGAGCGAGGGAACACCTTTTACCGAAACAGGAGCAAAAAGCATAACGAAGCTTGGAATACTCTTTATTGTTGTAGATATTTTATCAGCAGCATTTTCTTCTGCGATGGAAAAGTTTGCGTTTGTTTCAGAACGGATTGATAACGGCGGCGGCATTGGTATCGGTATTTGCTTGATTTTACTTGCAATGGTTGTGCGTTATGGTGCGGAACTGGAGCAACGAGGCAGAGCAAAATAACGCAGGAGGATACTATGGCACTTAATATAGCCGAAACATTTGAATTGCTATTTGATAAAAACAATAATATTGCATACAAAGCATTGCAGAACTTGCAAAAAGAAAGCCAAGAAACAGATTGTGTTTATCCCTATATGGATAGATTAAGCGATATGCTTGACAGTGATAATTCTTATATTCGTACAAGAGGGCTTACATTGCTTGCTTATAATGCAAAATGGGATAAAGATTATAAAATTGACGAGATTATTGACAAATATTTAAAACATGTAACGGATGTTAAGCCTATCACAGCAAGACAATGTATCAAGCTGTTACCGCTTATTGCAAGGTATAAACCAGAGTTAAAGAACGACATTCTTTCTGCACTTCATAAGGCGAATGTATGTGTTTATGATGATAGTATGCAACCATTGGTTTATAAGGATATTCAAACAGCATTGAAAGAAATGCAAAAATTATAAGCACAACTTCCCGTTTGTCGAACAGAACAACACATCATCAAAGATCCAAATGAACAGACAGTAAAAGAATAAAAATTAAAGAAACGGGAGGAAATTCAAAGGCGGCGTTTCCTGCTCTACTATGAGTATGACCTGAACTATTACCAGATTGGGGCAATGGAGCATTGCACTGCTTCGTCAGCGAGAAGTTCTGTTGCGATTGCAATGAAAAAGATAAAAACGCAAATGAAAAAATATCTGGCGGCTTGAATAAAAACTCCGTCCACAGGGCATACTAAAAAGTTTGTGCAAAATCTTGACAGCCATATCGCCGCTATGGTATTCTAAAATATTCGAAAGGGATTGATTGGAAAGTTGAAAATCACATAAGCAATCTGCTTAAAAGTCAGCCGATGGCAAAGGGCTGACCGTCGCCGAATAATGCTGCTATTTTCGGCGGGCAGTATGCAGCATAGGTTTTGAATTTCAAAGCCGTTACATACCATTGCGAAATCGGAGAGAAAACTCTCTTGTCCTTCGTGATGTGGTGTAGCGGCTTTTTTGTATGTCCGAAATCAAAGGAAAGAAATCATATCCAGAATGGAGGTGGAGGAACATAGGATTTTCTTTTTCGGCGGGTAAAGACAGGTATGGAAGAACGGCAGCTACACGGAAAAATGCCCTGCGGCTCTGTCCGCAGCCGGATTTATGCGGCAGTTATGCAAAGGAAACGCCCCGCAGCGTTTTGATGTAGAGGGGTTGTTTGAAAAAGAGGTGGTGTGAATGGCGGCAACAAGCCTATGGCATATCAAAGGGAATCTAAAAGACCTGATTGACTATGTGGAAAATCCTGAAAAAACTGTACCTGATAAAGATATGCAGGACTTCTTCGATGTGTTTTCCTATGTGCGAAATCCGGAGAAAACAGACGACGGCGGTTATGTCTCCGCTATCAACTGTCTGAAGGAAACCGCCTTGCAGCAGATGATTTTGACGAAAAAGCAGTACCAGAAAGCAGACGGATATATCGCTTGGCACGGATACCAGAGCTTCAAGCCAGACGAGGTAACGCCCGACCAGTGTCACGAAATCGGCTTGAAACTGGCGAGGGAAATGTGGGGCAATAAGTATCAGATAATCGTCACGACCCATCTTGACAAAGAGCATTTGCACAATCATTTCTGCTTTAATTCCATTTCGTTTGTGGACGGGCAGAAATACAATTATTCCAAATCGGAGCAGAAAAGACTAAGAGATGTATCGGACAGGCTATGCAGGGAATACGGATTATCGGTCATCGAACATCCGAAGAAAGCCCCGTCAAGACCTCTGTATCTGGACGAGAAAAGCGGCAAGCCTACACGCTACCATGTCTATCTGGAAGATTTAACGGAAGCAATCAGAGGCAGCCGAGATATACCGCACATGATGAAATATCTGATTGACAAAGGTTACGAAGTGGATTTTACGGGCGAGCATTGGAAAATGAAGCTGCCGCAGTACGCCCATTTCACAAGGCTTAATACCCTTGACGAGCGATTAACGCCTGAATTTATCAAAGCACATTTAGGAACAAGAGCGAGGTACGGGAACTACAAAGCGAGGATTTCCTACTCCCCGTATATGCCTGAACAGTATAAAAAGGTGTGGCGATCACACCAGAAAACAATGAGTATTTTAGCGTTGTATTATTACTGGTGCTATCAGCTGGGGATATTGCCGAAAGGTACGGACTACAAGCCAACCAGTCCGTTGATGAAAAAGGAATTGCGGAAGTTAGACGAAATCACCGCACAGGTACGGTATACTCCGCCCATTATATCCGTGAAAAGGTGGTGTCGGAGATTGTACTTGAGAGTATGCAGCATGTGTTCTGGTATGTGCAGAGCTTTGAAAAAGACTTTGCCAGAAAGCAGATGACCGCCTTCGGCGAGGAAAAGAAGAAAGAATTATCCGAGAAACGGCGGGAACTGGCACAGGCGAAAAAGCGTGTCAAAGAGATAGACAGCCTTATCCAAAGGATTTATGAGGATAATGTAGTCGGGAAAATTTCCGATGAACGCTTCGCCACAATGTCGATGGCGTTTGAGGAAGAACAGCAAATGCTGAAATCCGCCATCCCCGAAATGGAAACTTATCTTGAAAGCGAAACGGACAAGACCGACAGCTTGCAGAGGTTTATTGACAGGGTAAAGCGTGTCACGCAGCTTACGGAATTAACGCCTGAAATCGTACACGAATTTATTGAGAAAATTGTAGTATCCAAGCCAGAATACCGAGACGGAAATAGGTATCAGACTTTGGAAATCTACTACAACGGCGTAGGTATCGTCAGAGAACCAACGCCAGAGGAAATGGAAGAACTGTTCCAAGAGCGTTTAGGGAGCAGAAAATCCGTAAAAACGGCATAGCCGCAGGCTATACCGTTTCAGAGAACACGTAATATATATTGAGATACAAGGCTTTTGGGGCATCTTCCTTACGGAGGGTACCCTAAGGGTGTTCCTTTTCTTTATCTTTTATCAATATTTTGTTTTCAGTAGATGATTATGCTTTCCACATTTTCTCCACCTGTCCGTCTATAATACCGCCAAGCCCATATACAACATTGCTGATAACATACTGCCCCTCATTGATAAACACTTCTATCAAATTCTTATCTGCAAAAATATCGAGTCTGCACTCATCTCCAACCCGCGGCGTAGTACTTATCAGACGATGCCCTTCTATCCCTGCAAACACCTCTGTACGATCCGTCTTTACAAAGCCATGCTCCAGCCATATTTTATATCCTCCGATATTCAGGATATTCTTTTCTGTCAGTATCGTCTTTAGACGGTACCGGCACTTTGGATTCATGAATTCTGAATTGATCCGTTCTGATTCAACTAAAACAGCTTCTTGTGAAAAATACTTATCCACTTCCGGATGCACCCTGAAATAAATGTGGTCTTCCTTCATCTCTATCACTCTTGGCAGAGACATCATGCCAATCCAGGGTTCTTTTCCCTCCTCCTCTATTACCTTTGGCATCCTGAGCCATGCAATCATTACCCGGCACCCCTCTTTGTCAACCGTTGTCTGAGGTGCATAAAGGTCCAATCCATAGTCTATATACTGATAACGCTCCGGAAGTATAAGCGCACATGTCTCTGTATCAAACTCTGCCGGCATACATACCGCATGATGCTGATATCCGCCGGCATCCTCGGCAATATACATTGGAGACCCTATAAATATGTGCTCATTTCCCAACCGGAACAAATCCGGACATTCCAGAATTTTTCCGAAGCGCTCACTCCGAAGCTGACCGGCATACTGCCAGTTCACCGTATCCTCGCTCCGATAAAAAATTACCCGCCCGATTTTCTTCTTATATGTGCTGCCCAGTATCATGTAAAAGTGTCCGTCTTCTTCCCATACCTTCGGATCTCTCGTATCCTTCGAATCTCCGGTTTCTTCATCCGTAATTGCAGGCACAACTACCTGCTTATCCTCAAAATTATCAAATTGAAATCCGTCCTCAGACGATATCATCAACTGGGAGGCTGTAAATTTATCATCTACACAGGCATGTATATTCTCCTTGTCTGCCTCGTCATAATGAATTCCAGTATAGTACAAATTCATTCTTCCGTCATGCTCTAAGGCGCTGCCGGAAAAACAGCCATTCTGGTCTGAATATTTGGTCGGGAAAAGAGCTGTTCCGATATGCTCCCAATGTACCAAATCCTCACTCACTGCATGGCCCCAATGCATAGTACCCCACGCGGGAGCATAGGGAAAATACTGATAGAACAGATGATATTCTCCTTTATAATATATAAAACCATTTGGGTCATTAATCCAATTCCCTGGAGCTTTCAGGTGTAACGTATGTGTAGTCATAGTAATTCTCCGTTTCCGCTTCGCTTCTTCTTACTACGGGCTTTCGCCCTATTAAAATTCAGCCTGACGGATAACTCTGCAGGCAAAGTTATCCGTCATTCTGAATTTTAGCACAGCTCATTGCTAGGTACATTATATACCAGAGAGGGTATTTTTCAATACCCTCTCTGATAAAACACAATATATAATCATTATTTCACCGCACCTGCAACTACGCCTCCTATAATTTGCTTCTGGAGTGCTATGTATAGAATTAGTATCGGTACTACACAGAGCAGAAGTCCGGCCATTATTGTACCGTAATCGGCAGAATACGTGCCGTAAAAACTGTATGTTGAGAGAGGTAGTGTCAACAATTTCTTGTCTGTCAGTACAAGTGACGGCAGCAGGAAGTCGTTCCAGAATGCCAGTGAATTAAGGATTACCATGGTTGAAATAATCGGTTTCAGAAGCGGCAGTACGATTTTGAAAAAGGTCTGCGAATGCGTACAGCCGTCTATGTATGCAGCTTCCTCCAGGGCCATCGGGACATTTCCCTTGATAAATCCGTGGAACATAAATACGGACATTGCCATAGAGAAGCCTGTGTGCATGAAAATCAACGTAACCCTGTGGTTTAATACATTAAGTGTTCCACCATAGATGCTTACCAGCGGAATCATGATTGCCTGGAATGGAATAATCATAGAAGCTACCATGAGGGCGAAAGTAAGCTTGGAGATTCCGTTATTATGCCGCACAATATAGTATGCCAGCATTGCTGCAAGAAGCGTTACAAGTACCGTCGCAGAAACTGTAACAATCAGGGAGTTCTTGAATGCATTCAAAAAATCC
The DNA here is from genome assembly GCA_946558465.1 of uncultured Lachnospiraceae bacterium. GTDB lineage: Bacteria > Bacillota > Clostridia > Lachnospirales > Lachnospiraceae > CAPEBR01. Next base: position 88,886 of record CAMNTM010000009.1, read on the forward strand.
ATCTGCGTAAATGCTTTTACAAAATTGTCAAAAGACAATCCTTTTATTGTAAACAGCCAGGAAAACGGGCTTTTAATAATATCACGCTTCTGCTTCAGGGAGTTAATTACTACCATAATAAATGGAAACATATAGGCAATAAAGATGATAATCAGTCCTGCCATTGCAAGTGCATTTGTTACTTTTCTTTTTGTTCCGCCAATTGTTGTCTGCTTCATTATGCTTCCACCTCCTGTTTCTTCGTAAAGTAAACCTGTAGACCACTGATTACCGCAACAATGATAAATAAGATAAATGCTTCTGCCTGACCTACCCCAAACTGCCTGGAGGTAAAGGCTTTCTCATATACATGCATTGCCGCCATTTCCGTTGTTCCGTACGGCGCGCCTGCCGTTAATGACAGGTTCACATCATATACCATAAATGCCCGTGACAGAGTAAGGAAGAGACAAATCGTAATAGAAGACATCATAAGCGGCATGATAATGCTCTTAAGCTTTACAAAACCGGAAGCCCCGTCTATACTTGCCGCTTCCATAACATCCTCGCTGAGTCCCATAAAGCCTGCCACATAGATCAAAATCATATAACCGGAAAGCTGCCACACAGATACAACCACCAGTGCAATAAAAGCATTTGTCGGATCCGACAGCCAGGATACCTCAAATAATTTCCACCCAGTACTCTCTCCGATGCTTACAAATACTCTGGAAAATACAAACTGCCAGATATATCCAAGTACAATGCCTCCAATCAAATTCGGTGTAAAGAAGCCCGCACGGAAGAAATTCTGTCCCTTGATTCCCCGCGTAAGAAGATAAGCTATCGCAAACGCAAGCACATTTACAATCAATACAACAAAAATAACATATTTAAAGGTTAAAAGCAGGGAGGTCCAGAACTGCCCATCCTTCATAACTCCGGAAAAGTTCTTTAAGCCTATAAAATTTTTAACCTTTGCTACACCGTTCCAGTCTGTCAGCGTCAGGTACACACCATAGACAAACGGTACAATTACTACTGCAAAGAAGCAAAACATTCCCGGCAGCGCAAACATACAGAAATCTTTTCCATTATTTTTTGATTTCATTTTTTGTCCCTCCTATTCCTGCTCATCCCAGTATTTCTGGATATCCTCTGTAAGCTCGTTCCTGTCGCTTCTGCCCGCAAGATATTTCTGCATAGAAGCACCCAGCACAGCCCAATGGTCATTCGGCACGATTGCCGAAGCGTTGAATGCCTTCTCCTCATGTACCTTTTTATAAATATCTGCACTCAACGGATCACTCGGCTCATATGGGTTATTTTTAAACGGCGGGATGATATTACAGGTCTTTACAAGCATCTGCTGGCCAATCTCGCTGTACACGATCCAGTTCAGGAATTCCTTCGCTGCAGCCTGCTCCTTATCAGAGGCAATCTGTCCATCCAGCATCACCTGTTTCGATGGAGAAGCCTGAATCTGCTCATTTGCAAAATCACTCTTATCATCGTTCATAAAATACGGAAGAAAACCGTACTCGTCAGCCTCCTCGGCGCCTGCCTCTGAAAGATTCGGCCATGCCCAGTTCCCATTAAACCAAAAAGCAGTTTTCCCATCAGCCAAGTCAATAGCCATCTCATCATAGTCCGCTCCCAGCGGATCGCCCTTTGCAACATTATATTTTTTCAAAATATCAAACATATCCAGGAACTCTGACAGCCGCTTATAAGAGTCTAAATCAACCTTTCCGGCCTTAATATCCTCGATAATCTCCTGCGCGCCTTCACTTGTTCCTTCGTATGTCTCATAGATGTACTGCAGATGATGCGCTCCCAGAGACCAATCCTCCTTTGCTACAGATACCGGCTTTTCTATTCCTGCCTCTACCAGCCTGTCAAGAATATCTGTAAATGCAGACTGAGTCGTGACAGATTCCGGGTGAAATTCCTCTCCCAGAGCCTCCTCGATAACTGCTTTATTATAAATGATTCCCCGTCCTTCAATACACAGCGGGAAGCTGTATATCTTACCGTCTATCTCTGTCAGATAGCCTTCGGCCTCCTCTGTCCAGGGTTCTCCTGTCAAATCAGCCGCTTTTTCTTCAGCCAGGGCAATAACATCTGTCGTATCCAAAATAGATGCTGTCGGCGGAGTACCTGAATTGTACAGGCTTACTACCTTCGTATACGGAGAATCCCCGTCTGTAACCGGCATAACCTCCACATGAACACCAGATTTTTTCTCATATTCTGCACCCATTGCCTCCAGCGCCACCTGAATCTCCGCTTTTGAATTCAAAAGTGTGATGTTCGTCCCGCTCAGTGAAGTATCATATTCGAACGTATCCACCGAAGTGTCGATCGGGACTTCTTTTTCCTCTTCATTCGGGTCATCCGGATCGCTGGCAAAGCCAAAGCGGCAGCCCGTCAGCATTGTCATCATCAGAACCATCACAAGCCCCGACGCAGTGACCTTTTTCATGAATTTTCTTCTCATGAATCATTCCTCCTGTTTTTAATTTTTTGTAGTTCTATGTATTTCGCTTATATATAACCGGTAAAGTAATCGGTTAAGTAACCGGTTACTTTACAATCATCATAGCACCCTGTATATCTTCCGTCAATAATCAAAATGAACTTTGTGAATTGTCTCTAAATCTAAAAAACGTATTTTGTACACCTTATACAAAACCGGTTACTTAACCGATTACTTATTGTTAATTTTCCGAATTTCTGCTATATTTAATACTGAATTAAGTAACAATAGGAGTGCACGATAAACCTATGAAAAAGAAAAATATAACATTTAATGACATTGCGGAATATACGCATTTTTCAAAAACCACTATTTCCAGATATTTTAATGATCCGGACTCTCTGACACTTGAAAATCAGGAAATTATCGCGAAGGCTCTCGCCGATCTTGATTACAGGGAAAATAAAGTAGCACGTATCCTTGCCAACGGTAATACCGAATTCATCGGTATCATTATTCCAAATCTGTTCCTTCACTATTATGCAGAAATGCTGAACCAGATTCTTGCGACTTATGAAACCTTCGGCTACAAATTTCTTGTGTTTGTAGGGAATGGCCAGGAAGAAACAGAACGCCGCTATATAGATGAGCTCCTGTCTTATAAAATCGAAGGGCTTATTATTCTCACCCATACAATCCCTTCCAATGAGCTGGCTGAGCTTAATATTCCCATCGTGACAATTGAACGGGAGGACAAATATGTCTGCAGTGTAAATACGGATAACTACATGGGCGGTTATCAGGCAACCAGTCTTCTGGCAAACCACGACTGTGACGTTATCATTCACATCAACTATATCAATTCCCCTGCCAATCCGGATGTACCCGCCTACGGCCGTGTACAAGGTTTTCTGGATTTCTGCAAGGAACATCACATTAAACATGAGCTTATCTTAAAGGAAATGGGAAATACTTATGAATCTATTAAAAACCATCTGACTGATATTTTGAATGTTATCACAGAAAAGTATTCCGGATTAAAGAAAGGCCTGTTTATTTCCAATGATACACAAGCAAATATACTCGTCAATCTGATTATACGAAAATATGGAAAACTTCCAGATGATTTTTTCCTGGTAGGATTTGATAATTCCCCGATTTCACAAGAGGCAGTTATATCAATCAGCACTATCGGGCAGCAGATTGATAAACTGGCATATGAAGCGATAAAGCTTCTGGTTGAACAGATGGCAGAACGAAAAAAAAGAAAACCGAAACCACTTGAGAAACCGATTCATAAGGTTATTACACCGATACTATTTCGGAGAGAGACGACAGAGAAATATTAATTGGGGACGGGGTATTTCTCAAAATACCCCGTCCCCAATTAAAAATGCCCTGTCCCTAATTCCACCAAAAACCGTTCTCCGTACTTCTCATACTTGAATTCTCCTACCCCGGATACCTTCAGCATCTCCACCTTCGTCTTAGGCTTAACAATGCACATATGTATCAAAGTTTTATCGGAAAATACAATATACGGAGGAACTCTCTCTTCTCTAGCAATCTCAGTCCTGAGGGCCCGCAGCCTCTCAAACAGCTTCTTTTCTTCTGTGCCAAGCTCCCCGGCTCCGGCTGGCTTTCTGCCAGCTCTTGTGATTTTTTTTGCTTTAACCTCCGGCCTCTTCTCTTCTTTAGCCATTTTCATGAAAATCTTTTTGCCCTCTGATACAAGGGAAGATTTTTCTGTAAGCCTTACAAGCACATACTCATCATCCGTAAGTCTGAGATATCCCTCCACCAACAAAAAATTTACCACCTGGCGGAGCCTATAGTTCTGCACACCGGCAAGTCTTCCGTAATAAGAATTCTTATCCATGAGGTACTGGCGTATTTTCGCCGTATTCGCACCATGAACGGTATCAATCAGCACGTTAATGCCGTACCGCTGCCCGGATTCCCGTACACATCCAATGAACACCTCTGCGATTTCACTTACATCAACTTCCTCAAACTGAGTCATGCAGTTTGAACAGTTTCCGCAGTAATTTCCGCCGTATTCTCCAAAATACCGAAGCATATAATCCCGCAGACATTCGTTTGTAAAGCAGTAAAATGTCATCTTCCGCAGTCTCTCTTCATCCCGCTGTCTGACGATCTGTCTGGTTATCTCATCTAACTCTTCATTATCCTGATTGTTTTCTATGAAAAATCGGTTCGTCACCACATCCTGCCCGCCATAATACAAAATACATTCTGCCGGTTCTCCGTCACGCCCGGCCCGGCCGGCCTCCTGATAATAGGACTCCATATTCTTGGGCATATTATAATGTACCACATACCTTACATTCGACTTGTCAATCCCCATGCCAAATGCATTTGTCGCTACCATCACAGGTGCTCTGTCGTAGATGAAATCCTCTTGATTATTTTTACGCTCGTCATCACTTAACCCCGCATGATACCTGGTGGCAGGCACGCCTTCTTTAATCAGGCCCCCGCATACCTCTTCCACCTGCTTTCGTGTGAGGCAGTAGATAATTCCACTCTCACCCTCATGCTTTTTCAGGTACTCTCTGAGTGCTCCGAAGCGGTTCTTCGGCGTCTGCACCTCAAAGTACAGATTTGGCCTGTCGAATCCTGTACTCAGAACGGTCGGCTCCCGCAGCATCAATATATCCACGATATCTTCTCTTACTTCTCTTGTCGCCGACGCAGTAAACGCACTGATAATAGGACGATTCGCAAGTCTCTCTACAAATTCCATGATCTTCAGATAGCTGGGTCTGAAATCCTGTCCCCACTGAGACACACAATGCGCCTCATCCACCGCTATCATTGCTATCTTCGTATGCAAAGCAAAATCAAGAAAGCTTTCTGTCAGCAGACGCTCCGGCGCCACATAAATAATGGGATATCTTCCGGCCCTCGCAAACTCAAGCGCCTTATAATACTGATTCACACTTAATGAGCTGTTCAGATACGCCGCATGGATTCCGGCCTGATTTAATGCACCCACCTGATCCTTCATCAGGGAGATAAGCGGAGAAATGACCAGAGTAATTCCGTCAAGCATCAGCGCCGGAATCTGAAAACATAACGATTTCCCGGCTCCGGTCGGCATAATACCGAAAGTATCCTTTCCCGCCAGAATGCTGTCGATTAGAAGTTCCTGCCCTTCCCGAAATTCATCGTAACCAAAGTACTGCTTTAACAGCTGTTTTTTCATCTGGAAATTTTTCATAATTTTTATTGATTCGCTGCCCCTCTTTTTGCATGATCTCTAAAATCTCCGGCACAATACAGTACAAATCCAAGCAACACTGCCGCCACAATCATCCAGCCTGCCAATACAGCATTTCCCTGTCCGACAAATTTATCATAGTAACCCTTCAGATATATGATGACAATGATAAGCGGCAGTCCATACGCCATATACAGATGAAGCCCCTTCGGAAATAATATCCCCTTTCCGGTATTCGCCTCATGGATAAAGTTCTTCCAGCCCCATCCATTTTTCTTCGTACAGAACAGCACATAGCCAAGGCTTCCCAGAGGAAGAAGATTATTTGATACAATAAAATCCTCAAGGTCCATAATATTCGTACCCTCTCCAAAGGGTGCAAAGCCAGACCACAGATTGAAGCCCAGCACACACGGCATGCTGAGTACACTAATTAATATAATGCTGACAAGCACACTCTTATCTCTCGACCATCCAAGCATATCCATATCAAAGGATATGATATTTTCAAACACTGCAACCAATGTTGAAAATGCAGCAAATGTCAGAAATAAAAAGAATAGTGCACTCCATATCTGTCCTCCCGGCATCTGGGCAAATATATTTGGTATTGTAATAAAGATAAGGCTCGGTCCCGCTCCCGGTTCGATTCCAAACGAAAAGCATGCCGGAATAATGATAAAGCCGGCCATCAGCGCTACAAATGTGTCCAGTGCCGTTATATTCACAGCCTCCCCTGCAAGACTCCTCTCTCTGTCCATATAGCTTCCAAATATAAGCATTGCTCCAATCCCGATAGACAGCGTGAAAAATGCCTGGCTCATAGCTCCAAATATGACATTTCCAAATCCTATCTCCTTTATTTTTTGAAAATCCGGAATAAGATAAAATCTGACTCCTGCTCCGGCACCATCCATAAACACAGAATGAAACGCAAGCACTACCATAATAATTAAGAGCGCCGTCATCATAATCTTAGATACTTTCTCGATTCCGCCCTGTATTCCAAAGTAACAGACTGCAAAACCTAATACCGTAATCAGAACTGTCCAGAACACCATTACCGGAGCATCTCCAAGCATACTGGCGAAACTGCCTGCAATCTCCTCGGCAGATGCCCCCGCGAATTCTCCCAGCACACTTCGATAGCAGTAATACAGCATCCAGCCGCCTACTGTTGTATAGAACATCATGAGGAGATAGCTGCCTATAATTCCTATCCACTTACTTTTATGCCATCGGCTTCCCTCAGGCTCCAATACCTCAAAAGCTGCTGCTACGCCTTTTCTGCCTGCTCTTCCCACGGCAAACTCACATACAAGAACCGGAATTCCCAATATCAAAAGAAAAATTAGATAAATCAGTATAAATGCAGCACCGCCGAATTCTCCGCACATATACGGAAACTTCCACACATTTCCTATTCCAATCGCACAGCCGGCGGAAACCAGAATAAAACCCAGACGGGAATTGAATTTTTCTCTCTTCATACACTCCTCCGATTACCTGGAACATCTGAACAAAAGCTCATCCCATCTTCTGTCCACTTCCTTCTGAAATGCTTCCAGGAGATATTCATTCCCCTTCTTAAATAAATGTTTAAAACGTCCCTGCGGCCTTAAAAAATCCTCAATCGGAAGCTTCTTCTTCGGTTCATAATTGAGTATCCATTTTCCTTCTTCCACCTCAAATAAGGGCCAGTAGCAGGTCTCCACTCCTAGCCTGCAGATTTCCATAATATCTGGTGTATTGTATCTCCAGCCTCTCGGACACGGCGCCATAATATTAAGAAATGCAGCCCCCGGCGTGTAGATTGCCTTCTCAGACTTGACATGCAGATCCTTAAAATTCTGTACAAAAGTTGTCTGAGCTACATACGGAACGTCGTGCGCCGCAATAATAGCTGCCAAATCTTTACGATTCTGAGGCTTTCCATTGCTCTGTGAACCTACCGGAGTTGTCGTCGTATCTGCATACATCGGTGTTGCAGAAGAACGCTGAATGCCCGTATTCATATACGCTCCATTATCGTAGCACACGTATACCAGGTCATGGTTACGCTCCATTGCTCCTGAAAGGGACTGAAAACCGATATCATAGGTTCCGCCGTCACCGCCGAAGGTAATAAACTTATACGTCTCATCAAGCTTCCCTTTTCTCTTCAGCGCTTTATATGCCCCCTCCACACCGCTTAAGGTTGCTCCCGCATTTTCAAATGCATTATGTATATAGCTGTCCTCCCACGCAGTATACGGGTAGGTAAATGTAGACACCTCAAGACAACCCGTCGCATTTCCGATTACTGCCCTGTCTCCTTCATGAAGCCCGCGCAGTACATTCCTTACTGCAATGGTTCCGCCGCAGCCTGCGCACATCCTGTGTCCCGGAGCGAGACGTTCCGGTTTATTCATCGTCTCTTTAAAATTATAGCTCATCTCTCGTCTCCTCCCTACTCTCTGATTCCAAGATAACGATAGGTCTCTCCTGCGTCACCGTCTGCCATCATCTGTTTCAATGCGGCAAACACATTCTCCATATCCTTGACACGTACATCGCGGCCGCCCAGTCCATAGATATAATTTACTGCCAGAGCATCCGCGTGAGCCCGGTATAACGCCGCCATTACATCTGCACCCAGCGGCCCTCCATGATTTGTATAGCCCTCTGCCCGGTCCATAATTGCAACCGCCTTCACATTCTTAAGCGCTTCTGCAATCTCTGATGCCGGAAACGGGCGATAAAGGCGGATTTTAATGAGCCCTACCTTCTCTCCCTGTTCTCTTAATCTGTCAATGGCATCCTTTGTGGTACCCGCTGCAGATCCAATCATAACAACTGCCCTCTCGGCATCATCCATGCGGTATTCCTCAAAAAGTCCATATTCTCTGCCGGACAGCTTCTTGTATTCCTTTGCCACATCAAGCACAACACGGCTTACATGTCTCATGCCCTCTGCCTGGTTCCGCTTCGCTTCCATATAATAATCTGTAACAGAATATGGACCTACTGCCATCGGGCACTGTGGGTTCAAAAGGTAATTTTCCGGATTGTATTCACCAACAAACTTCTGCACTTCCTCATCTTCCAGAAGCTCAATATTCTCTACCGCATGGCTTGTGATAAATCCATCCTGGCAGATCATAATCGGGAGTCTTACATCCGGATGCTCGGAAATCCGGTAGGCCTGTACCATATTGTCATACGCCTCCTGATTATTCTCCGCATACATCTGAATCCATCCGGAATCTCTTGCTCCCATACTGTCCGAATGGTCGCAGTTAATATTAATCGGTCCGGACAATGCACGATTTACTAATGCAAGCGCCAGCGGAAGACGATTGGACGCCGCTATGTACAGTTCCTCCCACATATATGCAAGACCACAGGAAGAGGTGGCCGTCAGACTTCTTGCCCCCGCTGCGCTTGCACCGATTGCAGCACTCATGGAGCTGTGCTCGCTCTCCACCGGGATAAACTCCGTATCCACCTGTCCATTTGCCGCAAAGGAAGCGAAATACTGAGGAATCTCTGTAGAAGGAGTGATAGGAAAGGCCGGAAATACATCCGGATTAATCTGTCTTAATGCAATTGCTACTGCTTCATTCCCTGATAATCTGTCTCTTTTTGCCATTCTATTTCACCCCTTCCATCGTAATTGCACCAAACGGACACGCTTTCACACAGATACCGCAGCCCTTACAGTGCTTATAGTCAAATACGCCTCTTTTCATATCTTCTACCGGAATACAGCTGTCAGGACAGACCGGTACACAAAGCAGACACTGTTTACATTTATCCTCTATAAATTCAGGCTTATCTGTAGACCATTCTCCCGTATTGAATTCCTTAGAAGTACCTGCACCGGCGATCATCATCCCTTCCGTCAAGTCCTTCCAGCCTGCCTTTACACCCAATTTTGAAATATCCGCTGCCATTATCGTACCTCCTCAAGCGCCATCTTAAGTGCTGCCATATTACCGTCGATTACCTCCGGCTTGCTGGCAAATTTGTGAGAAAAGGATGCCTTCATCTCACGCAGAAAAGTCTCCTCATCCATAAGTCCCGTTACCTTTACAATCGCTGCAAGAAGCGGTGTATTTGGAAAATATTTTCCCATCGCAGCCATAGATACCTTGTGCGCATCAATTGTGTAGACCTTTCCCTCATACCCTTTTAGATGCGGAATAATCTCCTCCTTGCTCCGCTGAGTATTTACAAGGATAGCTCCCTCCTTTTTCAGGCCGTTTGTCACATCAACTGCCTCCAGCAGAGATTCGTCAACTACGACTACGTATTCTGGATCATAAATATTGGAATGTGCCCGGATAACCGTATCACTGATACGATTATAGGCTGTAATCGGAGCTCCCATCCGCTCAGGGCCGTATTCTGGAAATCCCTGTACGTATTTTCCTGTCTGAAATGCCACATCCGCCAAAAGCAGCGCGGCTGTCTTTGCCCCCTGGCCGCCCCGGCCGTGCCATCTGATCTCTGTCAAGTTACTCATACTCTTTCTTCCTTTCGTTGAATTTATCTCGTTACTTAACCTATAATTTTGCTGTCAGTGTTTTTGCACTGACACCATTAAGCATGCCTAATTTCCCAGACAATGTGCTTGTCGCATTTCCAGGTGCATCTAATACAACACTTATAATAGACACTTCTCTCTCTCTGTAGGGAATTCCCATGCGCCCTACGATATACTGTCGGAACTCATGCAGCAGCTCATTCACTGCTGCCGAGGCTTCTTCATCTTTTACAATAATACTAATAACTGATACCCTGTTTTCCATCCTCTTCCTCTTATTCTGTATTTTCTAAATTCTAATACTGCCTTTAAATGCCGGTTCCTATAAAGCATCTGCAATCTGCGACGCAAATGCCTCAAGCTCCTGCGTCTGCCCCTGCTTCAGCATAGATTTAATTGTCAGCTGTTGTTCTAATACACTTATCTCTTTCAGCTCCTCTAACTTCTTCACAATCTGTTTTCCTGCAGTTGCCGCCCATGATCCATTCTCAATAACTGCCACAGTACGCTTCTGCACATTTAACGCCTTCATATCACTCAGCAGACTCTCCACCGGCGGATAGAGGCCGCCGTTATAGGTTGGACACGCCAGCACCAGATGACTTGCGCGGAAGATCTCCGCAATCAGCTCTGATACATGTGTCTTTGACACATCATATACTGCTATATTTTTAATACCCTTCTCCGCGAGCAGGGAAGCCAATGCATTTACCGCCGACTCTGTATATCCGTAAATCGAACCGTAGATAATGACAATCTCTTTATCCTCCGGCTCATATCTGCTCCATCTGTCATATTTCTCTATAAAATACTCAATATTCTCTCTCCATACCGGACCGTGAAGCGGACAGATTATCTGAATATCAAGTGAAGACGCTTTCTTAAGTAATGCCTGTACCTGCATTCCATATTTCCCCACAATGTTTGCATAATAGCGCCTCGCATCCGCAAGCCAGTCCCTTTCAAAATGAACTTCATCGCTGAAAAGATTACCGTTTAAAGCACCGAAGGTTCCGAAAGCGTCTGCCGAAAACAACAGTTTTTCTGTCTCGTCATAGGTAACCATAACCTCAGGCCAGTGAACCATAGGCGCCATAATAAACTTAAGCTTGTGCTTTCCCGTCTCCAGAATATCTCCTTCCTTTACAAGATGAATACGCTCTTCAAACGACTCGTCGAAAAATTGCCCCAGCATACTTACTGTTTTCATATTCGCTGCAATTTTCATATCTGGATATTTTTCTGCCAGACGTCCGATATTCGCGCAGTGGTCCGGCTCCATATGCTGGACCACCAAGTAATCAAGACCCCGATTTCCCAGCCTGTATTCAAGATTGGCAAGAAATTGTTCTGTCACAGACAAATCTACTGTATCCATCAAAACTGTCTTCTTGTCCAAAATTAAATAAGAATTGTAGGAAACACCTCTTGGAATCGGGAACAAATTCTCAAAGCGTTCAAGCCTTCTGTCATTTCCGCCTACCCATATAATATCTTCTGTCACATGTCTTGTATTGTGCATGTCTGTATACCTCCTGTGATCTTTACTGCGTAATAGTTTTCCCGCTAATCCTCTGATTTTCTCATTATATCATAATTTTTTTTAAGTGTATGTGAAACTTTTTTCCTTACTTAGAGTAATTTTCAGACAAATACTTTTATAAATGCAAAAATCCCAAAGAAAACCTGTTCTTCGGAATTTTCTGCATTTTATAAATATTAAAGACACTTTCCCCATGCTCAGGAATCCTGTATTTGTCTTCCTGTCACATCCATATGATAGTCCTTCTTATAAATCAACTCGGATACCGGTACAATCTCATATCCCTGCTCCTTCAACCCTTTTATCAATATTTCCAGCGCATCCGCCGTATATTTTGCTCCGTTATGGCATAAAATAATGGCGCCGTTTTGCAGATCCTTATGATTCAGCACTGTATTTGTAATGCTGTCTATGCCATAGTCCTTCCAGTCCAGGCTGTCTACACTCCATTGTATTGTGTAATAACCATTTTCCTTTGCATTCAAAACTACATCATCATCATAATCTCCATAGGGCGGACGAAACAGCTGCATCTCTTCTCCCGTGAGCTCTTTTACTTTCTCATGAACACTCAGCAGCTCTTTTGTCTTTTCTTCATTGGACAGCTGGGACATATTTTTGTGATTTTCGCTGTGATTTCCCAGGTCGTGTCCAGCCTCGTATATCGCCTTTACATCCTCCGGATAGCTCTCTACCCATCCTCCTGTCATAAAAAATGTGACATGAGCTTTATATTTTGCCAGTATATCCAGTATACGCCGGGTATCTTCGTTCCCCCATGCTGCGTCAAATGACAGCGCTACCTTCTTCTCATCTGTCTCTACCGAATAAATAGGAAGCTCTCTTCCATTTACATTACTGGACACTGTAACATAGCTCTCTACGTACTTATAAGAACCAGTCAGGGCTATCATCAGTGCCAAAACTACAATGCCATAGTTCCTCCATCTGTGTCGCCGGTCTTCCTTCATAAATGCAAAACTCCAGACTTTTCCCTTTACCTGTAGTATATGTGGTCTTGTGTGAGGTTATGAACTTTGGAAAATGTTCTAAGCATCAATTTCTATCAATAGAGTGTATTCCCTGAACGTGCTGTACCTGCCGGCATTTACTTTTATTTTGCCATAATATTTTCAATCTCTTCAATAGTTCTTGGGATCAGGCGGGACAGATTCTCACAACCGTTAGAGGTAATTAAACAATTATCTTCCAGCCGGAATCCAATCCCCCATTCCTCATGATAAATACCGATATCTACACAAAATACCATTCCCGGCTCAGTCAATCTATCTTTTACATATACGGTATCATGTACATCAAATCCAATATGATGCGCTCCGCCATGCCACATATATGTACCGATTTCATCAAAACTTTTAAGTACGCCAGCCTCTTTTAACAGTTCGTAATTATATCTACGTATCATCGGATCCACCTCAGACATCGGTATTCCAGGCTTCAAAATCTCAAACATATGCTCAGAGGTTCTATAAGCACACTCATAAAGTAACCTTTGTCTCTCAGTAAATTTACCATTACAAGGCCATGCTCTGGATACATCTACAATTTCATGGTCCCAAACAGCTCCAACATCATTTAAGATCATATCTCCATCCTGCGCCTTTCCACAATATCTATTGTAATGAATACAAAAATTATTGTTTCCTGCAGAGATAATAGAAGGAAATCCCGGTACACATACACCATACTGTGCAAGAGCATAGTCAAATTCTGCTTTATATTGATATTCATACATACCAGGTACCGAAGCCTGCATCATCGCTTCAATGCCTGCTCTAGTAATATCCTCGGCCTTTCTAAGTGCTTCTATTTCACATGGCTTTTTTATCGTACGTAATTTACGAAGTATAGGATTCAAATTTTTAATTTTGATATGCGGCGCCTCCGATTGAATCTTTGCCGCAGTTTGAAGAGCTTCATTTTTATTTTCCTTATAAAAGTTCACGTCCAAATCCAAATATACCTGCGCAAATTCTCCCGTATAAAGAAGACGTTCCAAGTCCTTCTCAAAACTTTCTATATTATCAAATTTATCAATTCCAGAAATATCTGAAGCCTCTTCTTTTTTTATTCTTCTGCCGTTCCAACGCTCTAAGATCAGATCGGAAGGAAGCATATATAACTTATCGCTTTCTCGTCCTGAGCCTGAATACATCATAAGCACTGTATCTGCCTGTTCAATTCCAGTTAAATATACAAAATTTCGATTTGCATAAAACGGATAGTCCTCATCACCAGTTTTTCTTGGTGCATGTCCGCTGAATAGAATAATTAATGATTTCGCTTCAATATTTTCACATAGTTCTTGTCTGTTTTCTTCGTAAAATATTTTGACCATAATACTTCCTCTCTTACTTTAAATAATCAAGTTCACTCTGTACAGCATTTCTTTCTAAAATACACATGATACGGCTCTAAGTCAACCTCTGCAAATGGAACAAATTTCAATTCTCCTGCTTTAAAATGCCCTTTTTTATTTATCGGTTGTATCTCTTCTAGTGCCGGTAACGTAAAGAAATCACTCTTCTCTGATAATGCCGCCAGAATATACGGCCCATACGCCAAGTTCACCAGGCTGGCGTCGGAAGTATTTTTTAATATTCTAAGTCTCATCGGAAGCTTCAATACAATCTCAAGACCTTCTGTTTGAAAACCGGAAATACACACATACCCCTTCTCTAAAACAATATCCTCCAATCTGTCCCCATTAACAGACACCTCAAATTCTTCCTGTGCCCATAACGGAATATGTATCTTTAGATTTTTGTCCATATTCTTCAGACATTTAATCTTCACTTCCCCTGTTTCCACTGCACTCTTCTGTTCTAATTCAATCTCTCCTGAAAGTTTCGAATCAATCAGAAGGTTAATATATACAGATTCATCATCATAAGCATATATATCTTCCATATACCGAAAACGACTCTCCATTCCCGTACCATGACAGCATGTATTTTCTGTCGTAGAATATTCTTTTCTCATACCCGGCCCCAACGGAAGAAAATACGTTGTTCCGCCGTCATCTGTATGCGTACAGGAAGTCAAAATATGGTTCCGGAGCGTATTGTCATAATAATCCATAAGCTCACCGTCTAATGAGTACCCAAACAATTGGGACGTCAGCCGAAGCATATTATAGCTTGCGCAGCTTTCTGCCGATTTTTCGGTAAGATAATCACATGTGGTCCCTGCTCTATGAAACATTTCTGTCTCTCCTGTTCCTCCAATACAGTAGACATGCCCTCCTGTGACAATGTTCCAGAAATTTTTTCCAATCTTTAAGTACTCTTCTTCCCCTGTTACCTTAAACATTTCCATAGAGCCCAGAATCTGTGGAATATGCTGATTAGCGTGCATATCCTCCAGCGTATCACAATTCTGCTCCATCGGGTAATATAACTTTTCATTGTCAAAGAAGCGTGCTGCCTTCAGATGTGTTTCCTTTCCCGTAAGCTGATAGAGCTTTGCCATCGTGCCCTGCATACCGCCAAATTCTCCGGCAATATACATGGACCACATCTGGTCTAAAGTCTCCTTCGTAAGACGGGAAAGCCTGTCATATACCCAGTCTCCCATCAATGCCATGACCTCTTTCGCCTTCTCATTTTCAGCAAGCTGATAGCAGTCATAAAGCCCGGACATAATTTTATCCAGCGTATAATAAGGCGCCCAGATTTCCGGATAACGAGTAAACTGCTCCAAAAGGTCAAATTGCTCCTCAGAATATGCGCTCAAGAACCCCCTGTGATATTCTTCAGACTGCGCAAACGCCTGCTGACACTTGAAAAGCTCTTCTACCATATAACTAATCTTTTCTAAAAACCGTTCATCACCTGTTGCTCCCCAGGCTAATGCCAAACCTGATAAATAATGCCCCGTCGTGTGTCCCTTCAATTTACAATCATCCGCATCCCAGCCTGTCATCGGTTCTGCCCCAAGAGTGTCTAGTCCACATGCTTTCCGGAAATTATAAAGCATCTGATTGTCATCTATACCTAACAAGTATTCTAACATCCGCCGCTGGTATTCATAATATAGTGTTCCTTCCAAAAGACGAACCTGATGCATTGGAAATTCTTTAGCCTTTTGTTCCACCGCTTCTTTTTTCTCCGCTTTTTCACAATACTCAAGAACTGCCTCTGCCTTCTGTCCGCAGTCTGGAACACTGCCCGCTATTTTAAGAGTTCCTGTTTCTTTAAGCGGTTCATACTCTTCCCACCTTACCGGTACAGTCATAAGGCGCCCGTCAGCAGTTTTGACTATCGCAACAGACGGAAGCTTTGCTTTTTCTCCGATTTTTACAGTCAGCACTGTTCTACGAATCTCGGTAATAATCGTTTCTTTTGCTTCTTGTAATACCGTTGCCGCAAACTCCTTTTCTCCAAAGGCTCCCTCATAAGAAGCTCTTACCGTCAGAACCACCTTGCGGTCACCCATACCATGAAGCGGTCTGTGTACTTTTCCGTTTGATTCAATAAATCGTTCCTCACCTGTTATCCATTCAAAATCAGCGCCGTATTTTCCTTGCCTGGGAAGTATCAGATCGCTGTCCACTGTATTAAGATTGCCAATATAAATGGCGTCTAGCTCCATCTGAATGATTTCTTCCCTGGAATTTTTTTTTGTCATCTCGTCTTTTCCTCCATTTCATCTGCTGCTTTTATAGTGATAATTAAATAAATAATGACAATCAATCTAATATTTGACAGTTTCTTTATACCATGTTAAAATAAGCTTCGTCATAACAAAAGGAAGTGAAATTATGAACCGTATTTTCAAATTAGAAGGGCCTGTTTTTACATTTTTAAGTAAATTTTGTGACGTACTGATTTTAAGCAGTCTTTGGCTGGTGTTCAGCCTCCCGGTGATTACCATCGGTGCCTCTTCCGCTGCATTATATTATAGTGTTCATAAAACCTTTCTGCAGAATGACGGTTATGTTATCTCCACATTTTGGAAATCCTTTCGAACGAATCTTAAGCAGGGTATTATCATTGAATTTTTATGTATACCTGTCGGGTTATTTTGTATAGCAAGCCATCTTTTTTCCCGCAGCATGGACTACGCCGGCGTACTGGGAATTCTTTATCTGGCAATTACGATTTTAACCGCGCTGCTCCTGCTGTGTATGGTAACGTACAGTTTTCCTGTACTTTCCCGATTCTATATGAGCTCTCTTGAAATTATTAAAACCAGTATCGCTTTATCTGTTACCCGTTTAGGTTTTACTTTGATATTGATTATAATCTATCTTCTCTGTATAGGTGCGGTCATAATCGCGCCCTTTACCGTTTTTATACTTCCCGCATGTTACACTATGGCCGCGGAACGCCTCCTGGAGCCGGCTTTTAAAAAGGCGTTTGAAGCCCACGAGGCGGCTGCGGAAGGAAATCAATAGCAATTAGTGAATCAATAGCGCGCCTTGATTTCCTCGCTGTTTAATAACCGTTTCCAATCGTTCAACACCCTCTCCATCTCGGAAGCAGACAGTCTGTAACCCCGTTCATTATCGTTCAACACCGCATATAGCTGCAGCGTTTCCTCCTGATAATAAACGACCCGTTCCTGTTCTCCGCTCTCGTACTCGAATATAACCTCTGCCACCTGCTCCATCGAAGACGTGTCTTCTGCCGGTTCCAGTAATACCTCGTCTGCCGATAAGCTGATCAACCCGTAATAAAAATTCTGAAAATCTGCCGGTTGTATACTCTTATTCTCATACAAAACCTCAGCATTGTCTTTTCCTAGATTACTTAAATCCACAGTCGAAGCTTCTTCTCCGTTTTTTCTCACTGTAAGCCGTCTAAGCGTTCGAATGTCCGGAGCCAGTATTTCATGGCTGATCAGATCACTGGTCCCCATTTCGAGCAACGGAACCTGACTGGCGTCGCATGAGTAAATGACGCTTCTTTCCCGAAGCTTAAGAAAAACGTTTCCTTCCTCGTCAGGCCGGGATGCGTCAAGCACAAATGTCTTAGCTGAATCGTCCGCATCTTTATAAAATACCTCCACACTCAAATAGGGAGTATCAAGTCCGCTGGAAGCTAATTCTTCTTCCTCAGGATAAAGCGCTGTGATCTCTTCCGCGGTAATACCAAATAAAGAAGGAATAACTTCCTCTGCAATTCCTGCCTCAGCGGGATATTCTACCGGTGAAGTAATCTGATAAGACTTCACCTGATAACCGGCCAGCTCCTGGCTGTCAGAATACTCAATAATTAACGATCCTTCTTCGGTAAAGTCTTCTCTGTCTCCATTCAGTACTACCTTAGTGACCAGAATACTTTCCGAATCCTCCTCATATGACGGAGTCACCTCCACGGATAAGAAATTTTCAGACCGGTTTTCAAATATTTCCATTTTATTCTGAGCTACAAGATATACCCGGTCCTTCAAGTACACATAACGCCCTTTGTTCTCTTGTTCCGGCGCCGGATTCCCCACAAAAAATTCTATTTCTTTTCCATTCTTGTCTTTGATCCGCACCTGTACTTCAGGCTCATCCAGTCCGAACTCCGAAAGCCTGTCTTTTCCGTTCTGAATTTCTTTCTGGCTTTTTATAAGAGATGCAGCGCCCTTAAGGGCTTCTACGGCCCCCTCATTTAAAGGAAGCCCTTCCACGCTTTCCAGGACAGCTCTGTCATCCTCCCATATAATACAGAACCCGCCGCTTTCATTTTCTACCTCTACCTGAGCCACTTCCTCCTGAGCGGTTTCCCATAGTGTTTGTTCTCCTGCCGCTGTTTTTGATTCATTACTTTCCTCTTTTGATGTATCAAGGAAGTACCAGATTACAACAAATACGAGCAGGCATACGCTAATAATTCCCAGCATTTTCAATTGTCTTTTCACGCTGTCTTCTCCTTATTATCGATGTCTTCTGCGCAGCCAGACAGCAGCGCCTGCTATAATTACTGCAGCCGGAAGTATAATCATAAATATCCATGTATATATATTTGCTCTGGCCTCTGTCATAGTATGAACAGGAACAGATAAATTCTTAGGTACAATTCCTGGTATATTATCCAGATCTCCCAGCTTTTTAAATAATCCTAAAATATAATCTGCATTAGCAAATGTACTGCTCGATAACAATTCTCCACTGAATGCCAAAGCCGAACCAGACACCACTACATTAGAAGCAGTAATTTCCGAACCATAATATTTGTGGCTGGAAAGAACCATTCCATTCACATCTCCGGTAATCTGATCTGCTGTTACCTCGGTATCTCCTAATTGTATTGTGCCGGAAGCAGAAGAAAACCCAAGAAGAATGGATGTCTCATAATTGTCTTTGCTTTCAAACAGCACATCAACCGGACGGCAGAGAGCCATAATTGTCAAATCACTGCTAGTCATATCCGATGCATAATCCATATCCAGATACTGTGCTATCGGATAATAGAATCTGTTATAATACAAGCTGCTGTTCGATTCAAATGCATATCCCTCTCCCATCTCAATTCCCCATTCGGTTAAATACTTTTCTAAATTGGGAAGTTCCGCCGCATTTGGATCAAAAAACACAAATAAGTTTTTCCCCTGTTTACCGTCATTATCAAGCCACACACTTAGTTTCCGAAGGCTGTCCTCCTCAAGGTCATTTTGGGGGGCAAAAAGAATCGCTGTTTGTGCCTCGTTATTAATTTCCTCAGTCAATAGAGATTGTTCTATGGCTGCATAACCATTTGCTTCTAAAAGCTCTTTTAACTCAGTTGGAAAGTTTTGTCCGTAACCATTCAAAATTGATATCTGACTTTTCTTTTCTGAAGTAACTGATACAATTGCATTTGTTACCATTTGTTCTACTCTTGATGCTGTAATCTCTGATCCTGAACTGTCATATTCGTATAGACTTCGAAATGAAAGTACTTCCTGCTTCTTATCTGTCTGCACAAGAATATCATAAGATCCTATTTCAAGTGATGGATACTGAGATACATAAGTCGGATTATCCACCAAATCAATAAATTCCAGCGTTACCTTTTCCGAATTTCTCGCATATTCCATCAGATTATGATATGCCTGTACAATATAATAACTTCCCGAAGCCATATCCTCTTCATTTACAAAGACATTAAGTGAGACATCCTCTTTTAGATTTTTTACATATTCAATAGAATCATCGGAAATCGCATAACGTCTGTCTGCAGTCAAATCAATGTTCCAGTCGTATTTTTCTGTGAGCTTCCCCACTATAACATTTGCGGCCACAATTAAAACAATGGCAAGCAATGACGTTCCTATTGTCAGCATCTTGTATCGTCCGCGCCTTTTTTCAAGATTTCCGATTGTTAAGAGGAAAAATATACCCGAAAAGCTGATAAAGAAAAACAAATCCTCTGCCCGGACCATTCCCATAGTCAGATTATGATACCGTGAATAAAAGGATAAACTATACAACATCTTCTGCAGCGGTTCAAAAGGAATCAGTCCTGCTATGGAATTCAGTGACAGGACAACTATCACGGAAGCAAAGCCTCCAATTGCCGCTGCGATCTGATTCTCTGTCTGCGCCGAGATAAACATGCACATCGAAATACATGACATGCCCATTAAAAGAATTCCAATAAAATTCCCCCAGAAAAGCTCCCAGTTTAATTCTGTGTAAGGATACAGCACCGCTGCATGAAGCAGCGTGACCATAATTCCCATCAAATAAACTGCCACTGCTGAGAAAAATTTTCCTGCTACAATCTCACTTAACGATATTGGAGCAGAAAACAGAATCTGCTCTGTTTTCTGCTTCCTGTCTTCACTCATCAAACGCATGGTAATTATCGGAATCAAAAGTAAAATGACTGTATACAAAAAGGAAAATTCATAACTCAAGTCTGCACGTCCGCTTAAAATAATAACCGCGTATTCATATCCCGCCAAAACATAAAAAGCTGCCAGATAAACATAGCCTGTCGGCGAAATAAAATAAGACGACAACTCTCTGAAAAAAATTGCTTTCATTTGCGTTTCCCCCCTTTTGTATCTTCTGTCAGTTTTAGAAAGATATTTTCCAGAGAAAGATCCGCATTCGTCATTTCAAGTAAAAGCCAGGCGCTTTGTTTTAAATAAATTGCTATTTCTCTTCGAATGTCAGATCCTTCCTTTGCATTTACATGAAATATACAACAGCCTTCTTCCGTACACTTCTGCCTTTCAACATTTCGAACGCCTGCAAGTCTTCTCAGGCCTGCTTCTATTTCATTCGCAGGCCCCTGCACACAAATTCTTAAATTCTTCCCTTCCAGTTTTCCAGACAAGTTCTCCGGCGTATCATCTGCAGTTACTTTTCTTTGATTTAATACAACCACACGGTTACAGACAGCCTGCACTTCTGATAAAATATGTGACGAAAAAATAATCGTATGCTTTTTTCCCAGTTCTTTTATCAAATTTCGAATTTCTATCATCTGTTTTGGATCAAGCCCGACTGTAGGCTCATCCAAAATCAAAACCTTCGGCATGCCAATCAACGCCTGTGCAATACCTATACGCTGCTGATAACCTTTAGACAGATTTCTGATGACTCTATGATACACATCTTCTATCTGAACGGCTTTGCACACCTCTTCAATATGCTGTTTTTCAGGCAGTCTGCATTTTTTCAACCGATATACAAAAGTCAGATATGATTTTACTGTCATATCCGTATACAACGGAGGCTTTTCAGGAAGATAGCCTAATTCTTTTTTTGCTTTAATCGGTTCCTCCAGAATTTCATGACCATTAATCGTCACTCTTCCTCCTGTTGCAGACAAATTACCGGTGATGATATTCATAGTCGTTGATTTTCCGGCGCCGTTCGAACCCAAGAGCCCTAATATTTCTCCTTCTTCAACTGCAAAATTGATGTGATCTAATACCACAGTATTTCCATATTTCTTAACAAGTTCTTTTACTTCAATCATCCTTTTACCTCATACCCGCTGTCTTAACCTTTCATACCGCTCATTGCAATACCCCGTACAATGTATTTCTGACAGCAGATAAACAAGATGACCACCGGAATCAACGCAAGAATAGAACCTGCCATAATCAAATCATAACGTGATGTAAAAGAGTTTCTAAAGGAAGATAACCCCATCTGTACTGTAAACTTCGCATCAGATGCAATATAAATAACCGGACCCATAAAATCATTGTATGAGCTTTGAAACTGGAATACAGATAAAGTTGCAATAATCGGCTTACACAGAGGCATGAAAATCTGCCACCATATTCTCACATGGCTACATCCGTCTACAATTGCCGCTTCTTCCAGCTCTTTCGGTAAAGTCATGAAGAATTGTCTTGTTAAAAAGATGGAAAACGGCGTTCCAAACATAATTGGAATAATAAGCGGAACATATGTATCATAAAATCCTAAGTCCTTAAAAAGCAAGAATCTTGGAATCAATGTAATCGCAAACGGAACCATCATTGCCGCGATAAAACACATAAAAACAGTGTCTCTAAACGGAAATCTCAGACGGGCAAAAGCATATCCGGCCAGAGACGAAAATATAATATTAAATACGGTTGATGGGACTGCAATTTTCATTGTATTTAAAAACATCTGCCAAAAACTGATACTTCCCCTTGATGCAGCCTCAATAAAATTCTCTACCTTCCATTCAATTGGAAAAAATGTGGGTGGATATGCAAACAACTCTCTCTGACTTTTAAAGGCAGACACTAACATCCATGCAAACGGTAAAATAACCAAAATTGCAACTATACCAACACCTATGTAAGCAAAAAGAGATTTTCTTTTTTTCTTTGACATTCTTTTGCGCCTCCTTTATGCATCATATTGAACTTTTTTATTCATAATCTTATTTTGTATAAGAGTAACTGCCAGAATAATCACAAACATAACTGCCGCCATAGCACACGCGTAGCCCATCTTAGAATATTCAAAAGCGTTCGACCAGAGATAGTAAGACACTGTATAAGTAGAATAGCCTGGGCCGCCTTTTGTCATAATGAATATTTCTGTGAACATCTGAAAAGCATCAATTACTGCTGTAAGCATTACAAAATAAATGGACGGCATAACTAAAGGAATTTTTATTTTTGTCAATTTTGTCCAAGGCGTAATCCCGTCTATTGCCGCCGCCTCATATAAGTTCTCATCAATTCCTTGTAGAGCAGATAAGAAAATCAGCATATTATATCCTGCCCACTTCCAAACTGACATAACTGCAATTGAAAATAATGAAAATCGAGAATCTGTCAGCCAGCCGACCGGGTCTATGTCAAACAATTTCTTTAAAATAAAGTTCAAAATACCATAATCTGTATTGTAAATCCACACAAATAAAAGCGCTACAACTACAATCGGACAAACTACCGGAAGGTAATACAATGTCCGAAAAAAGCCTGCACCCTTCAGTTTTCTATCTAACAAAAGCGCTAATAAAAATGATGAGATAACAGACATCGGAACATATATAAGTACCCACTTTATTGTATTAGCCAATGATGTCCTAAACACTTCATCATTAAACAACGTTTTATAGTTTTCAACTCCTATAAACGTTGGTTCTTGAAGTAAATTCCAATCAAAAAAGCTTATAAAAAAAGAGCGGATAATCGGATAATACATCATAATAATCAAACTTACTAATGGAAGAGCGATAAAAATATATCCTGTTAAAGCTTCCTTTTGTTTTAGGGTAAGTCCCTGACGAGAATTTTTTTTATTTTTCATATTCTACAACTCCATTCTGGTATAATTTCAAATAGGGCATCCTGCATCACTGCAAGATGCCCTATCTTCTACTTTAACTATTTATTAAACAAAGTCGTATTTGCCTGTTCATCAATCTTTTTAACTGCTTCGTCAATTGTAGTAACGCCTTCAAATGCATCTGATAATCCTGCATTAATAATGGAGTTATACTCAGACCACTGTCCTGTCAGGCAGGCTTCAATCTGTGGAGCATTTCCTAAATATGCTGCCGAGTTAATAAATGCATCTTTTGAAGGAGGTGTATTTACATACTTATCATCCGCCATCAAATCACTATATACCGGAAGGGATAACGCTGATTCCATAACCTGTGCAAGTCCTTCATCGCTCATCTGGTAAGACAATAAATTTGCTGCTGCTTCTTTATTTTCGCTTGTTTCAGCTATACAAACCATACTGCAGATAAATGGACAAGTACGTGTGGTACCCTTTGGCATCTCCACAGCATCCCACTCAAAATCACATTCTGTTCTGAAAGACGGGATTACCCAGCGTCCAGAAGGATACATTGCAACCTTTCCGATTACAAACAAACGGTCTTCACTGTCTCCTGTTGCAGAAACCGTTCCTGGAGACGGCGCTGAACCATCCTGGATTAGATCATACATTACACTAAGCCCTTCCAATGCTTCCGGAGAAGACAGATTGGACTGTCCGTCTTTAAACCATTCAGCGTCATAATTACCCATCCAGTTAATCCAGTCGGCACGGTAATTATTAACTGCTGTTCCGTAAACATCTATACGGTCTCCACTTTTTTGTGTGAGCTCAGCTGCAATTTTCTTATAATCTTCTACTGTCCAGTCATTCGTTGGCGCCTCTACGCCTGCTTCCTTAAATAAATCCAAATTAAGATACATTACATAAGAAGTCCAGTCCTTTGGAAAAGCAACCTGATTCCCGTCAATATTTCCAAACTCCATAACGCCGTCAATAATGTCTTCTGTAAGCTGAGGATACTCTTCTAAAACATCGTTCATATTTGAAAGCATACCTGCCTCATAATATGCCTTTACTCCTGCCTCGCTCGTCCAGAACAAATCCGGAAGATTTCCTGCAGTTGCCAATGTCTGAAGCTTGGTAGCATAATCAGATGGAACATACATCTGCTCCACCTCTACATTCGGCGCGTATTTCATGTACGAATCAAATACATTTGCATACATTTCGCGCTCATAATCATCACCGGAATGCATATAAGTTAGTTTACCACTTAAATCTGCGGCTTTGGAAGCCCCCTCCCAGTTCGTATCTTCTGCTGATACCTCGGGATCACTCTTTTCTGTCTTCTCTTCTTTATCAGAACTACCGCAGCCTATAAGCATAGTTGCCGCAAGCGTTGTAGCCATCAGAAGTGACAGAGACTTTTTGAAGTTCTTTCTCATACATTTCTTCTCCTTTTTTTTATTTTTATCATTCATGCACAATCGCAATAATGACCTCCCTTTAACGGAACATTTCACATTCTAATTCTGTTCCTTTTCTGAGATATACCGGAATTCTACAGAGCGGAGCATCTGACATAATATCACTGCCTCCTTCATACTCCTGTTCTGTAACTGTATCAATCCAAATTTCACCTTTGGGGAAATGAACTTCCCTTTTTCGGATCCCCAGTTCATATACGGGACACACCATTATATCCGGTCCGAACATATATTGATCAAAAATGCTGTAATTTCCCTCTTCTTCTGGAAAATCATAAAATAATGGACGCATCAACGGTGTCCCATCCAGAGAGGCTTGTTTTAAATTCTCATAAATATACGGCCTTAAGCGCTCTCTTATCTCAACATAACCCCGTAAAATCCTATATGCTTCCTCACCATAGCTCCATATTTCATTAGCTCCGCCGGAATGACAAAAACTATCCATAGATTCCGGAGAAACAACCGGTCTGTCAGCACGATATCGAAAACCATGCATCCGAAATACCGGACAAAATGTACCAAACTGGAACCATCTAATCATACATTCTCTATATTCTGATGAGTCCGGATCTCCGCCATTGAATCCCCCTATATCTGTTGTCCACCACGGAATACCGCTGACCGCCACGTGTAAACCTGTTTTAATCTGACGGCGTAAGCTTGCAAAATCGGCACAAATATCCCCTGACCATAAAACCGTACCAAACCTTTGACTTCCTAAAAAAGCACATCGGATCAAATTCACAATTTCTTCCTGCCCTGCTTCTTTCTGTCCATCGTAAAAGGTTTTCGCATAATAGAACGGATAAAGATTACTCACTTCCATACCATTCCCCAGCCAATATCGAAGATTATCATAGTCATACGGTGTAATTTCAGGTTCTGCCTCATCCAGCCAGAAATTTCGTATTCCTTTATTGTAATAATTCTCTTTTACACGGTTCCATACGAACTTACGCGCTTCCGGATTCATAGAATCATAATATGTCTCCGGACCCCTGCAATACATCAATGCTCCCGGACCTCTTTCGGAACGAATCAGCATATTCTGTTCTCTCATAGAGATAAAATTTTCACTTCTTGGATCAACTGTCGGCCAAATTGACACTAACAGTTTAATTTCCATCTCCTCAAGTTCTTTTATCATTGCTTCCGGGTCCGGCCAATATCTCTCATCGAACTTCCATTCGCCTTGCTGCGGCCAGTGAAAATAATCACACACAATCAAAGAAAGCGGAATCTTTCTCCTTTTATACTCTCTTGCAATTTCTAGAAGCTCGTCTTGTGTTTCATACCGCAGCTTTGACTGCCAAAGTCCCGTTGCCCACATAGGAAGTTCCGGTGCATATCCGGTTATTTCACAATAACGTTGTTCGATCTTTGCCGGGGTATCCCCCGCAATCACAAGATAGTCAAGTTGTCTTGAAGCCTCTGCTACCCACCGAGTCTGTGACGTGCCAAATTCCACTCTTCCGACAGCAGGATTATTCCATATAAATCCGTATCCCCTGGAAGACACAACAAAAGGAATTGTACTTTTTGTGTTTCGCTGGCACAAATCTAATACCGCACCCTTCAAGTCAAACAAATCATGCGCTTCCTGCCCTAATCCATAAAAATGCTCTTTCTCATACGCGCATATATGCTGCTCAATATGTATAAGTCCTCCTACAAGACTTTTTAAAATCCTGGCGTCAACATCACCCTCATTTTTCCAAAGCTCTTCAAAGAGTACTCTGCCCGCTTTATTAAAAAAAACAAGCTTTCCTTCCTTCGAAACTTCCACTCTAATATCTCCGTTTTCTAAATATGTATTTCCTTCACCATCTGCTCCCAGATTCGGTTCACAAACTTGGGGCGGCAATAACGTCCAATCTTGACCGACAATCTCCCCTACAGATGCCCGTACCCTTATAACATGAGGACCATATGGTTCTATCTGTACAAACTCTCCTTCACGCAGTATTTGGATTTTATTACCGTTTAGCTGTATCATCGAATATCCTTTCAAAAACTTCCGTTTTTTGTATATTTTTCATAGATTAGGTTACTCTACGAA